>NZ_FWXD01000026.1 GCF_900176275.1 Andreprevotia lacus DSM 23236 | reverse complement strand
GGCAAATAGCTGCACGCCGCGCCGGCAAGCAAGCTAGGGCCTGTTAACACTTATTTCACGCTTGCGTTCGGGGTAGTTCGGGATGGAGCGCAAGGCGCAGAACGCGCCGCGGTACGGGTACCGCAAGCGGTTTGCAACGCAGCGAACCGCCCGAAATACCCCGAACCCGCAGGGCTGGGCCGCAAAGAGGCCATCTACGGCGTTACGCGCCTTGGCAATAACCGGTTATTGCCTGCGTTGCGTGCCTTGTAGCTGACCTCTTTGCGGCCCAGCGCAAGCGCGAAATAAGTGTTAACAGGCCCTAGCGGTTTTGCCCGGGTTGCCACAGCACGTCCGGCTGCCCGGCGTGACGGTTGGCGACGCGGCACAGCACAAACAACAGGTCGGACAGACGGTTCAGATACTTGATGCCGGTGGCCTCCAGCACCTCGACCTTGTCCAGCGCCACCAGCGTGCGCTCGGCGCGGCGGCATACGCAGCGCGCCACATGCATCTGCGCCGCAGCGCGCGAACCACCGGGCAGAATGAACTCGGCCAGCGGCGGCAGTTGCGCATTGAAGGTGGCGACCGCCTCTTCCAGCCGCACCAGTTGCCGCTCGCTGATGGCCACATGGCCCGGAATGCACAGCTCGCCCCCCAGATCGAACAGATCGTTCTGGACCTTGGTCAGGCAATCGACCACTTCTGCCGGCAGCGTTTCGGTAAGCACTACGCCCAGTTGCGAGTTCAGTTCGTCCACCTCGCCCAGCGCAGCAATGCGGATGCTGTCCTTGGGCACGCGCGTACCGTCGCCAAGGCTGGTTTCGCCGCCATCGCCGCCACGGGTGGTGATGGTCGTCAGTCTGTCTGTCATGTTCTGCCTTTGAGCCCGCCTGCGATCTGGTTTTACGCCACGCCGCCGGCAGGTATTTTGAAAAGCCGGGCCGGATCAGCGCTGGATGTCGCGCAGCAGGCCCAGATAGATGTCGTCTTCGTCTTCGAAAATGTCGTTGCCACCCAGCGCCAGCGCCTCCTTGAACGATTCGAGGGCGCTGTCGCGTTCGCCCAGTTCATAGGCGCACTGGCCAAGGCGCAAGTGCACGAAGGGGTTTTCCTCGCCACCGGCACAGTCAAGCGCATCGAGCAACACTTCGGCCGCAGCGGCAAAATCGCGCTTCTGGAACAAGGTATCGCCAATGGCGATCAGTACCAGCGTGCTGGCCTCCCACGGCTGGCGCTCGGACGGCAGCAGCGCTTCGGCCTCGCGGTATTTCTTCAGCGCGCCATCGTCATCGCCGCGCTCGAACAGGCGGTCGCCCGCGTCGAGCAGCGCCACGATCTGGTCATGCAAAATGGCCGGCAACACACTCATCGTTTCATTCCTGTTCGTCGTGCGCGTTGGCCACATCGACCAGCGTCGGTTTCAGGATGGCAAGCACGTCGGCCGGGGGCAAGCCCACCAGAAAGCCGCGCTTGCCACCATTGAGGTAAATCCGCTCCAGCGCGGCAATGCTGCGCTCCATATACACCGGCATGGCCTTGCGCGTGCCGAAGGGCGAAGTACCGCCTACCATATAGCCCGAATGCTTGTTGGCAATGTCGGGGGCGCAGGGATGGATAGCCTTCTTGCGCAGCAAACGCGCCAGATTCTTGGTCGAAACCTCGCAATCACCATGCATCAGCACCACCAGCGGCTGGCGGTTTTCGTCTTCCATCACCAGCGTCTTGATGACCGCATGTTCATCAACGCCCAGCTCGCGTGCCGATACGGTCGTACCGCCCTTTTCCTCGTACTCATACAGGTGTTCGGTGTAGGCCACCTTGTGCTGGCGCAACACGCGCACGGCGGCGGTAACGGGGGCTTTTTCGCTCATGGCCGGTTTCTGGAACGGAAGGTTGCGAGGGTACAATAGCCGACTGAGCAACTCAACCAAGCGCGATGCTGCGTATGCACACCCTGGCCGACCTGATCACCCCCACGCGCTTTGGCCAATTGCCTGCTGCATTCTACAGCCCTACGCCCCCCACACCGCTCCCTGGCCCACAGCTGGTGAACTGGAATGCCGAGCTGGCACAGGCGCTGGGGCTTGCCGCCGCCGGTGATGATCCGGCGCTGGCCGAGTATCTGGTGGGCAACCGGCTGGCGACGGATGCGCAGCCGCTGGCCAGCGTGTATTGCGGTCACCAGTTTGGCGTATACGTGTCGCAACTGGGTGACGGTCGCGCCATCCTGATCGGCGACGCATGCGACGTGCAAGGCACCCTGCACGAAATCCAGCTCAAGGGCGCCGGGCAGACGCCCTACTCGCGCCGTGGCGACGGCCGCGCGGTGCTGCGCAGCTCAATCCGTGAATACCTGTGTTCCGAGGCCATGCATGGCCTGGGCATCCCCACCACCCGCGCACTGGGCATTGCCGGCTCGCCCGAGCGCATCTGGCGCGAAACGGTCGAGACCGCCGCCGTGGTCGCGCGGGTTGCGCCGACTTTCGTGCGCTTCGGCCATTTTGAATACTTCTTCTATCAGGGTGAGCACGAACTGCTGCGCACCTTGGCCGACTGGACCATAAATCACTTCTACCCGGATTGCCACGGCGCCGACAACGCCTATCTGGCGCTGCTTGATCATGTGATCGCGCGCACCGCCACGCTGATTGCACAGTGGCAGGCGGTCGGCTTCTGCCACGGCGTGATGAACACCGACAATATGTCCATCCTCGGCCTGACGCTCGATTACGGCCCGTTCGGCTTCATGGATGGCTTTGATGCCGGCCATATCTGCAATCATTCGGATGACAGCGGCCGCTATGCCTACAACCAGCAGCCGCAAATCGCGCTGTGGAACCTGCATTGTCTGGCACAAGCACTATTGCCGCTGCTGCCCGACCGTGACGCCGCGATTACCGCACTGCACCGCTTCCAGCCGCTGTTCGAGGCCGCTTTTGCCGAGCAGCTACGCCGCAAGCTCGGTTTTGCCGTCTGGCAGGAAAGCGACTGGACGCTGGTGACCGAACTGTTCGAACTGATGCACGCCTCGCGCACCGACTGGACCCACTTCTGGCGCACGTTAGGCGAAGCGGGCGCCAGCACCACGCTGCGCGACCTGTTCGTTGATCGGGCTGCATTCGATGGCTGGCTGGCGCAATACCAGCAGCGCGTGGCACAAGAAGGTGGCGATGATGCCCAGCGACGCACCGCCATGCAGCAAGCCAATCCGCGCTACGTGCTGCGTAACCATCTGGCCGAAATCGCCATCCGCGCGGCCGAGCGTGGCGAATTCGGCGAGGTGGACCGCCTGCTCGTCTGCCTGCGCCACCCGTACGACGAGCAGCCGGAATACGCCGACTATGCTGCCTTGCCACCAGATTGGGCGACGTCGCTGAGCGTGTCCTGCTCGTCGTAGACCCGCCTCACGCCGGCTGGCAGCCTGATTTGGTGCAATCCCGGACAAGCCTGCACGGTTTCTGGGATAATCCTGCGGTCACAAATCCTTCACAGAGTTTCCCATGCTCGATCTTTTCAGCGGGCTAAGCTTGGGCATCGGCCTGAGCCTGGCGCTGGCGCTGTTTTTCGTGCTCGCATTCGAATTCATCAACGGCTTTCACGACACGGCCAATGCGGTCGCCACCGTGATCTACACCAAGGCCATGCCGCCCAATCTGGCGGTAATGCTGTCCGGCCTGTTCAACTTTGCCGGGGTGATTGCCGGTGGGCTGGGCGTCGCCTACGCCATCGTGCACTTGTTGCCGGTAGACCTGCTGATCAATGTCAACAGCACCCAGGGTCTGGCCATGGTGTTCTCGCTGCTGGCAGCAGCCATCCTGTGGAACCTCGGCACCTGGTATTTCGGCCTGCCGGCATCCAGCTCGCACACCTTGATCGGCTCCATCCTTGGTGTGGGCCTGATGAACGCCATCATGCTTGGCACACCGCTGACCACTTCGATCAATTGGCAAAAAGCCATCGATATCGGCCTCGCACTGCTGGTGTCACCGCTGGTGGGCTTTGCCATCGCCGGCCTGCTGCTGTGGACACTCAAGCGCAAGTGGCCACTGGCCAAAATGCACAAGACGCCAGATACCCGCCGCGAAGTCAGCGGCAAGAAACATCCGCCGTTCTGGAATCGTCTGGTCTTGGTGCTCTCCGCCATGGGGGTGAGCTACGCGCACGGCTCCAACGACGGCCAGAAGGGTATCGGCCTGATCATGCTGGTGCTGATTGGTATCGTACCGGGCAAATTCGTGCTTGATCTGGACAGCACCACTTACCAGATCGAGCGCACCCGCGATGCCACCGTGCACCTGCAACAGTTCTACGAACGCAATGGTGCCGCGCTGAGCGACTACCTGTCGCTGCACAAAGGCAATGGCAGCGAAATGCCGGCCAAGTTCCGCTGCGAAGCCAGCCTGACCATGCCGACCATCAGTGCATTGCTCAAATCGGTAGAAGGCATCAAGAACTACAACGAACTAACGCCGGACAGCCGCACCCAGGTGCGCCGCTACCTGCTGTGCCTGGACGACACGGCCAAGAAGGTCGCCAAGCTGCCAGCGCTGCCGGCACAAGAGCGCAAGGACCTGGAAAACCTGCGCAAGGACCTGACCGCCACCACCGAATATGCGCCCTTCTGGGTCATCGTTGCCGTCGCACTCGCACTGGGCCTCGGCACCATGGTGGGCTGGAAGCGCGTGGTACAGACCGTGGGCGAGAAAATCGGCAAACAGGGCATGACTTACGCTCAGGGCATGAGTGCCCAAATCACGGCCACCGCCGCAATCGGCATGGCCAACGTGTTTGGCCTGCCGGTCTCGACCACCCACGTGCTGTCTTCGGGCGTGGCTGGCACCATGGTGGCCAACGGCACCGGCGTGCAGTTCGCCACGGTGAAGAAAATCCTGCTGGCCTGGGTGCTGACCCTGCCTGCCGCAATGGGCCTGTCGGCCGGCTTGTTCTGGCTGTCGGTCAAAATCTTTGTCTGACCGCCTGCCCCGGCAAACCGAAAGGCCGCGTTGATACGCGGCCTTTTTCATCCGGAATGGCGGGACAGTTACAGGCCTGCCAGTTCCTTGATGTGCGCAGCCACACTGCGACCCAGCGCAGACAAATCGTAGCCCCCTTCCAGCATCGATACGATGCGGCCCTGCGCATGCTTGCGCGCCACCTGCTTGATCTGGCGCGTAACCCACGCATAGTCGGCCTCGACGAGGCCCATGGACGACATATCGTCTTCCAGATGTGCATCAAACCCGGCCGACACAAAGATGAACTGCGGCGCAAACACATCCAGCGCGGGCAGCCATTTCTCCACCACCATCTCGCGGAACTGCACACCGGTGGTGGCGCGTGGCAGCGGCACATTCAGCATATTGGGGCCACGCGGCTCATCGCCGCTGTAGGGGAAGAACGGATGCTGGAAGAAACCGACCATCAGCACACGCGGGTCGGTGCAAAAGATGTCCTCGCTGCCATTACCATGGTGCACGTCGAAATCGACTATCGCCACGCGCTCGATGCCGTACTCGGCCATCGCATGGGCAGCAGCCACGGCCAGATTGTTGAACAGGCAGAAGCCCATGGCCCGGTTGCGCTCGGCGTGGTGACCAGGCGGGCGTACCGCGCAGAACGCATTGGCAGCCTTGCGTTGCATGACCAGATCAACCGCCTTGATGCCGGCACCGGCAGCGTGATAAGCCGCCAGCAGGCTGAAGCGGTTGATGGCGGTATCGGGGTCGATATGCACATAACCATGGCCGGGCAGCATGGTTGTCAGGCGCTCGATATAGGCTTCGTCGTGCACGCGCATCAGTTGCGCCGTGGTGGCAGCCGGGGCATCGACATGCAGCAGGAAATCCCACAACTGGGCAGCGATCAAACGATCCTGGATGGCGGCAAGCCGGCCCGGGCATTCGGGGTGCCCCTGCCCCATGTCATGCAGCGTGCAGGCCGAATGCGTGAGGTAAGCGGTGATGCCGTCATCTGCCGAATGCAATGTTGCGTCCCTTGTCTGGCGCCCTGCCTTGGGGCGTTTTCGCACGTTGTGCCCGATTTCGAGCCAGGCGGTTAGTGTACGCCGCCGGCCGGTGGCTATCCAGCCATGCTGCGCCTTTGCTTTGTGTTGAAAGGCGAACCATGATGATAGTAAGCAGCTAGGTCGCTGTGCGTGACGAGTCCCCGACCATGACGCATGCACTGTTGTCTTTGATTGTCTCTCTTTCCGTCCTCGCGCCTGTACTGGCATGCGCGCAGGATGACGCCCTGGCGCCATCCGGCTGGCGTATCGATAGCGTGCGTTTCGGCACGGGGGACCTCGCACGCTGGCAAGGCGACAGTGCACCACTACCCGACAATGCCGCCGAACCCCGGCTGCGCAGCGGCTTCGGTTTCCGCATCGGTTATACCGACCGCAACAACTGGCTGTACCAGGTCACCCCCACCCTGGCGCGTACCAGTTCCTGGACCGGTGGTATTGCCACCCAGGAAAGCGGCAGCCGCTTCGACATCAGCACCCTGTCATCACCCGGCTTGCGGCTGGGCTTGGGCGCAGGTGTCTATCACTCGCTCGACCAGACCACGGTGGTGCCCTATGTGCTGGTCAACTGGCAGATCAATCCGCAATGGCTGCTGAGCAATCCGGACCTTGCCAGCCCCGCCGGGCCGGCCGGGCTTGAGCTCAGCTATCGGCCCAGCCAGCGCTGGCAGCTTGCCGCCGGTGGTGGCTGGCAGGTGAGCCGCCTCCGCCTGGCGGGCGACAGCGCAGTCGCCCCGTATGGATTGCTGCAAAGCAGCGGCACACCGGTGTACTTCCGCGTGGGCTATACGGGGGATCGCTCCTGGCAAATCGACCTGTATGCAACCGGCCTGCTGGGCGGCAAACTTTATGTGGAAGACAAAAACGGTAACGCCCTTTCAACAGATCGTTTTAATATTGACCCGACGATAGGCGTCAACTTTACCGGACACTTTTGACCGGCTTTCCTCACGGTCTCCAATTACAAGAACATGGCTCATCCACTCAGCAGCACGCTCCAGCAACTCAATCGCATCATTCTCGGCAAGGAAACCCAGATCAAGCTCGCGCTGGCCTGTTTGCTGGCGCGTGGCCATTTGCTGCTGGAGGACTTGCCTGGTGTGGGCAAGACCACGCTGGCCCATGCGCTTGCGGTCTGCCTGGGGCTGCGCTTCCAGCGCGTGCAGTTCACCAGCGATTTGCTGCCGGCCGACCTGCTGGGCGTCTCGATCTATGAGCGCGACAGCGGCAAGTTCCGTTTCCATCACGGCCCCGTCTTTGCGCAGGTGCTGCTGGGCGACGAAATCAACCGTGCGCCGCCCAAGACGCAATCGGCACTGCTGGAGGCGATGGAAGAACGCCAGGTCACCGTGGACGGTGCCACGCACGCACTGCCCGAGCCTTTTTTCGTGATTGCCACGCAGAACCCGCAGCATCAGATCGGCACCTTTCCGCTGCCCGAATCCCAGCTTGACCGCTTCCTGATGCGCATCGAGCTGGGCTACCCCAGCGCCAGCGCCGAGCGCGCCATGCTGACCGGGCAGGACCGGCGCGACCTGATCGCCACGCTGGATGCAACCATACAGCCCGACGTGCTGCTGGCCGCGCAAAAGTCGGTGGCCGCGCTGCATGTCAGCCCGGCCTTGCTCGACTATGTGCAGGCACTGGCCAGCGCCACGCGCAGCCACCCCGACTTTGCCTACGGCCTGTCACCACGCGCGCTGCTGGGCCTCGTCAACGCAGCCCGTGCCTGGGCCTGGCTGGATAACCGCGATTTCGTCGTGCCGGAGGATGTACAAGCGGTATTCCCCGGCGTGGCTGGCCACCGCCTGCCCACGCGGGCCAGCGGCCGCCCCGATCCGCGCTCGGCCGCCGAGCTGCTGGGCAGCGTTGCCGTCCCCTGAGCCCGGCCCGCACACCATGAAACGACCTGCCTGGCTGGAACAACGCTGGCAACGCTGGCTGGCCCGCCGTCATCCACCCGGCGCCAGCTCGCTGGCGCTGCGGCACAACCGTATCTATGTACTGCCCAGCGGTTTCGGCTTTGCCTTTGCCGCAATGGCTGTGCTGGTGCTGGTGGGAGCCATCAATTACCAGATCAGCCTAGCCTACAGTTTTGCCTTCCTGATGATCGGTTTGGGGCATGCCGGCCTGTTGCATGGTTTTCGCAACCTGCTGGGGCTGAAGCTGACCGCCGGTCTGGCCGAGCCGGTATTTGCCGGCGAATCGGCGCACTTCCCCATCCGGCTGGACAGCGAAAAACCCCGCCAGGCCATCATGCTGCGCGCGGGCGACAATGACGCGGTGGCGGTGCCACGCGTCGATCCGCCCGGCGGGGTTGAGGTATGGCTGCCGGTCGGCGCCACCGAGCGTGGCTGGCTGACCCTGCCCAAGCTCGGGCTGGAAACGCATTACCCCAGCCAGCTCTGCCGGGTATGGAGTTATGCCAATCTGCATGCACGTTGTCTGGTTTACCCGCGCCCCGAGCCCGATGCCCCCTCCTACCGCACGCAGGGCGCTGCCGAGCCCGGCGGCGAGGTACAACGCACCGGCGATGACGATTTTGCCGGGCTGCGCCGCTATCAGCCGGGCGACCCGATCCGCCGCATTGCGTGGAAACAGGCTGCCCGCGACGAGCGGCTGAGCGTGAAACAATATGAAAGTCCGCAAAGCGCGTCCTTCCATTTCGACTGGCACGACCTGCCAGGCATGAGCGACGAAGCCCGCTTGTCGCGACTGACCGCTTGGGTACTGGCGGCAGAAAACAACGATGACCGCTATGGGCTGATCCTGCCCGGCGCCCGGCTGCCGCTGGACCAGGGCCCGGTGCACTGCGCCGCCTGTCTGACTGCGCTGGCGCTGTACGGAAAGCACGCATGAGCACCTTGCGCGACGACCTGCCCCGCCAGCCGCTCTATGGCTCGATAGCCGCCTTGTTCCTGGCGCTGCTGCCCCACATGACGCAGCTGGCCCCGTGGCACGCACTGCTGATTTTGTTGCCATTGGGCTGGCGTGGCCTGCTGGCCTGGCAAGGGCACGATCTGCCGCGCCGCTGGCTGCGCTACGGTTATTCGCTACTGCTGATTGGTGTTGTGTTCCTGCAGTTCCACACCCTGTTCGGCCGTGAGGGCGGTGTGGCCTTGCTCACCAGCCTGCTGTCAATGAAATTGCTGGAAACACAGCACCGGCGCGATGCACGGGTGCTGTCATTGCTGGCTTTTTTTACCGTCGGCGCGGCGTTTCTGGTGTCGCAGGCCTTCTGGATGCTGGCTTATACCATAGGCTGCGCCATCGCCATCATGGCGCAGCTGCGGGCATGGCAGCGGCTGGACGGCAAGCTGGATGCATTTGAATACAAGCGCTCGGCGTGGATGGTGCTCGAAGCCCTGCCCATCATGCTGCTGCTGTTCTTCCTGTTCCCGCGCCTGTCCGGGCCGCTATGGCAAATGCCGGACGACAGCGGCAGCGCCAGCATCGGCCTGTCGGACGACATGACGCCAGGCAGCTTCACCAACCTCGCGCGTGATGACAGCGTGGCCTTCCGGGTCTCGTTCAATGGCAAGCTGCCGCCGCAGCGTGATTTGTACTGGCGCGGCCCGGTGCTCGAATTCTATGACGGCGTAGGCTGGCAACAACTGGGCAGCAAGCAGGATGCGCCCGGCGATGCCGCACCGGAGTTGCAGCCGCTGGGCGATATCGTCCGCTATACGATGACGCTGGAGCCACACAACCGCAACTGGCTGCTGGCGCTGGATGTACCACTGCCCGGCACCCTGCCGCCGGGCAGTCACCTGAGCAGCCGCTTGCAACTGCTGGACGACAAGGCGGTCAGCTCGCGCAAACGCATCTCCTTGCAAAGCGTGCTGGCCTGGCGCACCAGCACACCGGCCGCCGACCTGGTCAATGACGAGCTGCAGTTGCCGGTCGGGGGCAATCCGCGAGCACGCGAGCTGGCCGCAAGCTGGGCACCGCTGTCACCGCAGGCGCGTGTCGACGCCGCGCTGGCCTATCTGCACAACAACAGCTTTGTCTATACGCTGGATGCGCCACTGCTGTACGGGCGCAATACCATTGATGATCTGCTGTTCAGCACCAAGGCAGGCTTTTGCGAGCACTATGCCGGCGCCTTCGTCTTCCTGATGCGGGCCGCCGGCGTACCGGCGCGCGTGGTCACCGGCTATCAGGGCGGCGAGCTGAATCAGGATTACTTCATCGTGCGGCAAACCGATGCGCACGCCTGGGCCGAGGTCTGGCTGGCCACGCGTGGCTGGCAGCGGGTAGACCCCACCGCCATGGTTGCGCCTGGCCGCGTCACGCAGGGCGTGGCGCGCAGCGCGGCAGGCAAGCAAAAACTGCCCTATCTGGTACGCGGCGACAGCCCGTGGCTGTCGGCGCTGCGCCTGCGCTGGGATGGTGCGGTGTATGGCTGGAACCGCTGGGTGATCGGTTATGATGCGCAGCGCCAGTTGCAACTGCTGGGCAGCCTGGGCATCGAGGATTTCGGCTCGCCGCGCCTCTTGATGTGGCTGGGTGGCTGCCTGGGGCTGTTCGTGCTGTTCTATGTGGTC
Organism: Andreprevotia lacus DSM 23236; assembly: GCF_900176275.1. Classification (GTDB taxonomy): domain Bacteria; phylum Pseudomonadota; class Gammaproteobacteria; order Burkholderiales; family Chitinibacteraceae; genus Andreprevotia; species Andreprevotia lacus. Next base: position 37,723 of record NZ_FWXD01000026.1, on the reverse strand, counting down.
ATGCACCATTTGCAGAGCCGCCGGCAGCGACCGGAGCTGTCACAGCGCTTGTGGTTGCACTTTGTGGCACAACTGGCGCGCCACAAGCTGACCCAGCGGGCGAATGAGGGCCCGGGCAGCTTTGCCGAACGTGCCGCGCGCGCACTGCCTGCGCATGCCGCAGACATCCAGCGCATCTGCTATCTGTATCTGCAGGCGCGCTATCGCAATCGATCCGGCGCGGAACTCGAACTGCAGCGACGCGTCAACGCATTCAAACCTTGACTGATAGTGGCGCAATGCAGCTGCTGCCATGCAGCGCTCCGCGCTCAGCCTGACGGATTTCACCATGCCACGTTTTTTGCCTGAACCTTCATACAAGCATGACCAGCCGCCACGCATCGGCGTATTGCTGGTCAATCTGGGCACACCCGCCGCACCGACTGCTGCAGCACTCAAGCCGTATCTGCGTGAGTTCCTGTCCGACCCGCGCGTAGTCGAAATCCCGCGCCTGCTCTGGCAACCGATATTGCGCGGCATCATCCTCAACACCCGGCCGAAGAAATCGGCGCTGAAATACGCCAGCATCTGGGGCAAGGAAGGCTCGCCGCTGCAAATGTGGACCGCCAAGCAGGGCAGCCTGCTCAAGGGCTATCTGGGCGAGCAACTGCAGGCGCCGCTGGTGGTGAACTATGCCATGCGCTATGGCCAGCCCTCGGTAGCCAGCCGGCTGGACGAGATGAAGGCTGCCGGCTGTGATCGCATCCTGGTGGTGCCGCTCTACCCGCAGTACGCCGCCAGCAGCACCGCCAGCGTGGGCGATGCGGTATTTGCGCAGCTGCGCCGCTATCGCAACCAGCCCGCCGTGCGTACCGTGCACCATTTCCATGACGACCCGGGCTATATCGCCGCGCTGGCGCAATCGGTGCGTGAGTACTGGCAGATGAACGGTCGTGGCCAGCATCTGCTGATGAGCTTTCACGGTATTCCCCGCCGCTCGCTCGATCTGGGTGATCCATATCACTGTCACTGCCTGAAAACCGGCCGGCTGCTGGCCGAAGCGCTTGGGCTGTCGGCAGACCAATATACCGTGGCCTTCCAGTCGCGCTTTGGCCGGGCCGAATGGCTCAAGCCCTATACCAGCGATGTATTGAGCACCCTGCCCCGCAAGAACGTGCGCGAGCTGGACGTGATCTGCCCCGGCTTTGTTGCCGACTGTCTGGAAACCCTCGAAGAGATTGCGATGGAAGGCAAGCAAACTTTCCTGTCAGCCGGCGGAACGGGCTTTCGTTATATACCCTGTATGAATGACAGACCCGCGTGGATACACGCGCTGGCCGGCCTTGTAACCCGCGAGCTTTCAGGCTGGCTCACGCCGGGCTGGCAAGCCGAAACGGCCCTGGCCGAGGCAAGGGAAAGCCAGCAGCGCGCACGCGCACGCGGGCATCAAAATTAACTTGGGTATTCCAGAAATTACAGTTAAACTCAGCAGTAAGATTCAACTTACAACTGGAGGTTTAGCCCCATGAGCACCCGGCTCTTTCTCGCCGAAGACGATCTTATTCTCGCGGATGCGCTGAAAACCAGCCTTTCCCAGGCGGACTTCCAGGTCGATTGCGTCAACGACGGCGCGCTGTCCTTACAGATTCTGCTGCACAACGACTACGATGTCGTGGTGCTCGATATCGGCCTGCCGAACATGGACGGTCTGACCGTGCTCCGCAACGTTCGTCAGCACAAACCGTCGCTGCCCATCCTGATCCTGACCGCACTTGATGGGCTGGACGAGCGTGTTGCCGGTCTCGATGCCGGCGCCGACGATTACCTTGCCAAACCGTTCGAGTTCGCCGAACTGGAAGCCCGTCTGCGCGCACTGCTGCGCCGCAGCCAGATCCTGCCGCAATCGGTACAGCAACTGGGTAACCTGCGTCTGGACCGTGCCGGCCAGCGTGCATGGTGCAACGACACCCCGCTCGACCTGTCCGCACGTGAGCTGACCGTTCTGGAAATCCTGATGTCCAACATCGATCGCGTGGTCACCAAGGAACAGATCGTGTCGGAACTGGGTTCGGACAATGCCGAAGTCGGCCTGAACGCCATCGAAGTGTACGTACACCGCCTGCGCAAGAAGCTGGAACCTTGTGGCGTGGTGATCCGTACCATCCGTGGCCTGGGCTACCTCCTCGAGAAGCAGCAACCGTTCGCACAGGATGTCGCAGGGTAAGTTCTCCCTGAAACGGCAGCTGCTGCTGTGGCTGCTGTTTCCGCAACTGGTGCTGTGGCTGGCTGGCGCCTTCCTCAGCTATCAGGTTGCGACGCACTATGCCAACGCCGTCATCGACAACAGCCTGTTGCAGACGGCGCGGGCAGTTGCCCGCCAAGCCGGCCCGCAGGGGCACGGGCAGGCGGGCGATCTTGCGCGCATCATCCCGCTGCTGATCGACGACAATCCGGACGACGCACTGGTTTATTCGGTGTGGACCGAGCCGGGCAAGCCGATTGCCGGCAATGCAGCACTACCCCCGCCGCCAGACTCCGTACAAACCGCGGGCCAGCCCTCCTTCTATACCGCCGATGGCACGCACGGGTCATTGCGGCTGGTTTCGCTGATCGAGCAGATCAACAACGGCCCGCAACTGCATGTGCAGATCGGTCGCACCTTCAACAGCCAGCTCTATCGCGAAATCCTCGTTGCCACCGCCTTGCCGCTGGGCGTACTCATCATCGCCATGAGCGTGCTGGTGTGGTGGGGTATAGAGCGCGGCCTGCTGCCGCTGACCCGCCTGCAGCGGCTGGTCGGCAACCGCTCGGCGCAAGACCTGGCGCCGCTGGAACTGGTGGATGCCCCGCAGGAAGTGCATGCGATCAGCAATGCGCTCAACCAGTTGCTGTCGACCACCAACGAGAGCATCAGCCGGCAGCGCCGCTTCATTGCCGATGCCGCGCACCAGCTGCGCACGCCGCTGGCCGGGCTGAAGTCGCAAACCGAACTGGCGCTGCGCGAAACCTCGCCCGATACACTGCGTGACCGGCTGAACATGGTACACGCCAGCGCCACGCGCAGCATTCACCTCGTCAACCAGCTGCTGACCCTGGCGCGCTCCGAACCAGGCAGCACCAATGGCATGCCCACGGTGCGCGTCGATCTTGCCAAACTGATGCGCGAGCTGACCGCCGAGTGCGTACCACGCTCGCTGGCTGCGGGCATGGACCTGGGTTGCGATACCTCGCTGAGCAGTGCCGTGATCGACGGTAACCCGGCGCTGTTGCGCGAGTTGTTCATCAACCTGATCGAAAACGCCATCAAATACATTCCACGCGGCGGCAGCATCACCGCGCGGCTGGAAGAAGACGACAAAAACTATATCGTCGACGTCGAGGACGACGGCAACGGTATTCCGGACGAACAGAAGCCACGCGTGTTCGAGCGCTTCTTCCGTGTGAACCAGAACGAGGGCAATGGCTGCGGTCTGGGTATGGCCATCGTCAAGGAAATCGCCGAACGCCACGGCGGCAGCGTCGAGCTGCGCGATGCACAGCCGCACGGCCTGATCGTGCACGTTGTACTGCCCAAGAGCCGCTGACAGCTGCTTGGGCAACCGACACAACCCGGCTTGAGCGCAGCCGCAGAACCCGACACTGCGCTGCTGGCAAGGCGCGAAGCACAATCAGCAAAGCCATGCGGCAAGTATGTGCAAGACCACCGGCAGTGGTTTTGCGTTGACACCACCGATCCCGCACACCCAATCCGCTCACTCAATCAATATCGCGCGGCTCACCCGGCAGCCCCAAGGCAGCAGCCAGCATCAGCAGCATGCCGGCAGTGGCGCCCCAGACGGTCTTCCCTTCGCACTCGATGAAATGGCTGCGCCCGCGCATGCCACGTCGCTCAACCCAACGGCGCTCGTAGCGGGCCGGATCAAGCAAGGCCGCCGCCGGCAGCTCGAACACCGCCGCAACCTCGGCAGGGTCGGCACGCAACTGCAAGGCATGCGGATCAATGCAGGCTACAACAGGGGTCACGTCGTAACCGCTGACCGTGGCATAACGCCCCAGCAGCCCGGCCACCTGCACGTGTTGCGCCGGCAAACCCACCTCTTCCCAGCTTTCGCGCAGCGCTGCGGCGATCACATCGGCGTCGTCTGCTTCGACCCGGCCACCGGGAAAACTGATCTGGCCAGCATGATGAGGCAAATGCGCAGCACGCTCGGTCAGCAAGATGGTCGGCCCTTCGGCGCGCAATACCAGGCCGATCAGCACTGCAGCCGCCTTGTGCACATACAGGTCAGGATGATCGCCACGTCGGGCCGGAACATGCCCCGCAAGCCTGTCCTGCAGCCAGGGCAGCAGTGCGCTGGCGGGGGGCATCATGCATCCACCCTGGGCAGGCGGAAGTCGCGCACATGCGCAATCAAACGCAGCGCCAGCCCGCCGGCAAACAGCGGCCAGGCCACAATGGGGCCGGCATAACCCAGCCCGTACAGGCCGAACAAGGCCACGGCCACCAGAATGGCCACCGTGCCATAGAAATCCTCGTGCAGGATGAAAGGCACGTCGTTCACCATCATGTCGCGCACCAGCCCGCCACCAACGGCGCTGACAAAACCAAGGAAAGCTACGCCAAACAGGTTGAGCCGCGCGTCTATGCCGACCTGTGCACCGGCAATGCTGAACGCCACCAGACCGATGGAATCTGCCACGATGAACAGCTTGACCAGCAAGCCCTTGTTGCGCCGGTGCAGCTTGATGGCCCAGATCACGGCCAGCGTCATGAAGATGGTGTAAAGCGGCTCGGCATCCAGAAAAATACGTGGCACGCGGTTGACCAGCACGTCGCGGATCATGCCGCCGCCAATAGCGGTCAGCAGTGCAAGAATCACCACGCCCAGCACGTCAAACTGCTTGCGTGCACCGATCAGATAGCCGGATACGGTAAACGCCGCCGTGCCGATCAGGTACAGCCAGTCAAACTGGAACAGGGTATGCAGAAGGGGCATGACCGCGCCGGCATGCACGCCGGCAAAGAAGTTGTCGATGCTTTCAGTTTACGCGGGCGCGGTGCTCACCGCTTCAGGGCTTGCCCCAATTGGCCGGCCAATTCGGACATCGGTGGCCACTGCCGCCTCACCTCGTCCAGCCTGCCGGCACGCGCATGCTGCTCGACCTGGCTGCACAGCACCGACATGTGCGCCGCCCCGAGTTGGGCGGCAGCGCCCTTGAGCTTGTGCGCGGCCTCGACCGCCTCATTGCTATTCGCCGCGTAAAGCGCCTGGGCCAGCCGCTTCAGGCATTCGTCCTGGGTGACGAAATAGGCTTCGAGCAGCTCGCCACGCATGTCCATGCCAAGAAGTTGCTGCAGCTGAACAAAGGTGGCCTCGATGCTGGCCAGCTCCTCGCGGGGATCGAACATGGGTAAATCCGGTGCTTGTTATATGGTTTTTTACTAATCTACCGGTTAATGCGACCGGAATAAAGTCCGGTCAGGTACAAGCGCGTTCGAGCAAGGCAGCGGCTGCGTTATAATCGCGCTTTATTGCCTGCCAGAAGCATACGCATGAGCCGCAAAATCCTCGTTACCTCCGCCCTTCCCTACGCCAACGGTGCCATTCACCTGGGCCATCTGGTCGAATATATCCAGACCGATATTTGGGTGCGGTTCCAGAAGATGCGTGGCCATACCTGCCACTATGTCTGTGCCGACGATACGCACGGCACGCCCATCATGCTGCGCGCCGAAAAGGAAGGCATCACGCCCGAGACGCTGATCGAACGCGTGCATGGCGAACACCTGCGCGACTTCACCGGCTTCCATGTCGGCTTCGACAATTACTACAGCACCAATTCGGAAGAGAACCGCCAGTTTTCCTACCGTATCTACGATGCGCTGAAAAAGGACGGCAAGATCGTCAGCCGCACTATCAGCCAGCTCTATGATCCGGTGAAGAACATGTTCCTGCCGGACCGCTTCGTGAAGGGTGAATGCCCCAAGTGCGGCGCCAAGGATCAATATGGCGACAACTGCGAAGTGTGCGGCACCACCTATCAGCCTACCGAGCTGAAGAACCCGTATTCGGTGGTATCCGGCGCTACACCGGAGCTGCGCGATTCCGAGCACTATTTCTTCAAATTGGGTGATTGCGAAGCTTTCCTCAAGGAATGGGTGAAAACGCCGGGTAAGCTGCAAGAAGGCGCCGCCAACAAGATGCAGGAGTGGTTCGAAGCCGGCCTGAACGACTGGGACATCTCGCGCGATGCGCCTTACTTCGGCTTTGAAATCCCCGATGCGCCAGGCAAGTATTTCTACGTCTGGCTGGATGCGCCGGTCGGCTACATGGCCAGCCACAAGAACCTGTGTGACCGCCTGGGGCTGGATTTCGACAGCTACTGGAGCAAGGACAGCGAGGCCGAGCTGTATCACTTCATCGGCAAGGACATCCTGTATTTCCACGCGCTGTTCTGGCCGGCCATGCTGGAATACGCCGGCTATCGCACGCCGACCGCCATCAACGCGCACGGTTTCCTCACCGTGGACGGCGCCAAGATGAGCAAGAGCCGTGGCACCTTCATTACCGCCGAATCTTATCTGCGCCACCTGAACCCGGAATGGCTGCGCTACTACTACGCTGCCAAGCTCAATGCCAGCATCGAGGATACCGACCTCAATCTGGACGATTTCGTCGCACGCGTGAACAGTGACCTGATCGGCAAGTACATCAATATCGCCAGCCGCGCTGCAGGCTTCATCAGCAAGCGCTTTGGCGGCGAACTGTCGCGCGAACTGAACTCGCCCCTGCTGGCCAAGCTGCAGGCTGCTGCAGAAGGCATCGCCGCCAGCTTCGAGGCACGCGAATACAGCCGCGCCGTGCGCGACATCATGGCGCTGACCGATGAAGTGAACCAGTACGTCGACCAGAACAAGCCGTGGGAACTGGCCAAGCAGGAAGGCCAGGATGCACTGCTGCAGGAAGTCTGCTCGGTACTGATCAACGCCTTCCGCCTGCTGACCATCTATCTCAAGCCGGTGCTGCCCAAGCTGGCAGCCGACGTGGAAGCCTTCCTGAACGTCGCACCCCTGGGCTGGGCCGATGCCGCTACCCTGCTGCTGGGCCACGCCATCAACCCCTACCAGCACCTGATGACGCGCATCGACCCCAAGCAGATCGAGGCCATGGTGGAAGAAAACAAGGAAAGCCTGGCACCCGCTGCAGCACCGGTGGCTGCGCCCGATTATGAAATCCCGCCGATTACCGAAACCATCAGCATCGACGATTTCATGAAAGTGGACCTGCGCATCGCCCGCATTGCCAATGCGCAGCACGTGGAAGGCGCTGAAAAGCTGCTGCAGCTGACACTGGACCTGGGCACCGAAACGCGCAACGTGTTTGCCGGCATCAAATCGGCCTACAAACCGGAAGACCTGATCGGCAAGCACACCGTCATGGTGGCCAACCTGGCGCCGCGCAAAATGAAATTCGGCATGAGCGAGGGCATGGTGCTGGCGGCAGGTGGTGATGGCGGGCTCTATATCCTCGAACCGCACGCCGGCGCCAAGCCGGGCATGCGGGTCAAGTAAGCCGCTTCAAGACAAACCGGCGCGGCAAGCGCCGGTTTTGCATTCAGACAGGGCATGCTGGCAGGCTGCTATGCTGTGGATGCCCGCCCCCAGCCCAGAAACCACCACCATGAGCCAACCCACCCCGGATATCACCGCCTGCCTGCTGCGCGTTTACGGCGTGGTGCAAGGTGTCGGCTTCCGTTACAGCACCGTGCTGGCGGCCCGGCGCATTGGCGTATGCGGCTGGGTGCGCAACCGCCGTGACGGCAGCGTGGAAATCCATGCGCAGGGCGCAGCGGCAGCGGTCGAAGCCTTGGCGGCCTGGGCGCAGCACGGCCCGCCCTCGGCACAGGTGGAACGACTGGAATGCAGCGATGCCGCAGCCGGCCTGTACGATGGCTTTGAAGAACACCCTACCCTGTGAGCATCATCGTCGTCATGGGTGTAGCCGGCAGCGGCAAGACCACCATAGGCATGCTGCTGGCAGCACGGCTGGGCTGCCCGTTTACCGATGCCGATACCCTGCACAGCGCCGCCAACAAGGCAAAAATGGCGGCAGGCCTACCGCTGGATGATGCAGATCGCCAACCGTGGCTGGCATCAGTCCGCGCTGCGATTGAAACTGCACAACGGGCCGGGCAGCCACACGTATTCGCCTGCTCTGCCTTGAAAGCGGCCTACCGCGATGCGCTGAGCCAAGGCGATACCGCAATCCGTTTCGTCTTCCTGCATGGCAGCCCTGCCTTGCTTGCCGAACGACTGGCAGGCCGCAGTGGCCATTTCTTCAACCCGGCACTACTGGATAGCCAGCTGGCGACGCTGGAAGCGCCTATAGGTGCGCTGCAGATCGATATTGCAGCGCCACCAGCCAGCATCGTGACCCGGATTCTGGCCGCACTGCAATAGGTCAACTGAAAACAAAAAACGCGGCCCAGGCCGCGTTTTTCACGAGCCACCGCGTGGCTCAGTCGATCAGTTTTTCGTAGTCGATCGCCATCATCAGCCCACCCCAGTGCCGGCCCTGCACGTTTACCGGCACCGAGATCAGGCTGAAGATATCACCCACGTCGCGCACATAGGCCTGGAACAGCAGCGGGTCGCGGTCCAGCGAGCATTTCTTCAGCATCGGGTTGCCATCGTGGAAGCGTTTGTCGCGGCCGTTGCCGGTGTTGAACTTCACGTCCGGGCCGTGCGGCTTGCAGTACTTGCTGACGTGCGTGGGCGGGTAGGCATGGTCGTTATGGCAGATCACGGTAAGATCGCAGCCCGGCACCTGCTGGGTATAGCGGTCGAATAGCTGCTGGAAGCGCTTTTCATACTCGCGGTCGTAACTGGTGTGGTACTGCGTGGGGTTGGTGCCGGCAATCGGCTGGTAGTTGTGGTCGAACAGGTTGAAGCCTTCCTTCGTCATCGCGTCCAGCTTGCCCTCGCAGTCCTGCTGGCACTGGCTGAGCTGATCCATGGCGCGGTCGAAGCGATGATCACCCAGGCGGAACAGCCCCACGGTTTTCATCACGCGCTCGGTCGATTCACTCAACTGGCCGGACAGCGCGCTGGTTTCACGCATCTGCTCGGCAATGTGGCCGGTCAGCTCGTGCATGCGGCTGACATTGCCCACCACTTGCTGGTGGTTGATGCGCAGCTCATCCACGGCGGTACGTATGGTGGAGACCTCGCTTTCCACCTTGTTGGCGCCGCTGCTGAACTCGCTGAGCTGGCGGCTGGCCACGTCCAGATTGCTGGCGGCCTCGTTCACGCTCTGCATGATTTCCTCGGCCGAGCGCGCGGTGTCCTGCGATTGCGAGGAAATACGGTCGATATTGCCGCCAACCGTCTCGGTCAGTACACGGGTGCGCTCGGCCAGCTTGCGCACCTCGTCGGCCACCACGGCAAAACCACGGCCCGATTCACCGGCGCGCGCCGCCTCGATGGCGGCATTAAGCGCCAACAGATTGGTCTGGTCGGAAATGCCCTTGATCAGCTCAACGCTGGAGGCAATCGAACGGCTGGCAGTCACCAGTTCCTGAATGCCGGTGACGAATTGCTGCATCAGCTGCGCGACATCGCGCGCGGTCATGTTGGCCGATTCGACATCGCTGCGCGTGGCCGACGCAGCACGCGCCAGTTCCTGCGCAAAGCCGGCAATGATGTCGATGCTGGCGTGGACATGATTCACCGCCTCGGCAGCATGCGTGGCACCCGCCAGGATCTCGGTCGACAGCACTTCCTGCTCGCTGGCCTCGGTAGTCACATCCTTGACTTGCTTGGCGATCTTGACCGCGTTGATCGACACCTTGATCTGTGCGCTGCGTATGCTGTGCAGGCTCTGCGCCAAGCCGCTGCGAAACCGGTTGAACGCGGCAGCCAGCGCGGCAAAGGCACCCGTGGCCGGCAGCGGCGTGCGCAAATCACCCGCCCCCTGCGCACTGAGCGTATCAAGCTGCTGATTGAAGCGGCGCAGGTCTGCCTGCGCACGTGCGCCCAGCCAGACCGCCAGCGCGGCCAGCAGCAGCGCAATGGCAATGACCACGCCACCCGCCCAGCCATTCCACTGGCTTGCCAGCACTGCACCGGCAATCAGGCCCAGCAGCGTCTGCAGGGCCAGCAAGCCATCCTTGTGTGAGTATCCCATCCAGCGCTCCGCGCTCCCTGCGTGTTCTTATTGCGGTCGGGTTGATGCCAAGCAACATTATGGGAGCGTTTTAGCAGTCCATGCCTGCTGTATGCAAGCGGAGCGCGATGTTTCAAGTCAGACCGTTGAAATGCACCAACATATGCTGCAGATAAGCGCTGACAGCGGGCTCTCCTTCTGCTGGCGCCCAAGCTGCCTTTTCTGCCGTTTCCAGCGGCGCGTAGGGGCCGGCCTTGCTCTCGAAAAACACGCAATCGGGGGTGAGCGCCACCAGGCTGTGAAAGGTGCCGGCCGGTACGTTCACGCCAACCACCGCGCCGCCCGGCGCGATCACGCAGATTTGCTCGATGCGGCCGCCCTCGTCGAAGTAAAGCACGCCCATGCTGCCAGCCAGCGCGATGATGGACTCGGACTTGCCCGCATCCAGATGGCGATGCGGCTGAATGTAGGTGCCAGGCTGCAGCGCATTGATCAAGCGATGACAGGCATCTGCATTGTCGGCGTGGAAATTCTGGTTCTTGCGCAGGCGCGGCGCCTGTGCGGCTTCGGCAGCCAGCGCGGCAAGCGTGGCCTGATCGATGAGGCGGGGTTGGGACATCGGGGGATTCCGGCGAAAAAAAACCCGGAACACACGCCCCGGGCTACCAACAACATCTACAAAGGAGAACTATCAATGCGCTAAGCGTGCGCATCAACAGAGTAGGTACTTTACCCAAGTAACGGCCAAATAGTCAAATGGATTCAATGCCTTGCGAGCAGAGAAAGCCGGCCACCGCTTCTGTATGCCCCGCACAGCTCCCGGCGGCCGCTCGGGGGTATAATCACCCTTTGCATTCCGGTTTGCGTCATGTATCTGCCCGACCCCCGCCTGTACCCGCGCGTGAACGCGCAAAACCCCGTCATCCGCGCACTGATGTCCTGGCTGACCGAAGCCGACGGCAATGTAGCCGTGCAAAAGCGCGCGGCGCTGGCCGGCCTGTTTGAAGAACTCATTCTGAGCAACGACAACGCCGGTTTGAATGCCGCACTGACGCAAGCACCTTCGCAGGATGCCTACAAGGCGCTGTGGGCGCTGCTGCGCGAAGCCGTCGAAAATCCCCCCGCTGATGCAGCGTGCTGGGCCGTGCCGTTCGCCATCCCGGTCATCCTGGTGGCCGGTGCCAAGGGTGAAGTCACCCTGCCTCACCATATCGACCCGGCTGCCGTCCGCGCCACGCTGCAAAGCGGCGGCCTGATTGCCGAGGGTGCCGACGTATGGCTGGCGGGCGATCTGCTGACGCCGGATCAGCTGGCTGGCATCAGCCCGCCGCAGCTGGCACGCTGGCGCGATCAGTTGCAGGATACCGCTGCGGGCCTGCCGCGCGCGTTCGAGGCCACGCCGCTCAAGTTCAAGGACGAGGCGGTGTTCCAGCGCTATCTGGTTGGCGTGGCCATCCAGCAGCGCGGTGCGGCAATGGCCATCCAGCTCAATGCCCAACCGGGCCAGTGGACGCTGGCGCTGCAGCAAAAGCTGGGCGAAGCACTCAAGACACCGGGCGTGACCTTGTTCCCGATTCCACGCGTGCCACTGAGCTGGCTGGCTGCGCTGGAAACCGGCCGCGTTACGCAGCTGGAAACCCGTTTGCAGGTGGCTACCAGCAACGCGCTGCGCAGCATACGCAGCAACGGCCACACCCCGGTGGTCACAATTGCCAGCCATGAGGGTGGCGAAATCCGCATCAGTTATTCGATGCGTGAGGACAAGGAGCGCTGGGAAGGCTTTGTCTGGCGTCTGGCGCCACTCGACTCGGCCGAGCGCATCCACCACTTCGCCGATGAATTGTTCCGCGAATGCCGCCAGGACGATATCCAGCTGATCGAGGCCGTGCAGCCCGATCTGGATACCGACGGCCTGCCCTTCTTCGTCACGGCGCACATTCCGCCAGTCACCCAGCAATAACCGGAGGCATGCCATGGGCTATTACAAGCACCACGTCTTCTTCTGCCTGAACGAGCGGCCCGAGGGGGAACGCCAGAGCTGCAACCGCTGCGGTGCCAGCAGTCTGCAGGCCTATGCCAAGGACAAGATCAAGGCGCTCAAGCTCGCCGGCCCCGGTGGCGTACGCGTCAACAAGGCCGGCTGCCTGGATCGCTGCGAGGAAGGCCCGGTGATCGTGATCTACCCCGAAGAAACCTGGTACACCTATCTGGACGAAAGCGATATCGACGAGATCATCAACGAGCATATCGTGGGTGGCCGTGTGGTCGAGCGCCTGAAACTCTGAGCACCCGTTTGCACCCGGGCCATCACGGCCCGATCGAAACCGACGCCCGCATCATTCCACACACATGAGTGGCAGCCTGGCTGCCTGCAAGGACGCCCCATGACCGAGCCACGCAAAGCCGCCACCTTCGAGCCGCTGTGGATCGCCGGCCCCGCCGGCCAGCTTGAATGCCTGAAGCTCGAATCGGCACTGCCCGTCGCGCGCGGCATTGCACTGATCGCGCACCCCAACCCGCTGGAAGGCGGCAGCTTTACCAACAAGATCGTGCATACGCTGGCCAAGACGTTGTCGCGGCTGGGCTATCACTGCTATTGCCCCAATCTGCGTGGTGTCGGCAATTCGGAAGGTGAGCACAGCCGCGGCGAGCACGAACCGGACGATATGGCCGCCGTGCTGGCGCATGCGCGTGCCGCCCACCCCGAAGCACCACGCCTGACGCTGGCCGGCTTCTCGTTCGGCACGCTGGTGCAATCGCGCTTGCGCCAGCGGCTGGCAGATGACGAGGTTGAAGGCCTGATTCTGGTCGGCCCTGCCGTCAGCCGTTATGACTTCCCCGCCGTGCCGGCCGACACGCTGGTCATCCATGGTGAAGAAGACGAGGTCGTCAGCCTGCAGGCCGTGCTGGACTGGGCCCGGCCGCAGCAACTGCCCGTGATCGTGGTGCCCGGCGTCGGCCACTTCTTCCACGGCCGGCTGACACAGCTTGCCACCATGGTCGAGCAGCAATGGCGTTTGCGCGGCTGACCGCATCGCGGCCATGAATCTGGCTGCAGCGCAGTTTCCCGATGACATCCTGGCCGTCGCCGGCGTGCTGGCTGCGGTGCTGCTGGTGCGCGCAGCCTGGCGCATCCCCTGGCTGACGCAAACCCAGCATGCGCTCACCGGCTGGTTTGGCGCGACCGTCGTGGTGCTGGGCATGTGGCAGCTCAAGGCCAGCATACAGCCGGGGCTGAGTTTTCATCTGCTGGGCGCCACCGCGCTGACGCTGATTGCCGGGCGGGATCGCGCCTTGCTGAGCATTGCCGCCATCCTCGCCGGCGAGGCGGCCTACGCACACGGCGAATGGGCCAGTCTGGGGCTGAACTGGCTGGTATGCAGCACCCCGGTCTGGATCACAGTGCTGCTGTTGCGTCTGTCGCGGGCGCGCATGCCGGCCAATTACTTCGTCTACATTTTCTTCAACGCCTTTGCCGCCGGCGCCATCGGCATGTGGCTGACGGGTCTCGTCACCTGCGTCTTGCTGGGGACAGCGGGGGCCTATCCGTTCAGCTTCCTGCTGGAAGAGCAGCTGCCCTACTATTTCCTGATGGGCTGGCCCGAGGCATTCAGCACCGGGCTCAATCTCAGCATCCTGGTGGTTTATCGCCCGCAGTGGGTGACCACCTTCGACGACGACTTCTACCTGCGCTAGCGCATTGACATCGATCTGCGCTAGCGCGCCGGCGCAGTCCCGGCTAGATTGAAAGCAATCCCTGCCCGACGCGCCATGCACAGCACCCGTACCCGCCTCAATCTGCTCATCATTCTTACCGTCACGCTGGTGCTGGCGCTCTCCGGCGTCTATTCCTACGAGCAAAGCCGCGAGCAATACCAGACTTCCCTGCGAGAAAACGAGCAGGCGCTGCAAAAGCGGCTGACCACCATTTTGCCTGGCATCTTGTGGAATTTTGACCAGGCACTGCTGCAACGCGTGCTCGACGCGCAAATGGAGTGGGCCGATCTGGAAACCCTGGCCGTCAGCGCCAATGACGGGCTGTTTGCCGGGCGTGAACGCCGGGACGGCAACGTGGTGCGCGTCGATGCCCTGCCGGCCGATCAGCAGGGCTACCGCACCCTGCCGATCGTGTACGAGGAAAGACCGGACAAGCCCATCGGCGTGGTGCAATACCGTGTCTCCACCGCCCGCATGGATGAGCGCCTGCACAAGCTGGTGCTGGAAAAGATCATCGAAATCCTGCTGCTGGACGCGCTGCTTACCCTGACCCTGGTGGTCTGCTTCAACATCATCATCGTCAAGCCGCTGCATACCCTGTCGAGCGCGCTGGATCACGCCGCCGGGCAGACGCATTTCTCGCTTGATGAACTCAAGCTGGGCGGCAACCTGCGCAATGAGTTCGGCCTGCTGGCGCAAAGCGTGCAGCGCATCGCGGCGCGCTTGCTCGCCGAGCTGGAAGAGCGCCGCAATGCCAATGCCGCGCTGAAAGACGCCATGTTCCGCGCCGATGAAGCCTACCACGAGCTGAAAATGGCGCAGAACGAGCTGGTGCAGGTCGAGAAAATGGCCTCGCTGGGCGGGTTGGTGGCCGGCGTGGCGCATGAGGTCAACACGCCGGTCGGCGTCATCCTCACCAGCGCCTCGGTCCTGGCCGAGGAAAGCCGCCAGATCCGCGATCTGCTGAGCGAGGGCGCGGTCAAAAAATCAGACCTGGTGCGCTATTGCGATACTGCAGTGCAATCGGCGGAACTGATCCTGGGCAATGCCGAGCGGGCCGGCGAGCTGATCCGCAGCTTCAAGCGCGTGGCGGTGGACCAGACTTCGGAAGCCCGCCGCACCTTCGAGCTGGGCGAGTATCTGAACGAAGTGATCGCCAGCCTGCACCCCACACTCAAGCGCAGCCAGCTGGAGGTGGAAATTCATTGTGTCCAGCCGGTCAATATGGATAGCTATCCGGGTGCGCTGTCGCAAGTCATCACCAACTTCATCACCAATGCCATCAGCCATGCCTATGAGGAGGGCCAGGCAGGACGCCTGGTGATCCATGCCGAACAGGAAGGCAGCAGCGTGACGCTCAGCTTTACCGATTTCGGCAAGGGCATACCCTACGAATACCAGAGCAAGATTTTCGACCCCTTCTTCACCACGCGCCGGGGCAGCGGCGGCAGCGGGCTGGGGCTGAACGTGGTTTACAACCTGGTCACGCAGACGCTGGCTGGCACCATTGCGGTCAAGAGCATGCCCAGCGAAGGCGCAACCTTCATCATCAGCATCCCGCTCTCGGCCCCCGCCCGAATGGCAACGCATGAAACTGCGTGAAAACAACCATGCAACGGGCATCGATACGGCGACCCTGCTATCCTTGCGCCTTTGCCCGCCGTACTTGCCATGACACCCTCGCTCCTGCTCTATTGCCGCCCCGGATTTGAAGATGACTGCAGCCGCGAGCTGGCCACCCACCTGCAGGATGAAGGTGAGTGGGAAAACGGCGACGGCTATGTGCTGTTCACCCCCAACGATTACGCCGAAGCGCAGCGCCTGCTGCGTGAACTGAGCGTCGACCAGCTTATTTTTGCCCGCCAGATGGTGTTTGCCGTCGCGCGCGTGAAGCTGGGCGAGCGTGACCGCCTCGGCCCGCTGCTGAGCGCGCTGGGCGAGCTGCCGCCCAATTTGCAAGGGCCATGGAGTGAAGTGTGGCTGGAGCACCCGGACAGCGATGCAGGCAAGCAGCTCTCGGGCTTCTGCAAACGCTTCGGCAGCATCGTTGCCAAGGAACTGGCCGAGCACCTGGGGCCCAAGCAGGGCCGCTGGCGCCTGCACCTGTTCTACCCCAGCATGGAAGAGGTCTTTGTCTGCATTGCCGATCCGGCGCGCAGCAGCCCGTGGCCGCTGGGCATTGCGCGCGTACGCATGCCGACCGGTGCGCCAAGCCGCTCGACCCTCAAGCTATCCGAAGCCTTCATGGTGCTGGTGCCCGATGCAGAGCAGAAACTCAAGGCCGGCATGGTCGGCGTCGATCTGGGTGCAGCACCGGGCGGCTGGACCTTTCAGCTGGTCAGCCGCGGACTGAAGGTCTTCGCCATCGATAACGGCCCGATGAAGGGCGACATGGCCATTCACCCGTATGTGAAACACCTGCGCGAAGACGGCTTCAAATACAAGCCGCAGCACCCGGTCGACTGGCTGGTGTGCGATATGGTCGAGCAACCGCAGCGCATTGCTGCACTGATCGCACGCTGGTTTGCCAGCGGCATGACGCGCCACGCGGTGTTCAACCTCAAGTTGCCGATGAAAAAACGCTGGCAGGAGATCGAGCGCTGCTTCGACCTGATCGACAACGAGCTGGATGCCGCCGGCATCCAGTACACGCTGATCGCCAAGCAGCTCTACCATGACCGCGAGGAAATCACCTGCTATCTGGGCCGCCCCAGCGGGCGCCAGCGTTGACAGCAGCGAAGCGCTACCACTAGGCTTACAAACATACCATCAGCAAGGAATGCACATGCTCAAGGAGTTCAAGGAATTTGCCATGCGTGGCAATGTGGTCGATCTGGCGGTTGGCGTGGTGATCGGCGCAGCCTTCGGCAAGATCGTCGACTCGCTGGTCAAGGACGTGATCATGCCGCCGCTGGGCTTCATCATCGGCAAGGTCGATTTTGCCAACATGTTCCTTGTACTGGCAGAAGGCAAGACACCCGGCCCCTATGCATCGGTTGACGTGGCGCAGAAGGCTGGCGCGGTTACGCTCAACTACGGTGTGTTCATCAATACCTGCATCAGTTTCATCATCGTGGCCTTTGCGATCTTTCTGGTGGTCAAGGCCATGAACAAGCTCAAGCGCGACGAACCCGCCGCACCGGAAGCACCGGCGGCCACGCCGGAAGACATCGTGCTGCTGCGCGAAATTCGCGACGCCCTCAAAAAATAGCCCAGTCAGCCCCAAGAAAAAGCGCCGGTCTTACCGGCGTTTTTTCTTGCAGCCGGCTATAACTCAGGTGTTGATCCCGCCCGAGGTACATCATGAAACGACGCACCCTGCTTGCTGCCGCTGCGGCCTCGCCACTGTTTTGGGCGCTGCAGGCGCTGGGGGCACCGGCCATCGTGCAGGGCATACGCAGCCTCAAAGGCAGCGTCAGCATCAATGGCAAGCCAGCCCGACAGGGTGATCTGGTGCATGACGGTGATGTGGTAGAAACCGGGCCGGACAGCCAGGTGAGTTATGTGGTCGGCAAGGATGCTTTCCTGCAGCGCGAGAACAGCCGGGTGGAAATCGGCGGCAATGCCGCCAAGCGGGTATTGCGGCTGGCAACCGGCGCCTTGCTGGGCGTATTCGGCAAGGGCGACATCACCTTGCACACCAGCACCGCCACGATAGGAATACGCGGCACCGGCTGCTACCTGGAGAGCGAAGCCGGCCGCAGCTATGTGTGCCTGTGCTACGGCAAGGCCGAGCTGACCCCGACCGCCGCGCCGGACAAGGCAATCCGTTATCAGACCCATCACCACGACAGCCCCTACTGGGTGAACGACGATGGTGACGTACTGATCCCGGCCAAGACCATCAACCATACCGATGCCGAACTCACCCTGATTGAAGCGCTGGTCGGGCGCAAACCGCCATTCCGCAAGAGCTATGGCGATTATGAGTATTCTGCTTATGGGCACGAGCACGACTGATGCCCGAGATGCAGCCATGAAAAAACGCCGCACACAGCGGCGTTTTTTCATGGCTCAAGCGGGTGTGATTCAATCCGCGAGGGCTTGCTCCAGAACCTCGATGAAGCGCGCATTCTCTTGCGGCAGGCCGATGGACACGCGCAGCGAGTTCGGCATGTTGTAACCGGCCAGCGGGCGCAGGATCACGCCATTCTGCAGCATGTACTGGTTCAGCGCTTTGGCATCGCCGACGTGGAAGGTCACGAAGTTGCCCCAGCTCTGGATGAACGGAATGCCCAGGCGCTGCAGCGTGCCGGTGATCTGCGCCATGCCCTCGCTGTTGATGCGCACCGACTCACGCAGGAATTCCATGTCGTCCAGCGCGGCTTCTGCTGCTGCCAGCGCCAGATTGTTGACGTTGAACGGACGGCGCACGCGGTTGATGATGGCGGCCACTTCCTCGCTCATCAGCGCAAAACCCACGCGCAGGCCCGCCAGGCCATACGCCTTGGAAAAGGTGCGGCACACCAGCAGATTGGGGAACTGGCGCAGCCAGTTGACCGAGTCGGAGCGCTTTTCAGCCGGCAGGAACTCGGTATACGCCTCGTCCAGCACCACCAGCACGTCCTTCGGACACTTTTCGAGGAATTCAATCAGGTCGCCCGGGCGCGCCAGCGTACCAGTCGGGTTGTTCGGATTGGCGATCCACACCACGCGCGTATCGGGGCGGATGGCGGCCAGCATGGCCTCTAGGTCGTGGCCGTAATCAACGGCCTTCACTTCAATACCGGTGGCGCCGGTAGCCTGCACCGCCAGCGGGTAGACCGCAAAGGTGTATTGCGAATAGACCGACGACACCCCCGGCGCCAGGAAGGCATGCGCGATGAATTCGAGAATGTCGTTGGAACCGGCGCCGAGAATGATCTGGCTTTCTTTCACGCCGAACTTCTGGCCGATCTTGTGCTTGAGCGAGAATGCCGCGTCGTCCGGGTAGCGCGCCAGATCACCCAGTTGCGCTGCTACCGCCGCCTTGGCCTTGGGGCCGATGCCGAGCGGATTTTCATTCGATGCCAGCTTGACGATGCTTGCCGGGTCGAGGTTCAACTCGCGGGCAACTTCCTCGATCGGGCGACCGGGTTGGTAAGGCGAAATGGCACGGACGTATTCGGGGGCAAGATCACAAAGCGACATGGGGCTATCCTGACTGGCTGGCACACTGAAACCTCAAGATTACCACGACAAACCGGTGCCGACGTCCGTCGCGCCACGCTTTGCATCGTGCATTTTGCTCACTATGTTGGGGGTGAGGCTCACAGGAATCGCGAGCGTGTACCCAGTCCCTCTCACCGACTTCCTTCACCCTCGCTCCATCCTGACGCTGGCCGCAGCCGTGTTCTTTACCAGCGGCTTCGTCATGACGCTGATGGGCGTGCGGCGGCGCGTCTACCCCGGCTACTGGCACTGGGTGGCGGGTGAGTTTGCCTTCGCACTTAGCGCGCTGGCGATTGCCTGCCGCGACATGTATTCGGTGTTCTGGTCCATCCATCTCGGCAATGCCCTGCTGCTGCTGCAACCGGTGCTGATTGCTGCCGGCCTGCGGCGCTTTCTGTCGCAAACCATAGGCCGGCGCGAACGGGTTGATTACCTGCTGTGGGCCTTTGCCTACGGCTGCTGGCTGCTCAGCATGCTTGGCAACGCCCCGGCGGCCATGCCCATTTTCATTTTTTCGCTTGGTTTCCTGCTGCTGAGCGCACGCCTGATCCAGCTGGGCTACCGCAACCAGTACGAATCATTGCAGGGCACGCTCGATTTGCTGCTGGGCAGCTACGCGCTGTGTGCGCTCACCCAGCTGGCACGCGGCATATACAGCCTGACCAGTGCACAGACCGGTACCGACCCCCTGTTCGGCCTCTCCTTCATTGCCTTTGTGCTGCTGGCCATCATCACCCTCAGCACGCTGCTGCTGATGAACTACGAGCGCGCCGAGGGTGAATTGCGCGCCATCGAGTCGCAGCTGATGGAGCTGGCCAATACCGATGTGCTGACCGGCATCCCCAACCGCCGCCATTTCATGTTCCTGGCCGAGCGCTTGCAGGCCATTGCCGCGCGCGGGCCACGCCCGGCACTCTTGATCATCGACGTGGACCATTTCAAGGAGATCAATGACGCACGCGGCCACCTGACCGGGGACATGGTATTGCGTGCCATCACCGGCCGGATTGGCGAGGTGCTGCGTGGTGGCGACACGCTGGGCCGGCTGGGCGGCGACGAATTCGCCGTACTGCTGCCCGGCAGCGATGCGCGCACCGCGGGCCACGTGGCATCGCGTATCGTCAAGCACATCCGCACGCTGACCATTGCCGATTTCGGCCCTGCCCCGACACTGAGCATAGGCATGGCCGAATTCATGCCTGGCGATACCGTCAGCGACGTGATGCGCCGCGCCGATCAGGCCCTCTATGCAGCCAAGCGCGCCGGCCGCAATTGCGCGATGACGCCAGACGGCGTGCATTGCAGCGATGACCTGGAGGAAGCGGCCTGAGTCCGCTCAGTGCCGCCTGAGCACCATGCGCAAGCTGGCTGGCAGATTGAGCTGCACCAGCGCCAGTACACGGCTTTCGACGATGGGCTCGAAACCGTGGCGCACATAGAACTTCACCGCACCGGGATTGCCGCTATCGACATCGGTATGCACCTGCACATGCCCGGCCGCATCGGCACGCAATACGATATCGCGCAGGATGCGGCTGCCCAGACCATGCCCGCGCCATTCCGGCGCCACCGCCAGCGAGCGCAGATACCAGGCGTCGGGCGGAACATGGGGAAACAGGAAGGCCAGCTGGGCGTGGTGGCGGTGCAGCACCGAGACATCGAGCGGCAGCAGATCAAGTTGCCGGATCAGCGCCTCGTGGTGTTCGGCTGCTTCATGCGCCGGATAGTGCGAGGCCACGGCCACCAGTTGATCACCGCGCAGCCAGACCTGATGCCGCGTATGGCTGTAACAGCCCTCACCCGCCTGCCACAGCAGGGCCAGATTGGTCAGGATCAGCTCCGGGGTGAGCGCGAACCAATAATCGTAGTAGGCAGGATCAGACTGGTAGATCAGCGCAGCGGCGTGGCGCGCATCGGCAGGCTGGCCGGCGCGCTCGATAAAATCCGGGGCAAGCATGAGCACCTCCCGCAGTGGTCATCGTTACCACTATAGTGCGCATGCGGCACGCCGCCTTGACCGGCAGCAAACCGTTCAGCTTTTGCGCTGCAGGTCTTCCTTGGCCCAGTACGCTGGCAACAGCGGTGTGGCCAGTAAACGATCCAGCAATGGTGCCGGCTCGGCCGCGTATTGCAGCTTGGCGAATTCGGCCTCGCGCACGAACCCCTGCGCCACTGTTTGCTGCAGGAAGTGCCACAGGCCGGTGTAGTAACCGGCGGTATCCAGCAGGCCGACCGGCTTGCCGTGCAGGCCGATCTGACCCCAGGTCAGGATTTCGAACAGCTCGTCGAAAGTACCAAAACCACCCGGCAAGGCAATAAAAGCATCCGCCAGCTCCGCCATCTGCGCCTTGCGCGTGTGCATGGAGTCAACCACATGCAGCTCGGTGCAGCCCGGCAGCGCCAGCTCGCGCTCGACCATGAACTCGGGAATCACCCCGATGACGTTACCGCCAGCAGCAAGGCAGCTTTCGGCCACCTCGCCCATCAGGCCGACCTTGCCGCCGCCGTAGACCAGCGCCAGATCGCGCTGCGCCAGCAGAGTGCCCAGCTCGCGCGCCGCTGCGGCATAGGCCGGATCGGCACCATGGCGCGAGCCGCAGAAGACCGCAACCGCCTTCACAGCACCGCCACGGGATAGGCGCCCAGCACCTTGACGAAGGCGGCCGTGCCGCGCAGCTCGTCCAGCGCGGCAGTCAGCCTGGCATCGCTGGCATGACCTTCGACATCGACGAAGAACAGGTATTCCCACAGGCCGGTGCGACTGGGGCGTGACTCGAATTTGGTCATCGATACGCCATGGCGCGCCAGCGGCTCGATCAAGGCATGCAGCGCGCCCGGGCGATTGGGTGCGGAAATGACCAGCGAGGTCTTGTCCTTGCCCGATGCCGTGGTGTGCTGGTGGCCCAGCACCAGAAAGCGCGTGGTGTTGTTCGGTTCGTCTTCGATATTCTCGGCCAGCTTGAGCAGGCCGAATTTTTCGGCCGCCGCATCGCCGGCAATCGCCGCCGAAGTGATATCCAGACTGGCCAGGCGCGCAGCTTCGGCATTGCTGGCTACCGAGATGCGCTCGACATCGGCCGGCAGGTTCTTGTTCAACCATTCATGGCACTGCGCCAGACTTTGCGCGTGCGAGTAAACCCGCTTGATCGCACTGCGATCCGGGCCCTGGTGCAGCAGGTGATGATGGATGCGCAGCACCACTTCGCCACAGATGGACAGCGGCGAGTTCACCATCAGGTCCAGGGTGCGGCCCACCGCGCCTTCGGTCGAGTTTTCCACCGGGGCCACTACATAGTCGGCGCTGCGCGATTCAACCGCGCGGAAGGCGTCGTCGATGGAGGCACAGGCCTGCGTGCTGGCCGCGTGGCCAAAATGCTTGATGGCCGCAGCCTGGCTGAAGGTGCCTTCGGGGCCGAGGAAGGCGATGGTCAGCGGGCGCTCCAGCGCCAAACAGGCCGACATCACCTCGCGAAACAGCTTGGCGGCGGCTTCGTCCGACAGCGGGCCCTGATTGATTTCCCTGATGCGGGTCAGCACCTGCGCTTCGCGCTCGGGGCGGTACACCACGCCACTGCCCTTGATCTCGCCAATGGTGCGCGCGTGCTGCGCACGCTGGTTCAGTAGCGCCAGTACTTGCGCATCGATGGCATCAATGGCGTCACGATGGACTTTCAGTTGCTCTTCGCTCATGCGCTCAACCCTTGCTGCTTGCGAATTCACGCATGTAATCAGTCAGCGCGCGCACGCCTTCCACCGTCATGGCGTTGTAGATCGATGCACGCATGCCGCCGACCGAGCGATGGCCCTTGAGCTGCAGCAGCTCACGCGCCTTGGCGCCTTCAAGGAAGGCGTCATCCAGCGATTCGTCACCGAGCGTGAACGCCACGTTCATGCGCGAGCGGTTGGCACGGTCGACCGGACAATGATAGAAACCACCCGATGCATCAATGGTTTCATACAGCAGCGCAGCCTTTTCGATATTGCGTTGCTCGATGGCACGCACGCCGCCCTGCGCCAGCAACCACTTGAACACCAGGCCAGCCACATAGATGGCAAAGGTGGGCGGTGTGTTGTACAGCGATTCACCGTCGGCCTGCACCTTGTAGTCCAGCATGGTCGGCGTTTCCGGGCGGGCGCGGCCCAGCAGGTCTTCGCGCACGATCGCCAGGGTAAGGCCCGACGGGCCGATGTTTTTCTGCGCACCGGCATAGATCAGGCCGAACTTGCTCACGTCGACCGGCTTGCTGAGGATGTTGGACGACATGTCGCAAATCAACGGCACGTTGCCGGCATCCGGAATAAACGGGAATTCGACCCCGCCTATGGTTTCGTTCGAACAGTAGTGGAGATAAGCCGCGTTGGCGGTTTTCTTCCAGCCGGCTTCATCGGGCACGTAGCTGAAGTTGCGGTCTTCGCTGCTGGCCGCGATGTTGACATTGGCGTAGCGGCGCGCTTCCTTGATGGCGATCTTGGACCAGTGACCGGTGTTCACGTAGTCAACGGTGTCATCCTGGCGTGCAAGGTTGAGCGGCAGCATGCTGAACTGGAAGTGTGCACCACCCTGCAGAAACAGCACCTTGTAGTTGGACGGAATGCCCATCAACTGGCGCAGATCGGCCTCGGCCTCGTGGATGATCTGCGTGAACTCCTTGCCGCGATGGCTCATTTCCATCACGCACATGCCGGTACCGTGCCAGTCGGTCAGCTCCTGCTGCACTTGCAGCAGCACTTCGCGAGGCAACACGGCCGGGCCGGCACTGAAGTTGAACACCTGGGTCATGCAATTTTCCTTCTTGCTGGAAGCGGGCCATCAGGCCAGCAGAAAATGGGCGCGTGCGGCGGCAATGGGCTTGCTGCGGTCGTCCTGCCAGGCAGTCAGCAGCACGTTGGCAATCCGCTTGCCCTGGCGCACGATCTCGCAACTGGCGTAGACATCCTGCGGGCGGCCGCTGCGCAGGTAATCGATGGAGAAATCCACCACCTTGGGCAGCACCGACGCCTCGTGCGCCCACATCAAGTGACAGATTGCGGCATTCTCGAGGAAGCCGCCAATCACACCGCCGTGCAAGGCGGGCAGTAACACATTGCCGATATTCGATGCGCGATAAGGCAGCACGAACAGCGGCTCGCCATCGTGCTCACGCACTTCGGCGCCGATCAGCCCAGCATAGGGAATACGGGCCAGCACGGCTTGCAGATCGGCGATGCTGTCGACGTTCAGGTCCGGGCAGCTCATGCGCCCTCCTTGCCCAGCGGGGTACGGGCAAAAGTGCCGACGGCGTAGGCCACCGGCTTGGAGACATCGTCCTGAAATGCGGTGGCGCGGGTAAAGGCGATGTGTTCGGTCATGCGGTAGCACTCGGCGGTGCAATACACCGGCGCATCCGGCTTGGCCGGGCGCAAATAGTCGATGCGCAGGTCCAGCGTGGCAACGGCTTCGGGCGCGGACAGCAAGGTATAGATGGCGCTGCCGCTGGCGGTATCGATCAAGGTCGTGACCACCCCGCCATGCAGCACGCGCGTTTGCGGATTGCCGATGATGGCGTCGGAAAACGGCAGCTCAAGCGTGACACTGCCGGCCGACGAGCTCAGATGTTTGATCCCCAGCAGCTTGCAGTGCGGCAATTGCTCGAACCACTGCATGATCTGGGCGAAAAAAGCCGGTGCATGCACCGGCTCTGCATTACGCTTCGGCGTTTCCGTCATCGTCACCCGTGTCGCCTTCGAGTTCGTCATCGTCCGATTCGGCCTCGCAGACCTTTTCCAGTACCGACAGTTTCTCGCCGGCATCCAGATTGATCAGGCGCACGCCCTGGGCTGCGCGGCCGGTTTCACGAATTTGATTGACCTTGGTACGGATCAGCACGCCACCGGTGGTGATCAGCATCAGGTCGTCACTGTCTTCAACCAGCGTAGCAGCAACCAGCTTGCCGTTGCGCTCGCCGGTATCAATGGCGATCACGCCTTGCGTGCCACGGCTGGTCAGGCGGTAATCACCCACCGGAGTGCGCTTGCCATAGCCGTTTTCGGTAGCGGTCAGCACCTGCTGGTCGTCGTCGTTGGCCACCAGCAGCGAAATCACCTGCTGGCCTTCCTGCAGCAACATACCACGCACGCCACCGGCTGTGCGGCCCATGGCGCGTACATCGTTTTCGTTGAAGCGGACCGACTTGCCGGCGTCCGAGAACAGCATCACCTGGTCGTTGCCGTGGGTCAGCGCCACGCCGATCAGGTAGTTGCCCGGATCGAGGTCGATGGCGATGATGCCCTTGCGCATCGGGCGCGAGAAATTGGCCAGCGAGGTCTTCTTCACCGTGCCGTCGGCCGTGGCCATGAACACGTACTGCTCTTCGCTGAATTCCTTGACCGACAGTACGGCGTTGATCTTTTCGTCGTCCTGCAGCGGCAGCAGGTTGACGATGGGGCGACCACGGCTGGTGCGGCCACCCTGCGGCAGCTCATACACCTTGAGCCAGTAAACGCGGCCGGCCGACGAGAAGCAGAGGATGTAATCGTGGGTATTGGCCACAAACAGCTGGTCGATGAAATCGTCGTCCTTGGTGGCTGCGCCCTGCTTGCCACGACCACCGCGCTTCTGCGCACGGTATTCGTCGGTCGGCGTGGCCTTCATGTAGCCGCCATGGGTCAGGGTCACCACCATGTCTTGCGGGGTGATCAGGTCTTCCAGACCGATATCCTCACCGTGCAGCACGATTTCCGAGCGACGTGCATCGCCGAAGTTGGTCTTCACTTCAGCCATTTCGTTGCCGATGATTTCGGTCACACGTTCCGGCTTGGCCAGGATATCCATCAGGTCGAGGATGCGTTCCATCACTTCGCGGTATTCACCAACGATCTTGTCCTGCTCCAGACCGGTCAGGCGCTGCAGGCGCAGCTCCAGAATGGCCTGGGCCTGCAGGTCCGACAGGCGATAGCCATTGGCGCCCATGCCGAATGCGGCCGACAGGCCTTCCGGGCGCGACGCGTTGATGTCGGTGCGCGACAGCATGTCGCTGACCAGTTCCGACTTCCACTCGCGGCCCATCAACGCCACCTTGGCTTCCGGCGGCGTGGCCGCAGCCTTGATCAGCGCAATGATTTCGTCGACGTTGGACAGCGCCACCGCCAGACCTTCCAGGATGTGACCGCGCTCACGCGATTTGCGCAGTTCAAACGCGGTGCGGCGGGTAACGACCTCGCGGCGGTGCTTGAGGAAGCACTCCAGCACCTGCTTGAGGTTGAGCAGGCGCGGCTGGCCATCGACCAGCGCCACCATATTGATGCCGAAGCTGTCCTGCAGCTGCGTCTGCTTGTAGAGATTGTTGAGCACGATGTCGGGCATTTCGCCGCGCTTGAGCTCAATGACCACGCGCATGCCGGATTTGTCCGACTCGTCGCGGATTTCGGAAATGCCTTCGATGGCCTTGCCGCGTACCAGCTCGGCAATTTTTTCCAAGAGGCGCGCCTTGTTGACCTGATACGGCAACTCGTCAACGATGATGGCCTGACGGTCGCCATTCTTGCCGCAGTCTTCAAAGTGCGTGCGCGCACGCATCACCACGCGGCCTCGGCCGGTGCGGTAGCCTTCACGCACGCCATGAATGCCGTAGATGATGCCGGCGGTCGGGAAGTCCGGCGCCGGGATCAGGTCGATCAACTCGTCGATGCTGATTTCCGGGTTGGCCAGCAAGGCCAGCGCGCCATTGATGACTTCACTGATATTGTGCGGCGGGATATTGGTGGCCATGCCGACCGCGATGCCCGACGAGCCGTTGACCAGCAGGTTGGGCACGCGCGTGGGCAGTACCGTCGGCTCCAGCTCTTTCTCGTCATAGTTGGGCGAGAAATCGACGGTTTCCTTGTCGAGGTCGGCCAGCAGCTCACCGGAAATGCGCTGCAAGCGACACTCGGTATAACGATAAGCCGCCGCGCTGTCGCCGTCGATGGAGCCGAAGTTGCCCTGCCCCTCGATCAACATGTAGCGCAGCGAAAAATTCTGCGCCATGCGTACCAGCGCCTCGTAGGCGGCGCTGTCGCCGTGCGGGTGGTACTTGCCCAGCACGTCACCGATCACGCGGGCGCACTTCACATACGGGCGATTCCACACGTTATTGCTTTCGTGCATCGCAAACAGGATGCGGCGGTGCACCGGCTTCAGTCCGTCACGTACATCAGGCAACGCACGGCCCACGATCACGCTCATCGCGTAATCGAGGTAGGAACGGCGCATTTCCTCTTCTAGACTGACTGGAATTGTTTCTTTGGCGAAGCTAGGTTGTTCGGACATATTCCGGGTGTATACACGACTGCGAGGTGATCGGGACTGATGCTTCAACCGCACATTTCATGGAACCAAAACGCGCAAAGCATCTCCATACCGAGTTTATCATGCCCGGCAATGTGCTCCAATTGTCATGAATTCGTACAAAAATTCACGCGGTTTTCATTTGCCTATCAATTTGTTAGGACATTAGAATAATGTTCATGTAGGGAAGCAGCTCGCGAGTTGACAACCCTTCCGGCAATGCCCTGATATACAAGTAAGAAGTGCCAACACGTCTAACAAAGGAGAATCTCCATGCTGCTCAAACAAACGCTCTCCAGCCTTGCCATCGCTGCTGCACTGGGCATGACTGCATCGGCTTACGCCGCTACTGATGCTTATGTGACCAACTCGACCAACGTTTCGGCTGAAAACCCGGAAGGCGTGGTCAAGAACGGCATCGGCGAATGCTGGCAAACCGGCACCTGGTCCGCAGCCAAGATCGTGAAGGGCTGCCCGGGCTATGTTGAGGCGACCAAGGCTGCCCCGGTCGTAACACCGAAGCCGGAAGTGAAGCCGGAAGTGAAGCCGACCCCGGTTGCCCCGGTCGTGAAGAGCAAGAAGTTCACACTGCGCACCGACGTGCTGTTCGACTTCAACAAGTCGACCCTGAAGCCGCAAGGCAAGGATGCTCTCGACAAGCTGTATGACGAAGTGAAGGGCATGGATCCGAAGGAAGGCCAAGCCGTCGTCGTGGGTTACACCGACCGCCTCGGCAGCGACAAGTACAACTTCGACCTCGGCTACCGTCGTGCCAAGGCCGTGGCTGACTACCTGGTGACCAAGGGCGCACCGGCAGACAAGATCCACGCTGAATCGCGCGGCGAAGCCGACCCGGTGACTGGCGATACTTGCAACAAGATCAAGGCCCGCAAGGCGCTGATCGAGTGCCTGTCGCCGGATCGTCGCGTTGAAATCGAAGTGAAGGGTGTGCAGGAAGTCATGACCAAGTAATTGGTCCACCCCGAAAGCCCCGCTCCGGCGGGGCTTTTTTATTTGCGCTTGCGCCCATATCTTTGCACTACCTACTTTATCCAGCGCGGGAGCCTTTCCTTGACCGCCATACAAAAATTCGCGCTGATCGGCAGCCTGCTGCTGGCCGGCACCGCACATGCAGATGCCATCAGCGACCTGCGTACCTTCCTGGCCGGCAACACCAGCATGCAGGGCCAGTTCAAGCAAACCGTGCTCAGCAAACAGGCCGGTGCCAAGCCGGCAGTCAGCAGCGGCAGCTTTGCCGTGCAACGCCCCGGCAAGTTCCGCTGGGCCTATGCCAGCCCCTATGAACAGCTGATCGTCGGCGATGGCAAGCAAGTCTGGCTGTACGACGCTGACCTCAAGCAGGTCACCATCAAGCAGGTGGGGGCCGCGCTGGATGCCAGCCCTGCCGCCGTGCTGGCCGGCGAGCAGATCGACAAGCAGTACGAGCTGCGCAACCTGCCCGGCAAAGATGGTCTGGCCTGGGTGCTGGCCACACCGCGCAACAGCGAATCAACCTTCCGCCGCGTTGAAATCGGCCTGCGCGGCAGTGAACTGGCCGAGATGGTGCTGTATGACCAGTTTGGCCAGACCACCCGTGTGGCGGTAAGCCAGCTGGTGGTCAACGCCAAGATCGATGCCGGCCAGTTCCGTTTTATCGCCCCCAAGGATGTCGATGTCGTCCGCGAATGACCTGTTCGCCGCGCCAGCGCGCGAGCCACTGGCCGAGCGCCTGCGTCCGCGCAGCGTCGAGGACGTGATCGGCCAGCGCCAGTTGCTGGCCGATGGCAAACCGCTGGCGCTGGCGATTGCCTCTGGTCAGCCGCATTCGATGATCTTGTGGGGCCCGCCGGGTGTCGGCAAGACCACACTCGCCCGCCTGCTGACCCAGCATTTCGATGCCGAATTCATCCCGCTGTCGGCCGTGTTTTCGGGCGTGAAGGACATCCGCGCCGCAATGGAAGAGGCCGAGCGCAATCGCAGCATGGGCCGGCACACCATTCTGTTCGTTGATGAGGTGCACCGCTTCAACAAGAGCCAGCAGGATGCCTTTCTGCCCTTTGTTGAATCGGGCCTGGTCACTTTCATCGGCGCTACCACCGAAAACCCGTCGTTCGAGGTCAATGCCGCGCTGCTGTCGCGCGCGCAGGTCTACGTACTGAAGGCACTGGACGACGACGAGCTGACCAGCCTGCTGGAACGCGCGCGCAGCAAGGCCTACCCGGCCCTGCAGTTCAGCGATGACGCCATCAGCACGCTGGTGGGTTATGCCGACGGCGACGCCCGCCGGCTGCTCAACCTGATCGAACAAGCCGCCACCGCCGCCGAAGTGGCCAAACGCGACGAAATCGACGCCGATTTCATTGCCAACGCACTCAGCCTGAATGCACGCCGCTTCGACAAGGGCGGCGACAATTTCTACGACCAGATATCCGCACTGCATAAATCGGTGCGTGGCTCCAGCCCGGACGGTGCGCTGTACTGGTTCACCCGCATGCTCGATGGCGGCGCCGACCCGCGTTATCTGGCGCGGCGCATCGTGCGCATGGCGTGGGAGGACATTGGCCTCGCCGACCCGCGCGCGATGCAGATCTGCAACGATGCCGCCGCCACCTTCGAGCGCCTCGGCAGCCCCGAGGGCGAGCTGGCGCTGGCGCAGGCCGTCATCTATCTGGCCATCGCGCCCAAATCCAACGCCGGCTACATGGCCTACAACAATGCGCGGGCCCTGGTGCGCGGCGACAAGAGCCGCGAAGTGCCGGTGCACCTGCGCAACGCCCCGACCAAGCTGATGAAGGAACTGGGCCACGGCAAGGCCTACCGCTACGCGCACGACGAACCGGACGCCTATGCCGCCGGCGAAAGCTATCTACCCGCCGGACTGGAAGGCACACGCTTTTACGAGCCGACGCCACGCGGGCTGGAAGGCAAGATCGGCGAAAAACTGCGCCATCTGGCCGAGCTGGACGCGGCGTGGCTGGCCGAACACAACACCAAACGCTAAATAAGCTAAGCAAGTTTTTAGCAAAAGCAAAGCATGGCTAAATCCGATGTATCATTTGCTAAATTCGCCCCATCCCTACCCTCGCCACATTATCTATGCTCGACATCAACCAACTCCGTAACGAACTCGATCACGTGGTCGAGCGCCTTGCCGCACGCGGCATTGCCTTCCCGGCTGCCGAATTCACCGCGCTGGAGGCCGAACGCAAAACATTGCAGACCGCCACGCAAGACCTGCAAGCCAAGCGCAACAGCGTGTCCAAGCAGATCGGCATTGCCAAATCCAAGGGCGAGGATGTCGCGCCGATTCTGGCCGAAGTGGAAAACCTCAAGGGCGAGCTGGGCGCAGCGGAAACCGCGCTGGCCGCGCTGCAGGACAAGCTCAACACCCTGCTGATCTCCACTCCCAACCTGCCGGATGTTTCGGTGCCGACCGGCAAAGACGAAACCGAGAATCAGGAAGTACTGCGCTGGGGTACACCGCGCACCTTCGATTTCGCCGTCAAGGATCACGTTGATCTGGGTGCTCCGCTGGGCCTCGATTTCGATACCGGCGCCAAGCTGTCAGGCAGCCGTTTTTCGGCGCTGCGCGGCCCGATCGCGCGCCTGCACCGCGCGCTGGCGCAGTTCATGCTGAACACGCACACCAACGAGCACGGCTACGAAGAGGTCTACACCCCGTACCTGGTGAACTCCGCCAGCATGACCGGCACCGGCCAGCTGCCCAAGTTCGAGGAAGACCTGTTCAAGGTCAACCGCCCGGATGCCGAGCCGCTGTATCTGATCCCGACTGCCGAAGTGCCGGTGACCAACTTCGTGCGCGATGAAATCCTCAAGGCCGAGCAACTACCGCTGAAGTTCGCCGCCCACACGCCCTGCTTCCGCTCGGAGGCTGGCTCCTACGGCCGCGACGTGCGCGGCATGATCCGCCAGCACCAGTTCGACAAGGTGGAAATGGTGCAGATCGTGCACCCGGAAAAATCGTTTGCCGCGCTGGAAGAACTCACCGGCCACGCCGAACGCATCCTGCAATTGCTGGAACTGCCCTACCGCAAGGTGCTGCTGTGCACCGGCGACATGGGCTTTGGCAGCACCAAGACCTATGACCTGGAAGTCTGGCTGCCGGCGCAGAACACTTACCGCGAAATTTCCAGCTGCTCGAACATGGGCGCCTTCCAGGCCCGCCGCATGCAAGCCCGCTTCAAGAACGAAGCCGGCAAGAACGAGCTGGTGCACACGCTGAACGGCTCCGGTCTGGCCGTGGGCCGCACGCTGGTGGCGGTGCTGGAAAACTATCAGAACGTGGACGGCAGCATCACCGTGCCGGCCGTACTGCGCCCTTATCTGGGCGGGCTGGAAAAGCTGAACGCCTGATTACTCAGGGTCTCCAAACCAAACAGCGGCCTATCAGCCGCTGTTTTTTTGCCTGCAGGGCAACGCACCCGGCATCACACCAGAGCGCCGAACGCGCGCAGTAGTAGTTGATCCTGAGCGAATACGCAGCCAGGTAAAGAGCTGCATTCGTCCAGCAAACCTCACCACCCAGCCACAACGCTGTCGCAACGCCAGACTGGCGCCGGAAACACGGCGGCACGGCTTGGCAAAGAGTCCTCCCTCAGGTATAGTTCGCCCTCCTCTCTGGAGAGATGGATGAGTGGTTTAAGTCGCACGCCTGGAAAGCGTGTATAGGTTAATAGCCTATCGGGGGTTCGAATCCCCCTCTCTCCGCCAAGATATACGATTAAGCCCCTGATTTTTCAGGGGCTTTTTCTTTTTCTCAAAAATCAGTATGCCATTCGGTATACCAAGTCCGCGTGGATACCATTGCACCTCTGCAGAACATCTCGCACCAGCCCCCATGCTTTCTCAACTGAGCTGGCTCATTCCAGCCTTCCATCAGATACAGCTCAAATGCCCCGGCATGATGGCCCCGCCTGTTCACCCAGTTGAAATGGTCATGCATCGATACGCACCTCCAAGTACGTACTCCATGATCATTAATCATGGAGTACGTCAGCGGAATCAACTCACGAACATCGACGACTTCTTGCTTTTGCGGCGCATGCGATAGGAGTCCACGGCCAGATGCCAATCGAAGGGGTCCTGAACCAACTGCGGGCTCATATCGAGATACTGCAGCCCGCCGCTGTGCCAATACCCGATTCTTTGTTGACTTGCCAACAGATGCAACACCGGCTCCAAGTTCGCCGCACGACGCAGCTTGGTAGGTACAACACCTTTCAGCACATCGTTCTTGATGATGTAGCGGTTGTTGTTCTTCAGAGCACGACCATGCATCCACAAAAACACAGCCTCAGCATCAATATTGAGTTGTGGCACCGGCGGAGGTGGTACGAACAGGCGTAAATATTCGTTGGCATACCACATGACGATCTCGATTGACGCGTTCAAAATCGGCAGCGAAATTTCATGACCACCGGTTTCAAAAAGCTGCAACAGGGCCGCGACACGCGCAATCTGTCGGTCAAGCTTCGAAGCTAGGTCTTTCGCTTGGGCAAATGCACCGCACGGCATCAGCTCGTTCTTGATTTGCTGCAGATGCTGAAAATAGCGGATTTCTGCATCCACACCGAACCGTAGGACCTGCCGCTCGGTAACGGGCTGGCCGTTTTTATCGATGCCTTGCTTCAACAACTGGGTGGCTCGCTCATGCAGCCAGCCCTGATGGCTATGCTGCCACTCCTGTGGCTGCGCTGCGCGCCAGCCTTGTGTGCTAGGCGGTTCGCAGATCAAGCAGCGTGCCAGCAACCCCAATTCCCGTGCCTCGTCACCACGTCGCGCGAAGTAGCGCTCCAACGGGCCACGCTGAAGGAACAGCGACAACGTGACACGCGGATTTTCCACTACGAAGGACTGTTTTTCGGCGCGACGGTCGATAGTCAAATTCTGACCATCCCACAACTGATTAAACATACCAAGCTCAGTCGATGCGCGACCATTGAAAAACATGGTTGAATCGCCCCTGCTTTCCTAGACACCTCAAGAGCCTCAAACTGAGACCCAGAAGGAGGTGTCATGAGCAGTCCGCGTTACCCTGAAGAGTTCAAGATCGAAGCGGTCAAGCAGATCACTGAACGTGGTTATCCCGTCGCAGAAGTCGCCAGCCGTCTCGGCGTATCTGCCCACAGCCTGTATCAATGGCTGAAACGCTTGGACCCCAAGCGCACCAAGTCGACCGAATCTGCCGACCAGCAAGGCGAAATCCGCCGGCTTAAAGCAGAGCTGAAACGGGTGACCGAGGAGCGCGACATCCTAAAAAAGGCCGCCGCATACTTTGCCAAGGAGTCCGGGTAAGGTATGCCTTCATCCGGGCCCACGAGCAGCAGTTTCCTGTTCGACGCCTGTGCCGTGTCATGTCCGTGCACCCCAGTGGGTACTACGCCTGGAAGGCCAAGCCACATTCGCCCCGTGCCCGTGAAGACCAGCGCTTGCTGGGGCAAATCAAACAAGCCTGGCTGGAGAGTGGCTGTGTCTATGGTTACCGCAAAGTGCATGACGACCTACAGGCACTAGGGGAGCGCTGCGGCAAGCATCGTGTGGCACGGCTGATGAAGCAGGAGAGCCTGCGTTCGCAAACCGGCTATCACCGACGCCCCGGGCATTACAGTGGACGCCCGGCGGTGGTTGCACCGAACCACCTGCAGCGCCAGTTCAACGTGGATGCGCCAAACAAAGCTTGGGTAACCGACATCACCTACATCCGTACGCATGAGGGATGGCTGTACTTGGCGGTGGTGCTTGATCTGTTCTCGCGGCAGGTGATTGGTTGGTCGATGCAATCACGTATCAACAGGGAACTGGTTTTGAATGCCCTGTTGATGGCGGTATGGCGACGCCAGCCCACGCAGGAAGTTCTGGTGCATTCCGATCAGGGAAGCCAATTCAGCAGTTATGACTGGCAGGACTTCTTGAAGGCGCATCGTTTGGTACCCAGCATGAGCCGGCGCGGGAACTGCCACGACAATGCGGTTGCGGAGAGCTTCTTCCAGTTGCTGAAGCGGGAGCGCATCAAGCGAAAAACCTATCACGACCGGGAAGAAGCCCGACGGGACATCTTCGACTACATCGAGTTGTTCTACAACCCGAAGCGTCGTCATGGTTCCGCAAACGGGCTATCGCCGGTAGAGTTTGAAAGGCAGTATTTCCAACGGCTCAAGAGTGTCTAGAGAAGTTGGGGCGATTCAGTGACTATCCCACCATACTTGATTACCTTTTTCATGGCGGTTTCCTGGTCAGCAAGTGGATGGCAGAAATCAATTTGATGGTATTTCATGCGGCGCTTGAAAGTCGAAACGCCCCATGAGCTGAGCAGCCAGCGCAAGCGGCACCGTGCTTACCCCTTGTATCCAGGCTTCCCTGTCCATCTCCACCGCCAGCAGCGCAGAAAGCTGCCGTGTCATGGAGGAGGTCCGTGACAAGATCAGCGCAATGGTGGCTGCTTCAAATGGGCGGGAAGAGAAATGCTGCAGCCAATGGCTGAAAGCATCGCGATTGGCAAAGGCCGGTAGCAACGGGCGCAGGTAGTGCGCCCGCTCATAGCTGTCGGTAAAGAAGTACAGGGTCTGCAGTGCAGCCATCCAGTGCTGCCCATCGGCAAACCACACTCTTGGCGAAACCTGACTGCCGATCAACGTCAAGACTCGCCCTTGATGTGGCCCCAGCGTGCGTGGTCGGATCGGGATCGCCACGTCGTCCTGCCAATGGCCGGCTGTGTGCAAGGCTTGCTGAGCGGCCAGCAGCAAGTCTTCCTTGGTGTGCGCAGACAGACGAATCAGCGCGCGCTGGCGCAGCAATTTGCCGGTGTGCACATCGTGGAACAACGCCGCCTTGGTCCGCGCTTGGGGAGTATTCATTCTGGCGATACCGCAGTTCAAATCCTGAGCTGATCCAGCTGGCCGCCGGCGGAGAGGAAATCGACGACCCACTGCGGCTTGCGGCCGTGGCCGGTCCAGGTCTGATTGCGATCCTGGGGATTGCGGTAGCGGGCTATCCCCTTGATCTTGGTCTTCTGCTTGGCCGGCTTCTCTGGCTCGCCCAATAGCTCGCGCAGCGAGAAGCCCTTCTCAGCAGCCAAGGCCTTGAGTTCGTCCAAGAGGGCTTGGCATCCCTCCTGGCGGCGAACTGCAATGACCGTATCAAGCTCAATCCGTAGCTGCCGAAGCTCTTCCAATGATCGACTAGTTAAACTGTTCAAATAAAACCCTCCCAATTTCCCCAATCGCAGCCCTTCAACAACTTCACTCCAAAATTTAATGGGACAGTCTAAAAAACCAAACAAAACCCCGACTCTTTAGAAAAGACCATCAAAAAATTCGTTAAATCCGTTCGAAATTTTTCTCATATACTTCCTTGAGCAGGAAAATTCCTCTGGCTCTTCGTCAACAGACCAGTAATAAATACTTTCCCGCCCCTCACCGCCGACACAAAGCAATACCCTATTTCCGGCAGGATCGTATGCAATTGGAATGAAGTCAGATGGGATGGCACCACTAGCAACATACTCTTCGTACTCTACCTCCAAAGACTCTTCTTCATTAGTCCCTGCAGAAAAGAAGCGTACAACCATGGACTCCACTTTCTTATCTAGCGTAACAAAACGCTTTGGGCTAGGTTTCCCACCATTTGTATTGATGAGAAAAGATTTATATTCATCGGAAAATGAAATTCCAAATTTCTTTTCCAGCCCATCAAGAACATCCACACCTATCTGGCTTCTTTGTTCTAAAATTGAGGTCATAGCGCCTCCAGCATCAAGTTGCAATTGCTCTGATAAAGTCACGAAATGTATTTGCCACAACAGTCAAGTCGCTTAAATTCTCTACATTTAGCTCTTCTTCATGATCCCAAAAATAAATACGGCCTTGCGAATCACCTTTTAGCCCCAAGCAAAACAAGTTTCCTGCGACATCCTCCGCTATGGGAAGAACTTCAGAAGGAACTCTACCAGAGGAAACATAAAAGTCGTAGTTTGTGTTCAAATTTATTTCATTCCGAACACCAAACCCATACCAATTCTTGATGACTGTAGCATTGGCAAATTCATGCTGAGAAAAATTGACTTCCAAAAAATCAGGTAAGTCCACCTTCTTCAAAAAGAATACATAATCATCCGGAAGCTCAATCCCCTTAGCTCTTTCGAATGACTCTCGGAATTGGTCAAAATCTTTTTCATTAATTTTAAACATCACCAACCTCAATACTTAGAACCCGATGCACCACCGGTATGGGGGGCCGCAGCATGTGCATCTTCGCGAATAAGCTGCATGGTCTTCCCATCCTGATGGTGATGCCAGGTATACCCTTCAGGATGACTGTACGCCTGATCTCCAAAACCAGCTTTTTGATTGGCCGCTTTAAAATCTGTGGTGTTGTTGCCGGTCATGTTGATTTCGACCTCGGATTTGCCGGGGCCATTGTATTTATAAGGCGAAAAATCTGGATATCCGTCGCGATATGTTACGTCAAATGTTTTCCCATTTTTACCTTTTAACGTGTAGGTGACGGACCCATCTTCATTAATCACCTTTTTCTCGTATGTTCTCGGCTGCCTTGGCTTACGATTTTTCCCTTTCTTGACCTCTGATTTTGGCTTGACCTTGGCACCATCACCGGGACTACCTTCGCCTTTGGGCTTGCCCTCTTTCTGCGGCTCATGCGGCTTGCTCTTCTTGGCCGCTTCTTCTGCCTGCTTCTTCGCGGCGTCTTCCTCAGCTTTCTTGAGTGCAGCTTTCTCGGCATCTTTGGCCGCGCTTTTCTCCAGTGCCTTGGCGCCTTCCTTGACCAGTGCCTTTTCAAGGTCTTTGCCCACAGCCTTGGTCATACCAACGACAAGTAACTTTGCACCGGCTTTGGGCGACAGGTTACTCAGCAAGGCTCCGCCCTTTTCCGCATCGGTGAGATTCGGAAAGGGCTCCGGAATGAGTGGAATGCTACCCGGGTTTTGCAGGATTTGCTCTGCCTGTGCCTTGATGGCTTCGCCACCGGGTGTCGGACTGATGGACTCGGCGTATTGCACCCAGCTGGCCCCTTCGGCAGAGGCGAGCATGGACAGGAGGTTCGCACCGCCCACGGTGACGTTGGCCGTATCTTTGGCAAAGCCGGTTACACCTTCCACAGGCTTGTCGAGCGCTTGCTCGACTTCGTGCAGCATGGACTTGGCACCTTCCACACCCTTGGCTGCATTTTCTTTTGCCCAAGCCCATGCTTTTTCAGACCAGGCTTTGAGCTGTGCCGGGGTCAACACCTTTGCGGGGTCGGCGGTTTTGGTCAGCTTGCCACCCTGAACCAAACCGCCGGGTATCGGCATCGTGACGTACAGCCCCGGACAGTTGCCGCCGTTGAGCGTGCAGGTGTCGTTGTTGCGCACCACAGACTTGCCTTCGAT
>NZ_FWXD01000024.1 GCF_900176275.1 Andreprevotia lacus DSM 23236 | reverse complement strand
CATGACCATCGAGCACCAAGTCCAGTTGGCGGACGACATCCCAGATGGGCAGATTACGAAACAGGGCAAGGCCGATGACGAGCCAGACCACATGTTCAGCTGGCAGCTTGCGCCTGCGGATTGAGGCTTTACCGGACGATGAGAGGGCTTGTTCGATCCAGTCGGGGTCGATCAGCGTACTGAGTCGATCCAGATTGGTGGGGATCCGGCTCAGGGTATGTGCGAGTTCGTGGTGCAGGGGGGTCATGTAAAAAGAGGACGTGAATCACGTCCTCTTTTTAACTCAATACCAGCGGCTAGCGCTTAACTGACTGGCATTAGGGCTAGCCCGGCTTTTTTGTTTGCCCCGCAGTGCGCGCAACCAGCAGGGTTTGCTGGTCGCGAACACTTACTCCTTGGGCGGCGGCGGCTCAATCACCTCGGACCAGCCACACTCCTTCTGCGGGCACTTCTTTTCCACGCCACGGCGCTTGGTGGTCTTGATGGTCAACACCGGCCACTTGCACTGCGGGCAGGCCTCGGCAATCGGCGGATCCCAGGTGGCGTAGTTGCACTTGGGATAGGTACTGCACGAATAGAACAGCTTGCCGTAGCGGCTCTTCTTCTCGCGCAGGGTGCCCTTGTGGCAGGTCGGGCATTCGACGCCGGTGTCCTTGGGCGGCTCCAGCGGCTCGATGTGCTTGCACTTCGGGTAGGCAGAGCAGCCGATGAACTTGCCGTAGCGGCCGGTCTTGATGTGCAGCGGCGACGCGCATTCCGGGCAGGCCCGATCTGGCACCACTTCCGGTTCGGTCGGTGCGGTATCGGCATCCTCGTTCAGATTGCGCGTGTAGTCGCATTCCGGATAGGTGGTACAGCCAATGAAGCGGCCACGCTTGCCCAGGCGGATGGCAAGTTTGTTGCCGCACTTGGGGCAATCCTCTTCCAGCTCTTCCTGAGTGACTTCCTTGCGCGACAGGCCCTGCTTCTCCACCACCACATCGTGGAACTTGTGCCAGAACTCGTCCATCACCGGTATCCACTCGCGGCTACCGTTGGAGATTTCATCAAGCTGGTCTTCCAGCTTGGCGGTGAAGTTGTAATCGACGTACTGGGTGAAATGGTCAGTCAGGAATTTGTTGACCACCTCACCGGTGTCGGTGGGGATGAAGCGCTTCTTGTCCAGATCGACGTATTCGCGATCCTTCAGCGTCTTGATGATGGACGCATAGGTAGACGGACGGCCGATGCCGAACTCTTCCAGCGCCTTCACCAGTGATGCTTCGGAATAGCGCGGCGGCGGCTGGGTAAAGTGCTGCTCGCCGGACAGCTTGTCGACCGGCAAGGCCTCGCCCTCTTCCAGCGGCGGCAGGCGTGCTTCGTCTTCGTCATCTTCGACGTCGTCGGCATCTTCCTGATACACGGCGATGAAGCCGGGGAACACCAGCGTCTGGCCGCTGGCGCGGAATACCGCCTGCGGGCCGACCTGGATATCCACACTGACGGTATCGAACTTGGCCGGCGACATCTGGCACGACAGCGTGCGCTTCCAGATCATCTGGTAGAGCTTGAACTGGTCGGCGCTCAGGAAGGCCTTGACCGAATCCGGCGTACGGGCGATCGAGGTCGGGCGCACGGCCTCGTGCGCTTCCTGCGCGTTCTTGGATTTGTTCTTGTACACCACCGGCGCGTTCGGCAGGTATTCCTTGTCGAAGTGATCGCCGATATAGCCACGAATATCTGCCAAGGCGTCATTCGACAGCGCCACCGAGTCGGTACGCATATAGGTAATCAGACCGACGGTTTCGCCACCGAGGTTGATACCCTCGTACAGCTGCTGCGCGGTACGCATCACGCGGTCGGTGGTCATGCCGAGCTTGCGCACGCCTTCCTGTTGCAAGGTGGACGTGGTGAACGGCGCCGCCGGGCTGCGTGACTTCTTTTTCTTCTCGACCTTGCCAACCCTGGCCTCGGCGCCGTTCAGCGCCTTGAGGATATCGGCTTGCGCCGCTTCGGTCGGGATATCGAACTGTTCAAGCTTCTTGCCCTGCCACTCGATCAGCCTGGCGCCGAACTTCTGGCGGCCCTTGTGGCTGTCCAGATGCACGGTCCAGTATTCCTGGCTGGTAAAGGCGCGGATTTCGATCTCGCGCTCGCAGATCAGCCGCAAAGCCGGGCTTTGCACACGACCGGCCGACAGGCCGGAGCGCACCTTGCGCCACAGCAGCGGCGACAGGTTGAAACCCACCAGATAATCGAGCGCGCTGCGTGCCTGCTGCGCATTGACAAGGTTGTTGTCGATGTCGCGCGGGTTGGCCACCGCATTGAGCACAGCCGATTCGGTAATTTCGTGGAATACCACGCGCTTGAAGGTCTTGTCCTTGTCGAGCAGCTTCTTGCCCTTGAGGATTTCAAGGATGTGCCAGGAAATGGCCTCGCCTTCTCTATCCGGGTCAGAGGCCAGATAGACGTTGTTGGCTACCTTGACCGCATCACAGATGGCATCGACGTGTTTCTTGTTCTTGTCGATGACCTGGTACTTCATCTTGTAGTCGTGCTCGGTATCCACCGAGCCGTCCTTGCGCACCAAGCCGCGCACGTGCCCATAGGAAGCGAGGATCTGGAAATCCTTGCCCAAGTACTTTTGCAGCGTTTTCGCCTTGGACGGCGATTCGACAATCAGCAGGTTTTCAGCCATGTGGCCTCGACGTGGAGTTCGGTAGGGGGCGCTCAGTGCAGCGTAGCGCCGTTACGGCCAAACAGGATTTCTTCAATCAACAGGTTAGAAAGTTGATCCCGCTTTCGCCAGACCACCATCAACACCAACAGTTTAAGGCGCTCAGCGCCAATTTCACTCTGGCTGTCTGCCAGCACGCGGTCGAGCACCATTTCGCGCTCGCTGGCGGTCAGCACACGCCCTTGCTCAAGATAGTGCCAATATGCGTGCGCGTCTTCATCCAGTCGCGCGGATTCGAGCGGATGCAGGTAGCGCGGCGTATCCGGTACGTCGGCATAGACACCAGTATCGAGCTTGGACAGCTCGGACAACCAGGCCAGTGCCTCCTGGATATCGTCGGACTCAAAGCCGACCGCGTCCAGCTGACGTGCCAGTGCTGGCAGCTCGGGCACGCCGTCTGCGGAATGAAAAGCTTCAAAAAGATAAGCGAGGACTTCTAGCATGAGGGCAACATCGGGGCGGCAGTGCTATTTTCCAAGCCTTTGCCAGCGCCCACCGGGCAGCACGGCAACCGTGCCCGCGAGTTCAAAACCGAACAGCATTGCGCAGAGTGCATCCGCCGTCAAGCCGGTACGCCCGGCCAGGGTGTCGATATCGACCGGGTCATAGCCCATGGCCCGCAACAC
Organism: Andreprevotia lacus DSM 23236; assembly: GCF_900176275.1. Taxonomy (GTDB): domain Bacteria; phylum Pseudomonadota; class Gammaproteobacteria; order Burkholderiales; family Chitinibacteraceae; genus Andreprevotia; species Andreprevotia lacus. The sequence goes on along the minus strand of NZ_FWXD01000024.1, from coordinate 51,348 downwards.
GCCATCGTCATCACCAGGGCCAGCAGCGGCTGTTTCTGTTCCGATAAACGGTTGCGGCACAGGCACCAGCCGGGCCTGCCAATCCAGCTCATGCAGGATGTCGTCAGCGGCCTCGACCAGCTTGGCACCCTGCTTGATCAGGCTGTGGCAGCCGCGCGCCTGCGGGGCATGGATGGAGCCGGGAATCGCAAATACCTCTCGCCCCAGCTCGACCGCCTGCCTGGCGGTAATCAGCGAACCGCTCTCCAGCACAGCCTCGACCACCAGTGTACCCAGCGACAGCGCGGCGATGAGGCGATTGCGTTGCGGAAAATGTCCGGCCTTGGGCTCGGCGCCGAGTGCAAACTCGGAAATAAGCAAGCCATTGGCGGCAATTTCGTGCGCCAGCGCACGGTTGCCGGCCGGATAAACCCGGTCCAGCCCGGTGCCGACCACGGCGATGGTGGCCCCAACCCCCTCCAGCCCACCGCGATGGGCGGCTGCGTCAATACCGGCCGCCAGGCCGCTGATCACACACAGCCCGGCCTTGCTGAGCGTTGCGGCAAACGCCTCGGCATTGGCAATGCCCTGCGGCGTGGCATGGCGGCTGCCGACAATGCTGATCGCACTCGCGGCCAGCAAATCGCGCCGCCCCTTCAGGTACAGCACCGGCGGCGGGTCGGGCAGGTCAAGCAATTGCCTGGGGTAATCGGCATCGGCCAAGGTCAGCAGCCACTGATCGGGCATGGCCAGCCAGTCCAGCGCCCGCGAGATTTCCGTTGATTCGGCCGGCGCACTGCACCATGCCCGCAGCGCAGCGGGGGGCAGATGCTCGGCCAGCAAAGCCTGCGGTGCCGCCAGCGCGGCAGCCGGACCGGCAAAAACGCGCAGCAGCGCCAACTGGCGTCTGGTGCCCACACCGGGCACCAGACTGAAGCGCAACCAATCGCGACTATCGTTGTCGAGCGGCATGCTTTCCCTTCAATGCGGGCAGACTGTGCAAAACAAAGGCCACGCATTGCGTGGCCTTGTTCCCCGTCCGATCCGTTTACTGCATGGACTGCGCGGCGTCACCGACATTGACCGGCTGAGTGCTGTCGAGCAGCAAGCCATAGGCCACGTTGGGGAACACGCGGTAAATGAACAGATTGCCGTTCTTTTCCGGCGGCGTCATCAAACCCTGCTTTTCGCCTTCCTCGGCCTTGATCGGGCGACCCTGCTTGTAGGTAAACAGCACGCTACCGATATCAAGGCCATCGAGCGAGCCACGGTTCACCACCACGGTCGAATACGGACCGAAATCAGTGAGTCCGTCGTAGGCCGACACCACCAACCCCTTCACGCCACGCTCCGGCAGGTGCGGCACATAGTTGACGAACGGGATCTCGTCGTAACGCAGCAAGCGGTCACCCGGCTGGATTTCTTCCTTGGCCGTCACCACGTTCAAGGTCGAGACTTCGTCCACCTTCACCACGCGCACGTCGCCCAGATAGTTCACCTCGTAGCCCATCACGGCTTTGTGCTCGGGGTCGGCCGGGTCGTACAGCGGCTTGCCTGGACGGAATACCTGCCACACGTCACCGTCCTTGCCACTGAGGTTGAGCGCATAAATGCGATCACCCGCAGCATAGATCTGGCGTGCATCCGGGCCGGCGGCAATCCGCGGCGCCTTGGCCAGCTCGGCCGGCTCGATCAGCAGCGGGCGCTTCAGGAAAGGCTGGATCGCGTCGAGCGGGATACTGGCAATCGCGCCGTTGGTAAACTCCTCGACACGTACCTGAGGGCTGAGCTTGAGCGGACCACTCTGGCGATTGCCGTTCTTGTCGCTCTTGAGCAGCTTGAGGCGCGGCACCTTGCCCGACAGATCAAGAACAACCACGTCGCCCGGATAAATCCAGTGCGGGTTCTTGATCTCGTCCTTGTTGAGTTGCCAGATCTCCGGCCAGCGCCATGGCTGCTTGAGGAATTTGCCGGAGATACCCCAGAGCGTATCCCCCTTGACCACCACGTAGCGCTCGGGCGCATCTTTCTGCAGATCCAGCGTATCGGCGTGAGCAGTACCGGCCACGGCGCCGAGCACCAAAAGAAGGGATATAATCGTTTTTCGCATTGTCGGGCTCATCCCGCGCTCCCGGAACGGGCGCGCTGTGTGATTAGAGTTTCTACTGATTCTGCATATAAACTTTTTAAGTCGCAAGCAACCATGAGCATTCTGAATATATTGCACTATCCCGACGAGCGCTTGCATACCGTTGCAAAACCGGTAACGCAATTCGACGAGCGTCTGCAAACCATGATCGACGACATGGCGCAAACCATGTACGAAGCCCCCGGCATTGGCCTTGCCGCCACGCAGGTCGACTTCCATCAGCGGCTGATCGTGGTCGATATTTCGGAAAGCAAGGATCAGCTGATGGTGCTGATCAACCCGGAAATCGTCGAAGCAGACGGCCACACTGTCTACGAAGAAGGATGCCTGTCGGTACCCGGCATTTACGAGGAAGTCGAGCGTGCCGAGCATATCCGCATCAAGGCACTCGATCGTCACGGCAAACCCTATGAAATCGAAGCTGACGGCCTATTGGCGATTTGCATCCAGCACGAAATCGACCATCTGGACGGCAAGGTGTTTGTTGAAAAACTGTCGCGCCTGAAACTGAATCGGATTATCCAGAAGCTGAAGAAAAACCAGCGCAAAACCATGTAAACCGGGTGGTAATATTGCCGCCCGCCGAGAATAAGCCTGCCTGAAGCAATGAAACTGATTTTTGCCGGAACACCCGATTTTGCCGCTGCCGCACTCGAAGCGCTGATTGCTGCCGGGCACGACATCGTCCTCGTGCTCACCCAGCCTGACCGCCCCGCCGGGCGTGGCATGAAGCTCACGCCGTCGCCAGTCAAAGTCGTTGCGCAAAAACACCAGTTGCCGGTTTACCAGCCGGAAAAACTGCGCACGCCCGAGCAGCAGGCCCCGGTCGCAGCTATCGAGGCCGACGCAATGATCGTCGCGGCCTATGGCATCATCCTGCCGCAAGCAGTGCTCGACATGCCGCGCCTGGGCTGTCTCAACATTCATGCCTCGCTACTGCCACGCTGGCGTGGCGCTGCGCCGATACAGCGCGCCATCCTGGCGGGCGATGCCGATACCGGCATCACCATCATGCAGATGGATGCCGGCCTCGATACCGGCGACATGCTCAGCGTGCATGTCACGCCGATCACCGCCGATGACGCGGCGCACACGCTGCACGACAAGCTGATGGCGCAAGGCGCTGCGGCCATCGTCTCCGCGCTGGCCGATCTGCCGGCACTGCAGGCCGCGCGCAAGCCCCAGCCAGCCGACGGCGTGACCTACGCCGAAAAACTGCGCAAGGAAGAATCGCAGATCGACTGGCAACGCCCTGCCGCCGAACTGGACCGCATGATCCGCGCTTTCAACCCCTTTCCCTCGGCGCAAACCACGCTGGATGGCAACCCGCTGAAAATCTGGCGCGCCACCCCCTGTGCAGGCAGCGGCATGCCGGGCACGGTGCTGCAGGCCGATCGCGACGGCATCGTCGTGGCGTGCGGCGATGGCGCGCTCAAGCTGCTGGAGCTGCAAAAAGCCGGCGGCAAGCGCATGGATGCCGCCGCCTTGCTGGCCGGCAGCGCCTTGCCGGCAGGCAGCGTGCTCGGTGTCTGAGCAAGGGCCCGGATGCCGATTGCGTAAATCGTACCCATCCGATTGAATTTTCTGCGTTTTGCGACATCTATAACGATGTCACCCACTCCTTAAAGCTTTACGCATCATGAACAACTGGCTGAAAACGACCATCCTGATGGCCGCGATCCTGGCCCTCTTCGTATTTATCGGCGGGCTGATCGGCGGCAAGACCGGCATGCTGATTGCGCTGCTCATCGGCGGCGGCATGAATGTGTTCGCCTACTGGAACTCGGACAAAATGGTGCTGCGCATGTACAACGCGCAGCAAGTGGATGCCACGACCGCGCCCGAGCTGTATGGCATGGTGCAAGAACTGGCGCAACGCGCCGGCCTGCCCATGCCCAAGGTCTACGTGATCGACGAAGACCAGCCCAATGCCTTTGCCACCGGCCGCAATCCTGAAAACGCCGCCGTGGCGGCCACCACCGGCATCATGCGCGTGCTGAGCTACCGCGAGCTGCGCGGCGTGATGGCGCACGAGCTGGCCCACGTACAGCACCGCGACATCCTGATTTCAACCATCTCGGCCACCATGGCCGGCGCGATCTCGGCACTGGCCAACTTTGCCATGTTCTTTGGCGGGCGCGATGAAGACGGCCGGCCAATGAACCCCATCGTTGGCATCCTGCTGGCCATTCTGGCGCCGCTGGCGGCCAGCCTGATCCAGATGGCCATCTCGCGCTCGCGCGAGTTTGCCGCCGACGCCGGTGGCGCCCGCATCAGCGGCGACCCGCAGGCACTGGCCGACGCACTGCAGAAAATCGAAGCCTATGCGCAGGGCATCCCCATGCATGCCGCCGAGGCCCACCCGGAAACCGCACAAATGATGATCATGAACCCGCTGCTCGGCGGCGGGCTCACCGATCTGTTCCGCACCCACCCCCAAACTGCTGACCGCGTTGCCCGCCTGCATGCCATGGCACGCGGCCAGCTGGAGTACTGATGTATCAAACACAGAAATACGCCGGCGAGATCATTGCTGCCGTGCTGGACGGGCAAACGCTGACCGATGCCTTCAACCGCGTCTGGAAGCTGGAGCCCAACCTGCGCCCGCAACAGCGCGGCGCCATCCAGGACCTGGGCTATGGCACCCTGCGCCACCTGGGCCTGCTGCAGCGCGTGCTCGAATCCTTGCTGAACAAGCCGATGCGCGAGCCGGAGCTGCGCGCGCTGCTGCTGGTCAGCCTGTACCAGCTGCATTTCACGCGCGCAGCGCCCTACACCATCGTCGATCACGCGGTAAAAGTGGCCGCCCATACCGGCGCCGGCAAGGGCAAGGGACTGGTCAACGCCATCCTGCGCAACTTCATGCGTCAGCGCAACGAGCTGGTGGGCGCCGCCGAGCGCACGCCGCTGGGCCGCTGGTCACACCCGGTATGGTGGATTTCTGCGCTGCAAAAAGCCTACCCGCAGCAGTGGGAGGCCATCCTTGCCGCCGGTAACCAGCACCCGCCGATGACGCTGCGTGTGAATCGCCGGCGCGGCACGCTGGGCGACTATCAGGCGCGGCTGCAGGACGCCGGCATTGCTGCACGCGCGCTGGATGACGACAGCGCCTTGCTGCTCAAGCAGCCCGTCGGTGTCGATATGCTGCCGGGCTTCTTCGATGGTGATGCCTCGGTACAGGATTGGGGTGCACAACGTGCGGCACAGTTGCTGGATGTGCGCGATGGCATGCGCGTACTCGACGCTTGCGCAGCCCCCGGCGGCAAGACCGGCCACATTCTGGAACTGGCCGATGTCGACCTCACTGCAGTCGATTTCGATGCGCAACGCCTGTCCCGCGTGGCTGATAATCTCAAACGACTGAACCTGACCGCCACCCTGAAAACCGGCGATGCCGGCTCACCGACGGGCTGGTGGGATGGCAAACTCTTTGACCGCATTCTGGCCGATGTGCCCTGCTCGGCCACCGGTGTGGCGCGCCGCCACCCGGACATCAAGTGGCTGCGCCGGCCCGAAGACTTTGCCAGCTTTGCACGCCAACAGGCCGAAATGCTCGACGCACTGTGGCCGCTCGTGGCACCCGGCGGCAAACTCCTTTATGCTACGTGCTCGATTTTCCCGGCGGAAAATAGCGAACAAGCGGCTGCGTTTGCAGCGCGTCATGCCGACGCGGAACGCCTGCCGCTGAACCTGCCGGGTGATGGACAGTTACTGCCCAGCCCGGAGCATGATGGCTTTTTCTACGCGCTGTTTTCAAAACGCCCTGTGTAAGCTGGCAGCATTGCTGCTGGCTGCATGCGTTTTGCTGCCCGCTTGGGCGGCAGAAAACAGCGTGCACCCGGTCAGCACCAGCGCAGAATATGCGAGCGAGCATATCGAGCTGAATGCGCGCTTCCAGCTTGGCCTGAGCCAGACGCTGGAAGACGCGCTGGCCAACGGCCTGACCCTGCCGTTCACCTACGAATTCCAGCTCACCCGTCCACGCCTGTATGCGTGGTACCGGCAGGCGGCGGACAGTTTCAATCCCACCGCCTCGCTCACCTATCGCCTCACCTATCACTCGCTATCGCGCCAGTACCGCGTCAATTACGGCAGCTTCTATCGCGGCTTTGCTTCGCTGGATGAAGCACTGTCGGCGCTGGGGGTGGTGCGCAACTGGAATGTGCTGGCCGACACCGGCATCGCCAAAGACAAGGACCCGTTCGCCGGCAAGATCCGCCTGCGGCTGGATGTGTCGCAGCTGCCCAAGCCCTTCCAGCTCTCCACCATGGGCCAGGGCGACTGGAAGCTTGAGTCGGGCTGGATTGATGTCAGCAGCGAAGGAGGTGGCTCGTGAAACGCATGCTGCTGATCCTCGCCTCGCTGGGCGCCATCCTGCTGTTCCTGCTGGCCACCGCCTCGGGCAGCACCTCGGTGTTCTCGCAATACTACAACCAGGTGCTGGCACTCAACATCCTGCTGCTTGTCGGCCTGATCGTGCTGGTCGGCTCGCGCTTCTGGCAGCTCAAGAAACGGGTCCGGGCCAAGGAATTCGGCTCGCGCCTCACCCTGAGGCTGGTGCTGTCGTTTGCGCTGATCGCGGTGTTGCCGGGGGCGCTGGTGTATACGCTGTCGGTGCAGTTCCTGAATCGTTCGATCGAGAACTGGTTCAATGCCAGTGTAGACAACGCGCTGGATCGCGGCCTGAACCTGGGCCACAGCGCCATCGATTACCAATTGTCCGACCTCACCCGCAAGGGCAAGGTCATCGCGCTCGACATCCACGATGACACCGGCAGCGTCGTGCTCACCCGCCTTACCCGGCTGCGCGAGCAGATCGGCGTGCAAGAGCTGAGTCTGTTTGACGAAAACGGCCAGGTGCTGGCCCATATCGGCAATGAAAGCGCCGGCCTGTTCCCCAACCAGCCCGAACGCAGCCAGCTCAGGCAGGCGCTGCGCACGCCGGTCAGCCAGCTTGAATCCAAACCGGGACAGGATCTGCTGATGCGGGTGCTGATCCCCATGCACTCCAGCGGTTTTGGCGATCGCTCGCGCGTGCTGCAGCTCATCCAGCCGGTGCCACACCAGCTCGCAGCCGACGCCGAGCTGGTCGAGCGCGCGCGCTCCGACTATAAACTGCAGTCGCAATCCCGGCAGGGGCTGAAGTTCATTTTCAGCCTCACGCTCACGCTGGCATTGCTGATGGCCTTCCTTGGCGCCGCCGCGCTGGCCATTTACCTGTCCGACAAGCTGGCCGCACCACTGTCCATACTGGCCAATGCCACCAAGGCCGTGGCGGCGGGCGACTTCTCGCGCCAGCAACCGATCACCAGCCGCGACGAGTTCGGCATCCTTACCCACTCGTTCAACCGCATGACGCGCCAACTGGCCGAGGCGCGCGATACGCTGGAAAAGCAGGAAGCTGCGCAAGCCGCCGCCAAGGCTTATCTGCAAACCATCCTGGGCTCACTGTCGTCCGGCGTGCTGGCCTTCGGCGACGACTGGAAGCTCACCAGCAGCAACCAGAGCGCGCTGCGCGTGCTGGATCTGGACATCGTCGAGCTGGGCGATACCCCGCTGCAGCAATGGCCCGAAACCAAACCGCGCTTCGCGCGCTTCTGCAACGAGATCCTGCAAGGCTTCGAGTCGGATGAAGAACACTGGCAACGCCAGGTCGAGCTGGATGAAACCCAGCGCGTACTCAACGTGCGCGGCACCCGGCTGGCACAGGAAACCGGGGGCGGCTTCGTGGTGGTGTTCGACGACATCACCAAGCTGCTATCTGCCCAGCGCGATGCCGCCTGGGGTGAAGTAGCCCGCCGGCTGGCGCACGAGATCAAGAACCCGCTCACCCCCATCCAGCTCGCGGCAGAGCGGCTGGAATTCAAGCTTTCCGACAAACTCGACGAAGCCGGTGCCGATCTCTTGGCGCGCAATACGCAAACCATCGTCAAGCAGGTGGGTGCACTCAAGCAGATGGTCGATGCCTTCCGCGACTACGCGCGCGCGCCCACCGGCAAGCAAAAACAGGTCGATCTGCAGCAACTGCTGGCCGACGTACTGGTACTGTACGAAGCAGCCCCCATCACCCGCATCGACCTTGCTCATGGCCCGCTCCTGGTCAACGGCGATGCCACGCATTTGCGTCAGGTCATCCATAACCTGCTGCAAAACGCGCAAGATGCCATCCAGGCGGTCGACCTCGCGTCGGAACGCCCGGCGGAAATTTGCGTGAAAACAGAAAAAGCCGATAAATTTGCACGGCTGACAATAGAAGACAGCGGAACCGGCTTTCAGCTCGACATGCTCTCGCGCGTGTTCGAACCCTACGTGACCACCAAGCAAAAGGGCACCGGGCTCGGCCTTGCGATCGTCAAGAAAATCATCGAAGAGCATCAGGGCAGAATAACAGCGGGCAACCGCGATAGCGGCGGCGCATCCATACGGATCGAATTGCCGCTCATGGAGGGATGAAGTGGGAAGTCAGGATATTTTGGTCGTCGATGACGAAATAGGGATCCGTGAGCTCTTGTCGGAGATCTTGCAGGATGAGGGCTATAGCGTGGCGCTGGCGGAAAACGCCGAAACCGCGCGCAAGCTGCGCAATCAGGCGCAACCCCGACTGGTGCTGCTGGATATCTGGATGCCGGATACCGATGGCGTGACCCTGCTCAAGGAATGGGCGCGTAACGGTCAGCTCACCATGCCCGTCATCATGATGTCGGGCCATGCCACGATCGATACGGCGGTGGAAGCTACGCGCATTGGTGCGATGGACTTTCTGGAAAAGCCCATCGGCCTGCAAAAGCTGCTGGCCGCCGTCAAGCGCGCACTGACCCAGCAGCCCGACCTGCAAAAGGTCGTCGCCAATCTGGCGCGGCTGGGTGAGGCCGAGCTGATCCGCGAGCTGGCACGCGTACTTGATGCCGCCAAGCAGCAAGGCACTCCGGTGATGCTGCTGGGTGAGCCGGGCGTAGGCTTCGAGATCTGCGCACGCTATCTGGGCGGCAGCAATGTGCCGTTCATCGCACCGCTGTCGAACGACGATATCGCGGTCGCGCCACAAGAACTGGTCAACAAGGCCAGCGGTGGCGTGCTGTTCCTGCGCGACATCGCCTATCTGGATCGCCGTGCGCAAGCCGGTCTGAAGAATGTGCTGCCCAAGCTGGACAAGGCGCGGGTGAAACTGGTGTCGGCATCGAGCAAGCCGCTGGATGCACTGGCATCGGGCATGGACCCCGAGCTGTTGCACCAGTTGTCGCAACTGATCGTGCCGGTGCCCAGCCTGCGTGAACACCGCGATGACATTCCGCCGCTGGCCGAAGCCATGCTGGCCGAGATCGTCAACAGCAACAAGCTGGGGCCGCGCCGCTTCAGCCTGGGCGCGTTGCAGTTGCTGGCGCAGCAGGACTGGCCGGGCAATATCGACGAGCTGGTGAACGTGGTGAAGAGCCTGGCACTGACCAGCCGCGATGGCGAGATCGATACCGCGCCGGTATCGCGCATCCTGTCGCAGTTCGCCCCCAGTGGCGAGGCACCGATCACCACATCGAGCAACCCGGCACCGCTGCCCATGGTGGATTTCGCACTGCCACTGCGCGAAGCGCGCGACCAGTTCGAGAAGTATTACCTGGAGCTGCACATTGAGCAGACCGGCGGCAATATGAGCCGGGTGGCGGAGAAGATCGGACTGGAACGCACCCATCTGTACCGCAAGCTCAAGTCACTGGGCATCCAGGTGCCCAAGAAGAACCGCGGCAACGACGAAGAGTAAAGCGCGTGACCCGCCACGCCGATCTGGACCGGCTGCTGGACACGGCGGAAACGCTGCTCCAGCAGCAGGCCGGTGAAGGGCTGCAACTGCTTGAGCACGCCCGTCGCCAGGCCGAGGCCGCCGACCGAACCGACGCCGCGCTGCGCGCCCGCCGGCTGTCGGCCATCGCACTCTGTCATCTGGGGCGCAGCGGCGATTCGCTGGCGCTGCTGCAGGAAACACTGCCGCTGGCCGTGCAGGCCGGCGTGATCGGTGAAGAAGCCGAACTGCTCGAAGCACTGGGCCGCTGCCACTACAGTACAGGCGACTACGATGCCGCCATGCGCTGCTGGCACGAGGCGCTGGCCGTGGCACTGGGCGCAGGCTGCCACGCCGCCTTCATCCGTGCGCAAGTCGGGCTGGGCCAGGTGTTTTTCGGCTACGAACGCTACGAAGCGGCGCTTGAGCACCACTACAAGGCCTATGACTACGTACACCTGGTCGATGATCTGGTGTTGCGCGGCATGGTCTACATCAATCTCGCACATGACCTCTATCGGCTGGTGCGGCTGGACGAGGCGGAAATCGCGCTGCAGCGCGCCTACGACGTGATGGCGCCCGCCCGCAGCCTGGAACACGAGGCCGAGGTTTACCGCATGCGCGGCCTGCTGCTACTGGCGCGCGGCAACCCGGAAGACGCCTACGCCAGCTTCATGGCGGCACTGAAAATCTGCCGCCTGCAACGCCATCAGTGGGGCGAGCTGGTCAGCCTGATCGGCCTGGGCGAATGCCTGCTGGCCCAATCGGAATGGCTGGACGCGCGCGAAACGCTGGAAATCACGCTGGCGCTGGCCGAGCAATCATTCCCCTCGCCGCACATCCATTACCGCATCCATGCGGCGCTGGCCAAGGTCAACGCCGGGCTGGGCAATACGCCAGGCGTCGAACACCATCGCGCCGCGCACCAGCGGCACTACATTGCCTTCCACAGCCAGCCGCCCACCGTCATGATCGCCGCACTGGCCGAGCGCACCGATGCCAGCCATGATGAAGACATCCGCACGCGCACCTTGCGGCGGGCCAATGACGAAGCCGGCTCATATAGCGCACCGGTGCTGGCCACATCGCTCGGCAAGGTGCATTGACCGCCGCGGCGACCGCGAGCGGTACAGGTTTTGTTGAACGGCAGCCCGGCTGCCACTGAGATGCAACCCGCATGTCGAATATCCTGATTCTGGGCGCTGGCCGCGTCGGCGCATCGGTGGCCGAGCAACTGGTCCACGAGCAATACCGCGTCACCGTGGTGGACGAAAACGCCGCCAGCCTCAAGCTGCTGCAGGACAAGCTGGACCTGCGCACCGTGCAGGGCAATGCCGGCAGTCCCGAGGTACTGAGCGCGGCCGGTGCGGCCGATGCCGACCTGCTCCTGGCCGTCACCCCCACCGACGAGCTGAACATGGTGGCGTGCAAGGTCGCGCAAACCTTGTTCAACGTGCCGACACGGTTGGCGCGCATCCGCAACCCCGATCTGCTGGCGCGGCCCGAGCTGTTTGCCGATCATGCCTTTGCCATCGACCACGTGATCACCCCGGCACAGATTGTCACCGAATACCTGTGCCGGCTGGTGGAAACGCCCGAAGCGCTGCAGGTGCTCGATTTTGCCGGTGGCCTGGCGCAACTGGTGGTGGTACGTGTCGAGGAAGACGCCGACATGGCCGGCAAGCCCTTGCGTGCGCTGCGCGAGCTGCTGCCCAAGGCCGACTGCCGCGTGGTCGGCATCTACCGCCGCAACCGCACCATACGCCCCGATGGCGATACACAGGTCGAAGCTGGCGACGAAGTCTTCGTGCTGACCGCGCAGCGCGATCGCCGCGCCGTGCTGGCGCTGTTCCACGAGGCCGGACGCAAGCTGCGCCGCATCCTGATTGCCGGGGGCGGCAATGTCGGCTTCCGGCTGGCGCGCGCCTTGCAGGGGCAATACCAGGTCAAGCTGATCGAGAACAACCCGGCGCGCGCCGCGTGGCTGGCCGAGCATCTGGCCGACACGCTGGTGCTGTTGGGCGACGGCACCGACGAGGGGCTACTGGAAACCGAACAGATCGAGCGCACCGACCTCTATCTTGCGCTGACCAGCGATGACGAGGACAACATCATGTCCGGCCTGCTGGCCAAGCAAATGGGGGCGCGCAAGGTGATCGCCATCATCAACCGCTCGCGCTATGTCGGCCTGCTGCAGGGCAGCCGCATCGACGTGGCGCTGTCGCCGGCGCAAGTCACCATCGGCTCGCTACTGGCCCATGTGCGGCGCGGCGATATCGAGGCGGTGCACAACCTGCGCCGGGGTACGGCCGAGGCCATGGAGATCGTTGCGCACGGCAGCCGGGGCACCTCGCGCGTGGTCGGCCGCAAGGTGGCCGAGCTGCGCCTGCCGGACGGTATCCACTTCGCCGCGCTGGTGCGCGGCGAGGAAGTGATCATCGTGCACCACGATACCGAAATTGCCGACGGCGACCATGTGATCGTTTTTGTGGACAACAAGCGCCGCATCCGCGAGGTGGAGCACCTGTTCGCGGTCAAGCTGGGGTTCTTCTGATGCGCACCGGCACGGCCTACCGCGTACTGCCCGTCATTGCCGTGCTGGCGCGTGTGGCGCTGCTGTTTTCGCTCACCCTGCTGGTGCCGATCACGGTTGCGTGGTTCAACAACGATGCCGGGCTGCAGCCGTTCACGCGCGCGCTGGCCGGGCTGCTGACCTTCAGTCTGCTCCTGCTGCTGTTCACGCGCCGTTTCCGCCGCGAGCTGGGCATACGCGACGGCTTCGTGCTGGTGATCGGGCTGTGGACCATGCTGCCGGCGCTGGCCGCCGTGCCGCTGCGGCTGTACAACCCGGAGTGGTCGCTCACGCATTGCTACTTCGAGGGCATGTCTACCATGACCACCACGGGTGTGACGGCCTTCAGCGGGCTGGACCACCTGCCCATGTCGGTGAACCTGTGGCGGCACATGCTCAACTGGCTGGGCGGCATGGGTATCCTGGTGCTGGCCGTCGCCATCCTGCCCATGCTGGGCGTGGGCGGCATGCAGCTGTTCAAGGCCGAAACGCCGGGGCCGATCAAGGACGCCAAGCTCACGCCGCGCATCAACGAGACCGCACGCAATCTGTGGCTGATCTACATGGCCATGACCGCCTGCTGCGCGCTGCTGCTGCGCTATGCGGGCGGGCTGGGCTGGTTTGATGCGGTATGCCATGCCTTTGCCGCGCTGTCGCTGGGCGGGCTGTCCACGCACGATGCCAGCGTGGGTTACTTCGATTCGCCGCTGGTCGAGGGCATCATGATTTTCTTCATGCTGCTGGCCGCCACCAACTTTGCCACCCACTATCTGGCTATTACGGGGCGCAAGCTGTCAGTGTACTGGCGCGATACCGAGTTCAAGGCCATGCTCACCCTGATCGGTGGCGGCATCGTGCTGTGCGCGCTCTATCTGCAATGGTGGGGCACCTATCCGGACTTCCTCACCAGCCTGCGCCACGTGGCATTCAACCTGGTGTCGATTGCCACCGGCAGTGGCTTTGTCAGCACCGACTACGGCCAGTGGCCCGTGGTGGTGCCGCTGGCCATGTTGCTGCTGTCGTCGATTACTGCCTGCTCCGGCTCGACCGGTGGCGGCATCAAGATGATCCGCACGCTGATCCTGCTGCGTGAATCGGGCCGCCAGCTCACTACGCTGCTGCACCCCAACGCTGTGCGCCCGCTGCGCGTGAACGGCGTGAGCATACCCGGCCCGGTGATCTTTGCCGTGCTCGGCTTCATCTTCCTGTACTTCATCAGCGCCGTCGTGCTGACCTTTCTGCTGCTGATTACCGGCATGGATTTCCTCTCGGCCTTCACCGCCGTCATTGCCTGCCTGAACAACGCCGGGCCGGGGCTGGGCATCGTCGGCCCCGCCAATAACTACAGCGTACTGAACGATGCGCAAATCTGGATCTGCACTGCCGCCATGCTGCTGGGCCGGCTGGAAATCGTGTCGGTGCTGGTGGTGTTCACGCCGGCATTCTGGCGCAGCTAGGGCCTGTTAACACTTATTTCGCGCTTGCGCTGGGCCGCAAAGAGGTCAGCTACAAGGCACGCAACGCAGGCAATAACCGGTTATTGCCAAGGCGCGTAACGCCGTAGATGGCCTCTTTGCGGCCCAGCCCTGCGGGTTCGGGGTTTTTCGGGCGGTTCGCTGCCTTGCAAACCGCTTGCGGTACCCGTACCGCGGCGCGTTCTGCGCCTTGCGCTCCATCCCGAACTACCCCGAACGCAAGCGTGAAATAAGTGTTAACAGGCCCTAGGCAAACCCACTGCTGCAAAACAACAAAAAACCGGGCACATTCAAAAGAAAAGTCCCTGGCGCCCTGCGCTGCTGAATAATGCCCGTCAGGGCATGTCCCGTTCTGAGAGGAGTTGGAAACCATGGCCGCCAATTGGGATTTCTACAGCTTGCTGGTCAACGACAAGCCAGCGTCCATCTTTGTCGACCTTGATGCCATCGCCACGGCGCCGGATGCCGCGCTGCCGTTCATGGCCTTCGTGAGCCTGAAGTTGCGCCACCCGCAAGCAGATGGTCTGTGCGGCCCGGAAGAATACGAAGCGCTCAACAAGCTGGAGGACGCACTCATTCCCGCCCTCACGCAGGATGACAGCGCCTTTGTCGGCCGCTGCACCACGGCTGGCCGGCGCGATTTCATTTTCTATCTGGCCAGTGCAGAAGAATGGTGTGCCGACGTGGCTGTCGCCATGCAGTCCTTCCCGGAATACAACTACCAGCAAGGCATGCGCCATGAACCGGAATGGCCCACCTATCTCGAGTTCCTCTACCCTGGTCCTGCTGACCGGCTGATGATCGAAGACCGGCGCGTGTGCCGGGCGCTGGAGCAACACGGTGACGCGCTGCAAGCGGCGCGCGAGGTGGATCACTGGACCAGCTTTACCGACACCAAGCAGCGGGATGCCTTTGTTGCTGCCGTGGCAGAGCAGGGGTTCCAACTGCGCCAGACCACCAGTCAGCAGGATGCGGCGCTGCCGTATCAGGTGCAGATTTCACGCGTGGATACCCCGAGCTATGCCAGTATATCGAGCATCACCCTGCCGCTGAGCGAGCTGGCGGCAAGGTACGGTGGCCGCTATCAAGGCTGGGGCTGCCCCGTCGTGGCATGACGCAGTTGGCCGCGACGGCCAGCGGGGATAGCGGCAATAGGCCACGCCGCTGACAAAAGCTAGCATGCCGGCATGGACATTTTCATCACCGGGTTCTTGCTGTCACTGTCGCTGTGTCTGGACATCGGTATCGTCAACGTCGCGATGATAGACATCGCGCTCAAGCATGGCGCACGCCCGGCGCTGTGGCTGGGGCTGGGTTCGTGCTTTGGCGACCTGACCTACGCCATCCTGTCGCTGCTGGGCATGAGCGTGCTGCTGCAATTTGTGGCCGTGCAATGGCTGACGTGGATCGTCGGTGGCGGCGTGCTGCTGTGGCTGGCCGGCAAGATGGCGCTGCACGCGTGGCGCGATGCACACGGCGGTGAAGTCGCCCACGCCCCGCTTCCGCCACTGCGCCACCTATTCGGCCGCGGCCTGACCCTGGCACTGGCCTCGCCCTCCGCCATCCTGTGGTTCGCCGCCGTCGGCGGCAGCCTGATCGCGCAGGCCACCGACGGCAGCAGCGCATCGGCCGCCGTCTTCCTCGGCGGCTTCTTTGCCGGCGGGCTAGCCTGGTCCATCTTCGTCTGCTACGCCGCCGCACACGGCGGCAAACTGCTCGGCCGCCGCTTCATCCAGGCCTGCCACGCACTCTCGGCGACGCTGTATCTGTATTTTGCTGTGCTGGTGATCGTGAATGGGGCGAGGAAGTTAGTTTGAAGTGGCCCGCCCCAGCTGTTCTCAGGACGGTTGCTACCGCGATATCAAGCACACCACTGCGGCCAACTCCCTTCTAAAGCGTCGAGCAGCACAGCCAAAACCGGGGCAGTCGGAAATCGCATGCTTGAGCGCGTAGCGCAAGTTCGATTTCCGCCGGTTTTGGCGCGCAGCGCAGAGTACCCCGCAGGGGCGCTTTAGCAGGGTCGCCAGGGATCGTTAAGGGAGTGGCGAGACATTCCCTTGACCCGCCCGCAGGGCGGAACCAGCGTCCCCGGCAAGACGGGCAAAGTCAGTAAGCCCCACTCCCCTTCACCACCGTCCGTATCGTCTTGCAAACGATGGCCACGTCGTACCACAGGTTCCAGTTCTTCACGTACCACGCATCCAGCGCCACGCGCTCGTCGTAGGTGGTGTCGTTGCGGCCGGAGACTTGCCACAGCCCGGTCAGCCCCGGGCGGGCTTCCAGATAGAAATCCACCTTGTCGCCATAGCGCTCCAGCTCCTCGGTGATGATGGGGCGCGGGCCGACCAGGCTCATTTCGCCGCGCAGCACATTCCACAGCTGCGGGATCTCGTCGAGGCTGGTCTTGCGCAGAAAAGCGCCGATGCGGGTGATGCGCGGGTCGTTGCGCAGCTTGAAGTCCTTGTCCCACTCGGCACGGGCCTCGGGATCGGTGGCCAGCAGTTTTTCCAGCACTTCCTGGCTGTTGTGCACCATGGTGCGGAACTTCCAGCATTTAAACGGCTTGCCGTTCATGCCCACGCGCACATGGCCGAAGAACACTGCGCCCGGCCCGCCCTGACGCTTGATCTGTACCGCCACGAAGGCAAACAACGGCGACAGCAGCAGCAGGCCCACGCCGGCGCCGAACAGGTCGAACGCGCGCTTGAGCATGGTCAGCGACTTGACGGTGAGGTTGTTGCGCACGCGCAGCAGCAGCACTTCGTGGCTGAAGAAATGATGCGGCACCACGCCGAACAGCGGCAGGCCGGCAATCGGCGGAATCACGTGCAGATCCTTGTAGCGCAAGGACAGTTGCTCGATCTGCAGGCCGATATCACGCATTTCGTCCTGATCGGCCGCAACCACCACATGCGGGCGACCATTGCGGTCCAGCCAGTCCAGCAAGGTGACCGGCGTCAGGCTTTGCACCGGAATGCTCGCCTTGCCGAATTCAAATGCAGCCGGGGCACCAGGGCGCACGGCGATGAAGGACTGCACGGTAAAGCCCAGCTGCGGCTCGCTCATCATGGCGCGATAGGCGTCCTGCGCGTTGCTGTTGGCACCGATGATGACGGTGGGCAATTGCCATACCCCCAGCTTGAGCAGCAGGCCGCGCACACTGCCACGCAGCCAGGGCAACAAGACCAGCGCCAGCCCCCACGACATCGGCCACAGGAAACGCGAGATGGCGAACTTGCCGATCAGCACCAGCATGCCGTTGAGCAGTGCTGCCAGCAGCAGCGCGCGCAGGATTTCCAGCAACTCGTCCCAGAACGGCAGGCGCAGGCTGTAGTGGCCGCGCCACCAGAAGGTGGCGACGGTAATCAGCGCCAGACCGACGAAGCCTGCCGCCTGTTGCTGTCCTTCCCAATGCCACCAGTTATTCAAGCTGTTGCCGAAACGATGGCCGCGAAACAGCCACAGCAGCCCCACCGCCAGCAAAAAGGACACCGCCAGCGCGGCAAAATCGCCCAGCGCCAGCCAGGGTTTGGCACGCTCGGGCAACTGCGATTTATTGTGTTCGGTTTCAAGCATGCGGTTCTGCCTGTGCCACCGGCGCAATGCCATAGGCGGCGTAGAGTTTGCTCATCATGGTATCCAGCCCGTAGTGTGCACGGGCAAAGTTGCGCGCTTGCGCGCCCAGTTGGCGGCGCGCCTCGCGTGCGGCGATCAGCGGTTGCAGACGCTGCACGAAGTCGGCCGCGTCGCGCGCAAGGTAGCCATTTTCGCCATCGCGCACCAGATCACGATTACCAACTACATTGGTTGCCACCACCGGCAGGCCGGCAGCCATGGCTTCGATCACCGCCACCGGCAGCCCCTCCCAGCGCGAGGTCTGGATGTAGATGTCCAGGGTAGAGAGCTGCTGCAGTGCCGCAGCACGATCCACCCAGCCGCTAAGCTGCACGCCGGCCGCCTGCAGTACCGCTTCGCCATCGGCATCGCCGCCGCCTATCCAGACGAACTCGATGCCCTCACCACGCAGCAGGGTAGCAATCTCGGCAAACAGCTCGGGATTGCGCGCCAGCGCCACGCGGCCGACGGTGCCGATGCGCACCACGCCCTCATTGCCCGGCGCGGCCGGAATGGCATCCAGATCGACCGCGTTTTCGACCACCAGCACCCGCGAGGTCAGATGGTTGCGGATTTCCTGCCCCTCGGACGGCGAGCAGGCAATCAAGGTAACCGGCACGCGCGCCAGCAGCTTTTCGATCAACAGGAACACGCTGTTCTTCAGCCGCCCCTCGGCACGCTGCAGAAAGGACAAGCCGTGTGGCGAGAAAAAATAGCGCGGCCCGCGCACGAACAGCTTCACCAGCCGGCCCAGCGCACCAGCCTTGCTCGAATGCAGGTGCACCACATCCGGCTGCTGCTGACGCAGCAACGTGGCCAGTTGCCGACCGCAGCGCCAGTCGTTGCCGGGGTTGATGGCGCGGCCCATGCGCAGCTCAACGGTGACTACGCGTGGATCGAACAGCGCGCACCAGTTGGCCGGCGTTTCCTCGCGCAGCGAATGGATCAGGGTCACCTGGTGACCATCGCGCGCCTGCGCATTGGCCATGGCGCTGACCATGGACAGCGTGCCGGCGCCAAACGATTCGACCACGTGCACGATATGGCTCATGCGCGCTCCTTGCGCAGCCGCGACTTGAGCTTGAACACCAGCTTGTATGGCATGGCCAGCAGCGCTGCCGTACGTGCAATGCCGGCCAGCGCCGCCGCGCTGCCATCACTGTGACGGCGCTGCAGCTTGAGGCGCGAGCGCAGCTGCTTGTCGCGCTTGCTGTGTGAAATGCTGGTCGGGTCCAGCTCGTAGCGGATCAATACCTCGGGCAGGTTGGCGGTCTCGAAACGATTCACGAACTCCCAGAACAGCGCGTAATCCTCGGCGGCCGGGGTATCAAGCGGATACAACCCGGTCTGCGCCAGCGCCGCGCTGCGGAACATTACGGTCGGGTGAATGAAGGCCGAGTTGGCACGCATGGCCTTGACGATGGCGCTCTGCGCAGCCGGATGGCGCAACACGAATTGCTCAACCCCCTGCGGGTCGACCATGCTGGCCGCACCGCCTACCAGCATTACCGCCGGGTGTGCATCGAGGAAGGCGAGCTGGCGTGCCAGCCGGTCCGGCACGTTGAGGTCGCCGCAATCGAGGCGTGCCACCAGCTCGTAGCCGCGCGCCTGTATCCATTGCAGGCCGCTGTTCAGCGCATGTTCGATGCCCCGGTTCTGCGGCAGGTTCAGAAAGCGCACGATGCCGCGCGCGGCAAATGCCGCGCGGGCGGCATTGTGGTCGATGGGCGCGCGATTGCTGCCATCATCCACCACCAGTACATCGCACACCTCGTCCTTGCCGATCGAGGCGAGCGAGCGCTCCAGCCCCTGCGGGTTGTTGTAGTGCGGAATCAGCAGAACCACGCGCGGCAGCGGTTGATCAGTCATTGTTCTCGTCCAGGGGCTGCCAGCCCAGCGCCGCAGCGCACGAGTGGCAGGCGTATTCAAAATGCAGCACGCGCCGCGCCGCCGGCTGCAGCGCCTTGCGCGAGGCATGCCAGAGCAGCGGCGACATCAGCAGCACATCACCTGCAGCAGCCACGCACTCCACCGCCTCGCCATCCGGCACGGCGCCGCCCACGGCCAGATGCGAGCCGGGCAACACACGCAGGCAGCCGTTATCCTCGCCCGCGTCATCCAGATGCACGCGCAAGGTGAGCCGTTGCGCCAGCACATCGTGCGGCGGGCGCACATGCCATGCGCCATCCTTTTGCGACCATGGCCCCCAGCCGGGCGCATCAAAGCACTCGGCGGCCGTCACGGTCAAATCCTGATGCCAGCTCACCAGCCAGTTCTGCTGCGGCGATTTATCGAACAGCAAGGCGCGCACCAGGCTGCTTGGCGTGCCAAGCAAACCGCTGATCAGTGCTGCCAGCCGGCCATGCCGCGCCAGCGCGGCAACCTCGGGCAGCAGGCGGTCGATATGCCGCACACCACCCTGCCCGGCTGCTGGCGCATGGCCCGCGGTGAGCGCACGCAGCTGTGCCAGCTGGTCGACTGGTACAGCGTCACGCAGCCAGGCATAGCCCTGCTGCTGCAGCGCCGCTGCCAGCACGCTCAGCTCCACTTGCCGCCCCCGCCCAGCCACTGGCGCACCGCGCGCACCACGCCAAACGGTACCACCAGCCACACCAGTGGCTTGGCCAGCAGCAGCAGCGAGCGCGGCGACCAGTCAAAATGGCGCGCCAGAATGCGGAAACGGCTCCACTGCTGGCGACGGCGGCGCGACAGCGAAATGCCGCTGTCGTTGTACTCCGACCAGGTCAGCACTTCGGGCTGGTTGGCAGTCTGGTAGCGGGCAACAAAGCGCCAGAAATAGGCAAAGTCCTCTGCCGCCGGGGCATCCACCGGGTACAGGCCGATTTCGCGCACCGCGCTGATGCGGAACGCTACAGCCGGGTGGGTAAAGGCGTTGTCGTTATGCATGTGCCGCACGATCTGCGCATGCGTTTGCGGCTGGTGCAGGGTGAAGCGGTCACCGCTGGCATCAAAGAAGGTAACGGCGCTACCCAGCAGCGCAACGTCCGGGTTTGCATCCAGATACGCCTGCTGGCGCGCAAAGCGGTCTGGCGCTACACGGTCGTCGCAATCGAGGCGCGCGCAATAGGCATAGCCGGCGTCGACAATGGCCTGCAGGCCTGTATTGAGCGCATGTTCGATGCCGCGATTCTGCGGCAGATACAGCAGATGCAACTCGCCCCGCGCCTTGAATGCGGCACGCGCGCCGGCCTCATCCAGTGGCACGCGCGTACTGCCGTCATCGACGACGTAGACATCGACCGCTTCATCGGCGCCGATCGAGGCCAGCGAGGCATTCAGCCCGGCCGGGTTGTTGTAATGCGGAATCAACAGGGCAATACGGTTCATCGCTGTTCCAGCAGGGTTTGCCACTGCGCAAGCGTGGCGCTGGCGGCATAGTGTTGCGCACGCTGGCGCATCCAGCGTTGCAGTGCTTCACGCTGCGGTTGTTGCGCGGCAATCAGCGCGGCCAGTGCATCGCCGCTGGCCTCGGTGGTGACGAAATCGGCGCGGCGCTCGGCAAACAGTTCGTACACGCCGCCAGCGTCGGTCGAGGCCACCGGCACACCAGCCGCCAGTGCTTCCAGCACCACCAGCGGGCAGCCTTCAAAATTGGACGTCAGCAGCAGTACGTCGGCGCGCGCCAGATAGTCGCTCACATTGTCGCGCCGGCCGGCCAGCTGCAGTTGATCGCGCAGGCCGCGCTCGCTGGCAGCCTGCTCCAGCCACCCTTGCAGCGGGCCATCGCCCACCACGGTCAATTCAGCGGGGATGCCGCGTGCGTTCAGCGCTGCCAGCGTATCCAGCCACAGATGCGGTTGTTTTTCCTCGGCAATGCGGCCGACGAAGAGTACGCGCAGCACGCCATCCCCCTGCTGCGGTGCAGGTACAGGCTGACGGGCATCGACGAAATTGGGCAGCACGCGCCATTGCGCGCCGGGCGGCTGGCCCAGCCAGCGCCCCATCGACCCCAGCGCATGCTGGGATACGAACACCAGCTCGGCCACGCGGCGGTATACCAACTGGCAGGCACGGCGGTGCAGCGGGTTCATGCGTGCGAAGGCATCCAGCTCGGCCAGCGGGCCGTGCACCCAGCCCAGCACGCGCTTGCCCAGCCCGCGCGTGGCCAGATAAGCCATGTAGAGCGGCGACAGAAAGGTAGCGGCGATCACCACATCGTGCCCGCGCGCCAGCTTGCGCACCGCACACCACCCTGCCAGCCACGTCCACGGCTTGCGGCCATGCCAGCGGCTGGACAGATCAACGATATTCAGCGCGCCAGTGCGCCCGGCCCACAGATTGCGATTACCGGCGAGCAGCGCCACGGTCACCTCGATGCCGCGCTCGGCCAGACCTTCGCCCACCAGGGCAACGCAACGCTCGACGCCGCCCAGGCCCAGATCGCGCACCAGGAACAGCACCTTCATGCGCGCCCCCGCAAGCGTTTGGCCAAGCCATACAGGCCATCTCCCAGCAGCACGCGCAGCCGCTGGCGGCGCCATTTTCCCTGCTCCTCGACGGGGGGTGGCAGCTGCTCGCTCAACCGCCAGAACTGGCCCCACAAGCCAGGCGTCACGCCACGGGTGCGGATCAATGCATCCAGCCAGACGGTGTAAAAGGCCGGGGCTTGTGCCGGCTCGATGCGCACCAGCTCCTGCAAGCTGCCGCAGAATTCCTGCCACTCGCTGCGCGTCAGCGCCTGCTCGGGGCCGGACTGGCGTACAAAGCGCTGCTTGTCTTCGTCAGGCCAGCTCACCGGCAGTACAAATCGCGCGTAGTCGAGGCGCACCCCATGGGCGGTATGCGCCATCTCGTCGCGGCGGGTCTGGGTGATCTGGCCGGCGTGGATGCGGTAGTCGAGCAGCGGCTCGGCCACGGCGGTAAAGCGCGCACCGGCACGCGCCAGGGTGCACCACAGTGCATAGTCCTCGGCATGCCGCGCGTGCGGATCGTAACCATGCTGTTTGAACAGGCTGGCCCGTGCCAGCACGCCAGGGTGGGCAAACGGCGGGTTGAACAGCAGCGCGGCCTTGAGTGCGGCATCGGTGGCAGGCGGCAGCCACACGCCGCTGCGGCCGCCGATAAAGCGCACGCCCACGCCGCACACGTCGGCACCAGTCGCCTGCAGCGCGGCCAGTTGCTTTTCCAGCCGCAGCGGGTGGGCGATGTCATCACCATCCATGCGGGCGATCCACGCGCCGCGTGCGGCGGCGATGCCCTCGTTCAGGGTGGCGATCAGGCCACGGTTTTCGCGGCTGATGACGGTAAAGCGCGCGTCGCGCGCGGCATGTGCACGCAAGATCGCAGCGGTATCGTCAGTCGAGCCATCGTCTAGCGCAATGCACTCGAAATCGGTCACGGTCTGCGCGGAAATGGAGTCCAGCGTAGCCTGCAAAAACGGGCTGCTGTTGTAGCACGGCAGCACGAAGGAAATCAGCGGCGTGCTCATGCGCGCAGCCCTGCGTAGACCTTGCGGGCGCCCAGCCAGAAGGCGACCACGATGTAGAGCTCGACCACCACGACCACCTGCGCGGCGCGTACGGCTGGCTCGGCAGCGGACGGCAACAACAGGAACAGCAGCAGCACGTTGAGCAGGCCGGCAAGCATCAGCACGCGGCTGTAGTAGCGCTCGCGACCGAAGGGCAGCAGGGTTTGCGAGCCATACACATAGGACAGCGCGCCCAGCAGAATGGCCGGCGCCAGCCAGGCCACGGCTGAAGCCGAACCGGTCATGCTTTTGCCCAGCAGCGGGACGATCCACGGCGCCCCGATGATCAGGACTACCGTCGCGAGCAGGCCAGCGCCGCCCTGCAGCAGCCACGCCTTGCGGATGACGGCCAGTGCGGCCGGCGGGTTGGACTGCGCATGCTGGGCAATGCGTGGATAAGTGGCCTGCACCAGCGGCGCGATCAAGGTGCCCTGGACCACGTAGACCAAGCGATAAGCCGCCCCATAAAAGCCCATCTGCATGGGGCTAGCGAAAAAGCTCAGGATCAGGCCGGTTGACGTGGTGTAAAGATTGGTCGAAATCGCAGACAGGAAAAAGGGCCAGCTCTCGATCAGCGACTGGCGCATTTCTACCCGGTTCGGCGTGTGCCATGCCGGCCGTTTCAAACCCCAGCCACTGCACCACCACAGCGCGCCGGCCAGCATGGCCGGTGCCGCCTGCAGGGCCACCGCCAGTGCAACATCGTCCGGCCCGCGCACCAGCGTGAGCAGAAGGCCCAGCATCAGCACGCGCGACACCACCGTCAGCAAGGAGACCAGCCGGAATTCCTCGAAACCCTGGAAATACCATTGCGGAAAGAACACCGAGCTGATGATGTAGATCATCGAGAAGCCATACACCGGCGCATGCGCGCGCCAGTCACCAATCAACGCAATCAGCAGCGTCAGCACCGCGCACGCAAGCAGCGCCAACAGCGTCTTGGCGGCGTTGACCTTCCAGAACACCCGTGCCACAGCCTGCGGGTTGTCGCGCTGCTGCGCGATTTCGCGCACTGCCGACAGGTTGAAGCCGAAATCGGTAAACAACACCCCGTATTGCACGGCATAGAACGCCGCCATCAGCACGCCAAACCCTTCCGCTCCCAATGTGTTGGTGAGGAAAGGAAAAGTCAGCAGCGAGATCAGCGGGTTCAAACCCTGGACGATATACAGGGCAATGATGTTGGAGCGCATGCGCGCATCAAAGGTCATGGTCGGCTTTCGAAACAAAACGCCCCGGATTGTAACCCCGGGGCGTTCATCAGCGTGTAACCAGCGGTCCAATTCATGCAGGCGGCAGCGGCGGTTTCACATTCCCAGCAGGCGCGCGTGCTCGACCATCAGACAGGCATCCATCACCACGAACAGGCCGGCGGCGCGGGCGCGCAGCGCGGCAGCCTCGTTGATGATGCCCAGCTGTATCCACACCCCTTTGGCGCCACAGGCAATGGCCGCATCAACCACTGCATCGACCTCTTCGGCGCGGCGGAAGACGTTCACCAGATCAATCTCGCCCGGCACGCTGGCCAGGTCCGGCCAGGCAGGCTCGCCCAGCACCTCAGCTACCAGCGGCCGCACCGGTACGATGCCATAGCCGCGCTGCTGCATGTAGCGCGATACGCGGTAGCTGGCGCGCTCGGGCTTGGGCGACAGGCCGACGACGGCAATGCGGCGCATGGCGATCAGGAAATCGCGGATATCGGCATCGGGCGGGTTGTTAAACACGCTCAAGACCGGTGCTCCTGCGGGGCGCGCAGACCGGGGTGATCAGCCATCGGCCGGTCCAGATAGTAGCCCTGCACCAGATCGACGCCGATCTCGACCAGCATGTTGAGGATGGTTTCATCCTCGACGAACTCGGCAATGGTGGTCTTGCCCATGTCGTGCGCCATGCCGACCATGCCGCGCACGAACACCTGGCTGTCGCGGTCGCTGGGCAGATCCTTGATGAAGAAGCCGTCGATCTTGAGCACGTCGGCCTTCAGTTGCTTGAGGTAGGCAAACGAGGCAAAGCCGTTGCCGAAGTCGTCCAGACAGACCACGCAGCCGGTATCACGCAAGGCGTCGATGAAGCGCTGCGCATCGCGCAGGTCGGACACGGCGGCGGTTTCGGTCAGCTCCACCAGCAGGCGGCGCGGGTCCACCTGATATTCGCGCAGCATGCCGGCAATGAAGTCCGGCATGCCCGGCTCGTCGAACGAGCGGCCCGACACGTTCACCGCAATCGACGGCGCATGTGGTTTTTCCGCCAGCAACTGGATGGTGCGGCGGATCACCCAGCGGTCCAGCTCGATGATCTTGCCGGTCTTTTCCGCCGCCGGGATGAAATGCCCCGGCATGATCATATTGCCCGGGTTGGCCGGGTCTTTCATGCGTACCAGTGCCTCAAGGTGCTCCAGCTCGCGCGTGCGGGCGTCGTAAATACCCTGGAAGTACAGCTCGAAGCCTTCGTTTTCCAGCGCCTCCTGAATACGGTCTTTCCACGACAAACGCGACAGCGCACTCTTGGATTGATCGGCCTCGGCGCGGTACAGCCGCCAGGTCGATTTGCCGGCGGCCTTGGCTTGATACATGGCCGAGTCGGCATGCGCCACCAGCTCCGCCGCGGTATTGGCATGCTGCGGGAACAGTGCAACCCCCACCGAGCTGGACGGCTTGAGCACGTGACCGTCCACCGCAAACTGCAGCTGCGAGATATTGGCCACGATGCGTTCGGCCAGCTTGCTGACTTCGAACTCGTTGCAATCGGGCACCAGGATGGCGAATTCGTCGCCGCCCAGCCGTGACAGCACCTCGTGCCGGCGCACCTGGCTGCCGATCTCGCGGCCGATGCTTTTGAGCAGATCGTCACCCACGCCGTGACCAAAGGTGTCGTTCACGTACTTGAATTCGTCCAGATCGAAGAACACCAGCGCCATGGTGCCGTCGCGCCGGTCGGCCTCGGACACCATGCGCTCCAGCTCCTGCTGGAAGCGGTGGCGGTTATAGAGGCCGGTCAGCGCATCGCGTTCGGCCAGGTTGATCATGCGCTCGGCCAGTTGGCGTTGCTGGGTCACGTCCTCATACAGCCACATCTTGCCGTTGGCTGCGCCCTGCGCGTCCAGCACCTGATAGCACTGCTGGGTGATCACGCGGCCGTCATTCATCGTCAGCTCGCCGAAGTCGACGCGCTCCTCGCCCAGCGCATGGTCCTCCAGATAATGGCCGATGATATCGCCGATGGCCGGGCGGTTTTCCGCTTGCTGCAGCACTTGACCGATGGGCCGGCCGGCCAGCACGGCGGTAGCCGATACGCCCCACAGCATCGAGAACGCCGGATTGTGGAACAACACGCGGTTATCGTTATCGACGAACAGCACACCAAAGCGCATGGCCGACAGCAGCGCGGTCAGGCGCGAGCGCTCGCTCTCGGCGCGCTGCAGATAGCTTTGCCCCAGCGACTGGATCTGCCGCAGCTCGATCACGGCCTTGCGCAGCGACAGGCGATCATCCTTCAGCTCGGTATTGTCGCGCAGACTCAGGCGCAAGCCCTGATAGTGCTCGTCGGCATCGTAAATGGGCATCCAGTCGACCGAGGCCCAGAAATAACTGCCGTCGCGGCGCACCGCACGGAATTCGAAATCGCGGATTTCACTGTGCTCGGCCAGCCCCTTGTGCAGCGTATCGGCCAACCGCGCACGCTCTTCTGGCAGCGCCAGAGACAGCGGAAAATCACCCAGCAGCATGCAGGCATTGACCGAATAGCCGGTCAGCCGCTGAACCATGGTGTTGACCCAGACCAGTTTGCCCTCTGGGTTAAGCCACAATTCCACGCTGGGCGTGTAGTCGGCAATGGAGTGGAACTTGCGCTCGCTCTGCACCAGCACGTCGATCTGCTCGCGGATGCTGCGCCCCATGGCCACCACGCGGCGCGAAAGCCGGGCAACTTCATCGTCGCCGTGGATTTCCGGCAGGGCTTCAAAACGCTTGCTGGCCGAGCTTTCCACCTCGCCGATCAAATGAAGCAATCTGCGCCGGAACGCCAGCCCCAACGTAGCCAGCAACAGCAGCAGCAGCAGGCTGCCACCGAGCAACAACAGCAAGTTTTGCAGCAACAGCCGCTCCAGCCCACTCTGCTGCTCCTGCAACGACAGGCCAAAGCGCAAGCGGCCCAGCAACAGCCCTCCCTGCTCGATGCGTACTTCGGCATGTGCAACAGGCGGTAAAGGACCAGCCTGCAGCTCGGTCACCGCCGGCAGTTGTTGCGCCACATCCCAGCTACGCGCGGTGATCACACGCTCCTGCGCGTCCAGCAGCACCAGGTAATCGATACCTTCGGGCGCGCGCAAACGATCCAGCAAGTCGCCAGCACGCGCGTAGTCGTTGCTGCTCATCGGCCCGCTGAGTGCGGCGCCGAACAAGCGGGAGACCTCCTGCACGCGCACCTGCATGGTGTGGCGCGCGCTGTCGCGCCAAAGCCGGACGGTATTGAGCGTGAGCAGCACGATCAGCAACAGCTGCAGCACGCCGCCAAGCAACAGCAAGCGGCCCCGCAAGGTGGCAGGAAAAAGAAACGAAGGAATCCTCAACCGCATAGTCGCCAGCCCTGCTCGGGCTGCATCTCCCCACAGCCCCGCTGGCGCAGTTTCCGGCAACCGCGCCGCGGGCATTCAGTTATTCGAGATCGGCCGCCATCTGGCAGCGGCCTTTCGTTCTTATAGCGGTTTTATAAACACCTTGGAGCGTCGTTGATAATTGTAGAGGTGCTTTTTTTCAATCGGTAATTCATCCACCGTTGCCTGCGCAAAACCGCGCTCGACAAACCAGTGGCTGGTGCGGGTGGTCAATGCGAACAACTGGCGCAAGCCCATGCTGCGCGCCTGTTGCTCGATATGGCGCAGCAACTGCGCGCCCCTGTCTTCGTCGCGATAATCCGGGTCCACCACCAGGCAGGCCAGTTCGGCCATGCCACTGCTGGCAAACGGCTGCAGCGCCACGCAGCCGATGATCTTGCTGTCGTGCTCCAGCACAGCATAGCGGCTGATTTCGCGCTCCAGCTGCTCGCGGCCGCGCTTGACCAGCACGCCGGCCTCTTCCAGCGGTTCGATCAGCGCCAGCATGCCGCCCACATCGTCGATGGTAGCTTGCCGCAGCGCCTCGAGCGGTTCGCGCGAGATCATGGTGCCGATACCGTCGCGCGTGAACAACTCCATCAGCAGCGAGCCATCGACATGATGGGTAATCAGATGCGCCCGCGCCACGCCCTGCCGCACCGCACGAATGGCACAGGGCAGATAAAGCCGGATGTCCTCGTTGGCATCCGGATTGGCATCCATAAAGGTTTGCGCCTCGTGCGCGGTCAGTTCGGTCAGCAGCTGGCCTTCACGGTCGATCACGCCGTCGTGGCCGAACAGAAACAGCAGCTTGTCGGCCTTGAGCGCAATCGCCGCGCTGGTGGCCACGTCTTCGAGCGTGATGTTGAATACTTCGCCGGTAGGCGAATAGCCGATGGTGGACAACAGCACCAGTTCGCCGTCGTCCAGCCGGTAATTGATGGCCGTGGTATCGACCTTGCGCACCTGGCCGGTGTATTGCAGGTCGATGCCATCGACCACGCCCATGGGCTGCGCAGTGATGAAGTTGCCGGCCGACACGCGGATGTCGGCATTGGCCATCGGCGAGTTCGCCAGCCCCATCGACAGCCATGATTCGATTTCGACGCGCACGTGGCCTGCCGCCTGGATCACGCATTCCAGCGTGGACAGGTCGGTCAGCCGCACGCCCTTGTGATACTCGGGCACCAGGCCCCGTTCGGCCATGCGCGCATCGATCTGCGGCCGTGCGCCGTGCACCACTACCAGCCTTACCCCGAGGCTGGTCAGCAGGTTGATGTCGTGGGTCAGTGTGGCGAACTTGCCCTCGCGCACCACTTCACCGCCCAGCGCGATCACGAAGGTTCGGCCGCGGAACGCGTGGATATACGGCGCGGCCTGGCGAAACCAATCAACGAAATCGGCGGTGTGCATCAGTCTGGGGCTCCTGTTCCGGCAGGTCACAATGTCCTGCGCCCGACAAGAATAACGGTGCAGCTGCCACTTGGGAACGTCGGGATTTCCGCCTAGGCTGAAAGCAGCGTTCTTTTACCTCGACCAGGGGCCGGCCATGGGACAGTTGCGGGTGCCATTTGCATTGCTGATCGTGCTGTTTGCCGCCCCCGTGCTGGCACTGGATCACGTGGATCTGGCCGTGGGGCAACTGGCACGCCCTACCGGCAGCAGCGCCCCGAACGTAGTGCAGGCAAGCGCCGGCTGGAACCTGCCGTGGCACTGGCTGGACAGCGACAGCGGCCAGTTGCAGTCCAGGCTGGATGTCGATGCAGGCTACATCGGCACCGCAAGTGGCGATGTCTGGCACGCGGCGATTTCGCCGGTGCTGCGCTACCAGTGGCATGCGGCGGAACAGCGGGGGTTTTTTGTCGAGGCCAGCATCGGGCTGGCATGGGTTTCGGCACAGCACTGGAACGACGAACACGATATGGGTACGCGCGTGCTGTTTGCCGACCGGCTGGGCATGGGCTACCGCTTTGGCATGCAGGAGGTGGGGCTGCATGTGCTGCATTACTCGAATGCCGACACGGCCGAACACAACGCCGGGGCCGAGGTGGTTTACCTGCGTTACGGGCGATGGTTCTGACAGAAAGACGATGGCAGGCCAAGCGGGCAGCGCGTTCAGCGGCGCCGGGCTTGCGGTAGCGCTTACTCGGCCACTTCCACCCGGCCACGCCCGCTGTGCTTGGCGCGGTACATCGCCTCGTCAGCACGCAGGACCAGCGCACGGCCGTTTTCCTCGGCCTTGAGCGCGGCAATGCCGGTAGAGAAATTGACGTCGATGCGCTGGTTCTTGTGCAGGAAGGGGGTGCGGTGTGCCACGGTGCGCAGGCGGTCCACCACGTATTGCGCGCCATGCACATCGGTTTCGGGCAGCAGCAGCAGGAATTCCTCGCCGCCATAGCGCACCAGCACATCCGATTCACGCAGCACGGCCTTGGCCAGATTGGTGACGTGGATCAGCACCTGGTCACCGGTCAGATGACCGTGACGATCATTGATCAGCTTGAAGTCATCCAGATCGAACATCACCACCGCCAGCTTGCTGTTGTGGCGTTGCGCGCGCTTGACCTCGGTGGCCAGCACATGATCGAAGCCCTGGCGGTTCAGTGCGCCGGTCAGCGCATCCTGCTCCAGCATCTTGCGGTTGAACGCGAGGTCCTGCTCGATATGCTTGACCGCATCGCGGATCGAACGCAGGTCGGCGGTTGAGGTCGATACCGTGCTGTGAATGTCATTGGTGGAATCGATCAGCTCGTTGAGCAGCGATTCAAGCGCCGTATGCGCCTCTTCCACACTCATGCTGCGGCTCTCGTGCGCCTGCTTGGCATCCTGCAATGCATCCAGGCTGCCGCTCATGCGCTCACCGCCGGCCACCAGTGCCTCGACCAGTTCGGTCGTGGTTTCGTGTGCGTCACTGACAGCGTCATCCAGCTTGACCAGTATCTGCCACGCGTTTTGCAGCTCGGCGTTGTTTTTGGTTTCCGGCGACTTGATCGTGACGATGGCGTTGTAGAATTGGGCGTAGTTCTCCGGCGTGGGCGGCAAGCCACGCTCGGACAATCGCTTGAGGGCGATTCTGGCCACTTCGACCGGATTGACCGGCTGCGTCGTCGTCATGATCTGGGTTGGGGTCCGTCAGTATTTCGGAAACCGGCCGATTCTACGCAAGCTGGCGTGGTTCGCCAACTGTTGCACCAATTTTACAAGCCGTTCATCTATCAGCGTTTTTGGGTCTTGCATGCACATCCACATTCTTGGCATTTGCGGTACTTTCATGGGCGGCCTTGCCGCACTGGCCCGCGAGGCAGGCCACACCGTCACCGGCTGCGATGCCGGCGTCTATCCGCCCATGTCCACGCAACTGGAAGCACTGGGCATTGCACTGATCGAGGGCTGGGACGCCAGTCAGCTTGAGCTCAAGCCCGATCTCTTCGTAGTCGGCAACGTGATGAAACGCGGCAACCCGCTGATGGAAGAAATCCTCAATCGCGGCCTGCCCTACACCAGCGGGCCGGAATGGCTGCGTGACCACATCCTGGCCGACAAGTGGGTGCTGGCCGTGGCCGGCACGCACGGCAAGACCACCACCAGCGCCATGCTGGCCTGGATACTGGAAGACGCCGGCCTTGCACCGGGCTTCCTCGTGGGCGGCGTGCCGGAGAACTTCGGCATCTCGGCGCGCATGCCGGGCAAGCCGGCGCAAGACCCCGCTTCGACTTCGCCGTTCTTCGTGATCGAGGCCGACGAATACGACACCGCGTTTTTCGACAAGCGCAGCAAGTTTGTCCACTACCGGCCGCGCACCGCCATACTGAACAATCTGGAATTCGACCACGCCGACATCTTTGCCGATCTGGCCGCGATTGAAACGCAGTTCCACCATCTGGTGCGCACCGTGCCCGGCAACGGCCGGCTCGTCGTCAACGGCCGCGAGGAGAGTCTGGACCGCGTATTGCAGCGCGGCCGCTGGACCGAATTCGAGCGTTTTGGCGTCGAGGGCGGCTGGTCAGTCGGCGCACACTATGCCGACGGCTTCGACGTGCTGTTCAAGGGCGAGCCGCAAGGCCGGCTGCAATGGGAACTGCTGGGCGAGCACAACGCATTGAACGCGCTGGCGGCCATTGCGGCCGCACGCCATGTCGGGGTTGCACCAACAACGGCGATTGCCGCACTGGGGCGCTTCCGCAACGTGAAACGCCGCATGGAGATCAAGGGCGTGGCTGGCGGTGTGACGGTGTATGACGACTTTGCCCACCACCCGACCGCCATTGCCACCACGGTGGCCGGCCTGCGCAAGAAAGTCGGCGCGGCGCGCATTCTTGCCGTGCTGGAACCGCGCTCGAACACCATGAAGCTGGGTACGATGAAGGAAGCGCTACCCGGCTCGCTCAAGGATGCCGACCTGGTGTTCTGTTACGGCGCCAATCTGGGCTGGAACCCGGCCGAAGCACTGGCACCGCTGGGCGGCAAGGCGCAAAGCTTTGATGATCTGGATGCGCTGGTGGCAGCGGTTGCCGCAGCAGCACACGCTGGCGATCACGTGCTGGTGATGAGCAACGGCGGCTTTGGCGGCGTGCATGGCAAGCTGCTGGAACAGCTGACGCAGTAAACGTGACGCAAACAGACGTCATATCAGGGTAAGGTTTTTTGACGCGGCAGCAGGAAGGCTGAACAATCGATCCTCTGGAACCCATTCAGCTCGTGAATGGGTTCACTGAATAGAACGGGCGCCATGACGCCCGACCACGAGGACCCGAGATGAACAAGCGCATTACCGCCCTGCTGGCCGGTGCCCTGCTGGCCTGCGCCAGCCTGCCTGCACTGGCCGTTACCCAGGAAGAAGCCAACAAGGCTGCCGCCAAGACCGCCCAGCACGGGCCGATCGACATCAAGCTGATCGATCAGGCCGTGCTCAAGCTGCCGCAAGGCTACACCTTTGTCCCCAAGGCTGAAGCCGCCCAGTTGCTGGATGCCATGGGCAATCAATCCAGCGATGACCTGCTGGGCATCATCCTGCCCGAGAACGAAAAATCCAGCTGGTTCATGGAGCTGAGCTTCGAGAAATCCGGCTACATCAAGGATGACGACGCCAAGGACTGGAATGCCGACGATTTGCTGACCAGCCTCAAGGAAGGTACCGAGGACGGCAACAAGATGCGCAAGGAGCGCGGCATCCAGGAATTCGAGGTGCTAGGCTGGGTGGAAAAACCGAACTACCGCGCCGATGCACACCAGCTGGTCTGGTCGGCCAATACCCGCAACAAGGGTGCACCGGCCAGCGAGGAACAAGGCGTCAACTACAACACCTATGCGCTGGGCCGTGAAGGTTATGTGAGCATGAACCTCGTGACCGGCATGAACACGGTGGAACAGGAAAAACCCGAAGTCAAAGCCATGCTGGCAGCGCTGAACTTCAACGAGGGCAAGCGCTATCAGGACTTCAACGCGTCCACCGACCATATTGCCGAGTATGGTCTGGCCGCACTGGTGGCCGGCGTGGGCGCAAAGAAACTGGGCCTGCTTGCCATCATGGGCGCCTTCTTCGTCAAATCATTCAAGCTGATCCTGCTGGCAGTTGCCGGTGGCTTTGCCGCCATCCGCAAGTTTTTTGGCGGCAAGAAGGAAGCGGCTGAATAATCCGGCCACCAACTTCGACTGCCAGCGGCTGAACGGCTGTTGGCAGCGCCAGCCGGCGCGCTATAACGTAAGCATCGCCCCTGCCGGCCTGCCGCCATGCTCAGTGATGCCCTGCTGCACCGATTGCGCAATGGCGTAGCGCTGTTGCACGACTTTTCCGACGACGATGTGCGCGAGTTCGTCGGCCATTGCAGCGCACAAAACCGCTCTGCCGGTGAACGCATCATCGCCGAGGGCGAACACGGCCGCGCCATGTATATCGTGCTGGCCGGCACGCTGCGGGTGCTCAATACCGCCGTCTACCCACCCGTGCAACTGGCCGAGCTCGCTGCCGGCGATACCTTCGGCGAGCTGGCGCTGCTCGATTTCGGCGCACGCTCGGCCTGTGTCGATACGCTGACCGAAGTGCGCCTGCTGGAGTTCGACCGCAGCCAGCTGGTGCGCATTCCCTTGCTGCAGACCAAGCTGTATCACAACCTGGCGCTGATGCTGGCCGAACGGCTGCGCGAAACCAACGCGCTGGTCGGCATGCTGGCCGCTGGCACGCGCGGCGGCGGAATGCATGCATCCCAAACCGATGCGCAAGCCAAACGGCAAATGCTCAACCGTCACTGACCCCGCCAGCAGCGCTACCGTCGCGCCAGGCGCAGCGGCGTTACCACCAGACCGGCTCGGCCTCCAGCTGCACACCAAACCGGGCGGCCACGTCACCCTGTACCGCAGCGGTCAGCGCTGCCACGTCGGCACGCGCAGCCCCACCGTGATTGACCAGCACCAGCGCCTGTTTCTCGTACATGCCCACCGGGCCCAAGCGGCGGCCCTTCCAGCCCGCCTGCTCGATCAGCCAGCCGGCAGCCAGCTTGGCCAGTCCCTCGCCAGCCGGATAGGACACCAGCTGCGGAAACTGCTGCAGCAGCGCATCGCGCTGGCTGGCGGCAATGATGGGGTTTTTGAAGAAACTGCCGGCATTGCCGATCTGCGCCGGATCGGGCAATTTGCGGCGGCGCACCGCCATCACCGCCTGTGCCACGCCGGCATGTGACAGCGGCAAGCCCTGAGCAGCGATTTCCTGCTGCAGATCGCCATAGCCGGTGACCAGCGGCGCATTCTTGGGCAGGCGGAACACCACCTCGGCAATCAGCCAGCGGCCCGCCTCGGCCTGCTTGAAAATGCTGTCGCGGTAGGCAAACGCGCATTCGGCATTGCTGAACACGCGCGGCGCGCCATCCTGCAGCGACCAAGCGGTCAGCGCAAACAGCCGGTCTTTCACTTCGACACCATAGGCGCCGATGTTCTGGATCGGGGCAGCGCCCACCGTGCCGGGGATCAAGGACAGGTTTTCCAGCCCGCCCCAGCCCTGCGCCAGCGTCCATTGCACGAAGTCGTGCCAGTTCTCGCCGCCACCCGCCGCCACGTAATACGCGTCGTCATCCTCGCGCAGCAGCCGGCGGCCGGGCACGGCCACTTGCACGGTCAGGCCCTCTACCCTTTCGGGCAGTACCAGATTGCTGCCGCCACCGAGCACATGCCAGAGCTGCGCGCGCAGCGTTGCATCGGCCAGCAGTTGCAGCAGGTCGGCGTGCTCGCGCACCGTCGCAAACCGTGCGGCAGAGGCAGTCAGGCCCAGTGTATTGAGGGAGGTCAGCGCAGCATCGGTGTGGATGGCGGTCATGGCGTGGCAGGTGCGGAAACAAGCTGCCCATTATCCGGCATGCCCCCGCCCCCTCAAAGCCGCAGGCAGAAAAAAGCCGGAACGGCGTAACCGTTCCGGCATGAGAGAGCGGGCCTGGCATGGTCAGCGGCCCGGTGAGAC
Organism: Andreprevotia lacus DSM 23236; assembly: GCF_900176275.1. Lineage (GTDB taxonomy): Bacteria > Pseudomonadota > Gammaproteobacteria > Burkholderiales > Chitinibacteraceae > Andreprevotia > Andreprevotia lacus. The sequence continues at coordinate 16,261 of NZ_FWXD01000024.1, read as the reverse complement.
CCGACCATGCCTGGAGAACGCGGCCCGTTATAAGGCGAATTACTTGATGGCGCCGATCAATGCCTGGCACTCGGCCGCGGTAACGTTCTCGCCGCAGGTGGCGATCTGGTCTTGCGGCTTGCCGTCAGCCACGTCGCTCAGCACCTTGTTGCCCAGCACGTAGTTGACGGCGTTCAGGTTGTAGCCGTTATCCTGCTCCACTTGCCAGAAGAACACGCCAGCCAGCTGCTTGTCCTTGGCGTATTGCGCCTTCAGACCGGCAGTGCGCGGGGTTTCGGCAGTGATGAAGGACCAGCCGGCCGGGCCGATCGGGTTCACCAGATAATCGGCATTGGTGACCTTGTCGGTGTACAGGTGGTAGCCATTGCGCGGCTTCAGGTCACGATCCAGGTAGTTCTGGTAGAAATCGTAACCTTCGACCACGCCGGCTTCCCACGAACCCACGCCGGCAATCGCCAGGATGCTGGCTACGCCGGTGGCGTTCACGTCACCGAAGGTCGAATCACCCTTCAGGCCATTGGTGTACTCCTTGATATCGCCCGGCAGGATGGCTTTGGCGCGGTGGTAATTCGCCACGCCGATCATCATCTTGTTGAACGGCACACCGTACTGGCTGTTCAGGTACTCGATCGTCCAGCTGGCCGATACACCGGTGGAAGAACCATTGGCGTTCGGGTTGTTGTACAGCGGGGTGTGATGGCTGATATTGCGCTCCCATGCACCAGTCAGGTCATAGGTCATCACGTACAGACGGTCGAGGTACTGGTTGATCTGGCGCCAGTCGAGCTTGTCCAGCGGGCCCTTGGTGGCCGGGATGGCGGACGACAGGCGATACTTCTTGCCAGTCTTCACCGTCAGCCAGTCCAGACCGGCACGCAGGTCCTTCAACAGTTGCAGGTAGTTTTGCGGATCATCCGGACGCGCCATGCCGGCGACTGCGCCATCGGTACCCGGGTATTCCCAGTCGATGTCGATGCCGTCGAAGTCATAGCGCTGCAGGAAGCTCACCACCGAATCCACGAAGGCCTTGCGACGGGTGGTATCGGACGCCATCCACGGGAAGCCTTCGCCCAGCGTCCAGCCACCGATCGACAGATCGAGGTGCAGGTTGGGGTTGGCCTTGCGCAGGTTGTACAGCACGCCGAACACGCCAGCGACATCATCCTTGCCGATGTCGTACATGCTCTCGGTGCCGCTGATCTTGGCAGTCTGGCCGCCATTCAAGGTGCGCAGGAAAGCAGCCTCGAAGTCGGCCATGGCCATGGCGCCATCCGGCAGCTTGGACTGCTTGCAGGTACGCAGCACCGCAGCCGGTGCCGTGGTCGGGAAGCCCGGCTCCTGGGTGTTCTTGGCCGCCGGGAAGCAGATACCGGCAAAGCCATACACCAGACGGTCCAGGTTCTTCACCGGCAGGCGGCTGAAGTCATACTGGCGGCCATAGATGGCCCAGTCACCCAGATAGGCCACGCGTTCCTGGCCGGCACCGGTGTCATAGGTGTTGTACTGCAGCGGCAAGGTGCCCGACGGCAACTTGGCCACACGACCACCGGTATCCGAATCGAAGCCCGGATGGTTGCCGCCCGGATCGGTAGCAGGGTTGATGCCGCCGCGCACGCCGGTCAGGGTCGACGCGGTATTGGAGATGCGTGCAGCCGACAGCTTGCCGGAGGCCTGCACCTTGCCCGAATTGGTGTTGCCACCCACCGGTTGCGCAGTACCGTAGTTGATGGTGTTCGGGATGGTGACCGGGCACAGCTCGACATCCGGCACGCCGACCAGCTTCCACTGATTGGTGTACACGGTGCTGTCAGGCGGAATGGCATAGGTATCGACCAGTGCCTGATAGGCCTTGCCGTTGTAACCGGCCAGCGCGCCCTTGGCATAGATCTTGGTAGCCAGATAGTCCGGCGCGCAGTAGTGGGCGGTCGGCAGCGGGGTCGGGGTTGGCTGGCCCGGCACGGTGGTCGGCACCGGTGTCGGTGTGCCACACGGGCCACCCGGTTGCCACAGCGCCGGTACATTGGGCGGCTCCCAGCCGGCCAGTGCGGTGTGTGCGGCACGCGCGGTATAGCCTACGCCGTTGTAGCTGACGTTCAAACCTGCGGTCACAGCCAGGCCCGGCGCCCAAGCGGTGCAGCCGGTAGTCGGGGTCGGCGTGACTGTTGGGGTGGTGGTGGGTGTGGTCGTCGGCGTAGTGGTCGGTGTAACCACTGGGGTCGGGGTGACGGGCTTGGTGGTCGGGGTAACAACCGGCGTCGGTGTGACGACCGGGGTCGGTGTGACCGGCTTGGGAGTCGGCGTAACGGTCGGTGTTGGCGTCGCAGTCACGACCGGGGTCGGTGTGACGTTGTTCGACGGGCCCAGATCCTGCCACAGCGTCGGCGTCGACGAGGGGTTCCAGCCGGCACCGACATAAGCGGTGTGGGTTACCAGTGCCTTGTAATCATGGCCGTTGTAGCTGACCACGGTACCGCTGGTATAGGTGCTGCCTTCCTGCCAGGCAGGCGCGGCGTAAACGACAGCCGCCGTCATGAGCGCGAGCAATAGCCCGGCCCACCGTTTCTTGTTTGCCATCTCTTCCTATCCTTCTTCTTATAAACCAGATGAATGAATGCCACTTTGGGCAATCGTCATTTGCAGCCGGTCTGGGCCTGCGCCGGGACTTTTGATGGAAATGCAAACGGTCGCCGACCCGTACTGCACCAAGCGCAAACTGGGCCATCGTAGTTAAACCAGCACCGTTGTCAATGCGTGCAAATCAAATACAAGCCACTGATTTTCAATGTTTTTATTTGAAAATATTAGCGTATTTTCATTTACGGTAAGCTGGTAATCAATACGCTGCCCATTCCTGCCTGATTGCCGCGCTTTATTACAGAAACAAAACGGCAATCAGGAGGGTGAGCGGATGAAGCGTAATGACCCCGGGCATGCGCAATGTCGGTGTCATGAGGCGGGAGTTGGCTTGTAGCCGCGATGCAATGCACCATGACGGCGCAGAAACGGCATGAATAAGCAGCTGTGAAACGGGCCACAGGCTTACAAAACCTGAACATGCAAAGCCACGACGGCGCACGCGGGTAAGCACGCATACCGTGTTGTATTTACAACGATGCGCAGGTGACAGCTCGCGCAATCACCCGCAAAAAACCCGGCCTGAGCCGGGTTCTTTGCACTGCATGGTTCACCAGCGAGGTCACTGGTCAGCCACAATCCATCAAGGGCAGTTGCCCAGGTTCTGCCAGACATCCCACTGGCCGGACAGCGACGGATTATCGCCACGTGTCCACCACTTGGCCTGGTAACGCTTGCCCTGATAGCTGACCTGATTGCCGCCCACATAAATGGCACCGGCATCCCATGCGGCCGGGCACGCTGCTACCGGCGTCGGTGTTACGGTCGGCACCGCCGTGGGCTTGGGGGTGGCAGTCGGCACCGGTGTGCTGGTTGGCGCTACGGTCGGCTTCGGCGTAGCCGTCGGCACCGGCGTGCTGGTCGGAGCTACGGTCGGCTTGGGCGTCGCCGTCGGCACCGGCGTGCTGGTCGGAGCCACGGTCGGCTTCGGTGTGGCCGTAGGTACCGGCGTGCTGGTCGGTGCTACGGTTGGCCTGGGTGTAGCGGTAGGGACCGGTGTACTGGTCGGTACCACGGTCGGCTTGGGCGTGGCTGTCGGCACCGGGGTGCTGGTTGGCGCCATGGTCGGTGTTGGCGTGGGAGTGGCGCTGCGTGTCACCGTCCAGCTCACGCTATCATCCAGCAGGCCCTTGGGGTCTTGGCGCACCCAGCTGCCACGGTCGATGACCTTGGCCATTACGGTGGCCGAGCCGGTCAGCGGCAGGTTGCTGCCGTTGAAGCTCTTGCCGGTTTCGGCGGTCTTTACGCCGTTGACCCACCACTCCACCGCCAGATCAAAACCATCGGGCTGCTTGGGGGCCACGCTGAGGGTGCCCGGGCCTTGCCAGGCGACGGTGCCCGCTGCCGGGCTGTAGCCGTCCAGCGGCGATACATGGTCATACATGGCCAGTACGAATTGTTCGGAGTTCACCGGGCCGAGCGGAATGCCGTTGTTGCGCATGCGACTGTTCTGCGTGGGCCGCCACCAGCCGCTGGCGCTATACACAGCACCTTCAAATGCACCGACGACGCTGCCATAGGTCGAGGTCTCCGGCGTGGCGATCGGTGTGCTGCCATCCACCCAGTAATTCCACTTCAGGCTGGTGCGCGGCGAGATGATGGCGGTGGCGTTGGGCGCTTCGTGCGGTGTACCACCAGCATATTCGTATTCATCAGCCAGCTTGGCAAAGCTGTGGCCGACTTCATGCGCGACGATTTCCGGATCCAGCCGGTTGGCGACGGCAATGCTGCCGCCCGAACCACCGTATTTGCTGCTGTTGACGATCACCATCACGATGTCGGCTTCGGGCAGGTACTGGTTCTTGATCGCCGTGGTCTTGCTGGTATTGCATGCCAGCAGCCGGTCGATGTTGGAGGTGTAATAGCTGCAGTTGAAATAGGTGTCCTTGACGGTGCTGCCGTCTTCTTTGGACGCTCCTTGCGCATTCGAGGCCACGAATACGCCATAGGTATTGAAGTACCTGGTGTAGCTCGACCACGGCGCATCCATCAGCGCGGTATTGAACTTGGCCATGTCGGCCTGGAATTGCGCCTCCTGGCCGGCCACATAGCCTTCGGCCAGGAAGAGGATGTTGACGCGCTTGTCGCGCGGGCCGTTCACCTGGTATTCGACCAGCGTCGGCGTGGCGGCCTGCGCCATGGCGGCGGCAAACAGCAGGGGCAGCAGCAGCGGCTTGTTCATCGCTTGCCCCCCTTCACCTTGAATTCACCCTTGATGTCATCGCCATCGCTGTCCGCGTTGCCGGCATCATCTGCTGCCGATGCCATGCGGCGCGCCTTGGCGGCGGCGTGTTGCGCAACCTTGCGCTCGATGATGCGCACGCTCACGTCACCACTCGATACCGGCACCTGCACGGTAAACTGGCCGCTGCTGCGGCTTTGATCGACGCGATCGTTATGGCTGTCGCGGCCCGGCTGGCTGGCAGCAAACTCACCCCGGATGGCCAGCGGGTCTTCAAGCTCGACCTCGCGTTCGATGCTGCCGTCGGCACGCACGATCTGCGCCAGCCAGCCGGCACGCGCCTTGTGCACGCGGCCTTGCGCGGCGTCTTTCTGCGCGCTGCGCGACGGTTTGTAGGCGATGTCGCGCACTTCCTGGCTGACCAGATGAATGCCGTTCTGATCACGCTCAAGTTGCAGCAACAGCACGGGCTCGGCCAGCGCCGGTGCCATCAGGCACAGGCAGGCCAGCGCGCCGACTATCTTCGGTACGTGGGGTTTCATGAGTGTCCTTCTTGATGGATATCGTTATTGTTTGACGCCCTGCCTGGCCAGCCTGCAAGCCGGGGGCGGGCACATTCTATCTGCATAAGATGACGCTCACATACCCATTTGTCGGAATCGATACACGCCCCGGATCACGGCAATAAAAAAGGGCGCCCACATGGGGCGCCCTTCAATCAGGCATTACGCCTTAGTTCGGGTACTGGTTCAGGTAAGCCTTGTGGCCAGTCGCGAATTGATAGCTGTTGGTCTTGTCCCAGTTCACCGACCAGGTCATCACACCGCGGAAGCCCGGGTACGATGCGCTCGGCTTGAAGCTGGCGCAGTTGGTGCCCTTCATCAGGCAATCCAGCGCTTGCTGTACACCGGCGTTGTTCAGGTAACCGCCCGACGGTGCGGCACCGCTGGTGGCCGGCAGGCCCAGGCTGACCTGATCCGGGCGCAGTGCCGGGAACGGCTTGCTCGGGTCACGGTTCACGTTGAAGCCCTTCAGCAGCATGTCGGACATCGCCACAGCGAAGTCAACCGTACCCTGGGTGTAGTTCTTCTCATCCGCACCGGTAATGCTGCCGGTGTTGTAGAGCTGCACGTGCAGGATGGTCAGGTCGTCTTTCAGGCCGTAGATGATCGGCAGGTAAGCACCCCAGATGCCGCCGGCAACGCCATAGCCACCTTGTACATATGCCACTTCCGGCGCCATGGTGATCATGAAGTTCGCGCCGAAGCGGGCCTTCAGTGCCTTGGTAGCGGCGATCAGGTTGACGATCTGCGGGGTAGTCGGGTTGCGGAAGTCTTCGTTGGCTCCCATCGACAGGTTGTTTTCGATGTCGAGGTCGATACCGTCAAAGCCATACTTGGCAATGATGTCGCCCATGGTCTTGACGAAGGTATCGCGCGCGGCAGTCGTGCCCAGCACGATCACGCCGTTGGCGCCGCCCAGCGAAATCTGCACCTTCTTGCCGGCAGCCTGCTTGGCCTTGATGTCGGCAATGAAGTCCGCTTCGTTGAATGCCTTGTCCAGCACGAACACGGCGGTGCCGGCTGCAGCCGACTGGTCGCCTTCAGCGAACGACACGTTGATGATGTCGTATTGGTCCGGCACATCCTTGATGCGGATGGTGCCAGTGCCGTTGTCGAAGTTGTGCCAGTAGCCTTCCACCACGTGCTTGGGCAGGCCGGTAACCGGTACGCCGGTCGGTGCCGGTGTCGGGGAGACACCCGGAACCGGTGTAGCGGTCGGCAGCGGTGTAGCCGTCGGCACCGGCGTAGCAGTCGGCTTCGGTGTTGCGGTAGCAACCGGGGTCGGTGTGGCCGGGCCAGGTGTCGGGGTCGGGCCGCAGACGCCGTTATCGGTCCACGGTTGGCCGTCACCGGTGCTGGACGACGGGATATTGCCCTGTGTCCACCACTTGGCAGTGTAGGTGTGGCCGTTGTAGCTCACTTGTGCGCCACCGTTATAAGCGGTGCCGGTGTTCCATGCAGCAGCAGTGCAGCCGCCAGCAACCGGCGTCGGCGTCGCGGTCGGCACCGGGGTGCTGGTCGGTTTCGGTGTAGCGGTCGGCGTGCTGGTCGGCGCCGGGGTCACGGTCGGGGCCGGCGTTGTTGTCGGCTTCGGTGTTGCAGTCGGAGCGGCAGTCGGCGCCGGAGTCGGTGTGGCGCTGCCAGTGTCTACGCCCAGGTCTTGCCACAGCGTCGGGGTCGAAGCCGGGTTCCAGCCTGCGCCCACATAAGCGGTATGGGTGACCACGGCCTTGTAGTCATGGCCGTTGTAGTAAACAACGGTGCCTGCGCTATAGGTATTGCCTTCGGCCCAGGTCGGGTAGGCGGCATAAGCGGTAATCGAACCGGCCAGCATCACGGCAGCAAGCAGGCCCGTCATACGCGCGCTAACGCGTTTACGATTTTGCATGGTCATCCTCCATCAGGATTCTTTTTAAGCCGGCGCCGTTGCCACGGAGCCGGCCCTTCTTGGCCAGGATCAAGTCCCGGTTCGCTTCGGCCCGCCCCGCTCATGCGGGGGAACCGTGTGGCGATCTTACAGACAAGGTGTAGTAAAAAACAACCGGCTACATAAAAAATTGTTACCGCTGACACCGTGTCCCGATGAATGCCGATAAACGGTGGTTGGTCGGCAGCAAATGCTTTCCGCCTCCGAAAGACAGGCAATAAAAAACCGGGGCGTATGCCCCGGTTCCTGACAGCGGACCGCCAAAGCGGCCCGCTCCCGATACAGCTTGATACTGCTTACGGCAGTGTCTTCAGCGCGGCAGCAGCCGGCTTGGAGAAGTTGTAACCGTCGTGCTTGTCCCAGTTGATCGACCAGGTCATCACGCCACGGTAGTCCGGATAAGCCTTGGCCGGCTTGATCGAGCCGCAACCTTGCAGCTTGGTCAGGCAGTTGAGCGAATCAGACACGACTTGCGCGGTCACGAAGCCACGGCCAGCCGACTGGCTACCCGACGGCACACCGAATGCCACCTGGTCAGGACGCAGGCCCTTGAATTCCCAGCCGGTGCCGTAGTTGACCTTGAAACCTTCGATCAGCATCAGGCTGCCACCGACCAGTGCATCCACGGTGCCTTCATTCACCATGGCACCGTTGGTGTAGGTGAAGCCGCCGTTGTTGTAGTACTGCACGTGCAGGATGCTCAGGTCATCACGCAGGCCATCGATGATGGGCAGATAGGCGCCCCAGATGCTGCCGTACGAGATATAGCCGCCCTGGACATACGGGTGCTCAGGCGCCATCGACAGGTAGAAGCTCGGGCCGATCTTGGCCTTCAGCTGCTTCACGCCGGTGATCAGGTTGTTGATGATCGGTGCGCCGCTCGATACGCCGCTGCCGCTCTCCAGATCAAGGTCGATACCGTCGAAGCCATACTTGGTCAGGATGCCGTACAGGCTGTTGACGAAGTTGGTCACATCGGACGCGGTGTTCAGCGTGATGGAACCATCCTGGCCACCCAGCGACAGCACGACCTTCTTGCCCTTGGCCTTCTTGGCGGCGACGTCGGCGATGAACTGCGCTTCACTGCCGGCATGGCTGTCGAGGTTGAAGGCGACATTGCCGTTGCCGGCGTTGTCGGCAAACGCAATGACGATCACATCCCAATCATCGGAGATTTGCGACACCGGGAAAGTGTCACCGGCCGGATTGGTGAAGTTGTGCCAGTAGCCCACCAGCGCGTGCTTGGGCAGTGTGCCCGTGCCCGGTACGGTGGTCGGTGGCACTGTGGTCGGTGTCGGGGTGACAACCGGCGTCGGCGTAGCGGTCGGCGTCGGGGTCACGGTCGGCTTGTTGGTCGGTGTCGGCGTGACAGACGGGATCGGGGTGACTGTCGGCTTGATGGTCGGCGTCGGGGTGACCGGCGGGATTTCCGGGGTCGGGGTCACGGTCGGCTTCGGCGTAGCGGTCGGGCCGCCTGCGCAAGGACCGGCATCGTTCCAGGGCTGGCCATCACCAGTGCTGCTCGACGGCACATTGCCTTGTGTCCACCACTTGGCGGTGTAGTTGCGGCCGTTGTAGCTGACTTGCGCGCCGCCGTTATAAGCGGTGCTGCTGCTCCAGGCCGCGGCGGTGCAACCGCCGGTCACGGTCGTCGGGGTCACGGTCGGCAGCGGGATGCTGGTTACCGGGGTCGTCGGCGTCACGGTCGGCACCGGTGTCGACGTCGGTGTAGCAGTCGGTGTGGTACCGGTGGTTACGCCCAGATCCTTCCACAGGGTCGGCGTGCTGGACGGTGTCCAGCCGGCGCCCACATAGGCGGTATGGGCAACCAGTGCCTGGTAGTCATGACCGTTGTAGGTCACTACGGTACCGACGGTGTAAGTCGTGCCTTCTTGCCACGCAGGTGCAGCGTGGGCGGCCATGATGCCGCCTGCCATCACCACGGCAGCAAGGACGCGTGTCATCAACGACGCGCGGTGCTTGGTATGTTGCATGTCATCCTCCATCATTTTCGGAATGGGCGGCTGCCTTGCGGCAGTCGCCCGCATCACGCGGCCAGACTTCGCCGCGTGAGTTTGGCGGGGTGGTCAACCGCCCTCGCCTGGCGCACGTAAAACGCGTATCAGAATGCGCCGAAAATCTTGCTGAAGTCCCACTGCTGCTGACTGATGCCGCTGCATTGCCAGTTGGCGGTGGTGTTGCCAGGGCAGTTGCCGTTGTCACGCCCCATGGACCAGAAGGCCAGGCGGGCCATGCCGTTCTGCTTGGCAAAATCGCGCACGATGGCGGCATCGGCCAGCGTGAACACTTCGCTCGGGTTGTCGTTCTGGCCGATCATGGCGGTGGCCGACAGCATGCCCCAGTACTGTGCATCGGTCTTGCCCGGCCACAGGTTCTTGATCTGCGCAAACACGCCCTGCAGCGCCGATACCGAGCGGGCGCCCATCTGGTTGCCCGATACGCCGTCGTAGTAATCCATGATCATCGGGTTGACGACGTTCACTTCCACGCCTGCGGCCTTGGCCGATTGCAGCACATAGAGGTTTTCGGCGTCGAAGCCGCTGACCGGATGCACGCCGAGCGTGAACGACACATAGGCCGTCTTGCCCTTGGCCTTGAAGCGATCCTGCAGGATCTTCAGCGCGGCATTGCGACGGTCGACGATGGCGGCTTCCAGATTGTTCTGGCTGTCACCATGTTCCGGGTCGATATCGAGGTGATCGGCACCGAAGCGCTCCAGCACGTTCTCGTACACGGTGGCAATCGAGGCTGCATCGGTGCAGCTGCGCGCGATGTCGCTGGCATTCCAGCCGCCGGACGACAGGATCACGCCGCCACCCAGCGCCTTGAGCGACGCGGCCTGGCTGATCAGGTTGGATTCGCTGCCCGGCCAGCCGCCATTGCAGCCACCCGCCGAGTTGAAGAAGGCCAGCGAAACGAAACGGCCGCCAGTGGCTTGCGCCCAGCCGGCCAGATCCACACTGCCGCTCACATCGATATACGGCGCGAAACGATAACCGCTGACCGGCGCCGGTGTCGGCGTCGGGCCCGGTACCGGCGTGGCGGTCGGGGTCACCGGGGTCGGTGTGGCGGTCACAACCGGCGTCGGGCTGGGATTGCCGCCGGAGCACGGACCATTGTCGGCCCACGGCTGGCCGTCGCCGGTGCTGCTGGACGGCACGTTGCCTTGGGTCCACCACTTGGCGGTGTAATTGCGGCCGTTGTAGCTGACCTGTGCACCACCGTTGTAGGAAGCGCTGGCGCTCCATGCGGCTGCGGTGCAGCTGCCACCGGTAGTCGGGGTCGGGGAGACGGTCGGTACCGGAGTGCTGGTGGGCTTGGGTGTGGCAGTCGGTGTGCTGCTCGGTACCGGCGTAGCGGTCGGGGCCGGGGTAGCCGTCGGCTTCGGTGTTGCAGTCGGTGCCGGCGTGGCGGTAGGGGCGGGCGTCGGCGTAGCGCCGGTGGTCACGCCAAGGTCTTTCCACAGCGTCGGGGTCGAGGCCGGGTTCCAGCCTGCGCCCACATAGGCGGTATGAGTGACCAGTGCCTGATAATCGTGGCCGTTGTAGCTCACCACGGTGCCGGCGCTGTAGGTGTTGCCTTCCTGCCAGGCCGGTGCTGCGTGGGCAGCCATGACGGCGCCGGCCATGGCGATGGCCAGCAGCCAGCCCTTGAGCGGGCGGATATTGCGTGTATTCATGTCCGTACTCCTGCTGTCGCGCAGCAGCCAGTGCGCTGCGACAGCGTTATCGGTTTTATGGGGTCATGCAAACAGCCCCCGGCCATTCCGGGCGGGGGCTGCTTTCAGGGACGGTTACTGGCCAAAGTACGCGCGGTAGCTCTTGGAGAACTCGTAGTTGGTGTACTTGTCCCAGTTGATCGACCAGGTCATCAAACCACCCAGACCCGGATAGGTCTTGGCCGGCTTGTAGGTGCCGCAATTGGTGCCCTTGGTCAGGCAATTGAGCGCCGTGGTCATTTCCGTCGGGGTGATGTAGCCGTTACCTGCATTGGCGTTGGCCGGAATGCCGATCATGATCTGATCCGGACGCAGCGCCGGGAAGGCAAAGCCGTTGCCGGCCACCTTGAAGCCGCTGAGGGTCATGTCGGTCATCGCGACATGGAAATCAGCACTGCCCATGGTGTGGTAGGCATTGTCCAGGCCGGTGATCGGGCCCGAGTTGTAGTCCTGCACCTGCAGCCAGCTCAGGTCATCCTTCATGGCGTAGATCACCGGCAGGTAAGCGCCCGCGCGGGTATCGCAACCCGAGCAGTTGCCACCGTAGAACTGGTAACCCAGCTGGACGAAGAAGGTTTCCGGCGCCATGGTCAGCATGAACTTGCTGCCATACTTGGCCTTCAGCGTCTTCAGTGCCGAGATCAGGTTGACGATGACCGGGGTGGTCGGTGCGGCAACGTTGTTGTCGCCCGGGTTCAGTTGCAACGAGTGACCTTCGAAGTCGATATCCAGACCATCGAGATTCCACTTGTCGATGATGGCCGAGATCGAATTCACGAAGTTGTCGCGCGCAGCGGTCGTGGTGAGCTGGATTTCACCGTTCTGGCCACCGATCGAAATCAGTACCTTCTTGCCCTTGGCTTGCTTGGCCTTGATGCCGGCCAGGAAGTCGGCATCGCTTTCAACGTTCGGGCACTCGGCAACCGAGCAGCGGTTGAAGTGCAGCAGCGCGTTGGTCGGCGAATCCGGCTCGGCGAACGACAGGTTGATCACATCCCAGTCATCCGAGATGTCGGCCATGCGGATATAGCCGGAGCCATTGGCAAAGCTGGCGTGCAGATAGCCCACCAGTTGCTTGCGACCCGGTGTCGGGGTCGGGCCCGGGGTCGGGGTGACGGTCGGGGTCACTACCGGCGTCGGGGTCACGGTCACGACCGGGGTCGGTGTGCTGGTAACCACCGGGGTCGGGGTCACGACCTTGGTCGGTGTCGGGGTCACGGTCGGCACCGGCGTGTTGTTGCCACCGCTGCACACGCCAACGTCATTCCAGGGTTGGCCATCGCCGGTGCTGCTGGACGGCACATTGCCCTGTGTCCACCACTTGGCGGAGTAGGTGTGGCCGTTGTAGCTCACTTGCGCGCCGCCGTTATAGGCAGTGCTGCTGCTCCAGGCGGGAGCGGTACACGAACCGGTGGCCGGGGTCGGGGTGCTGGTGACAACCGGTGTCGGGGTATTGGTGACGGTCGGTGTGGGGGTGACCGGCTTGCTGGTCGGGGTCACGGTCGGTGCCGTGGTCGGTGTCGGGGTGGTCGTGCCGGTGGTCACGCCCAGGTCCTTCCACAGCGTCGGGGTGCTGGACGGGTTCCAGCCTGCGCCGACATAAGCGGTGTGGGTGACCAGAGCCTGATAGTCGTGACCGTTGTAGGTCACCACGGTACCGGCGGTATAGGTGTTGCCTTCCTGCCACGCAGGGGCAGCGAATGCGGCGATCACGCTGCCAGCCATGAACATGGCCGTCAGCAGTCGCGTGAGACGCGAGCTTTTCATCGTACTCTTCTCCATTCCTTCTTGTAGGGACGGCTGGCTGTGCGCCATGCCGGTTACTGCGCAACACGCGGCCATGGTCGCGCGCATGCCGTCACACACTGCTGACGTCATCCGCCGGCCTTGCCGGCACTGCTTTTTTTCCTCTGGTGGCTTGGAAGGTGCGAACCGCAGGATATTTCCCGGTGATTTGCGCGCCTTCGTCAGCAGGCTGAATGCGCCCGCCCGCAGCGCAATGCCTCTGTGGCATTGCTTTTAGTGCCTATGCTGGCCTGCGCGTCCATATTGCGGTGTTTGGCCGGGAAATGTCAAAGATATTTCCCGTTGATTTAATTGAGAAAATTCTAATTTATTACAGTTGTGCGCGATTTAGACAAAACCAGTTGACCGTGCACCATATGCCAGAGAGAGATGCACCACAGTGCTATCGCACGATGCGCGATTTCCGTGCACACTGCGGCTTGGAGAAGATCGCCGAGCACCACATCCGGCCGGGTGCGCAGGCAAAAAAATAGCCGGACAAGAGTCCGGCCATCAAGATGATGAAGAAGGAGAACCAACGACGTAAGGCTGGGTAGTCCACACCCCGCCGAGCCTGTTGATCCTTGTCGAAATACCACGAAGGCAAATACATGCTTTCGCACGACACCCCGAAAGATACAGGCTTGCGTGGGTAGCTAGAATGTCTGAATACGACTTTGGTTTGTTCAAATCACGCAATGACCACCCCATTCCATGAATACTTTGAAGTCTCGCCAACCACGATCCAGCAAAGCGTGGGCGCGCGGGTCTTCTATAAACCCTACCTGCGGGCGCTGAACGATTACGACGTCTTGCTGGCCGGTATTACCGATGCCCACGACATGTTCCATGTCGAGCGCACCGGCGCACCGTTCCATGTCGTACTGTTCGCGCTGGAGGGTGAGGGCCAGATCACTAACGGTGAAACCGCACAACCACTACCGGCAGGCCATTTCGCCATCCTGCCCGCCGGGCAGCGCGCCGGCTTCGAACTGACGGGCCCGAACTGGCGACTGGTATGGTTCCTGCTCAACGACTGCCCACGCTGGAGCAGCCTGCAGCGCGAGGAGCCACTGATCCGCCCCGCCCGCAGCCCCGCCAGCCTTTATCCGGCCGTGCTGACACTGTGCGAGGAAGCATGGCTGTCCGAGTTCGACCAATCCTTTGCCACGCCGGCATTGACGCTGGTGATGCAGCTCTTGCAGCGCGAACTCAATACCGAGCCGCAGACCAGCGACATCGCGCTGCGCCTGCAACGGCTGTTCGGCCCGGTGCTGCTGTACCCGGCCCGCCCGTGGCGCGTCGATGCGCTGGCGGCCGAGTTTGGCGTCAGCGTCGCGCACTTCCAGCGCCTGTGCGTGCGCTATCTGGGCGTATCGCCGCAGCAGATGCTGCTGTCGCACCGCATGAACCGCGCCATGGAAATGCTGCAAGCCGGCATAGGCAGCGTGGGCGAGGTTGCCTCCGCGATCGGTTACGAGGAAATCGCCAGTTTCTCGCGCCGCTTTACCCAGCACTTCGGCATGGCACCAAGCACCGTGTTGCGCCGCCGCAATTAGGCCCTCTGCAGCACTTTCCCGGCGGTACTGCAGCGCGCCGCCGGGCACATTGTCGGTTTACCGCCACCACCGCACTGCGTATTTGCCGGTTTATGCAAAATCGCGCATCCGGCCAGCAATTCCCCCCCTTCTAAGACGCCCCTTCCTCGCTTGCCCTGGGGCCCTGCCCACGCCCGATGGATTGATTTGCAGGAGTGGCGCACACCAAAGACCTGCGCGGCAGACCATGCTCACAGCAACGGGATGCCGGCTGGGTGGGTCGCTACCCCAAGCAGACCGGCAAGCCCCCAGAACCACGCAGCAGCCCGGCCATAGCGGCCACCGGCGGCACGGCCGGTACTCGGGCACGCCTGCGCCCCTGAACAGCCGCAACGCACACCCCGGCGAGACGCACACAAAGAAAAAAGCCCTCCTGTTGCCAGGAGGGCTCAACTTACCGCGCTTAGTTATTCTGTGATGCTCGCCGGTTTACTGGCGAACTGCACTCATTGCGCTCATCAGGGTACCAGCGGTGTCATCACCATCCAGCTCCCAGCTGAACACGCCACCCAGACCACTCGACTTCACATAGCTCACCTTGGTGGCAATGTCCGCCGGCGTGTCATACGACCAGAACGTGCTGCCATCGAACTTCCACGATTGCTTGGTGATCGCGTTGGTGTACACCGTACCCGCTGCGTTCTTCAGCACCTTGTAGTCTTCGATGCCCGCTTCGTAGGTACCGGTGGCTGCCTTGGCGGCCGGTTGGTACAGACCGTTGTTGGCGTTGGTCACACCCGTCCAGCCACGACCGTAGAACGGTACACCCACGATCAGCTTGCCAGCCGGTGCACCGGCAGCGATCAGGTTCTTCACTGCGCTGTCGATGTTGTAGGTGGCGCCCAGGCCCGGTTGACCGGTCTTCGGGTCGTTGTAGTTCGGGCTGGCCGGATCGGCGTACAGGTTGCTGTGGAAGTCGGTCGGACCCGTGGCTTCCCAGCCGCCATGGAAGTCATAGGACATGATGTTGATGTGATCGAGGTACTGGCTGTAGGCAGCCGGCTCGGTCATGTCGATCTTGTCCTTGCCCGCGCTGATCGCGACGGTCAGGCCGTACTTCTTGCCGGTGGTGGCAGTGACTGCATCCAGCTGGGTGCGGAATTCCTTCAGCAGCAGGGTGTAGTTCTGCTTGTCGGCCGCCGAGACGGTGTTGTAGCCGAAGCCTTGTACGCCCGGGAATTCCCAGTCGATGTCGATGCCGTCGAATACGCCGGCAGCGGCACCCGTACCACCTGCACCGTCATACACCGGCAGGTTGCCCTTGATGTAGGTGTTGATGCACGAGGAGACCAGTTGCTTGCGCAGGGCGTCGGTCGCGGATGCGGCCGAGAACCACTTGGACCACGACCAGCCGCCGACCGAGATGTACACCTTCAGGTTGGGGTTGAGGGCCTTCAGGCGCTTGATCTGGCCGAAGTTGCCGCGCAGTGCGTCGTCCCACTTGTCAGCCACGCCGTCAACCGACGAAGCGGCATCGAACGATTTGCTGTAGTCGGCAAACGGATCGCCACCGTCACCATTGCCCGATTCGGTACGGTACTGGATGTCGCATTCGTAGCCGCCGTTCTTCTGGTAGACGTTACCGAAGGCGTAGTTCAGGAAGGTCATCTTGGCCGCGGAGCCGCTGGTCTGGATGGCCTTTACCTGGTAGTTGCGGCCGTAGATGCCCCACTGAGCGAAGTAGGAACCGACTTCCTTGCCGCCTGCCGACGGAACCGGGGTCGCGGTCGGGGTGCCCGGGACCGGTGTAGCAGTCGGCTTCGGTGTAGCAGTCGGCACATTGGTCGGCGCCGGGGTAGCGGTCGGAGCCGGTGTTGCGGTCGGCTTCGGTGT
>NZ_FWXD01000023.1 GCF_900176275.1 Andreprevotia lacus DSM 23236 | reverse complement strand
AAGACCTCGTATCTTGATACAGCCAGCCCCGACACAGCTACCATGGTGCCAGAGCAGGCCGGGCAGAATGATGCTGGCAAGACTTTAGGCCATTGAGTACGCTCAACAAGCCTGTGGGTCAGATAAGCACACCTGCCCGTTTCTCGTTCATTCAGTCCGAACGGTAACCTGAGCCAGCGCCAAGCGGAATACACGCGCGCCAAGCTCGCATACGAGGAAGGCCAAGAACGATGAACGATCTGCGCTGCTTTATCGGTATTGATGTCGCCAAACTCAAGCTGGATCTGGCTTTGCTGGTCAACGGCAAATACAAGTCCAAGGTGGTGCCCAATACGCGGGAGGGCCACCAGCAGTTGCAGCAGTGGTTGCTGGACCGCGATGCCACGCCGACCAACAGCCATCTGTGCATGGAAGCCACCGGTCCCTATTCGGAAACGGTTGCGACGGCGCTGGCCGATCGGGGCTGGCCGGTCAGTATCGTCAACCCGGCACGCATCAAGGGCTTTGCGCAAAGCGAGCTGAGCCGGAACAAGACCGATTCGGTCGATGCCGCGCTGCTGGCGCGCTTTTGCAGTGTCATGCAGCCCGAATGCTGGACGCCACCGCCTGCGGAATACCGCACCTTGCGCGCCTGGGTGGATCGGCTGCAGGCGCTCAAAGACATCCAGCAGCAGGAGAAGAACCGCCAGGAAGCCGCCTTGGCCATGCAGCAAGCGGCGCTGGTCGATTCGATCCAGCATCATCTGGACTGGCTGGCGCAAGAGATCGCCCGCATCGCACAAGACATCGACGACCATCTGGATCATCACCCCGGTTTGAAGCGCGATGCCATGCTGATGACCAGCATTCCCGGCATTGGCAACACCACTGCCGCCAAGATGCTGGCCTATGTGGGCGACGTGCGCCGTTTCGAATCCGCCAAAGCGCTGGCCGCCTGGCTGGGCGTCTCGCCCCGGCAACGGCAATCGGGCAGTTCGGTGAGAGGCCGGACCATGCTCAGCCGTGCCGGTCACCGCAGTGCGCGCACCGCACTCTACATGCCGGCGCTGGTGGCGCTGCGCCACAATCCTGCTTTGCAGGCATTCGGCGAACGACTGCGCGCCAACGGCTTGGCGCCCAAGGCCGTGGTTGGCGCGGCCATGCGCAAGCTGGCACATCTGATCTTTGGGGTGGTGCGCTCAGGCATGCCATTCAATGCAGAAATGGCGATGCCGAGGCTTGACCTTCAAGACGGTATCTGACCATCGCCACCGTTGCGCAGCACATGCAGCTACCCGAATACAAGCTGCGCCAGCTCATCAACCAAGGGCTGGGCTGGCGCAACTTCAACGCCTTCGTGAACAGCTACCGTATTGCCGATGCCCGCCAGGCACTGGCCGACACCGCACAAGCCGAAGTACCCATCCTCACCATCGCCATGGATGCTGGCTTTCAGTCGCTGGGGCCGTTCAACCGGGCGTTCAAGGCAGAGACCGGCTTGACGCCCACGGCCTTCCGCAGTGAACAGCTCGCCATGCAGGTAATCGCTGGCGCCTGAGCGCAGCGGATCAAGCGGCCGCCGCCGGCAGGCACCCCATCCCCACCAGCGTATTTTTAACCGCTACATCCAGCGGTGTGTGCGGCTCTTCGCCCAACACCGCCACCAGGCGGGCGTTGTCCATGCGCACCGGTTCGCGCCACAGGTAGCGCATTTCCAGCAGCTCGCGCAGCGTAGCCACCAGCGGCGAGGCCAGGCGGATCATCCACCACGGGAAGGGTTTGATTGCCGGCTTGCCACCGCCTTGCTGCGCCACCACGCGCTGCACGGATTGGGCGAGCTGGCTGCCGTCGGCATCCCAGTGCCCTTGCATGTGGTAGCGGGCGAAGGCCGGCAGCGCATCGCGCCGCGCCAGCAGGCGCAACATGGTCTGCGCCACATCGGGCAGATAGGCAAACTGGTGGCCGACACCAGGGCCGGGCAAGTTGACCAGTTTCACCGGCTGGCCGGGCTTGACCATGCCCTGGGCAAACCAGCTGTTGCCGGCACTGGGGCCGAAGAAATCGCCGGCCCGCACGATGATCACGCGCGCTTCGCCGCTGGCAGCAGCCGCTTCCAGCCGGCGCTCCATATCCACGCGTATCGCGCCCTTGCGGGTGCGCGGCTGCTGCGGGGCGTCCTCGCTGATCAGCGGGAAGGCATCGGGGCCGTAGTTGTAGACGGTGCCGGGCAACACGATGGTGGCGCGGTTGGCCCGCGCAGCAGCAATGGTGTTGTCCAGCATGGGCAGCACCAGCTCACCCCAGCGGCGATAGCCGGGCGGGTTGACCGCATGCACGATCACGCAGCAGCCAGCAGCGGCCTTGGCCACGTCGGCGGCGTTCATGGCATCGCCATCACGCCATTCGATGCCGTCTTTGTGCACCACCGGCGCCCCCAGCTGGCGCTTGAGCCCGCGCACCTGCCAGCCGGCATCACGCAGTTGCCGCGCCACTTCGCCACCGATGCCGCCGCTGGCGCCCACCACCAGTACCTTGTTCGTTGCATTCATGTCGATCACCTCGTGTATGGGTTGGTGATTGCATTCTGCGCCGCAGCTCATTCATTTAAAATTGCCTAACAATTTACCGCGGCTATACTTTTTTGCATGACCAATACCATACCGTGGGAGCTTTACCGCTCCCTGCTGGCCGTGCTGCAGGAAGGCTCGCTGTCCGCCGCAGCACGCGCACTGGACTTGACCCAGCCGACCGTGGGCCGGCATATCTCGGCGCTGGAGGCGGCACTGGGGCAAACGCTGTTCACGCGCTCGCAGGCCGGCCTGTTGCCCACCGATGCCGCCCTGGCGCTGCGCCCGCATGCCGAGGCCATGCACAGCACCGCAGCCGCACTGGAACGCATGGCGCACGGACTGGGCAGCGAGGCACGCGGGCCGGTGCGCATCTCGGCCAGCGAGATCGTCGGCGTTGAAGTACTGCCGCCGCTGCTGGCGCCGCTGCGCGACCGTTATCCGCATCTCGAGATCGAACTGCTGCTGAGCAACCGCGTGCAGGACCTGGTGCTGCGCGAGGCCGACATCGCCGTGCGCATGACGCCACCTCAGCAAGATGTATTGCTGGCAGCCCGCGTCGACGATGCGGTGATCGGCCTCTATGCGCACGAGCGCTACCTGCAGCAGCACGGCACCCCCACCACGCTGGAGGCGCTGGCCGGCCACGCGCTGATCGGCTTCGATACCGAAACACCCTTCTTGCGCAGCGCCGCGCAGCGCTTTTCGCTCTGGCAGCGTGCCAATTTTGCCTGGCGCAGTGATAACGATCTGGCACAGCGCGCGCTGCTGCGCGCCGGCGCCGGCATCGGCGTATGCCAGACGCGGCTGGTGCAACCCGGGTCGGGACTGGTGCGCTTGTTTGCGCAAGAATTTGCGTTGCCGCTGCCCACCTGGGTGGTCATGCATGCCGACCTGCGCAGCAGCCTGCGCTGCAAAGTGGTATTCGATGCGCTGGTGCAGGGGCTGCGCGCCGGCCCTGCTGTCGGCTGAAAACGCCGGTTTGCAGGATTCGACCAGCCGATTTTCAAACTCGGCGAGAGCATGATTGCGGCCAGGAGCAAGCTGGGGCACCTGCCTCCACCCCGGACTCCTCATGCGCCCCACTCGCCTGCTCTCCCTAGCCCTGTTTGTGCAACTGGCTGGCTGCACCTGGCTGTTACCCGCCCAGCCGCAACAAGTTGCCAGCGGTTTTACCAGCCACCTGATCTGCAGCGAGGCTTTTGTATCCGGCCTTGATCCAGCTCGCGTGTATGCCGAGCGCATTGCACCCACCGGCAGCATGTGGCTGCTGGGCGATGCACTGCACTACCGGGTGGACCGCGAGCGGCAGCTCGTCGCCGCCGATGTTGCCGGCCACTACCCCAACACCGCCTACTACCGGCCGGGCAGCGGCTGCACGCTGGGCGCAATCCCCCCGCAGGTGGACAACCCGCCAGCCACAAGCGCCGATGCCGTGCTCGTCCCAGCCACGCCGGCACTCGCCCATGTGCTGGATCTGGCGTTTGCCGAGCGCACGCAGCCGCCGCACATCGCCACTCATGCGGTGGTCATCATGAAAAACGGCCGCATCGTGGCCGAGCGCTACGCACCCGGCATCGGCCCCGATACACCACTGCTGGGTTTTTCTGCCAGCAAGTCGGTCACTAATGCGCTGTTCGGCATCCTGGTGCGGCAGGGCACGCTATCCGTACAGCAGCCCGCGCCGCTGAGCGAATGGCAGCACGATGGCCGCAGCGCTATCACTATCGATCAGCTGCTGCGCCAGACCAGCGGACTGGACTTGCCGCAGACCAATTCAGGCTTTGATGCCACCTCGCGCATGAGTTTCATCGAGCGTGACATGGCCGGCTTTGCCGCCAGTCGCCCACTGGCGCATGCACCTGGCAGCCACTGGGACTACACCGACGGCAACTACCTGCTGCTGTCACGCATCCTGCGCGATGCCGCCGGCGGCGATGCGGCGGCCGTGCACCGCTTTGCCGACCGCGAACTGTTCGGCCCGCTGGGCATGCGCAACGTCACCATGGAATTCGACCCTACCGGCACCCCGTCCGGCGCCGCCTTCATGCTGATGCCGGCGCGCAGCTGGGCGCGCTTTGGCCAGCTTTACCTCGACGATGGCATGGCCAACGGCCAGCGCATCCTGCCCGAGGGCTGGGCGCGCTACAGCGCCAGCCGCACGCTGGATACCGGCTATGGCGCGGGCTTCTGGACCAACCAGGCCGACGGCGACGGACCTTGGGGGCTGCCCTGGGGCTTTCCCTCCGCGCCGCGCGATACCTTGTTTGCCATGGGCTATATGGGCCAGTTCGTCATCGTCATGCCATCGGAAAAACTGGTGATCGTGCGGCTGGGGGCGGCGCATCACCCGGATGGCTTGCAGCCGGGCATGGACAGGGTGATTGCAGCGGCAATCAGCGCGACACGCGGACAGGCCAACTAGCCTGCGATATTTGTGGGCCGCCTCAGACACAGGCGGCTCAGCGCGAAGAGCAGGCACACCTCCGCCAAAGGAGGAAGAAAGATGATGGCAAACTGCAACACTCCGCCAGTCCAGCCTCCGACCTGACGCGGCCACTCGGACCACAAACCAGCGTAAGCCCCCAGCAGCAGTACCACCACGCATATGACACTCAAGCGAGCCAGTCGCCGCTTGTTCCGCCACACCGCCCAGGCACTCAGGACACCCCAGCCAGCCAGAGCAACGGCCATCAATCCCGGCCAGCCCACCAGCAGCAGAAACCAGGCCATGGTCATCAATGCGATCAAGTCATCGTTCATGGCACCTCCTTGTAGCTGGATCATGAATCGCTGGTGCCCTCATGCCAAGCTCCTTGACATGGCGCTTCAAGCAAATTAATTTACCAACCAGATAATTAACCGTTTGGTGTATTAAATGGCACCCGATGCACTCAGCGCCACCTTTGCCGCGCTGGCCGACCCCACCCGCCGTGCCATTCTGGCGCGGCTGGCGACGGGCGAAGCCTCGGTCAAGGAACTGGCCGGGCCGTTCCAGATCACCGCACCAGCCGTCACCAAGCACCTGAAGGTGCTGGAGCATGCCGGGCTGATCAGCCGCAGCCGTCATGCGCAGTGGCGACCGTGCAAGCTGGAAGCCAAGCCGCTGCGCGAAGTGGCCGACTGGATATCGCAGTACCGCGAATTCTGGGAAGGCAAGCTGGACCGGCTGGCCGATTACCTCACCACCTTGCAGGCAGCACAGGCTGCGGCAGGCAAGGGGCAGAAAGATGACCATCACTAACGCTGTATCCACTCACCGCTGGAGCCGTCATGCTGATCTACTTCGTTGTTGCTTTGCTTGTCGTCCTTGCCGTGCTGCTGTTGCTGGCCGCCGGCAAGCCCGATCAGTTTCGCATTGTCCGTCGCACCCACATCAACGCCGAGCCGGCGCAGGTGCATGCGCTGATCAATGACTTCCGGCGCTGGACGCTCTGGTCGCCGTGGGAGAAAAAAGACCCGGCCATGCGCCGCAGCTATGGCGACATCACCGCCGGCGTGGGTGCGCACTACGGCTGGGCGGGCAACAAGAACATCGGTGAGGGCAGCATGACGATCCAGGCCTCGACGCCCGAACGCATCGTGATCCAGCTCGATTTCCTCAAGCCGTTCGAAGCGCACAACATCGCCGAATTCACGCTGACCGCCGCTGGCGGCGGTACCGATATCGAGTGGGCCATGTCCGGCCCCAGCCCGTTGATGGCACGGGTGATGCAGCTGTTCTTCAGCATGGAAAAAATGGTCGGCCCCGATTTTGAAGCGGGCCTGGTCAACCTCAAAGCTCAGGCCGAGCGAGCTGCCGGCCCTCAGGGAGTTGCACAATGACGACCGCGCTGCACACCGCGCAGGAATTCACCTTCTCGCGCACGTTTGATGCCCCGCGCCAGCTGGTGTGGGATGCCTTCACCCAGGCCGAACATCTGGCGCACTGGTGGGGGCCCAAGGGCTGCGACATTGAAGTGGCCGCACTGGACGTGCGCCCCGGCGGCCAGTTCCACTACTGCATGCGCCTGCCCAACGGCGCGGCGATGTGGGGCAAGTTCCTCTACCGCGAAATCGACGCCCCCGGCCGCATCGTGTTCACCAATGGCTTTGCCGATGAAGCAGGCAATCTGATCCGCTCACCGTTTCATACTGCGTGGCCGCTGGAAGTCCTCAACATCTGGACCTTCGACGAGGCCGACGGCAAAACCACGCTGACCTTGCGCGGTGCACCGATCAACGCCAGCGAGGAAGAGCACGCCATCTTCGTCGCCCACTTCGACAGCATGCGCGGTGGTTTTGGCGGCACCATGGAGCAGCTGGCTGCCTATCTGGCTCTGCTGGGCGGCTAATGCCGCACGGCCCGGCAAACCGGGAGTCATGGCCCTCCGGTTTGCCGGGCTCATGAAGTAAAACCATTGCTCAGTGCTTGAGCGTGAACATCGCCCGCGTACTCGGCCCCTTGTCCTTGTCGCCGTCGGCCTGCGTGGCATCGACTTTGGGCTTGACCAGGAATACGCGCTCGTCCGGCACGCCCAAGCCCTTGAGGAAGTCCTTCACCGCCAGCGCGCGGTGGCTGGCCAGCTGGCGCAGGTCGTCGTCGGTAATGGCCATATTGGCCAGCAGCAGCTTGCGCATTTCCTCCACCGGCAGTGATTTACTCAAGCCCAGCACGTTCTTGGGCTTGGGAAACTTGGCCTGCTTGTAAACCGGCGCGATGAAGCGCTCGTAATCCGCCTCGTCCACAGTCAGTTCATCAGTGGATGCTTGGCCGCTGTCGGCCAGTGAGCGGGCCTTGGCGGCCCGGATCAGTTTATCCAGCTTGTCCTGCTTCAAGCCCTCACGGTCCAGCTCCGGGTTGACCCAGCCGGCGATTTCCAGTTGCAGCGACGGCCGGTCAGCCAGCGCCTCGGCCAGCTTGGTCAGCGGATCATAGTGCTTGGCATCGAGCGTGGCGCTGCCGGGCTGGAACGGCACATAGGCAAAGCTGGGGCCACCGCCGAATGCACCGGCCAAGGCATCGAAGGGGGCGGTGATGATCTTGGTCAGCACATTGAATACCGCCTGCCAGACGATGTGGCCCACGCTGAAGTTGGGGTCGTCCAGCGTGCCGCTCACCGGTATCTGCACATTGATCTGGCCGTTGCGGTCGGTGAGCAGCGACAGACCGAACTTCACCGGCAGCTTGGTGGCGTCCGGGCTGCCCGATGGCTTGTCGCTCAAGGTGAGCTGATCCAGCAATATCTTGTTCTGCGCCTGCAGCTTGCCGCCCTCGATGTGGTAGCTCACGTCCATCGAGAGCTTGCCCTTGTCGATACCATAACCTGCGTATTTGGATGCGTAGGGGGTGGCGGCGGTCAGCTCGTAGCCTTTCACGCCGCCCTTGATGTCGATGAACAAATCCTTGGCCAGCGGGTTGAGCTGGCCGCTGATATTCACCGGGGCGATGCGATCCACGCTGCCGCGCAAATCCAGCGTGGCGCTCGTGGCCTCGACCGATGACAGGCCGGTGAGCAAACCCGCCATGTCGGTGAGGTTGGCGGTGTAATTGGGCTGGATGAAGTTGTCGGTGTAGTTGATGTTGCCACCCGAGAACGTCACCTTGGCAATGCGTATCGGCGGCAATGCGGTCTTGGGCGCGGTGGCAAGCACTGCACTGGCCTGCTCGGCGGCTGGTTTGGCCGCAGCCGGTGCACTGGCGGTGACGGATACAGGGGTCTGATCCTTGACCACGATATCGCTCAGGTTCATGCGCCCGGCGCTGGTCAGGATCAGCCGCGAGTAGAAATCGGTGAGCGCGACATCCTTGATCGCCAGATCAAAGGGCTGGCTGTTGAAGGCAATGCCACCCAGATAAAAACTCTTCCAGCGCAAAAAATCATCGCCACTGAGCTTGTCCACTGCATTGAACGCGGTCAGGTTGAAATCGCCGTTGTAGGCCACGCGCAGCGGCGTACCGCCCTTGAGCTGCAGCTCGCCCTTGGCGCCCAGCTTGCCGCTGGTCAGCGACACATTCAGGTAGCGGCTGAAATACGGCTGCACATAGGCCACATCGAGCTGCTTGGCCTGGATGCCCAGTTTGCCGACTAGCTGCTGCAAATCCAGCCCGCCACTAATGGCGAAGTCCCCACCGTGCGCACCGGCACCTGACAGCTTGAGCTGGGTGCTTCCCGTCAATGGCCAGCGCAATGGTCCAGCCTGCAGCGCAACGGACTTGATACCCAGTGGCACGGCATTGGGCAGCGTATCGTCGCGACCGCTGAATGCCGCGCCAGCCAATTGCAGTTGCTGCAATTGCAGCTGCCAGGCCGGGCCGGCTTGTGCGCCATCGCCGGGCGGCAACAGGCTGGCCAGCAGCCATTGCCCGTCACGCTGGCGCGACAGATCGACGTTCAGGCCATCTAGCACGATCTTGTCCACGCCCAGTTGCCGTTGTGCCAGATCAAGCGCGATGCCCGTTACGGCCAGCGTCTTGCCCGCCAGCGCCGGGGCCTTGGCGCGTTGCGGACGCAAGGCAAACTGCTGCAACTGCACGCTGCTGTCGCTCAGCTTGAACGCTGCCGACCCATCTGCCGGCAGCGCCAGATCGTAGTGCAGTTCGCCACCCAGCGTGCCCTCCAGCGGTTCGCTGCGCAGCAAGCTGCGGTAATACGGCGCCCATGCGGCCAGCGGGGCGTCCGCCAGGTTCAACACGCCGCTGGCATGGCGTGCGGCCAGCTGCAGCTCGCCGGTATGCTGCAGCGTGCCGATGGCGGGGCCAGCCACGCTCAGCGCTATCTTGGCCGGCTGCGCAGCGGTGGTATCGAGCTGATCGACCTGCAGCGCAATCGGCGCCAGCCGTGTGTGGAGGCCCGCAGGGGCATCGGCCCAATCCAGCGCGCCACCCTCAATAGTGAACTGCGCGATATGCAGCTGTAGCGGCAGGCCGGCCTTTGCCGGAGCCGGCGCCGGTTTGTCGGCGACCGGCTGCTGCAGCGCGGCCAGCCAGTTGAGCGCGCCCTTGCCGTCGCGCGCCAAGGTGACTTCGGGCTGCTGCAGCAGCAATTTGCGTATGGCATAACGGCCCGCCAACGGTTCCAGTTTGTCCAGCTGCAGTTGCAGTGCCTGCATGCGCAACAAGGGTGCGCCATTACCATCGAGCGATACATCGTGCGCGGCCAGCTGCCCTTCCAGCAGCACGGTAGGCGTCCCGGCCTGGCGGAACACCAGTTGCAAGCGGCTGTCCAGCACGGCCTTGTTGAGCCGCAGTGCGGGCGGCGTGGGCAGGTAATCCCAGTAGCGAGCCAGATCGACGCCATCCAGTGTCAGCGCCAACCGGGTATCGGCATGCTTGCCGAATGGCCGGGTGCTGCCCTGCAGTTGCAGCGGTGCGCCATCCAGCCTGAAAGCCAGCCTGGGCTGTACTTCGGTCTCGATGAACACCGGCAGGTTGGAGATGAAGGGGATGTCCAGCGCCAGCGCATCCAGCCGGTGCTGCTGTTTGAGCAAGGCATCGGCAAAATCGATGCGGCCATTGCTGATGCGGATATTGTGCACGGCAAAACGCTGTGGCTCGCCGCTGCTGCCAGATTGCCCCTGCAACAGATCAGACCAGTTGTAGCGGTGGGTATCCAGCCGCCTGATCTGCAGATACGGCGCATCCACCGTCAGGTTTTGCACCACCGGAGCACGGCGCCATAGCGAAGCAATCGCCAGATTGACATCCAGCCGCCGGATCGACAGCACGGTTTGCGTGCCTTCCCGCACCTGCAGCGGCCCGAGCGTGGCACGCAGGGTATAGGGGTTGAACGCCAGCGCATCGATTTGCACACTGCGGTGCAACGCCTGCCCCAGCACCTGTTCCAGCCGTGGTCTGGCCCACCAGGGCAACAGCCACCCTGCCAGCGCACCGTAGCCCAGCACAACGGCGATCGGTATCACGATCCACCGCGCGCGGCGGCGCAAGGCACTGAGCAACAAGGCAGGTTTCATGGTGGCGCTGCGAGGTAGTTGGAACTAAAACTATAGCGTCAGGCCCATACCCATGACCACCATAAAAACCCTGAGTGGTTGCAGGCCGTCAAGCCCGTTGATCGGCGCCGCAATGCCTTTCATTCAAAGCAAGATTCGCAGTTGCGGCCGATTTGGCAGTAGAATTGCGGTCTAACCGCTTGCATCGCCATTGCGCTCAGTACGGGCAGAATTCAGCAGGAACCATACATCGTGGCGTTTTCCCTGTTCCGCAAAAAAGACAACGATCCAGTCAAGCCGGCCTCATCAGGCCCGGCGGCGCTCGACCGCGCGTCGGTATTGCCGCAGCAGGAACCGGCCAGACCACCGGCCCCATCACCGATGGATTCCCCTGCCGACAGCGCCAGCTACAACCTGTCCGAGCTGACCATCGAGGTGGCCGATGCCGGCACGCACCTGAGCCCGGCAGAAGAAGAGGCCGTGGTGCTGTACGCCAACGGCCAGCTTGCCGCCGCCATTGAAAGCGCCAAGGCCGCCATCCCGGGCATCGTTGGTACCCGGCAGGCCTCAACGTGGCTGCTGTTGTTCGACCTGCTGCAGCTGGCCGGCGATCACGCCGGCTTTGATGAGCTGGCGCTGCAATACGTGGTCGAATTCGAAACCTCGCCGCCGCTGTGGCGCGAGCTGCGCAAGGCGGCCCCCGCCGCCCGCCCTAGCGGTCCGACCAGCGGGGCCATCTCGCTGCCGGCCAACCTGTCCATCAGCACCGTACAGGCCGAACTCAGCAAGGTGCTGGCTGCGTGCGAAAAAGGCGGTATCGTGCGGCTCGACGCCAGCCGCGTCGTCAATATTGACGCCACGGCCGCAGCCGAGCTGCTGTCCTTGTGGCCACGTGCCCGCAAGCTGAAAGCCAGCCTGCAACTGCTGGGGGCAGATTCCTTCGGCAAATTGCTGGCAAGCAAGATCGAAACCGGGCGCCGCAATCATGCAGAGGCCACCTTCTGGCTGCTGCTGATGGAGCTCAAGCAAACGATAGGCGAGCAGGAAAACTTCGATAACCTCGCCATCGATTACGCCATCACCTTCGAGGTATCACCCCCGTCGTGGGATGACAGGCTGGTGGTCAAGGCCGCCCCGGTGCCAGCCGGAAAAACCGGCGATGCGGCGGCAGAAGCCCCCTCCTCGCCAGACCGCATGCAGCTGAGCGGCGATCTGGTCGGCGGTGCGGCAGACAGCATCGGCAAGATCCGCCAGTTTGCGCAGAGCCATGGCAAACCCGTCATCGACCTGAGCGGCGTAGGCCGGGTGGACTTTGAAACTGCCGGCCAGTTGCTCAACCTCGGTGTGGAATTGATGCAGGCCGGCAAGATGCCTACCCTCGCCGGCGCCAACGAACCGATTGCCGGCTTGTTCAAGCTGATGGGCATCACCGAGCTGATGCCACTGGCAAAATAGCACCCTGCCCGCGCAGCAGCAGGCCGCTGCGCTCTTGCGTTCGCCGTGACTGCCCCCACCTGTTCGCTAATCTCATCCGCAGGGCAATTCCATGCAGCAATTCGACGGCACCACGATCGTTTCCGTTCGCCGCGGCGACAAGGTCTGTGTCGGTGGCGACGGCCAGGTTACCCTGGGCAATGTCGTCATCAAGGGTACCGCACGCAAGGTGCGCAAGCTGTATCACGACAAGGTCATCGTCGGCTTTGCCGGTGGCACAGCCGATGCGTTCACGCTGTTCGAGCGCTTTGAAGCCAAGCTGGAAAAGCACCAGGGACAATTGACGCGCGCGGCGGTGGAGCTGGCCAAGGACTGGCGTACCGACCGGGCGCTGCGCCGGCTGGAAGCCATGCTCATCGTGGCTGACCCGACCGCCACACTGGTGATTACCGGCAATGGCGATGTACTGGAACCCGAGCAAGGCATAGCCGCCATCGGCTCTGGCGGCGCTTTTGCACAGGCGGCCGCTACCGCTCTGCTCAATAACACCGATCTGCCGCCCGAGGTGGTAGTGAAGAAGGCGCTGGAAATCGCTGGCGACATTTGCATCTACACCAACCAGAACCACGTACTCGAAAGCCTCTGAGCTTCGCGCTCGGGACGCGATCTGCTGCCGGGGTTACGACATGCAACAACGATCGTAGCCCGGCCGCGCGCAGAGACGGGCGGCTCGGCTACAATCGCAAGCCATGACCCACACGCTTGCCTGCCTGCGTTTTCTCAACGCCTCCAGTTTTACCTCCGGTGCCGATATTGCGGATCGGCTCGGCCTTTCACGCGCCAGCGTATCGACCGCGCTGGCCGACAGCGAAGCATTCGGCATTGCGCTCGAGCGCCGTCACGGTGCCGGCTACCGGCTGACCCAGGACATAGACTGGCTGGATGCTGCGGCCATACAGGCCGCGCTGGGGCCGGCAAGCCATCTGCGTGTCGAGGTACTGCCGCGCACGGATTCAACCAACAAGCGGCTGACAGCCGAGCCCGCGCATGGCCGCGTACTGGCGGCCGAATGGCAGGACAACGGCCGCGGCCGCATGGGCCGCAGCTGGCAGGGGCAGCTGGGTGGCAGCTTGCTGTTTTCGCTGTGCTGGACCTTTCCCGGCGGCGCCAATACCCTTGCCGGCCTGCCGCTGGCGGTAGGCAGCATGCTGGCCGAAACGCTGGCTGATTGCGGCGTAGCCGGCATCAAGCTCAAATGGCCCAACGACCTGCTACTGGAGATCACACAAAACGGCGGCCGCAAGGCCGGCGGCATCCTGATCGAGATCGCTGGCGATGCCATGGGGCCGGTCTCTACCGTCATCGGCATTGGCCTGAACCTGACCGCACCACGCGTGGCCGATCAGGCCGTGGCCGGCTTGCACGAAGGCGGACTCACCCTGTCACGCAATGCCTTGCTGGCCCGTTTGCTGGGTTCACTCGAAGCCGGCCTGCAGCGCTTTGCGCAGAATGGCTTCTCTGCCTTCCGCAGCCAGTGGGAAGCACGCCACGCTTGGGCAGGCGCCAGCGTCAACGTGCTCGACCCCGCCGGCGGCATGCGGCAGGGACTATTGCTGGGGCTGACCAGCGAAGGGGCGCTGCGGCTGCAGACCGAGGCAGGCGAAACCATCATCCACGCTGGCGATGTCAGCCTGAGGCGTACATGAGCACCCGCTTGCTGCTGGATCTTGGCAATACCCGGCTGAAATGGGCGCTGGAAAGCGGCGCACAACGGCTGGCCGATGGCGATGCGCTGCATGCCGAGCTGCCGACGCTGGCTGCGCGTTTTGCATCACTGCCGGCACCCGACGGCATTTTTGGCTGTACGGTTGCCGCCCCAGCACTGCGTGAACAGCTTGACGTGCTGTGCCTGCGGGCCTGGCAACAGAAGCCGCGCTGGCTGCAGGTCAGCAAGGAAGCACTGGGCATACGCAACCGCTATCGCCGCATCGAACAACAAGGGCCAGACCGCTGGGCGGCTGTGCTGGGCGCCAGCCAGCGCCACCCTGCGCAGGCGCTGGTGATCGCCAGTGCCGGCACGGCGCTGACGGTGGACAGTGTCACCGCCGACGGCACGTTCCTGGGTGGCATGATCCTGCCCGGCTACCGGCTGATGAAGACCGCGCTGGCGCAGGGCACGGCCCGCCTGCCCGATGCGGCCGGCAGCCTGCATGACTTTCCCACCAGCACCGAGGACGCCATCGAAACCGGCGTACTCACCGCATTGGCCGGCACTGTGGATACCGCGATGCGCCGGCTGGGCGCACGCGGCGAAGAGCCATTGCTGTTACTGGCCGGCGGCGATGCCGAGCGTATTGCCCCCTTGCTGGTCTCGCCCCATCGTATCGAACCCGATCTCGTCCTGTGCGGCCTTGCCGCATTGGCCGTTGCCAAGGAATTCACCCCATGAAATGGCTGTTCTTCATCCTGCTGGTCGCCAACCTGCTGTTCTTCGGCTACACGCATGTGGCCCCGCACGCGCAACCAGGCCGCACCGTGAGCAAGGAAATGAATGCCTCGCAGGTGCATATCGTCAACGTAGCCAGCACGCCGGCCCCCAGCGCCACCCCGGCGCCAGCGGTGGCAGACACGCCCGAGCCTACGCCGGCCCCGTCGGGGAAACCGGCAGCCACCAGCCCCCCGGTGCCGACGCAGAAGCCCGAACCGACCCCCAAGCCCACCAGCAAGCCCGCGCCATCGCCCGAACCGCAGGCGCAGGCCACGGGTGACGTGTGTGTACGCTGGACCGGCATCACGGGCGACCAGGCCAATCTGGCCCGCGACAAACTGCGCCAGCTGGGCCTGACCGCGCAGGAAAACACCGCTGCCCAGAATGCCAAGTTCTGGGTCTATGTGCCGCCGCTCAACGACATCGAAACCGCGCGCAAGAAGGCACAGCAATTTGCCGAGCTGGGCGTGGATGACTATTTCGTGGTCAACAATGGCAGCAAATGGCAGAACGCCATCTCGCTGGGCATTTTCTCGACCCAGGAAGCGGCCGACCGCCGCCTGAACGACCTGCGCGACAAGGGCGTGAAATCGGCCATCGTGCGCGAGCGTGACGACGGCGTGCGCCACACCAGCTTCCTGGTGCGCAAGATCAGCGACGAGCAACAAGCCAAGCTGGCCAAGGTCGCCGAACTGCTGCGCGGCTCGCAAGTGGAAAAGGTGGCCTGTAAATAGGGCTGCCCGCCCAAACAAAAGCGGCCTGCGGGCCGCTTTTGTTTGAATGGTCAGCTGAAACCCTCTGTTCAAGGATAACTGTATTGCTGCCAGCGCTGCTCGCTGCTCAGCGGTATCCACTGCGGCCCTTCGTCGCGCCGTGCGGCAGCGGCCGGGGCGGCAACGGCTGCCGGGGGCTTGGCCATGACCGGCATCTCCTGCTGCAAGGCGCGGGCGACCGATTGCACCGGCACGATGGCATCCTTGGGCAACATGCTGGCCGGCAACACGCGCACCATGGCCGGGTCAGGCTGAGTTGTGGCAACCGTTTTGTGCACCCGCGACGGCGGCAACAAGCGCGCCTGCGCCGAAACCAGCGTACCCAGCATGAACACGGCAAGCAGCAAGGTTTTCATCGCATTTTTCCTGTACTGACAAAGCGGACATAGTCGCCAATCTCGGGCTGGCTGCCTTCAGCCAGCGCAGTGGCAAACAGCGGCTGCACCTGTTCGACGCGCACGCTGCCGGCCAGATCCTCGACCAAGCCCTGGCCTTGCGCATCAAGCGCACTCAATGCCTGCAGGTCCTGTCCGGCGCGCAACCTGTACAACTGCAGCACGTCGCCGGGGGCGATGCCGGATACCGTACCGGCGTCGAAATACAGCCGGCGCCCTTCGACCCGCACGATGCGCGCCGAGAACGGGATGCAGGCCACGTCGCCGCTGACCTGCTGCGCCAGCTGGTCAAGCACGCTGCCCACGGTCTGGCCCAGATCGCCCTGTGCGAAGCCGGCGCTGTCCACGGCCTGATCCGGCCGTGCCATCACTTGCCCGCTGGCCACCTGCTGGCCACGATGGCGCGAGACCAGCGCGCCGGAAACACCGTCGAACAGATAGACCTCCATGTCCACCTGCCGCGCTTTGGGCATGGATTTCACCCCGGCGCCCAGCCAGCCCAGCAGTGGCAGCGCAAAGGTGATCTTGCGTTCTTCGGGGCGGATTTCCTGCCCGTAAACCGGGCGGTACTTCACCCCGGAGGTGGACAGATCATGCACCAGCCCGCCAATGATGAACTGCACGCCATAGCGGCGCGCCAGCTGGCGCACCTGCTCCGGGCGCAGTTGCGGGTCGATCACGCCGGGCTGCGGTGCGAACGCCAGCTCGTCCGCGCCCAGATAAGTCAGAAAGCGGCCACCGTTACCCAATCGGTCTGCCAGCACATGCTGAAAACCGTTACCAGGGTCGGCCAGATCATTGGCTTGCGCCGGGCGAGTCAGCCAGAACGGCGTCACCAGCACCTTGCGTTTGTAAGCCGCGCCGGCACACTGGGCCTTGCCGCCGCTGGCAACGTTCACCGCAGCGGGTTCGGCAGCAGCCTCGACCGGGGCCGGCATGGGAGCGGCCTTGGCTGGCTGCCCCATACCGGGTTCGATCTGCACGAAATACATGGTGCCTTCGCGCCACTCACGCAGCAGCGTATAGCTGCCGGGCCCTGGCTGCTGCGGGCGTACCTGTTGCGATTCTGCATTACGGCCGGCATCGCTGCGCCCGGTGGCTGTCACCATGGCGCCATTGAACAGCGCGGCGTTCTGCAATGCATCGTTGATCGCTGCGTCGCGCGCGGCGTTCACGTCACCGGCATAGGGCGCGGCACCCAGTACCGGCGCAGCCTGCACGGCACCGGCCCACAGCACGGCGCCGAGCAGCAGTGCGGCCAGTCCTAGCTTCATCACTTGGCGTAATAGAAATTGCTGGCGACGGTCTTGCTGGTCGTCGGCGTTGCGGCGGCTTCCGGCTTGGGCGCCGGGGCCTCGACCTTGCTGGCCTCGGGCTTGGGCGCCTCGACCTGCATGCCTTGCTGGGCACTGCCGGCCTCACGCACGAAGTCGCCGTTCAGTTGCAGCTCCAGCACCGTCTCATACGCGCCATCAGGCAGCGGGTTGACCGACAGCACGCGTGCGCCGCGTAGATAAGCATCGACGTAGTAACGGAAGCTGTCGTTCTGCAGTGCCAGCGCCGACACCGTGCTCTGCCCGGTCAGGCGCAGGCCCTGCACGGTTTCGGCCAAGGCGCGATAGGCATCGAGCTTGGACGCGCGCATGGCCAGCATGCGGCGTTGCGCCATGGTCAGGCCATCCATGTTCGGCATGGCGCCATAACCTACCGCAGTAACCCGCGACGGCACGATCACGTCCGGCATGCGCCCCGGAGCGCCGTTGTCATTGCTGGCGGTTTTCAGCATGCCGCAACCGCCGAGCAATACGCCCGACAAGGCCAGTGCGGCCAGCATGGCGGATCGCTTGATCATGGCGAACTCCGTTCTATCTGGATGGAATACTGCGAGTCTAGCCGCTCGTCCGGCTGTCAGCCAGCACGACGCTTGAATACCAGGTCCCACACGCCGTGGCCGAGGTTGATGCCCCGGTTTTCGAACTTGGTGAGCGGGCGGTAATCCGGACGCGGCGCATAACCATCGGCCGTGTTTTCCAGCGCCGGCTCGGCAGACAGTACCTCCAGCATCTGGATCGCGTAGTCTTCCCAGTCGGTGGCCAGATGCAGATAGCCCCCCGGCTTGATGCGCGATACCAGTTGCTTGACGAAGTCAGGCTGCACCAGGCGGCGCTTGTTGTGGCGTTTCTTGTGCCACGGATCGGGGAAGTAGATGTGCACGCCATCCAGGCAGCCCGGCTGCAGCATGTGTTCCAGTACCTCGACTGCATCGTGCTGCACGATGCGGATATTGCCGATGCCTTGCTCGCCGATCAGCTTGAGCAAGCTGCCCACGCCGGGGGTATGCACCTCGACGCAGAGAAAATCGCTGTCCGGGCGACCAACGGCGATCTCGGCCGTTGCCTGGCCCATGCCGAAGCCGATTTCCAGCACGCGCGGTACGCTGCGGCCAAAGGCGGCATCCAGATCAAGCGCCTCTGCGGCATAGGGGATCATGAAGCGCGGGCCAAACTCGTTGAGCGCGCGTTCCTGCCCGGCCGACAGGTGGCCCTGGCGCAGCACGAAGCTGCGGATGCGACGCATGAAATGCGGGTTGTCCATGAAGCGGAATCCTGAAAAAGCCAAACGCCGCATCGGCGGCGTTTGTGACACTAGATGGCGGGATTATACCCGAGCCGGCGCTGCTTATTTAGTCAGCACCAGTACGGCATCGGCTTCAACCAGTGCGCCCTTGGGCAGCGCAGCGGCCTGGATGGCCGCGCGCGCAGGGAACGGCGCGCTGAAGTATTCGCCCATGATCTCGTTCAGGGTGGCGAAGTTGGCCAGATCGACCACGAATACGCCCAGCTTCACGATATCGGACAGATCGCCGCCCGCCGCCTGGCACACCGCGCGCAGGTTCTTGAACACCTGGTGGCATTGCGCCTCGAAACCATCGACCAGCACGTTGCTGACCGGGTCCAGACCGATCTGGCCGGACAGGTAAACGGTATCGCCCACCTTGACGGCTTGCGAATAGGTGCCGACGGCCTTGGGGGCGTTGTCGCTGTGGATGATGGTCTTGCTCATACGCTGCTCCGGTCTTTAGGGTGGACTTGCATCCGATGGGCGATTTTAGCCCGTTTGCCGACGTGCGCCCAAGCGCATCACCCCTCATCACGCTGTTTGCGCCGCAACCAGCTGCGCAGCAAACGCGCGACACGCCAGCCGGTTAGCGCCAGCGGGATCGCCCGCGCAATCCAGCCCAGCCGGCCATGCGTCATCAATTTGCCGGCCAGCTCGACCAACTGCAGCGGATTACCCAGCAAGCCCAGCAATTTGCCGCCACCGATGGATTGATCCACCGGCTGACGCAAGGCCTGCCAATCGTGTCCCAGCTGCATGCGGTAGGCATCGGCCTGCAGTTGCAAGGCTTCCTTGCGCATGCGGCGCAATTCGCTTCTGCTCAAGTTGCGTCGGCTCATGGCAGCAGTTGCTCCCTGTCCTTGCGTAGCTCGGCCAGGGTGCCGGCAAACGGCGCCGGGCCATTCACCAGCTTGTGCCGCACCAGCCAGCCGCACAGCAGGGCCAGCAGCAGGTAAGCCGCCCCCAGCCCGGCCAAGGCGCAGGTGCGCCAGGCCGGGTCTACCCACCACACCAGCGCGATGGACAGCAATACCAGCCCCAGCGCCACCAGCACCAGCGCCAGCACGGAGAGTGCCAGCAGCCACAACAGCCGCTCGCGCTCTTCCTCCAGCTCGATGCTGAACAGCGCAAGATGGTTGCGTGCCAGGCCAAACAGATTGGCCAGCAGGCGCCGGATCAGCTGAGGTGGGTTGGGGGCGTCGTGTTCGCTCAACGGCGCGACACCAGCATGCCGAGCAGGAAGCCGACACCGGCGGCAATACCGATCGACGTCCACGGGTTCTCGTGCACGTAGTCATCAGTGGCCTTGGCCGCAGCCTTGGCCTTGCCGGCCACCAGCCGCTCGGCTTCGATCAACTTGGCCTTGGCTTCGTACAGATTGGCCGCAATGCGCTCGCCGAGCGCGCCAGCCTTGTCACCCTGCTCGCTCACCGTGGCCTTGATCAGGCTTTCGGTGTCATCAAGCACGGTACGCAGTTCGTCGAGCAATTCCTTCTGTTCCGCTTTGGCAGTCATGCTGAACTCCACGTTGAGGTGAAAGAAGCTTCATTCTGGCGCAGCTTGACGAATTTGTTATGTAAATCCTTGCTTCGAGTGAAAACTTCACAAATGCGCGACACGCCAATCGCGATCACGTCAGGAAGCGCTCCAGCAAGGCATTCAGAAAGCGCCGGCCGCGTGCGGTCGGGCACACGTGGTTGAGCTCGCGTTCCAGCAACCCGTCAGCACGCGCGCGCTCGACTTCGTGGACCAGCTTGGTGATAGGCAGGCCCGTGCGCTCGGTGAACAAGGTCAAATCAAAGCCTTCGGTCAGCCGCAGCAGATTGAGCATGAACTCGAATGGCAGTTGCTCCAGCGTCACCGCTTCTTCGGTCTGCACCGCACTGCCTGCCGCCATTTGCTGCAGGTATTCACCGGGCTGCTTGTAGCGCATCTGGCGGATGATCTTGTCGGGGAAACTGATCTTGGCATGCGCGCCGGCGCCGATGCCGAGGTAATCACCAAAGGTCCAGTAATTGAGGTTGTGCCGCGCACGACGACCCGGCTTGGCAAACGCGCTGGTTTCATAGTGCTCGAAACCCGCTGCGGCCAGGCGTTCCTCGATCGCGTCCTGCATGTCGGCCGCCATATCGTCGTCGGGCAGGTTGGGCGGGTAGCGGTGGAACAGCGTGTTCGGCTCCAGCGTCAGGTGGTAGGCCGACAGATGCGTGGACTGGCAGTCTATGGCACGGTCGATATCGCTCAGCGCCTGTTCCAGCGTCTGTTGCGGCAGCGCGTACATGATGTCGAGGTTGAAGTTGTCGAAATGTCGGTGGGCGATCTCGACGGCGCGCAATGCCTCGTCATCGTTGTGGATGCGGCCCAGCGCCTTGAGGTGCGCGGGGTTGAAACTCTGGATGCCGATGGACAGCCGGTTGATGCCAGCCTCGCGATAGCCGGCAAACTTGGCGGCCTCGAAGGTGCCCGGATTGGCTTCCAGCGTGATTTCCGAATCGGGCAGCAGTTTCACGCGCGCGCGGATGCCGGCCAGCAGCGTATCCATGCTTTGCGCCGAAAACAGGCTGGGCGTGCCGCCGCCCATGAAGATGCTGGTAACCGGGCGGCCCCATACCAGCGGCAGGCAGGTTTCCAGATCGCGCAGCAGTGCGTCGATGTATTGTGCCTCCAGCGCCGGGTCCAGCCCGTCGCCGCCCTGCCCGCGCACCGCGTGCGAGTTGAAGTCGCAGTACGGGCATTTCTTCACACACCACGGAAAATGGATGTACAGCGCCAGCGGCGGCAAGGCGGTCAGGCCCCAGTTGGCACGGCCAACGGGCATGGCAATGGCGGACATAATCAGGACTTCTGGTAGGGGTTGTGCAGCTGGTCAACCAGCCGGTGCAGCACGGTTTTCATCTGGTCTTCGGCGACTTCCATCAACAGGCCGTCCTCGAAGGCGTCCTGCATCATCTGCACGATTTCGTCGAGGTTCTCGTTCATCACCTTGACCTTCTCGGTACACGACACCACCGATTGATCGGGCCGACACCAGACGGCATAACGCTTTTCGTCGCTCACAGCCCGGTTTCCTGCAGTTTGCCCAGCAACACCTGCAACGCCTTGCCACGGTGCGAAATCGGGCTTTTCTCGTCCGGTGTCAGCTCGGCGGCGGTTTTGCCCAGCGGCGGAATCAGAAACAGCGGGTCGTAACCGAAGCCGCCATCGCCACGCGCTGCGGTCAGCACTTCGCCCAGCAGCACGCCGTCGGCAATCACGGGTTGCGGGTCTTCCGGGTGGCGCACCAGCACCAGCGCAGCGTAATACCAGGCACGGCGGTCGTCATTGCCGGCCAGCTCGGCCAGCAGTTTTTCGTTGTTGCGCGCGTCCGATTTGGGCTCGCCGGCAAAGCGCGCCGAATACACCCCCGGCGCACCGCCCAGTGCATGCACGCAAATGCCCGAGTCGTCGGCCAGTGCCGGCAGGCCGGTGGCCCGGCTGGCATGGCGCGCCTTGGTCAGGGCGTTCTCGACAAAGGTGCCATAGGGCTCCTCGGCCTCGGACACGCCCAGTTGGCCCTGCGGGATGATCTCGATATCCAGCGGCGCAAACAGCCGCTGGAATTCCTTCAATTTGCCGGCATTGTTGCTGGCAAGCACGATACGTTTCACTGTGGATTCCGTGACGATGGCTGCAAAGGCAACCAGCTTATTTTTTGGACAGCGTCAGCACGCCGCTGCCGCGCGTGAGCTGGAAGCGGTTGAGCACCGTTCCTCCGATCAAGATGGTGTCCAGACCGCTGCTTTCAATCACCGCCACTTCAACCGTGTAGAGCGGGATGCCGCTGATGTCGACACGCGGCACATTCACGATCCACACCTTGGCCAGTCCGTTGGCGGTCTTGACCGCCGTTTGCCGCCCGTTTTTGTATTCGATATGCATGCGCTGAGCGATCTGCTCTGGCATGGACAGGTTGGTAGCGCCGGTATCGATCAACCCGCGCTCGATCACGCTGTTGATCTTGATGTCGGTAAAGAAATTGCCTGCCGGATCGGCATTGAGCGTGAATGAGCCAGAGCCATCACCGCGTGGCGCCCCCTCATCCGAGACATAGCCTTCACCCAGGCGCAGGGTGCGCGTGAGTGTACCGATCTGCACCGCAGCACTCTCCGACTCGAGCTTTACCAGCTTGACGCCGCCCGATTCCTGCCCGATCGCCAGCACCTGCTTGCGACCATTGATCTTGAACATGGCCTTGCCGCCCAGCACAGCGATCAAGGTCACCTCGTCGGCCAGCACCGGCCCGGCCAACAGGGCTGCCGCCAGCAATGCACATAGTCGTTTCATGGCTCACTCCCCTCCTGTTCTGTAACGGCTGCCGGCCGCATTTCGGTCAGCGCAGCTTCGATCAGCGGCCAGCCGGCATCCTTGAGCAACTTGGCATCGGACAGCGTTCGCCGCCATTGCCGCGCACCCGGCATGCCCTGGAATAACCCCAGTATATGCCGTGTAAACAAGCGCAGGGGCAAGCCGTCAGCCAGCTCGGCTTCCACATAGCTCCGCAGTGCGCGCATCGCGGCATGCCGGCTCTCCGGCTGCCAGTCACTGCCGTAGTACAGGCGGTCTACCTCGGCCAGCATCCACGCATTGTGATAGGCCTCGCGCCCCACCATCACGCCGTCGACATGCTGCAGATGCTGCTGTGCGGCAGCATGGTCGGCAATGCCGCCGTTGATAATGATTTCCAACTGCGGCAGATCGCGCTTGAGGCGGTAGACATAGTCGTACTTGAGTGGAGGAATCTCGCGGTTTTCCTTGGGACTGAGGCCCTTGAGGATGGCATTGCGCGCATGCACGATGAAGGTATTGCAGCCCGCCTCGTGCACTTCGGCCACGAAATTGAGCAAAAAGCCGTAATCCTCGACCGCGTCGATGCCGATGCGGTGCTTGATGGTTACATCGATACCGCACGCGTCGCGCATGGCCTTCACGCAATCGCTGACCAGGGTCGGCTCCAGCATCAAACAGGCGCCAAAGCTGCCGCTCTGAACGCGCTCGGACGGGCAGCCGACATTCAGGTTCACCTCGTCGTAACCCCAATCCTCGGCAATTTTTGCGCAGCGGGCCAGATCAGCCGGCTCGGACCCACCCAGCTGCAACGCCAGCGGGTTCTCTACCTCGTCGAAACGCAGATGGCGCAGCTTGTCGCCATGCAGAATCGCACCGCTATTCACCATCTCGGTATACAGCCACGCGTGGCGGCTCAGCTCGCGCGCAAAGCGCCGGTAATGACGGTCCGTCCAGTCGAGCATCGGTGCAATGCAGAAACGGCGCGAAGGGGTAAGGGCTAGTGTCACGATACGGCCTGTCAAAATGAAACGGCCCGGCGCAGCAATGCGTCGGGCTCTTGGCAATTATTTTCCCGCGCCAGCCATGGCGGGGTCAAACCCGGCTGCCGGCCGGGGCATCAAGCCTGCAGCGCCTGCCCTTGCAGCACGATCAGCTCACGGATGCCGGCATCGGCCAGATCAAGCAGCGCATTCATTTCAGCGCGCGAGAACGGCTCGCCTTCCGCGGTGCCCTGGATTTCAATGAAGCGGCCGGAAGCCGTCATCACCACATTCATGTCGGTTTCGCAGTCCGAATCCTCCACATAATCCAGATCCAGCACCGGGGTGCTGCCAACCACGCCGACGGAGATGGCGGCAACGTGCTCGCGGATGGGGCTGGCGGCCAGCTTGCCAGCTGCAATCAGGCCATTGATGGCATCGGTAAGCGCAACGAAGGCACCGGTGATGCTGGCAGTACGCGTACCGCCGTCGGCCTGGATCACGTCGCAATCGAGCACGATCTGGCGTTCGCCCAGTGCCTTCATGTCCACTACGGCGCGCAGGCTGCGGCCAATCAGGCGCTGGATCTCCTGCGTGCGGCCAGACTGCTTGCCCTGCGCGGCCTCGCGCTTCATGCGCGAATTGGTCGAGCGCGGCAGCATGCCGTACTCGGCCGTCACCCAGCCCTGCCCCTTGCCTTTGAGGAAGGGCGGCACGTTTTCTTCCACGCTGGCAGTGCACAGCACCTTGGTATTACCGAATTCGATCAGCACCGAGCCTTCGGCATGACAGGTGTAGTTGCGGGTGATGCGGACGGGGCGAAGCTGGGCGGGGGTACGGCCGGAGGGGCGCATGGCGGCATCCTGAAAAGGGTTAGGGCCGATTATAACCGGCCCGCTCCCTTTACCCGCGCAATGGCGACGTGATTACTTGGAATACTTCGAGATGGCGGCCTGTATTTCGGCAATCGCCTTCTCGATGTCGTCCTCGGTGAAATCGGCCGCGGCCTTGGCATCAATCGGGTCGACGTGCGTGGTAATGGTGTTCTGGTCCAGCCGCTGGGTTGAAACGACGCTGTCGTCGTCGGTTTCCTGGGCATCGTCGTGCCAGTTGATGCCCAGTGCGGTCAGATTGTCGCCGAACTTGCCGCCAGCCAGCTCCGCCCGGTCCATCAGCTGCGGAATGGCAAACAACACCGGGAAGGCGCCGAGAAAGTGCGTCATGTCGCCTTCGTCCAGCGGCCCCCAGAAGCCATCGGTGCACAGCAGCAAGGTATCACCATCGCTCAGCGTGATGCGGCCGCCAATATCGATCTCGGGCGGAAACGCACCACCGAGGCAGGAGTAAATCTTGTTGCGCTCGGGGTGCACCAGCGCCTCGGCCGGGGTGATCTTGCCCTCCTCGACCAGCTTGCGTACCTTGGAGTGATCGCGCGTCTGGCGCAGGATGCGGCCGCCACGGATCAGATAGAGGCGCGAATCGCCGGTGTGCGTCCAGTAGCCCACGCCGTCCTGCACGATGGCAGCCACGCAAGTGGTGCGCGGAATCTCCAGCAACTGGTGGTTGGCAGCGTAGTGGTAAATCGCCTCGTGCGCGCGCTGAAAAGCGTCGAGCAGAAAGCGCTGCGGGTCATCCAGCGCCGGCAGCGCCTTTTTCTGGAACTGGTCGATCACCAGTTCGACGGCAATCTGCGCCGCCACCTCGCCATGCAGATGCCCGCCCATGCCGTCGGCGACGATCAGCAGCAGCGCGTTGCGGCTGTACGAATAGCCGACCCTGTCCTGATTGTATTTGCGGCCGCCGGTGCGGCTGTCCTGGTAAACGGTAAATTTCATCGTCTTTTTATTGTGAAGGCGGCGCGGCACGCGCGGTCAGGTTTTGCCAGGTGCGCTTGAGCGTGCGCACCAGGCCCGGTTTCTTGGCCGGCGGCGATGCCGGTTCCAGCAAGGACTTCTGCACCTGCGGCACGCTTTGCGGCCGCTGGGTGGGATCAAGCAGCAGGCACTGCCAGATCAGGTCGAGCAATTCCGGCGAGTAGCGATCACCATAGCGGTCGCGCAAGTCGAACAGCTTGTCTTCCTTCTGGCGCTGGTCGGCCGGTTGCGGCGCAGTGCCGGTGATGCAGGCAAACATCGATGCGCCGATACCATAGATATCCGTCCACGGCCCCAGCGTTTCCTTCTTGTTGTATTGCTCGGCCGCTGCAAAGCCCGGCGTATACATCGGCGTGAGGCGGTTGTGCTCTTGCGTCAGCGTCTGGCGGGCCGAGCCAAAGTCGAGCAATACCGGCGAGCCTTCCTTGCGGATATAGATGTTGGCCGGCTTGATGTCGAGGTGCAGCAGCTTGTTCAGGTGCACTTCGCGCAAGCCGTTCAGCAAATGATAGAACACGTGGCGGATCAGCTTTTCCTCGACCCCTTCGCGCCCGTGCTTGAGCTGGATTTCCTTTTGCAAGGTCCGGCCACGCTCGTATTCCATCACCATGTAGACGGTATCGTTGGCGCGGAAGAAATTGAGCACGCGCACGATATTGGGGTGCTGGATATGCGCCAGCGTCTTGCCTTCTTCAAAGAAACACTTCAGACCATGCCGGAACAAGGCAAGGTTCTCATCGCTGCTGGCGGCAACCTTCTCGCCCTCTTTGCGCAGCGCCAGCGAATTGGGCAGATACTCCTTGATCGCCACCGGGTAGTCGTTCTCGTCGTGCGCGAGATAGACGATGGAAAACCCGCCAGCAGACAACAGCTTGGCGATGGTGTAATTCAATAGCTGGAATCCGCGCGGTAGCGGCTGATTGCTGGGTGTCGGCATTCTTCAGTGGCTTGCCGTTATACTCGGCGCTTTATTGAAAACATTGTCGGTGCCTGCCGGTTGAAAGTAAAGGCGCGCACTGTGGAGCACTTCATTCATGATCCATAGCATGACAGGCTATGCCATTGCCCAGCAGGCCATGGCCGGCGGCACGCTCAGCGTCGAACTGCGCGCGGTCAACCAGCGCTTTCTCGACCTCACCCTGCGCCTGCCCGAGGAATTGCGCGCACTGGAAGGCCAGATCCGCGAGCGCATCGGCGACAAGGTCAGCCGGGGCAAGCTCGAATGCCGGGTCAATTTCAATGCGCAAGCCGGCGTGGCCGGCAAGCTGGAATTGAATGCCTCGCTGCTGCAAGAGCTGCTGGCAGTCGCAGCAGCGGCGCAACAGTATGTGCCGGATGGCAAGCCACTGTCGCTGGGCGAGGCGCTGCGCTGGCCAGGGGTGATCAATCAGGAGGCCCCGCTGGGCGACACGCTGGCCCACACCGCCATGTTGCTGCTGGACAACGCACTGGAAGAATTCAACGCCAGCCGCGCCCGCGAGGGCGAAAAGCTCAAGGCCCACCTGCTGGAGCGGGTCGCCGGCATGGAAGCCATCGTCGAAGAAGTGAAGCCGCGCATTCCACAACTGGTGGCCGATCACGAAGCAAAGCTCAAGACACGCCTGCTCGAAGCACTGGGCAGCCTCGATGACGAGCGCATCCGCCAGGAAATCGTGTTGTTTGCACAGAAGATCGATGTGGATGAGGAGCTGTCCCGCTTGTCCACGCACCTGGACGAAGTACGCCGCATCCTCAAGAAGGGTGGCGCCAATGGCAAACGGCTGGATTTCCTGATGCAGGAACTGAACCGCGAGGCCAACACACTGGGGTCCAAGGCTGCTGCGGTGGAAAACACCCGCGCCTCGATCGAGCTCAAAGTGCTGATCGAGCAGATGCGCGAGCAGATCCAGAATATCGAGTAAGCGTCCGCCCTCTTGTATTCATCGCAGCAGATGCCCTGCGACCAGGAACCCGGCCAGTCCGGGTTCTTGTCTTTTCTGCCCTGCCGCCGGCTTGCGCATGATGTTGCCACAGCCACACCGCAGTAGCGGCAAGTCTCACCGTTCAACCGGCAAAGCCCGCCAAACTGACAACATGACAGCGGCAAGCTTTGCCGGCCTGCCCGGCCCATGTCCCTATTTTTGACCGTTCATCGGCCCGCAGCCCGCCTGAATACTGGCTTGAAAGCTTGGCACGCGGATTGCTTCATGCGTAGTCAGCCGG
This sequence comes from Andreprevotia lacus DSM 23236, assembly GCF_900176275.1. Lineage (GTDB taxonomy): Bacteria > Pseudomonadota > Gammaproteobacteria > Burkholderiales > Chitinibacteraceae > Andreprevotia > Andreprevotia lacus. The sequence goes on along the minus strand of NZ_FWXD01000023.1, from coordinate 36,128 downwards.
GGCGTCACCCATATCGATGCGCCCTTTTAACCTGACTAGGGCTGCACGACCCCCAGCAAGTCGGCTTTCGATCGACACGTCGTGCCGCCAATCTCGAAAGGGACATTGAGATGCAAGTCATTAACACGAACATACCGTCGCTGAATGCGCAGCATAACCTGAACAAATCGCAGGACAGCCTGAATACCTCGCTGCAGCGGCTGTCCTCGGGTTTGCGCATCAACAGCGCCAAGGACGATGCTGCCGGGCTGGCCATTTCCCAGCGCATGACCTCGCAGATTCGCGGTTCCAATCAGGCCGAGCGCAACGCCAACGACGGCATCTCGCTGTCGCAGACCGGCGAAGGCGCACTCGGCCAGATGACCGACATCCTGCAGCGCATCCGCGAACTGGCCGTGCAATCGGGCAACGCCACCAACTCGACCAGCGACCGCGCAGCGATCAATTCGGAAGTGTCGCAGCTCACATCCGAGCTGGACCGTTTTGCGCAAACCACGCAGTTCAACGGCCAGAAGCTGTTCGATGGCACGTTCACCGCTGCCATCTATCAGGTCGGCGCGAATGCGAACGAAACCATCACCGCCACCACGGCCAATCTGCGCACCAACCAGTACGGCACCTATCAGATCGGTGACGGCAACGGCACCGGTGCGCTGGCGATCAGCAATCTGGTGACCTCGGGCGTTGCTTTCGCCCCCGGCGCCACTGGTGCGGTCAATGGCGCCGGCGTGGCTGTAACCAGCTCGGGCACCTTCAGCATCAATGGTGTGAGCATTTCGGTGAACAACACCGACATGGCCAGCGACATTGCCGCCAAGATCAATCAGGCCAATACCGGCGTCAAGGCTTCGGCCCGCACCGAGACGGTACTGACCATGGGTTCCGGTGCCTACACGCTGGCGGTTGCCTCCAAGAGCAACACCTTCCAGTCGGTCACGTTCAACATTGCAGACGCCAACAGCAACGGCATCATCGAAGCGGACGAATACCAGCAGGCCGTCACCGCGTTCAACGCCAAGTCGTCGTCCACCGGCGTTACCGCGCAGGTGCAGGTATTCCAGGATACGGCGGGCACCACCACCTACGGCGTGAAGCTGACCGCGGACGACGGCCAGAATATCGTGCTGAGCTCGGCCAGCGGCATCTCCAGCGGCTTTGGCGGCGCAGTGACCGAGTGGAACTACGACCCGGCCACCTCGAACGGCTCGTCGCAACGCCTTGCCAGCGGCTCGGTCTTTACCGCAGGCGCGACCGGTGCGGCCTACTTCGCTGGCCAGGTGGTGCTGAATTCGTCCACCTCGTATGCGCTGACCACCAGCGGTGCGGCCTTCGGCTCCGGCGTGTTCTATACCGGTGCCAACCCCCCTGCCACCTCGGCCAGCGGCACGGTGTTCGGCTCGGGCGTGTCCTACCAGGCCGACCTGAAGACGGTAGAAAAGCTGGATGTCTCGACCGTGGAAGGCGCCACCCAGGCGCTGCGCGTGGTCGACGATGCGCTGACCCTGATCAACGACCAGCGCGCCAAGTTCGGTGCCCTGCAAAGCCGCTTCTCGGCCACCATCTCGAACCTGGCCACCACGTCCGAGAACCTGAGTGCCGCACGCAGCCGCATCCAGGACACCGACTTCGCGCAGGAAACCGCCAACCTAACCCGTTCGCAAATTCTGCAACAGGCCGGTACGGCGATGCTGGCGCAAGCCAACCAGCTGCCGCAGCAGGTGCTGTCGCTACTCAAATAAGTATGGCGATGGCAACAAAAAGGGACGGTTCGCCGTCCCTTTTTTTTCGTGCGCCAGCCCGCACCGAATGTGCTAACCTGCCTTAGTTTTCCTACGAGTTTTCACGCATGGCCAAAGGTAATGTATTCGTGGTCACCGCGCCGTCCGGCGCCGGCAAGACGACCCTGGTCGCAGCGCTGCTTGCGGCCGACCAGAATGTACAACTGTCGATCTCGTTTACCACGCGTGCGCCCCGGGCCGGCGAGGTGAACGGCAAGGACTACCACTTTGTCGAGCGCGCTCAATTCGAGAGCATGATCAATGCCGGCGAGCTGCTTGAACACGCCGAGGTCTATGGCAACTACTATGGCACCTCGCAAACCTGGATCAACCAGGTGATCGAGAACGGCCGCGACATCCTGCTGGAAATCGACTGGCAGGGCGCGCAGCAGGTGCGCCGCCTGTTCCCTGATTCGATCGGCCTGTTCGTGCTGCCGCCGTCGGTGGATGTACTGGAAACCCGCTTGCGCAACCGCGGCAAGGACAGCGAGGAAATCATCGCCCGCCGCATGGCCGCCGCGCGCGAAGAAATCAGCCACGTCGATGAATTCGACTATGTGATCGTCAACGAGCATATCGACGAAGCCGTGCGCGACATCGTGAGCATCGTGCGGGCCGAGCGCCTGAAGCTGCCGCGCCAGAGCGCGCGCCACGTTGATCTGATTGCCAGCCTCAAGGGCTGAAGCAAAACGCCAGCTCTGTTAAAATACGTTTTTCGCCGCCTGCGGGCGGCGCTGTTTTTGGAGAATGAAGATGGCCCGCGTTACCGTTGAAGACTGCCTGCACAATATCGAAAACCGCTTCGACCTGACCCTGGCTGCCGCTTATCGCGCCCGCCAGCTGGCCAATGGCTCGACCCCGCAGGTTGACCATCCGGGCCGCGACAAGCCCACCGTACTGGCACTGCGCGAAGTCGCCGCCGGCGTGGTCGGCCGCGAGCTGCTCAACCGCCGCTCGTAAGAAGCACGGTTATGGCCGCACTGGCTGCGCATGATGTTCCCGAACTTGCGGCCATGGCGCCGCATGTGCTGGATGCGGCCAACCTCTTCCTGACCGAAGAGACGCAATACCTGAAGCCCGAGGATCGCGACATGCTGTCCCGGGCTTTCGTTTTTTCCGAAGCTGCACACCGCGACCAGAAGCGCCAGTCGGGAGAGCCATATATCTCGCACCCGTTGGCTGTCGCCAGCCTGCTGACGGCCTGGCACCTCGACGCCCAGGCGCTGGCCGCCGCGCTCTTGCACGATGTGATGGAAGACACCGGGGTTTCCAAGCTGGAAATCACCGAGAAGTTCGGCAAGCCGGTGGCCGAGCTGGTCGACGGCATGAGCAAGATCGACAAGCTCGAATTCCAGAGCAAGGAAGAAGCGCAGGCAGAGAATTTCCGCAAGATGCTGCTGGCCATGGCGCGCGATGTGCGCGTGATGATCGTCAAGCTCGCAGACCGGCTGCACAATATGCGCACCATGGATGCGATGCGGCCGGACAAGCAAAAGCGCATCGCGCGTGAAACCATGGACATCTACGCGCCGATTGCCAATCGCATCGGCCTGAACGCGGTGTATCAGGAACTGGACGACCTGTCGCTCAAGTACCTGCACCCGCGCCGTTACAGCGTGCTGTCCAAGGCGCTCAAGTCGGCGCGCGGCAACCGCCGTGAAGTCGTCAATAAAATCCTCGACGGCATCAAGCACAAGCTGGCCGACGCGCATATCGAAGCACATGTATCGGGGCGCGAGAAAAACCTCAACAGCATCTACCGCAAGATGCTGGACAAACACCTGAGCTTTTCCGAAGTCCTCGACATTTATGCCTTCCGTGTCATCGTCAAGGACGTGTCCACCTGCTACCTGACCTTGGGCGCGCTGCACGCGCTCTATAAGCCCATTGCCGGCAAGTTCAAGGATTACATCGCCATTCCGAAGTCGAATGGCTACCAGAGCCTGCACACCACCTTGTTCGGCCCCTATGGCACACCGATCGAAATCCAGATCCGCACGCAGGACATGCATCGCATTGCCGACGCGGGCGTAGCCAGCCACTGGATGTACAAGAGCGGTGACGACAGCATCTCGGATGTACAGAAGAAAACCCACCAGTGGCTGCAAAGCCTGCTGGAGCTGCAATCCGAATCGGGCGACGCGGCAGAGTTCCTTGAACACATCAAGGTCGACCTCTTCCCCAACCAGGTTTACGTGTTCACGCCCAAGGGCAAGATCCTGAACCTGCCGCAGGGCGCCACCTGCGTGGACTTTGCCTATGCGGTGCATACCGATATCGGCAACCGCTGCATCGCCGCCAAGGTGAACCACGAACTGGTGCCGCTGCGCTATCACCTGAAGAACGGCGATCAGGTCGAGGTCATTACCGCCGCGCACGCCAAGCCCAACCCGAGCTGGCTGACCTTTGTCACCACCGGCCGTGCGCGCGGGCATATCCGCCACTTCCTCAAGACCATGCGGTTTGACGAATCGGTGCAGCTGGGCGAGCGACTGCTCAACAACGCTTTCGCCAGCCTGCACCTCGCCACCGATTTTGCCGTCGACGACATCTGGGAGCGCTACCTGAAGGAAAGCAGCGCGCGCAACCGCGACGACGTGCTGGCCGAAATCGGCCTGGGCAAGCGCCTGCCGGTGATGGTGGCCAAGCGCCTCGCCCAGCTGGCCGGGCTGTGGCAAGAAGAAACCCCTGCCACGCGCAAGGGCCCTGCTGTCACCATCCGTGGCACCGAGGGCATGGCGATCCAGTTTGCCCGTTGCTGCAACCCGATCCCGGGTGACCCGATTCTGGGCCTCGTGAAGAAAGACCAGGGCCTGATCATCCATACGCACGACTGTCCTGTGCTGTCCAAGGGCCGTATCGATGCAGACAAGCTGATCGACGTCGAATGGGACCCGGAAGTCAGTCGCCTGTTCGACGTACCGATCCGTGTACTGGTCGACAATGCACGCGGGGCACTCGCCACCATCGCCGCCGCCATTGCCGAGCACGACGCCAACATCGCCGCCGTCTCGACCCAAGAGCCGGAGGACGATGACGCACGCTACATGCAGATCCAGTTCACCCTGCAGGTGAACAACCGCCAGCACCTCGCCAAAATCCTGCGCGGCCTGCGCAGCCTGCCCAACGTCTACCGCATCAACCGCACACGGACTTGAGGCAAGGCAAAGCTGCGCCGCAAAGCAGCGTGATAAAATCGCCGCGATTAACCGGATGCGAGCAGCAACGTGATAGAGCTTTCCATCAACGGCGCCCCACGCCAGTTCCCCGCCACGCTGACCGTACAGCAGCTTGCTGAAGCACTTGAACTGATCGGCAAGCGCTTCGCTGTCGAACTCAACGGCGAGATCGTGCCCAAGCGCCTGCACGCAGAAACCACACTGAACGATGGTGACAGGCTGGAGCTGGTTGTCGCCGTCGGCGGCGGTTGATTGCCGCCATCCCTCCCCTTTCCGTTTTCCCGAGCACCATCATGACCCAAGACCTGTTCCAGATTGCCGGCAAAACCTATGGCTCGCGCCTCTTGGTCGGCACCGGCAAGTACAAGGATTTTGCCGAGACCCGCGCCGCCATCGATGCATCGGGCGCCGAGATCGTTACCGTGGCCATCCGCCGCGTGAACATCGGCCAGACCGCTGGCGAACCCAGCCTGCTCGATTACCTGCCGCCAAGCGAGTTCACCTACCTGCCCAATACCGCCGGCTGCTATAGCGCTGACGATGCCATCCGCACGCTGCGTCTGGCGCGCGAGCTGCTGGATGACCACAAGCTGGTGAAGCTGGAGGTGCTGGGCGACCCGCAAACGCTTTACCCCAATGTGCGCGAAACGCTGAAAGCCGCCGAAGTGCTGGTGAAGGAAGGCTTCGACGTGATGGTGTACACCTCGGACGACCCCATCGTGGCGCGTGAGCTGGAGCAGATCGGCTGTTGCGCCATCATGCCGCTGGCCTCGCTGATCGGCTCGGGCATGGGCATCCTCAACCCGTGGAACCTGCGCCTGATCATCGAACAGAGCAAGGTGCCGGTGCTGGTCGATGCCGGCGTGGGCACGGCATCCGACGCCACCATCGGCATGGAGCTGGGCTGTGATGGCGTACTGATGAACACCGCCATTGCCGGCGCACGCGACCCGATCCGCATGGCGCACGCGATGAAGCTGGCCGTGGAAGCCGGCCGCGAAGCCTTCCTGGCCGGCCGCATGCCCAAGAAGCTGTACAGCGGCGACCCGAGCAGCCCGCTGGCGGGCCTGATCGCCGCCAAGTAAAGCAGGCCGCAACAACGCGGCGCAGCATGAACAACAAGGGCAGCCCGCGGGCTGCCCTTGTTGCATCTGGCGACAATGAAAATCAGATGCCGATCACGCCGCCATCGACCCGCGTGATCGCCAGTGTGGCCGAGCGCGGACGGCCGCCGTCGGGGCCGTCCGGCCAGTTGGAAATGGCCTGCGGCTTGGCCGGGTCGCTGCGCTCGCTGGATGGCTCGCCCGGGTGCTGGATGTTGACGAACAGCGTCTTGTGGTCGGCGCTAAAGGTGATGCCCGTCAGCTCGCAACCACGCGGGCCGACCAGGAAGCGGCGTACCTCGCCAGTCTGCGGATTGGCCGCCAGCATCTGGTTGTTGCCCATGCCGGCGTATTCCTTGGCATTGATGGTGGTGGTCGATACATCGGTCTGTATCCACAGGATGCCGGTTTCAGCGTAATACAGGCCGTCCTGGCTGCCAAAGATATCGCCCTTGATGTTGCCGCGATGGTTGGCATCCTTGGCATCCGGGTTGCCGGCCAGCGCGAAAATGCTCCAGTTGAACTGTTTGGCGGTCGGATCATTGCCGGCCTCCACCCAGCGGATGATGTGGCCAAACAGGTTATTGGCACGCGGGTTGGCCGCATCGGTGCCCGGCTTGCCCTCCTTGCCACGGTCGCTGTTGTTGGTCAGCGTGCAGAACACCTCACCCGGGTTGTGCGGGTTGACGGCGGTCCACTCAGGGCGGTCCATCTTGGTGGCACCCAGTTTGTCGGCCGCCAGGCGGGTCTTGATCAGCAGCTCGCCCTGGTCGGCAAAGCCGTGCTCGGCCGTCAGGCCGGGCTTGCCGTGACTCAGTTCCAGCCACTCACCGCTGCCATCGGCATTGAAACGCGCCACGTACAGCGTGCCGTCGTCCAGCAGGTTGCGGTTGGCCTTGCGGTCGTTCTTGTTCCACGCCTTGGCGGTCACGAACTTGTAGATGTATTCAAACTTCTCGTCATCACCCATATAGAACACGCACTGGCCCGACGGCGCCACCGACAGGCAAGCACCTTCATGCTTGAAGCGGCCCAACGCGGTACGTTTGACCGGCTTGGCATCCGGCTCGAACGGATCGATCTCGACCACCCAGCCAAAACGGTTCGGCTCGTTCGGGTTCAGCTGTGCATCGAAGCGGAAATCGGCATCGGCCCAGCGATAGCCGGCGTCGGCGCCTTTCAGGCCATAGCGCTTGGCATTGAAGCCCTTGGGGTCGCCATTGTCCGACCAGTCGGTGAAATAGCCGTGCCAGTTTTCCTCGCAAGTGAGGTAGGTGCCCCACGGCGTCCAGCCATTGGCGCAGTTGGCGAAGGTACCCAATACCTCGCGGCCGCTGGCATCATCGGCAGTGCGCAGCAACGCGTGGCCGGCGGCCGGGCCGGACAGTGCAATCGGCGTATAGGCGGTTACACGACGGGCATATCTGGACGGGCGTACCACGCTCCACTGGCCGTCACGCTGTTCGATCTCGATCACCGAGACGCCGTGTGCCGCCATGGCTTTCTTTTGCTTGTCGGCATTCCAGTTAGCCATGCCACCCACGTGCAGCAAGCCGTCGTCGGTATATTCGTGGTTGATGGCCATCAGGCCGCGCTGGCGCGAACCGGCGTTGACCAGCGGGAAGTAGCGCATGCCGTCATGATGCATACCGGCCTGTGCCGCCTGCTCCTGCCAGCTGTTGGATGCATCCTGCCGGAACGGCGGCATGTTGCCGGACAGACCGACCGGGTCACCCCATGCATACAGCACCTGCACCTGATAGCCGGCCGGCACCTTGACCGTGTCATCGGTGCCCAGCGGAATACCGGCAAAACCCAGGCTGACCGCCTTGAGTGCCTGCGGCGGCGTCAATGCAGCCTGACCGGCACGCGCTGCGGCAGCCGCCACACCCGGCAAGCCCGACAGCGACAGACCGGCCAGCAGCGCCCCACCACCGGCAAAGAAATTGCGGCGCGACAAGGGCAGGTCCAGCTGCTCGATCAGGCTGGAAAAATGCGGGTTGTCGCTGGTGTTGCAGGCGGCGGATTTATCGGCATAGGTTTTGGTCATGCTGGCTCCGGTGCTTTGCGCTGCGCGCCGGGCACTGTACCGGTAGCGACCCGGCCGGACTGCCACTGTCCTGCCCGCCGTTTCACGCGCACGCTATGGGATGAATGTCGTCACGCCCAGCCAGCGGTAAGCAGGCTGATACAGAGACGAATGCAAGCCGCAGCATGCGCAATCGGTATGACAAGGAAATGAAAAAATGAAACTGGAAATCTGGCTCGCCTTCATCGCCGTCACGCTGTTCATTTCCGCCACGCCCGGCCCCAACATGCTGCTGATGCTCAGTCACGGTACGCGCTACGGCTGGCGCGCCACGCTGGCCACCATGGCCGGTGCGCTGTGCGGCCTCGCCTTGCTGTTCACGTTGTCGGCCTTTGGGCTGGCCGCCATCCTGGCAGCGTCAGCCACCCTGTTCCTGATCCTGAAGCTGGTAGGGGCTGCCTATCTGGTCTACCTGGGCGTTCAGTGCTGGCGCGCCGGTGAATCGCTGTCATTGCCGCAGGCCAAAAGCGACACGGCCTGGAGCCGCTATCGCACCGGGCTGACCGTGGCGCTGTCCAACCCCAAGGCCATCCTGTTTGCCGGCGCCTTCCTGCCGCAATTCATCAGCCCGTCGCTGCCGCAGGGCCAGCAGTGGCTGGTATTGCTGAGCACTTTCTTCGTGATCGAGGGCATGTGGCAGGTCGCCTATGCCGCAGGAGGGCATCAGCTGGCCAATTGGCTGCGCCACCCCGGCCGCATCCGTATCTTCAACCGCAGCTGTGGCAGCGCCTTCTTTGCCGTAGGGGGCGCACTGGCGCTGGCGCGTCGTTGAGCCGCTATTTCACCCTCAAAAAAGGGGAAAACCCGGCTTTGCAGGGAGCTTGATGCCGGTTTGTCCACGGATGACTACCGAGGACGCACAACAGATGCCGAGGCCTCGTCTTGCCTGGCTAATTTGGGAACGACACAACCGCACAGCTCGATTTCATGCCCGCACGCTTGCGTCAACGCACAGGCTCGCCCCCCTTCGCGTCTTGTCAGCCATGCGCTGCCGGCTGACCGCCTGGGGCCTACTTGCCTCCGCCGGCGGCATTTCCCTTTCCATCCCACATGATCTGGTCCCTGCCGGCAGCCTTGGCCCGATAGAGCTGCTGATCGGCGGCGCGATAGCGTTGCGCGTCGTCGATATCGATACCCGCATGCAGGCCGATACTGACCGTGATGAAGGGCTGAGTGGTGCTCATCGCATGCGGGATCGCCAGCTCGGATACGGCGGCGCGGCCGCGCTCGGCCACCGACAGCGCCCCCTCCAGATCGGTCTCGGGCATCAGAATGGCAAACTCCTCGCCTCCGACGCGGGCAATCAGGTCGGAGGCACGTCGCAGGCTGCCTGCCAGCGCGGCGGACACCAGATTCAGGCACTCATCCCCCTTGGGGTGGCCATAGTGATCGTTATAGCGTTTGAAATGGTCGATATCGATCAGCGCCAGACCCAGCGACAAACCCTGGCGGCGATGCCGCTGCACTTCCAGCCGCAGCGCTTCGTCAAAGTGTCGACGGTTGGCAAGGCCGGTCAGCGCATCGGTGATGGCCAGCCGTTGCAGCAACTCGCGGTTGCGCTTGAGCTCCAGATGGTTGCGCACCCTTGCCCGTACCGAAGCGGCGGTGAATGGCTTGGCAATGTAATCGACGGCACCCACGCCAAAGCCCAGTTCTTCCTGCGCGGGCTGGCCCAGTGCGGTGATGAAAATCACCGGCACACCTGCGGTGCGGGCATCGGCACGAATGCGGGTGCACACCTCGAAGCCATCGATATCGGGCAGCATCACGTCAAGCAGCACCAGATCGGGCAGTGGGCCGTCGTGCATGGCGGTCAGCGCCTCAAGACCGGACATGGCGAAGCGCAGCTCATAGTGCGGGTCGAGCACGGCAGCCAGGGCTTCGATATTGGCCGGCTCGTCATCGACCACCAGTAGCGTGGCTTGGGGCATGGATCGCATTATTTCACCTTGCTCTGCACCGGCGCCATGTTGCGCGCCTGCCACAACGGGGCAAGACCCGCGAGTATGGTTCGCGCCGTTGCATAATCAAGTTGTTCGATGGCAGCAGCCAGCCGCTCGGTGGCCGCCGCATCCACCCGGGCCAGCAGCGCCTCGGCGTGGCGGAACTGCTGGCGCGCGCTCAGGCTGCGCAAACGCAGCAACTGGTCGAGATCTTCCAGCGAGGCAGCATGATCGGGCTGCTGTACGCTCTGCTGAGCCACTTCCTGTGCCGGCGACATGCTGTAGAAACGGTTGATGCTGTCCACCACTTCGACCAACGCATCATCGAGTTGTTGCAATGTGGCCTGTATATCAGTGTCGCCACTCTGCAAACGTTGCTCAATCTCGCTGGCCAGCGTGGCGACACGGGTGGCCTCCAGGGTGGCAGCCACCCCTTTCAATGTGTGTGCAAGCCGGTGGGCCGTTTCGATGTCCCGCTGTTCCAGCAGATCGCGCAGGCGCGGTACGCTGTCGGCATAACCATCGCGCAGGCGCGGCAGCACGCGGCGCAGCGTTTCCTCGCGCCCGCCAAGCCGCAGCAAGGCCGTCGGCAAATCCAGTCCAGGCAGTACCGGTACGGTCGTGACTTCGCGCTTTTGCGTGGTGCCGGCGACTTCGCGACGCTCGCCACCGGCCCAGCGCAAAGCGGTTTCCAGCAGGCGTGCCGGCTCAACGGGCTTGGCCAGGTGATCATTCATGCCGGCGGCCAGGCAGCGACGCTGCTCTTCGGCCATGGCATGCGCGGTGAGCGCAATGATGGGCAGCTCATCCGCACTCTTGAGTGCGCGGATTTCCCGGCAGGCCTGCAGGCCATCCAGTTCGGGCATTTGGACATCCATTAAAACCAGATCAAAATGACTGGACGGCGCGATGGCCGCCCGCACTGCCTCGCGGCCATTGACGGCCAGCTCGACCTCGGCGCCGAGCGACAGCAGCAACTCTTGCTCAAACTCGCGCAGCACCTCGGTATCTTCAGCCAGCAGAATACGCAGACCAGCCAGCGGCATCGAAGTATCGAGGCCCGCTACTACCGGAAGTGCCGGCTCATCGGTGCCAAACATGCGCTGCAGCGCCTGATACAGACGGCGCGGCAGGATGGGCTTGTCCAGTACCGGCAACACGCAATCGGCCAGACCCAGCGTGGCATCGTGCTGGCTCGGGGTCGTCATCAGCAGCAAGGTGGCATGCTGTTCGCCCAGCAGTGCCAGTGCATCATTGGGGCGCAGCTGCGGATCGGCAGCATCCAGCAGAACAGCGTCGAATTCGTGGCCGGCTTCGACCGCGTTGCGCAAACAGGCGCGGGCATCATCGCCATCGGCGGCAACGACCACGGCGCAGCCAATATCATTCAATTGGCGGTGCAGTGCGGCGGCGCAGGCGTCCTGGTCTTCGACCAACAGCACCCGCTTGCCCAGTGGCGGCAGCGCAGGCACGGTCTGGTCGGCGATGTCGAACACTAGTGCAAAGTGGAATGTGGACCCTTGGCCCGGCGCGGAAAACACATCGATCTCGCCCCCCATCAGCCGCACCAGTTGCTGCGCGATCACCAGGCCCAGGCCGGTGCCGCCATAGCGGCGCGTGGTCGAGCTATCCGCCTGGGCAAAGGTATTGAACAGGCGCGCGCACTGCTCCTCGCTCATGCCAATGCCGGTATCGCGCACCGAGAAACCCAGTTCAATGCGGCCATCCGGCGTCAGCGCGGCCAGCACGCGCAGCTCGACCTCGCCGCGCTCGGTGAACTTGAGCGCATTGTTGACCAGATTGAGCAGCACCTGCCCCAGCCGCAGCGGATCACCACGCAGCGGCGACGGTACGTGGCCATCCAGCGCAAAGACCAGCTCCAGCCGTTTTTCGTCTGCCTGCAGCATCACGGTGCCGGCCAGTTGCTCCAGTACCTGCTCCAGATCGAAATCGACCGTCTCCAGCTCCAGCTTGCCGGCCTCGATCTTGGAAAAGTCGAGAATGCTGTTGAGTATGCCCAGCAGCGACTGCGACGAAGCCCGGATGCGCGCCAGATGCTCGGCCTGGCGCGGTGCCAGATCACTGTCGGCCAGCAGATGCGCATAGCCCTGGATGGCGGTCAGCGGCGTGCGGATTTCGTGACTCATGTTGGCGAGGAACTCGCTCTTGGCCCGCGCGGCGGCATTGGCCTTCTCGTTGGCCTGCCGCAATACCTCGGTCTGCTCGTTCAGCCGCACCAGGGCGCCACGGAATACCAGCAGGCTTTGCGCCATGATGGCGATTTCGTCGCTGCCGCGCGTGTTCACCGGCACGTCGAGCTTGCCGCTAGCCAGATCGCGCATGGTGCCGGAGATGGCCGACAACCGGCGCACGATGGAGCGGCCGACATACCAGAAGCCAATCAGCAGGGTCAGCGCCAGCGCCAGTACGGTGGCCGAGCCCAGCAGCCAGCGGCTGCCGGTCAGGCGCTGCTCCAGCGTATCGATCTGCTGGCCCAGCTCGCCCCCCACCGATTGAGCTACTTCATGCGCCACGCTCACCAGTTGTTCGGACGTGGAGCGGTTGCGCTCCAGCAGGATCTGCAAGTCCTGCACCAGCTTCAATTCATTGCGGGCAATGTCGAACATGTTGTTGGGGCCCGCGCCCAGCGACTCCAGCGCGGCAAGTTCGCGGCGGATCTCTGCGGTGCCGCGCTGTGGCCCGATCTCGGCCAGCGCCTGATGCGCACGCTGCTGTGCATGTTTGTAGCTGGCTTCGATCTCGGCAATGCGCTCGCGCGTACCCACGTGCAAGGATTGCCCCAGCAAACCGGCCATCAGGTTCACCTCGCCGCTCAAGCGCTCGGCGGCAGACAGCGAGGTCACCTGCTGGGACACCAACAGCACCACGGCATTGGTCGAATCGAGCGTGACGGATTCGCTGCGCGCCAGCAATTGCAGCGTGGACTGGCGGATTTGCGGCGTCATCACGCCATCGAACTCGGACACCGCCGCCTGCACCACGCTCAGCGACACTGGCTCGCGCGAACGCTGCCGCAGCGCCCCCAGCAGCTTTTGCGCGGCGGCGCGGCCTTCCGGGCCGGACTGCTGCATGGCACGCTCGATCTCGGCCATGATGGGGCTGGCGCGCTCGCGCCATGCATTGCCGTCGGCGGCAACCAGCTGCAGGCGATAAGCATCGGTGCGCATCTGCATCAGTGCATGCAGCACGGCAAATTCGCTGTCGATCAGGCCGTGCACCGCCGCACCGGCCGATACGGATGCGCGCCGGGTGGCCGAGAGCAAATCCGCATTGGCCGCGGTCAGCACCGGGTCCATGACCTGGATGAAACGCTGTTGCGAACGCTCGCTGTCATCCAGCAACTGCTGCATGTGCTCGTCCAGCAACAGCCGCTCGCCCACCAGATTGTCGGTTTCCGCGACATTCTGCTTGAGCGTTTCAAGCAAGCGCGTCATTTGCGGATAGTGGTGCTGGCCCGACAGCGGCGCCAGCGCATGATGCAAGCTGGCAAGTGTTGCTTTCATGCGACTTTCAGCCGTACGCCGCGCCTCGGGCGAACCTGCGCCGGCCAGGGCCGTCAGCGCGGCAGCTGCTTCGCGGCTGCCCGCCTGCAGCTCGGTGGCCGAGACCGAAGCGGGAAAACTGTGGCCGGATACCACGCGATACGTTTCGCTGACCGAGCGGAACGCCCACAGCGCCGCCGCCGAAGCAATCAGCGTGCTGGCCGCAGCCAAGCCGAAGGCCAATCGCAGACGAAATGCGATTGAACGGTAGGCAGAGGCGGGGCGGTCGGTCTTGGCCGAAGCGGTCATCAGGTTCATGGATTCTGGGCAGGCCCGGGCAATATCAACGGCATATTGCATTGCGGGACAACTCTTAATTCATAGGCGCATTTTTTTTGCTGCAAGCAGGCCATATGAGCTATGAATGAAATTCCGTGCCATGGTCTCACACAATCTTTCTTCCATTTTCGATTATTTTGTCCTGATTAGAAAGGAGTCATGATGTCTTCATCCTCCCCGCTGCTCTCCGGCATCCGCAAACCCAACCTGGCGTCACAGGGTTCGCCCAGTCTGCGCGCGGCCTATCAGGCATGGTTGAAAGCCCAGGCCCCCGCCCCCGAACCTGGTCAGGCACCACAAGCGCCGCAACGCCCGTTGCGGGTGGGCATCGTCGGCGCCGGCATGGCCGGTCTGTATTCCGCGTTGCTGCTCAAGGAACAAGGGCATGACTGCCACCTGTTCGAAGCGCAGCCGCATCATCTTGGTGGCCGCATCTATACCCACCGCTTCACGGCCGAAAAGAATCAGTACTTTGAAGCCGGCGCCATGCGCCTGCCGGAAATCCCCGAGCAGCAACCCGTCTTTCAACTGATCAGTTATCTGAATCAGCGCCTGTCGCCGAGCAAAAAAATCCAGCTGATTCCTTACGTGCTGTATGACGAGCCAGGCGACCTGGTCTACGTCAACGGCAAACGCAAGCCCGATGGCAGCACGATGACGGTGGAATATGCCAACAAGAACCCGGCCGAGCTGGGCTTTCCGCTGGCGCCGGAAGACCGCAACAAGACGGCCTCGCAACTGCTGGACGAAGCGCTGTCGCCCTTTCTTGAATTGCTGGAAAAGGACTTCAACGCCGGCTTTGCCGAGATCGTGAAATACGACAACCTGTCGATGTACACCTATTTGACCGAGCTCAAGGGCTGGTCGATGGAGAAGGTGAACTACGTCGAAACCATGACGTCGGCCACCAATCAGTTCCAGCAAAGCTTTACCGAACTGGTGATCGAAAGCATGGATTTCTCCGGCGCGGCCTGGAAAACCATCGCCAACGGCATGGACCGCCTGCCCGATGCCTGCGCCGACCTCATCGGCCACGACCGAATCAAGATGAATGCGCCGGTACGCAAAGTGGAATACCTGTCCGACGGCCGCGTGAAGATTCATTACCGTGATCATGATTCAGACATCTTCGATCGCGTGATCCTGGCCCTGCCGCCGGCAGCGCTGCGCATGATCGAAACACCGCAATGGTCACCCACCAAGATGCAGGGCATACGCGCGCTGCATTTCGAACCGCTGTACAAGATCGGCATGCGCTTCAAGAGCCGCTTCTGGGAGCAGGTGAAACCGGGCGCCAAGGGCGGCCAGTCGATCACCGATCTGCCCTCGCGCTGGTATGTCTATCCGTCCTACGGCATCGGCGAATCCGGTCCGGGCGTGCTGCTGCTGTACTCGTGGATGACCGATGCCTACGACTGGCTGCCGCAGGACGATGCCGAGCGGGTACGGCTGGCGCTGCGTGACCTGCAGACGGTGTATCAGGGCACGGTCGATGTCCGGTCGCAGTTCATCGAGGCCTTCTCGGTGGCGTGGCCGGACAAATGGGCCACCGGCGATGCGATGTTCTACCCCGGCCAGTTCCGTCGCCTGTTCAACGTGGCGCGCCAGAATGAGGGGCATATCTACTTCGCCGGCGAGCACCTGAGCGTGCACCATACCTGGATCGTCGGCGCCATCGACTCTGCCATTTATGCTTGCCAGCAACTGCTGGGCAATGCACAGTTGGCGCCGCTTACTGCCGATGGTGTCACCTTGCCCGTCGACGACTATGACTATGAGGCCTGCGCGCAAGCCCCGCTTGCCCACTCATGAGGAGATGAAGATGAAACGTGCGCTGCTGACCCTGCTGCTCACCATGCTGGCCGCGGGGCCGGTTTGCGCCGATAACGCTGCCGACACAAGCACTGAGGGCGATGCCGGCGTACGTACCCTCAAGGTGATTGGCTCGTGGAGCATGCTGAGCCAGTACAAGAACTATGAGCTGCCGTTCTGGA
This sequence comes from Andreprevotia lacus DSM 23236, assembly GCF_900176275.1. Classification (GTDB taxonomy): domain Bacteria; phylum Pseudomonadota; class Gammaproteobacteria; order Burkholderiales; family Chitinibacteraceae; genus Andreprevotia; species Andreprevotia lacus. The sequence goes on along the minus strand of NZ_FWXD01000023.1, from coordinate 20,200 downwards.
GCCAGACCGTGCCCAAGCTGAGCGAGGGCACGCTCAAGGCCGAGATCACGCCATTCAACGATCTCGGCCTCAAGGGCGGTGAAGTGCTGCGCATGATGAAGCTGGGGCTGACCGACTTCGGCACCACCATCCTCTCCTATGTATCCGAGCAGGACCCGCGTGCCGAGGGCGTCGATCTGGCCGGGCTGACCACCGACCTGGCCTCCAGCCACAAGGTGGCCGATGCCTATCTGCCGGTGCTGGATGGCTATTTCCGCAAGAAGCACGGCGTGCGGGTGCTGGCGCTATGGCCTTACTCGGCACAGGAGCTGATGTGCACCAGCCCGATCAAGAGCCTGTCCGAACTCAAGGGCAAGAAGGTGCGCGTGAGCCTGCGCACCACCAGCGACCTGATCGAGGCCTATGGCGCCACCACGCTCAACATCCCGTTCGATCAGGTCTACGACAAGATGAAGGCCGGCGAGATCGATTGCCTGATTACCGGCACACTGTCGGCCAACACCGCCAAGCTCTACGAAGTCACCAGCCACCTCTACAACCTGCCGCTGGGCTGGAGCGTGCTGATGCTGGCGGTCAACAACAATAGCTGGGAGCAGCTCACCCCCAAGGAGAAAGCCGCGCTGAACAAGGGCATTGCCCAGTTGTCGAGCGAGCTGTGGCAGGCTGCCAACGCGCAGACCGAGCTGGGTCTGGCCTGCAACAGCGGCTCCGATGCCTGCAACCTGCCGACCAAGGGGCAGATGACCATCGTTGCCCCGGCTGCGGCCGACAAGGCCAGGCTCAAGCAGCTGGTGAAGCAGGTGGTGGTCAAGCGCTGGCTGGAACGCTGCGGCAACGAATGTCGCGACGAATGGAACAAGACTGCCGGGCAGGCCGCTGGCGTTGCCATTCCCTGATCGGCATGTACCAATGAGAAACGCGGCCGGATGGCCGCGTTTTTTTGTCTGCTGTCTGCTTGAACCGGTCAGCAGCGCACTTCAAGGTTGTCGATCAAGCGCGTCTTGCCCAGACGCGCAGCCACCAGGATCACCAGCTCGTGGTCGGTGTGCACGGCCGGCTTGAGCGTGCGGGCATTGCGCGTTTCCACATAATCCACATCACCCCAGCCACGCTGCTTCAGGTCGGCAATGGTTTCGTCGGCCAGCCGCGCAAAATCGCGCTCGCCGGCCAGAATGGCATCGCGCATGCGGGTCAGATGATGGTAGATACGCGGCGCCTCGGCGCGCTCGGCTTCGCTCAGATAACCGTTGCGGCTGGACAACGCCAGGCCATCGGCGGCGCGGCCGGTATCAACCGGGATGATGGTGATGGGCATGTTCAGTTCTTCGACCATGCTCTGGATCACGAACAGCTGCTGGTAGTCCTTTTTGCCAAAGCAGGCCACGTCGGGCTGTACACAGTTGAACAGCTTGGTCACCACGGTGGCCACGCCACGGAAATGGCCGGGGCGGAAAGCGCCGCACAGCTCATCCTGGATGGCCGGCGGTTCGACCTTGTATTGCTGGATCACGTGCGGATACAGCTCGCGCTCGTCCGGCGCGAACACCACGGCCTCGGGGCACTCGGCGGCGATCAGCTGTGCATCCTGCTCCAGCGTACGGGGATAACGGTCAAAGTCCTCGCCCTGACCAAACTGCAGCCGGTTGACGAAAATGCTGACCACCACGCGGTCGGCATGCTGCCTGGCTTCACGGATCAGCGCCATGTGGCCGGCATGCAGATTGCCCATGGTCGGCACAAAGGCGACGCGGCCGGCCGTTTTGCGCCACGCGCGCAGTTCGGAAATGGTGTGGATGATTTGCATGATTGAACTACCGGGAAATCGGCGCTCAGGCCGGATGAAAATCGAAAGGCTGCTGCCGGTACCGCGCTACGCTACCCACCTGCCCCAGATGGGCCACCAGCTCGGGCAACGGTTCGGCATGGATGGTCTGCGACGTGTATTCGCCAGGATATTGTATCGGGAAGGCCAGTTGCTCGTGCGGCGGATCAAAGATGCAGCTAATGCCCGGCTTGTTGCCGCGCGGGTCGCAACGATACCAGCCATACCCGGGCAGATGCGCCACGGCAAAACCGTGCAGGCAGTGCGGTGGCAGCGGCCCGTCAAAGGTCAGCCGCTGGTAACCAAAGCCACCGGGGATGCCGTTGGCACGCCACAGCGCCACCAAGAGGTGCGATTTGGCAAAACAGAAGCCGGTGCCGGCCGCCAGCGCCTGCGAGGCCGTGCAGGGCACTTCGTCGCGACCGAAGTCGATGCAGTGGTCGATATGGTCGCGCACCCAGTCAAAGCATTGCCGGGCAGTGGTCAAGACATCGTCCGCCGCCAACTCGCGCGCCAGCGCTGCCACGGCCGGGTGATGAAAATCGATCACCTCGCTGGCAGCGAGGTAGGGCGCCAGCGTGCCGGTATCCATCAGAAGCAGTGTTCGTCGGCCGGGAAGGTACCGCCCTTCACCGCCTTCACATATGCTTCGACGGCGGCCTGGATGCTGCTGGCGCCCTGCATGAAGTTCTTCACGAAGCGTGCCTTCTTGCCGGGGTAAACGCCCAGCATGTCGTGCATCACCAGTACCTGGCCGTCGCAATCCGGCCCGGCGCCAATACCGATGGTCGGCACCGCCAGCGAATCGGTTACAGCCTTGGCCACGCGCGCCGGCACCATTTCCATCAGGATCAGCGCCGCACCGGCAGCCTGTAGCGCCAGCGCATCACGCTTGAGCACTTCGGCCTCGGTATCGGACTTGCCCTGCACCTTGTAGCCGCCATAGGCATTGACCGATTGCGGCTGGAAGCCGATGTGCTCGCATACCGGGATGCCACGCTGCACGAGGAAGTCAACGGTTTCGGCCATCACCATGCCGCCTTCCAGCTTGACCATCTCCGCACCGGCCGCCATCAGCCGCGCGGCATTCTCGAATGCCTGCTGCGGCGAAAGCTGGAAGCTGGCAAACGGCAGATCGGCCAGCACCAGCGCATCACCGGCGCAGCGCGCCACGCATTCGGTGTGGTAGATCATTTGCTCCATCGTCACCGCCAGCGTGCTGCCCTTGCCCTGGATCACATTGCCCAGCGAATCGCCAATCAGCAGCACATCCACACCGGCCTCGCTCATCAGGCTGGCAAAACTCGCGTCATAACAGGTCAGCATGGCGATTTTCTGCCCGTCCTGCTTCATTTTCTGCAAGGTGGAGAGGGTCGTTTTCATGGGTATTCCACGGTGTGTGTTACGGGGTCGGGACGGAGCGGGCTACATGCGGTGGCAGTGACCCGCTCACGCCGGGCAGACACTTGTGGTGCGTTGCATCATTCAGCTTACACGGGCTGGAACCTGCTTCCATCAGGGATTCCAGCAGGTTAACCGTCATTCCTCAAACAGGCTGATGGGCTGGCTGGATACGGCGGCGAGATAGCCGCTGGCCGGCCCCTTGCCGGGGATGATGATGTCAGGTGCGATTTCCAGCAGCGGATTGAGCACGAAGGCACGCTCGATGATGCGCGGATGCGGCACCGAGAGGCCGGGGCGTTCGATCACGCTATCGCCATACAGCAGCAGATCGAGGTCCAGCGTGCGCGGGGCGTTGCGGAACGAGCGGATACGACCATTGATGGCCTCGATGGCCAGCAGCGCTTCCAGCAATTCTTCGGCCGACAGGCGCGTTTCCACGCTGGCAACCGCATTGATGAAATCAGGCTGATCGGTGTAGCCCAGTGCCGGGCTGGCATAGAAGCTGGATACGCGCAGCAGCTGCGTGCCCGGCAAGCGGCCCAGCAGCTCGCACGCGCGGCGCAGCTGCCGCGCGGGTTTGCCAAGGTTGGCGCCCAGTGCCACATACGCGGTCATGGTCATGCCGCGCTACCGCCCTGTTCGCCCCCGCCTGCGGCATCGCCGGATGGCTTGCGGCGCGGCTTGCGGCGGCGCTTCTTGTCTGCAGCGCCAGCCGCAGCCTTGCCAAGGCCTGCAATCATGGCCGAGCGGGTATCTGCATCGCAGTACTGGAACTGCGTCCACCAGTCGGCCAGTGCCTTGTCGGCCAGGCCGCATTCGGCGCGCAGCACCAGGAAATCGTAGCCGGCGCGGAAGCGTGCCTGCTCCAGCATGCGGTGCGCACGCATGCCGGTGCGCTGCTCGAAACGCGGCTGCAGCAGCCAGATTTCCTTCATGGCTGCGCTATAGCGATTGGGGATGGACAGCTTCTTTTCCACCTGCGCTTCAACCTGGTTCATCGCATTGACCAAGGCCGGCATTGCGTGCTCACCGGCCGCCTCGTTCTTCTTCCAGCGTAATTCGACTTCCTGCCACAACAAGGCGGCGAACAGGAACCCGGCCGATACCGGCTTGTCCTCAGCCAGGCGCGCATCGGTAGTTTCCAGTGCCTTTTGCAGGAAGGCACTGCTCTCGGGGCGCGACAGCAGGCGGTCGAGCAGCGGCAACACGTGCTTGTGCAGTTTTTCGTCGCGCAGTGCCTTCATACAGGCCCACGCCTTGCCCGACAGCAGCAGCTTCATCATTTCGTCGAAGATGCGCGCGGACGGAATGTTCTCCAGCAGGTCGGCCAGTTCGGCCATCGGCTTGCGGGTGGCCGGTGCGATGGTCAGGCCCAGCTTGGATGCGAGACGCACTGCGCGCAGCATGCGCACCGGGTCTTCGCGGTAGCGCTGCACCGGGTCGCCGATCATCACCAGCCGCTTGGCTTCGATGTCATCGACGCCGTGATGGAAATCCAGGATCTGCTCGGCGTTCGGGTCGTAATACAGCGCGTTGACCGTGAAATCGCGCCGCGCGGCATCTTCCTCGATGGAGCCATACACATTGTCGCGCAGGATGCGACCGGCTTCGTCGGTCGGCGCATCCGAAGCGCCACGGAAGGTGGTGACTTCGATCACCTCCTCGCCATCACGATCGTAGAAGGGCACGTGCACGATGCGGAAACGCCGGCCAATGATGCGCGAACGATGGAACACATGACGCACCTGCTCCGGTGTGGCGCTGGTGGCCACGTCGAAGTCCTTGGGTTGCTTGCCCAGCAACAGGTCGCGCACGGCACCGCCCACGATGTAGGCATCGAAGCCTGCATCCTGCAGCTTGTCGCACACCTTGAGTGCGTTGGAGTGCAACATTTCACGGCGTATGCCGAGGTGTTTGGCGTGCAGCACCTTTTGCTTGCCCGGGCGGCGGAATACCTTGCCGATCAGTTTGCGAATCATGTGTTCTTTATATCTGTGAATCTGCGCAAAAACCGCATTATACAGAGCGATGCCGTCACTACTGTGCTGCTTTGTTAACTGCTGCACTGCCGCTGGTGCAGCGCGGCGACGGGCGGCACGATGATGGCAACCTCATCACGCCAAGGACCAAGCATGCCAGGCTACCGCTATCGTATCGTCAACGTCTTCGCCGAAGCCGCCTACGCCGGCAACCCGCTGGCTGTATTTGAAGACGCACGCGGGCTGGACGATGCGCAAATGCAGATGCTGACACGCCAGCTCAACCTGTCCGAAGCGACGTTCGTCTTCCCCAGCGAGACGGCCAGCGCGCAAGTGCGCATTTTCACGCCCGGCTACGAGCTGCCGTTTGCCGGCCACCCGACACTGGGCACCGCCGTTACGCTGGATCGCGTGCGCGGGCTGGGCGGCAAGGTGATGCTGGACCTGCGCGCCGGCTTGATCCCGGTCGTGGTCGACGGTGACCGCGCCACACTGACTGCCAACGCCCCCACCTACCGCGATGCGGCGCCGGCAGCCGAACTCGCCAGCGCACTGGGCCTGCCTGCAGCTGCCATCGTCGGCACACCGCGTTTCATCGACACCGGCAGCGAGCAACTGGTAGTGCAACTGGCCAGCCCCGAGCTGGTCAGCGCTGCCGCGCCCGATCTGCCGCTGTTCAACGCCCTGACCTTCAACAAGCAGAACCGCGCCTGCGCGCTGGTATGGGCCTTCGATGCCAACGATCCCGGCACGATCTACGCGCGCTTTTTCTGGGTGCAGCACGGCCAGCTGGGCGAGGATTTCGGCACCGGCTCGGCCTGCGCCAATCTGGGCGGCTGGTTGCTGGGTGCCGGCCACGCCGCGCCGTTTGCCTACACCATGATCCAGGGGCAAGACACCGGCCGGCTGGCGCACCTGCGGCTGAGCGTCGGCGTTGACCGCGCCATCAAGGTCGGCGGCCGCGTGGTCGAGGTGGGCCGTGGGGAATTCGATCTCGAATAATACCGATCGGCGGAACAAGCGGTGCCATGTACAGTCTGACTGGCACCGCAATCAAGCGGCTCCCGTATAATCCGTGCTTTGCACCGCAACATAAGCTTCTGCTCACATGACTGCCCGCCTGCTCGCCCCCGCCCTGCTCTGCTCCCTGTTCGCAACCGCTGCGCTGGCCGATGCGCCGCCGCTGCCACCGATTGCGGCCAAGGCCTATTACCTGACCGACTTCCAGAGCGGCCGCATGCTGGCCGCACAGGATGCCGACAAGCGCATCGAACCGGCCTCGCTGACCAAGCTGATGACCGCCTACCTGACCTTCAAGGCCGTCAAGGAAGGCCGCATCAAGCGCGACCAGATGCTGACCGTGTCGGCCAAGGGCTGGAAAACCGAAGGCTCGCGCATGTTCCTTGACCCCAAGGTGCCGGCCAGCGTGGACGACCTGATGAAGGGCATGATCGTACAAAGCGGCAACGATGCCTGCGTGACACTGGCCGAAGCCATTGCCGGCAGCGAGGAAGTGTTCGCGCAGCTGATGAACAAGGAAGCGGCGCGGCTGGGCATGAAGAACACCCACTTCACCAACTCGACCGGCCTGCCCGACCCCAATCTGTATACCTCGACCGCCGACCTGGGCATCCTGGCTGGCGCCATCATTCGTGACTTCCCCGAGTTCTATCCGATCTACTCGATGAAGTCGTTCAAGTACAACAAGATCGACCAGCCCAACCGCAACCTGCTGTTGCAGCGTGACCCGAACGTGGATGGCCTCAAGACCGGCCACACCGAGAGCGCCGGCTTCAACCTGATTGCCAGCACGCACCGCGACGGCCGCCGGCTGATCTCGGTGGTGGTGGGCACCAGCGGCGACACCGTGCGCGCCGATGAATCGGCCAAACTGCTCAATTGGGGCCTGAACTTCCACGACACGCCCAAGGTGGCTGCCGCCGGTCAGTCGGTTGGCGAGGTACGCGTGTGGAAAGGCAGCGAAAATACCGTCAAGGCGGGCTTCGGTCGTGATCTGTATGTGACGGTGGACAAGGGCGACGCGGGCAAGGTGGCCAAGCAGTTCATCCCGGCCGACAAGCTGGTGGCGCCGATCAAGCAGGGCCAGCAGATCGGCACGCTCAAGCTCAGCGTGGCCGGCAAGCCGCTGCAGGACATCCCGGTTGTTGCGCTGCAGGGCATCGAAGAGGCCGGTTTCTTTGGCCGCATCTGGGATAGTATGAAAATGAAGTTCAATTAAGGCAGCCAGACTGGCTGCTGCCTTGCTGCGAGTCACATCCATGGCTGACTGGCCCGACATGATCGCCTATCTGAACGGCAGCTTTGCGCCACTGGCGCAGCTGCAGGTGCCGGTGCTCGACCGTGGCTTCCTGTTTGGCGACGGGGTGTACGAGATGATCCCGGTGTATGCGCGCCAGCCCTTCCGGCTGGCCGAGCACCTGCGGCGGCTGCAGCACAGCCTGGATGCGGTGCGCATCGCCAATCCGCACAGCGAAGCGGAATGGACCGCCATCGTGGGCGAGCTGGTGGCGCAGCAGGATTTTGCCGACCAGTCCATTTATCTGCAGGTGACACGCGGCGCGGCCTATCCGCGCAACCATGCCTTTCCGGCCGACAGCACGCCGACGGTATTCCTGTTTGCCGACCCGTTGACCACACCCTCCGCCACGCTGCTGGCCCAAGGCGTGGCCGCGGTCACGCAGGCCGATGTGCGCTGGCTGCGCTGCAATATCAAGGCGATCTCGCTACTGGCCAATGTGCTGGCCAAGCAGCATGCCGTTGATGAAGACGTGGCAGAAACGATCTTGATCCGCGACGGGCTGATGATCGAAGGCTCGGCCAGCAATATCTTCGTGGTGAGGGATGGCGTGATCCTGGCGCCGCCCCCGTCGCACCTGATGCTGACCGGCATCACCTACGATCTGATCATCGAGCTGGCGCAGCAGCACGACATGCCGCTGCAGGCGTGCGAAATTTCGGCGGACGAATTGCGCGCTGCCGATGAGGTCTGGCTGACCTCGTCCAGCAAGGAAGTGCTGGCCATCGTTACGCTGGACGGGCGGCCGGTTGGAAATGGCGTGCCCGGCCCCATCTACAAAGCCATGTATGCGCACTACGCTGCCTTCAAGACCGGCGTGATGCAACAGGGCAAGGATTACTGAATGACACAACTGAACAATATCCCCGGCAAGAAGCTGGAAGAACTGGTGACCTTTCCGGTACTGATCCCGGTCAAGGCGGTCAGCCACAAGCAGGTGGCGCAGGACGAATTCGTCGCGGCACTGGTCGATGTCACTGCGCTGCATGTGCCGGGCTTTCATATCGATCTGGTAACCGTGCGCGCGTCCAGCTCGGGCAATTACTATTCGGCCACACTGTCCATCACCTTCGACACCATCGAACAGGTGCATGCCGTCGATGTCGCGCTGCGCGCACATCCGCTGGTGCAGATGCTGCTGTGACCAATCTGGCATCACCCGCCTTGCGGCCACCGGTTGCCGTCAAGCAGCTCGGCCTGGCCGACTACGCGCAGACCTGGCAAGCGATGCAGGACTTCACGCAGGCGCGCGGCACCGATACGCCGGATGAAATCTGGCTGCTGGAGCACCCGCCCGTGTTCACGCTCGGCCAGGCCGGCAAGCCCGAGCACATCCTGCAGCGCGGCGACATCCCCATCGTGCAGATCGATCGCGGCGGGCAGGTCACCTATCACGGCCCCGGCCAGCTGATTGCCTACACGCTGTTCGACCTGCGCCGGCTGGGCCTGGGTGTGCGCGAGCTGGTGCGCCGGCTGGAAAACAGCGTGATCGCACTGCTGGACGATTACGACATCGCCGCCTATGGCAAGGTCGATGCGCCTGGCGTCTATGTGCGCACCCCGCATGGCGATGAGGCCAAGATTGCCGCGCTGGGGCTGCGCATCCGCAACGGTTGCTGCTTTCACGGCCTGTCGTTCAATGTGGACATGGACCTGGCGCCATTCGGCATGATCAACCCCTGCGGCTATGAAGGGCTGCAGGTGGCGCAATTGCGTGATTTCGGCGTGGACGAGACACCTGCCGGCATCGCGGGTAAAATGGCCGAAAAAATCCTGCAACAAATCAATTGAGTAACCGCGCATTGCGCGGCCGGACCCCCATGACCGAAGACATCAAGACGCCCTCCAACGCCGTTGGCGTAAAGCACAAGGGCGAAGCCAAGACCGCACGCATCCCCATCAAGGTGGTGCAACTGGAAACGCGGCTGAAGAAACCCGAGTGGATCCGCGTGCAGGCGCCCAACACCAACAGCCGCTTCTACGAGATCAAGGAAATCCTGCGCGAGCAGAAGCTGCATACGGTGTGCGAAGAAGCATCCTGTCCCAATATCGGCGAATGCTTCGGCAAGGGTACGGCCACCTTCATGATCATGGGTGACATCTGCACCCGTCGCTGCCCGTTCTGCGACGTGGGCCACGGCCGCCCCAATCCGCTGGATGCCGAAGAACCCAAGCACCTGGCCGACACCATTGCTGCGCTGCGCCTCAACTACGTGGTGATCACCTCGGTGGACCGCGACGACCTGCGCGACGGCGGCGCCCAGCATTTTGTCGACTGCATCAGCCAGACCCGTGCCAAGTCGCCCGCCACGCAAATCGAAGTGCTGGTGCCCGACTTCCGTGGCCGCCTGGAACTGGCACTGGACATCTTCGCCGACGGCCTGCCGGATGTGATGAACCACAACCTGGAAACTGCGCCGCGCCTGTACAAGCAAGCCCGCCCGGGCTCGGACTACATGCACTCGCTCAAGCTGTTGAAAGACTTCAAGGCGCTGTATCCGCACGTCAAGACCAAGTCCGGCATCATGGTCGGCCTGGGCGAGACCGACGAGGAAGTGGTGCAGGTAATGCACGACATGCGCGCGCACGATATCGACATGATCACCATCGGCCAATATCTGCAGCCATCCAACGGCCACCTGCCGGTACTGCGCTACGTGCACCCGGACCAGTTCAAGGCATGGGAAACACTGGCCTATGAACTGGGCTTCCACCACGCTGCCGTCGGTGCCATGGTGCGCAGTTCTTACCACGCAGACCAGCAGGCACACCACGCCGGGCTGTAAGGCCGGGCTTGCCACAAACAAAAAGGCGTCGCTTGCGACGCCTTTTTGTTTTTAAAGTGCCACTGGTTTTGCTGCGGCTGGCCAGATTACCCGATTACCCGGCCCCACCAATTCCTCTTGATTGCTGTCGGGCTTTTTCCTCACCGAGAATATTTCCTGCCCATCGGCCCGGTACAAAGCTTTGACGTTGTTGGGCGCATAAAAGCCGAAGTAGTCACGCTCATCAGCCGTATCAAACCCCACCACTGCATTTTTCCCCGGCAGGATTTTCAGAATGGGCCATTTGGCGGGCACCAGTTCCCGACCATCACGCGCGTGCAAGCCCATCAAACCGCGATCCGCAAATGCCACGATAAACTGGCGCGATGCATCGAACTGGTAACGGAAGTACTGCTTGGCCGGAATCAGCACCTTGCCGGCAGGGTCCATCAGGCCGACGGCAATGCGCTTGTCCTCCACATCTTCAATCGCCGGATTAAGCAGCGACTCAGCTTCACGGCTGAAGACGATATGATCGCGATCAAGCACTTCCAGCTCGGTATAGCCTTGATTTTCAAACAATACCTTGCCTTGATCGAGGTCCAGAATCGCATGGGTATAGCCGTTGATTACATCGCCGCCATGGGCAATGAGCATGCTGCGTGCCGATAGGTCGCCACGCCAGAGATTGTCCGGGACATTCACCGTAATCCAATGCGGCGGCACCAGCCACTTGCCGGTGTGGTCAATCAAGCCATAGCCTGCATCAGTTGAAGCCGCGCCGCTTTTGGCGCCGAACTCGCTACACCCCGAGAATTGGGCAGGGATGAGCACCTTGCCATGCAGGTCCATGAACCCGCAGGTTGAACTATTCAGGTTCTTTTTGAAAAAGACCATACCTGCCGGGGAGGGATGGCCGATCAGCGCGTTGGTTGGCGCCAGTGCGATGTTTCCCTGCAAATCCAGCAAACCTTGCCGTTGATCGTTCTCTTTCAGCACTTCGGCATGAATATAACCGTCGCTGGCCCTGTCCAGTGTGGTGAAGGGCACCTGCCTGGCGATTTTCTGATCAATCAGAACGACCCAGGGTTTCTTTCCTTTCGCGGCGGCAACCGCGCCGCCCTGCCGTGCCAGGTCGATGTTGTTGGACGACAACTCGTCAAACTGCGCCGGCGTAACCATTTCACCCTTGGCGTTGATGATGCCGTACAGCCCGTTGCGCTGATAGACGATGAATTCATGCCGGCCACCGTAATCGAGTTCCTCAAACGGCTCGGGGAATACATCCTTGCCCTTGGCATCAAACAGCACCGAGCGGCTTTTGTCCTCACTGACTTCGGCAAAGAGTCCAGGGGTCAACTCGTTGACGCTGGCGCCCTCTTCAAGGCGCCGCAACACGGCACCATCCAGGCCATACATGGCCCAGGCACCATTCTCGACCAGGAAATAGCTGTCAAACTGGGTGCTATACAGTGCAACCGAATCGCGCGTAAATTGTTTAATGATCTTGCCTGTTTCATCGACCACGCCACAAGCTTCATTCAAGCAAACCGGGACCGCCATCCGCCCCAACGGCGCCACTTTGGCTGCAGGAGCTTCACTCGTGGCGTTATCCTTGCAGCCACCCAACACGAGCCCGGCAACCAGGCCAATCAACACGACGCGAAACAATCCAATGTCCTGCAAGTTCATATCCTTTGTGAACAATGAGCGTACGAATGACACTCGAATGGTGGCATTTTGCGCGTGCAGGCAATTACTGTCAAAAAGCTGAATCAAAACATACTTTATCTGAATTAATTCAGGCCCAATGACCAATCCGGACCCATGCCATGAGTAGCAGCCCTCGTCACCAACTTTCAATGTCCATCCTGATGATGCCCGAGATGGCCAACTTCTCCGGCAATGTGCACGGCGGGCAGTTGCTCAAGTTGCTGGATGAGGTGGCGTATGCCTGTGCCAGCCGTTATGCGGGGACTTATGTGGTAACCCTGTCGGTCGATCAGGTGCTGTTCAAGCAGCCGATTCACGTGGGCGAGCTGGTGACTTTTCTGGCCAGCGTGAACTACACCGGCCGTACGTCGATGGAGATCGGCATCCGCGTGCTGGCCGAGAACATCCGCACGCGTGAGGTGCGCCATACCAATAGCTGCTACTTCACCATGGTGGCGATGGGTGAGGCTGGCAAACCGGCAGTGGTGCCCGGGCTACAGCTTGACGATGACACTGCCAGGGCACGCTGGCTGGCAGCAGAGCGCCGGCGCCAGCAACGCATGCAGCAGTCCTGAGCAGCCGCGTCACGCGTACCAAGAGGTTTCTCCACCGCCGTTGATGCGCGTAGCAAGGCTTGCGGACAGCGCAGGACGGGGCATGGCAAGCAGCAGGGAAGCGGCTTACTCTCCGACGAAATGCACAGAACCCGGCCTTGCCGGGTTCTGGATGGCGGTTTTTCACGGGGCCGCTTGCATGGCTGGCGCTCAGCCCAGGTGGGAAAACAGCGTGCGGATCTGCGCGTCGTCGTGTTGCATCGCGATTTCAAGCGGTGACTGATGCTGACGGTTGCGCCGGCCGACATCGGCCTGGTATTCCAGCAGCAGGGTCAGGATGGGCAAGGCTTCGCGCGAACGGCCGTAGAGCAGCAACTGGTGCAGGATGTTGCTGCCTTCTTCGTCCTCAATATTCGGGTTGGCACCGGCCTGCAACAGGCGCGATACCACGGCTTGCTTGAGGTTTTGCGCCGCCAGCATCAACGGCGTAAGGCCGCGCTTGTTTTGCACGTCCAGATTGGCACCATGCTCGATCAGCGTATTGACCACCGCCAGATGGCCATTGGTGGCGGCCCAGTGCAGGGCGCGGAATCCGCCCAGATCGGCACGATTGATGTCTGTTTTCAGGGTAAGCAGGTAATCGACCACATCGGTGTGGCCATAGGATGCCGCCCAGATCAGGGCGCTCTTGCCCAGATCATCGGTGCGGTCGGACGAGATGCCCGCCTTCACCATGGTCATGATGCGGTCCTTCTCGCCTTTCTGTGCGGCCTCAATCAGCGTCAGCGAGGTATACAGCGGTTCGGCCTTGCGGAACTCCAGATGCGGCTCTTCCGCATGGCCCCAGATGTCGGGCGTGGAGGATGGCTTGATGTTGCGCTGCCAGTCGTAAGCACGCATCAGCCCCATGAGCTCGTGGACGACCGAGGGGGGAAAGCCTTGGCGGTCACCGCGATCATCGATCAACAGGTCTTCAAAATACTTGTCCAGATTGCGGCTGCCCCACAGATCAACAATGGTGTTGGCAATGCGTGGGTAGTTGGCTACCAGTTCTGCCGGGTATTGTTCCTGATATTCACCCAGACAGCGCCTGAGCTGCTCGCCAATCAAAATCCGATCCATGGGACACACACTCCCGGCTGACAAGTACTTGATTTCAAACTAGACCAGCAAATCAAGGCTCACAAGCCCGGTCAGTCTTGCGCATCCGTACTGGAAGCCGGCGGTGGCGAAGGTTGCTTGCGCAAGGCCTTCATTTCACGCTCAAACCAGCCGTCCAGACGACGGGCCAGCGGGTGGCCGCTACCGCCCAGCAGTTGATGAACGGATGTCTCGCTCAGCACCGGCCTGCCGCGCTGCATGGGCGCCAGTGCAGCGGCCTCGGCATCCGGCGGCCAGCGCCGGTCGATGAGGCGGCAGATGTCCGCAGCATCGAACCACCAGCCGCCGCGCTCGTCACGATAGATGCGCACCTCAAAGCCGCCATAAGCGATCCAGTGATCGGCATCCTGATACGCCGCCGCCCTCATGCGGCCGATCATGGCCGGCAGCAGCTCCAGCAGCGGCTTGGCCATCAGCACAGCCACCACTACGGCAGCAAAGGGCAGCAAGGTCAGCGCATGGCGATAGGCCAGCCACAGCACCAGCGCGCTGATGGCCAGGCGGATCGCCAGCATCCGGCCCAATTGCCACAGGTCGTTTTGGTCGTCACGCATGCGATTCTCTTTAAAGCCTGTTTGGCGCGGCGTGCAAAACCCCGCACAACCAGCTGGCAAGGCACGCGAAACGCAGACGGTACAAGCCCCTGCAAATGAGCGTAACGCTGCCAGCAGGGTTTGTTTAGCGCCCCTTGGGGAATGCCCCTGCCACCCCACCGCCACCAGGCCCAAGCCGCCAGCAGCGGCAACAGGTCACCACATAGCCTACTGCAATGGCGGCCAATCGGACTTCATCATCTGGCCGGGTGCTTATCCCATTCATAGACCACGGCCTTGCCCCCCGTTATGTAAAACAGGGCTTGCTTGCCGACACCGAAGTTGTTTGGCCGCATACTCAACAGGCCATGCTCGCAGCATGCTGTATTTGTCGGTCGTCCTGTTGCACAAATGACCCGCGCCGATCACCATGCTGCGCAGAAAAAAACGCCACCCGAAGGTGGCGTTTTTCAGACTGCGTGTGCTGCAGGGAAAACCGGACTTAGAAGTCCATGCCACCCATGCCGCCCATGCCGCCGCCGCCCGGCATGGCCGGAGCGTCGTCCTTCGGCAGCTCGGCCACCATGGCGTCGGTGGTCAGCAGCAGGCCGGCAACCGAAGCAGCATGTTGCAGTGCCGAACGGGTGACCTTGGCCGGGTCCAGCACGCCCAGTTCAACCAGGTCGCCGTATTCGCCGGTAGCGGCGTTGTAGCCAAAGTTACCCGTGCCTTCGACAACCTTGTTCACCACCACGCTCGGCTCGTCGCCGGCGTTGGCAACGATCTGGCGCAGCGGTGCTTCGATGGCCTTCAGCACGATCTTGATACCGGCATCCTGATCGGCATTGATGCCCTTCAGTTCGCCCAGGTTGGCACGAGCGCGCAGCAGCGCAACGCCACCGCCGGCCACAATGCCTTCCTCGACTGCAGCGCGGGTAGCGTGCAGTGCGTCTTCAACGCGCGCCTTCTTTTCCTTCATTTCGACTTCGGTGGCAGCGCCAACCTTGATCACGGCAACGCCGCCGGCCAGCTTGGCCACGCGCTCTTGCAGCTTTTCACGGTCGTAGTCGCTCGAAGCTTCTTCGATCTGCTTGCGGATCTGGGCAACGCGCGCCTTGATGGTTTCTTCCTGGCCAGCACCGTCGATGATGGTAGTGTTTTCCTTGGCCACTTCGATGCGCTTGGCTTGGCCCAGTTCGGCCAGCGTGGTCTTTTCCAGGGTCAGACCGACTTCTTCGGCGATCACGGTACCGCCGGTCAGGATGGCGATGTCTTCCAGCATGGCCTTGCGACGGTCGCCAAAGCCCGGTGCCTTGACGGCCACGGTCTTGAGGATGCCACGGATGTTGTTGACCACCAGAGTAGCCAGCGCTTCGCCATCGACATCTTCAGCGATGATCAGCAGCGGGCGGCCCGACTTGGCCACTTGCTCCAGCACCGGCAACAGGTCGCGGATGTTGCTGATCTTCTTGTCGAACAGCAGCACGAACGGATTGTCCAGCAGGGCGATCTGCTTGTCCGGGTTGTTGATGAAGTACGGCGACAGATAGCCGCGGTCGAACTGCATGCCTTCCACGACAGCCAGTTCGTCTTCCAGACCCGAACCGTCTTCAATGGTGATCACGCCTTCCTTGCCAACCTTGTCCATCGCTTCAGCGATCTTGGCGCCAACGATTTCATCGCTGTTGGCCGAGATGGAGCCGACTTGAGCGATTTCCTTGCTGGTGGTAGTCGGCTTGGCGATCTTCTTCAGCTCGGCAACCAGGGCTACGACAGCCTTGTCGATACCGCGCTTCAGGTCAGTCGGGTTGAAGCCGGCAGCAACATACTTCAGGCCTTCGTTGACGATGCCTTGCGCCAGCACGGTCGCGGTGGTGGTGCCGTCACCGGCGATGTCGGAAGTCTTGGAAGCCACTTCCTTGACCAGCTGTGCGCCCATGTTTTCGAACTTGTCCTTCAGTTCGATTTCCTTGGCAACCGATACACCGTCCTTGGTGATGGTCGGCGCGCCGAAGCTGCGCTCCAGCACCACGTTACGGCCCTTCGGGCCCAGCGTTACTTTAACCGCGTCGGCGAGGATGTTGACGCCAGCCACCATGCGGGCACGGGCGGAATCACCGAACTTGACTTCTTTTGCAGCCATTTCATTTACTCCAAATCATTGAATTCTGGGGAGTGCTGCACGCTGGGTGCAGCAGCATTTCGGGAAGGATTCGATTCGAGGACAAGGCGGCAAGCAAGACTCGACGCAGCCGTACATGAGTACGGCGAGGAGATTCGCCGCGCAGCCAACGCAGTCATCGGATCGAAGGCGAACCGAAATCAGGCCTCGAGGATGCCGAAGATATCTTCTTCACGCACCACCAGCAGCTCTTCGCCGCCGACCTTGACGGTCTGGCCGCTGTACTTGCCAAGGATGACCTTGTCGCCAACCTTGACTGCCAGCGGGCGCACCGAGCCATTGTCCAGCTGCTTGCCGGTGCCGATGGCAACGACTTCGCCCAGATCCGGCTTCTCGGCTGCAGCGCCCGGCAACACGATGCCCGAGGCGGTCTTTTCTTCAGCTTCAACACGCTTGATCACGACGCGGTCGTGCAAGGGACGAATACCCATCTTTCAATCTCCTGTTGGAAAATCTGTGCATGTGCAGACAAACAACCCGGCACCGATAGTGGCCGGGCCAGCTGTTAGCACTCAACGCTAACGAGTGCTAATAATAGGGACGCCCCTGTGCCTTTTCAATAGAAGAAAGCAAAAATCCGCCGGTTTTTTTGCTTGGCATATCTGCCGTTTTTTCTGCTTGTGCACTTCATGCCGGGCGGCCTGAGCAACACACCTCCCACCACCTCAGTCCTGCAATGTAACGGCAATCTTTCATTACCCCCCTGAGCTGGCATCGAGTTTGCTTGAAAGGGGTAAGTCCACATTCAGCCATGTATGGATTTGCCGGCATTGCAGCCAGTAGCGCAAGCCCGGGCAAGCCCTGGAATGCCCTCGTTGCCGCCACGGCGGCGGCAAGGGCGGCAAGAATGACCACCGCCTTGCCGGTGCCGGGCTTGCCCATCCATCCAGCATCCGAGAGGTTACGCATGACATCGCCACTTTCCCTGTCCAACTTTTCCAGTCTGACCGGCAAGAAAAGCGGGCTGGATGTCTATGACATGGTCAGCAAGACCATGCAGAGCCGTAACACGCTGGCGCCCAAACTGAATGCGGCGCTGACCAGCGACAAGACCCGGCTATCCGGCCTGGGCCAATTGCAGAGCGCACTGGCCTCGTTCCAGTCGCTGGCCAGCACGCTGGCGGGCAAGGGTTTGTCCACCTCGGCCAAGTCGTCCGATACCGGCGTGCTGACCGCAACGGCATCCGGCAACGCCACGGCGGGCAGCTATACGATCAAGGTCGATCAACTCGCCCAATCGCAAGTGCTGACCGCCAAGCCGCAAAGCAGCGCCACCACAAATATCGGCAACGGCGCCCCAATCACCATCAAGCTGGACCTGGGCACCACTGGCGACAAGAGCTTTACCGCTGCCAGCAGCAAGAGCATTACCGTCAGCGGCAACAACACCAGCCTGCAGGGCATTGCCACCGCCATCAATGCTGCCAACATGGGGGTGACCGCCAGCGTGACGCAAACCGCCGATGGCTATGTGCTCAGCCTGAAGTCGCCCAGTGGCGCGGCCAACAGCATGCGGTTGGACGTGAGTGGCGACCCGGCGGTGGCCGCGCTGCTCAACTTCAACCCGGCCGGTGGCAAGAACATGACCCAAACGCAGGCCGCCCAGAATGCGCTGCTGGCCATCAACGGCACCAGCCGCAGCAGCGCCAGCAATACCGTGACTGACGCTGTACCGGGTGCCGTGCTCAAGCTGTCGGGCACCGGCAGCAGCACGGTCACCATTGCGCAGGACAGCAGCCAGATTGCCAGCAACATCACCAATCTGGTCAACGCCTACAATCAGCTCAGCAGCAAGCTGCAAACGCTGCAAAAGGGCGAGCTGCAGGCCGACGGGCTGGCCGGCCGCATCCAGGGGCAGCTGGATCGCATCTTCAATGGCGCCACCGCCAGCGGCAAGGACGGCAACACCCTCACGCTGAGCCGCTTGGGCATTACCCGCGCCAAGACCAGCGAGCTGACCATCAATGCGGATACCTTGCAAAAAGCCGTCACCGCCGACCCGGCCGGCGCTGCCGCGCTGTTCAGCGGCAAGGACAAGGGGCTGGTCAGCCAGATCGGCAGCCAGATCGACGGTCTGCTGGGCTCGTCGGGCACCGTGCAGAAGCAGACCAAGGCGCTGAATGCCGATATCGCCAACATCAACAACAAACGCGACCAGCTGCAAAAAGCCATGACCCTGCAGGCACAGGCGCTGGCACAGAAATACTCGCAACTCAGCAACGGCAGCAGCAGTAGCGGCACCCTGTTCGATACGATGTAAACACCGCCCGGCAGGCATCACGCCCACAAAAAAGCCCTCCCCGATCGGGAGGGCTTTTTGTTGGCCAGCACCACAGCTGGTCAGGCCGTGCTGCCATGCAGTGCCGTTACTGGCGCACCGCGCTCATTGCGCTCATCAGGGTACCAGCGGTGTCATCACCATCCAGCTCCCAGCTGAACACGCCACCCAGACCACTCGACTTCACATAGCTCACCTTGGTGGCAATGTCCGCCGGCGTGTCATACGACCAGAACGTGCTGCCATCGAACTTCCACGATTGCTTGGTGATCGCGTTGGTGTACACCGTACCCGCTGCGTTCTTCAGCACCTTGTAGTCTTCGATGCCCGCTTCGTAGGTACCGGTGGCTGCCTTGGCGGCCGGTTGGTACAGACCGTTGTTGGCGTTGGTCACACCCGTCCAGCCACGACCGTAGAACGGTACACCCACGATCAGCTTGCCAGCCGGTGCACCGGCAGCGATCAGGTTCTTCACTGCGCTGTCGATGTTGTAGGTGGCGCCCAGGCCCGGTTGACCGGTCTTCGGGTCGTTGTAGTTCGGGCTGGCCGGATCGGCGTACAGGTTGCTGTGGAAGTCGGTCGGACCCGTGGCTTCCCAGCCGCCATGGAAGTCATAGGACATGATGTTGATGTGATCGAGGTACTGGCTGTAGGCAGCCGGCTCGGTCATGTCGATCTTGTCCTTGCCCGCGCTGATCGCGACGGTCAGGCCGTACTTCTTGCCGGTGGTGGCAGTGACTGCATCCAGCTGGGTGCGGAATTCCTTCAGCAGCAGGGTGTAGTTCTGCTTGTCGGCCGCCGAGACGGTGTTGTAGCCGAAGCCTTGTACGCCCGGGAATTCCCAGTCGATGTCGATGCCGTCGAATACGCCGGCAGCGGCACCCGTACCACCTGCACCGTCATACACCGGCAGGTTGCCCTTGATGTAGGTGTTGATGCACGAGGAGACCAGTTGCTTGCGCAGGGCGTCGGTCGCGGATGCGGCCGAGAACCACTTGGACCACGACCAGCCGCCGACCGAGATGTACACCTTCAGGTTGGGGTTGAGGGCCTTCAGGCGCTTGATCTGGCCGAAGTTGCCGCGCAGTGCGTCGTCCCACTTGTCAGCCACGCCGTCAACCGACGAAGCGGCATCGAACGATTTGCTGTAGTCGGCAAACGGATCGCCACCGTCACCATTGCCCGATTCGGTACGGTACTGGATGTCGCATTCGTAGCCGCCGTTCTTCTGGTAGACGTTACCGAAGGCGTAGTTCAGGAAGGTCATCTTGGCCGCGGAGCCGCTGGTCTGGATGGCCTTTACCTGGTAGTTGCGGCCGTAGATGCCCCACTGAGCGAAGTAGGAACCGACTTCCTTGCCGCCTGCCGACGGAACCGGGGTCGCGGTCGGGGTGCCCGGGACCGGTGTAGCAGTCGGCTTCGGTGTAGCAGTCGGCACATTGGTCGGCGCCGGGGTAGCGGTCGGAGCCGGTGTTGCGGTCGGCTTCGGTGT
>NZ_FWXD01000058.1 GCF_900176275.1 Andreprevotia lacus DSM 23236 | reverse complement strand
TTACGAAACAGGGCAAGGCCGATGACGAGCCAGACCACATGTTCAGCTGGCAGCTTGCGCCTGCGGATTGAGGCTTTACCGGACGATGAGAGGGCTTGTTCGATCCAGTCGGGGTCGATCAGCGTACTGAGTCGATCCAGATTGGTGGGGATCCGGCTCAGGGTATGTGCGAGTTCGTGGTGCAGGGGGGTCATGTAAAAAGAGGGCGTGAATCACGTCCTCTTTTTAACTCAATACCAGCGGCTAGCGCTTAACTGACTGGCATTAGGCAAATGCCGGCTTTTTTACCCTCAACGCTCCGCAGCTTACTTGCCTGCAGTCAGCCGTTTGGCATCAAGCTTGGCGCGTATCTGCGGCAAGGCCGCCAGCGCGGCTTTTTCGCCTTCGAGGATGGCCTGGTTCTTCTGGTCGAAATCGGTCGGGCCGATCTTGCCCACGCGCGGGCGAATCACCACGTCGGCGCGCGCCAGCTCCAGCTCGCCCAGCTTCTGGCCCATGATGACGATGGATTGGCCGGCCACGCCCAGCAGATTGCGCGGCGTCTTGCCATCGGCCTTGGCCGAGATGTCCACGGCAATCACGATATCCGCGCCGAGCTCGCGTGCGGCATCCACCGGCACCGGGCTGACCACGCCGCCATCGACATAACTCTTGCCGCTGATCGCCACCGGCTCGAACACACCCGGCACGCTGCTGGATGCGCGCACCGCCATGCCGGTATTGCCGCGCACGAACACCATGCGCTTGCCGGTTTCCAGCTCGGTGGCCACGGCAGCAAACGGCTTGCCCAGTTTTTCCAGCGGCCTGCCGCCCACAAGGCCATTCACGTAGTCCTGCAGCTTCTGCCCCTTGACGAGGCCACCACCCAGCAGGCCCACGTCGCGGATCTTGGCTTCATCCAGCGAGAATGCGGTTTCCTGCAGCTGGAAGGCATCCAGCCCGCTGGCGTAAAGGCTGCCCACCACGCTACCCGCGCTGGTGCCTGCCACCACGTCCACCTTGATGCCATTGGCCTCGAGCATCTTGATCACACCGATGTGCGCAAAGCCCTTGGCGGCGCCCCCGCCCAAGGCCAGACCGATTTTCAGCGGCCGCACCGGCTGCGGGGTCGGGTCGGTGGCGGGCTGGTTGGCCGGCGTAACCGGCGCATTGGTGGCGCAGGCCGACAGCAGCGTGGCGATACAGAAAGCGAGCAGGAAATGGCGACGATTCATGGGGCGGGGCTCGAATGCACCGGCAGGTGCAACATCAGTGTTGAGTTGGTGCGCAGCAGTCCGCTGCGACGGGCCATTCTAGGCGAATTGATCCGCCATCGCTTGGTGGGATTACCAGTCAGGCCGGATCGAGCGCCAGCACGGTTGCCACCGCGCCATCACAGCGCCATTTCACGTCGTACTGGTAGAGGCGCACGCCATAGATGCGCGCGGAAGGCTCGGCATAGGCCGGGCGCGGGTCTTGTGCCAGCACTTCGATGATCAGCTCGCGCAGCGCCGGCCGGGCAACCATCGCGGCAGCTATCGCAGCTTCTGCCCCGGCCGTGAACTGCACCGCCAGTTGTGGCGGCGGGCCATCGACGAAACCACCGCGCGCATCGGGCAGGCTTTCAACAAAGGGCACATAGGGCTTGATGTCGAGAATGGGGGTGCCATCGACCAGATCGACGCCGCCAAAGGTCAGCACCACGCCGTCATCGGTACGCACATCCAGCAATTCGACCAGCGACAACCCGAAGCTGTTGGGGCGAAACGGGCTGCGGCTGGCAAAAACGCCGACGCGGGCATTGCCGCCCAGCCGGGGCGGGCGCACGGTAGGTTGCCATTGCCCGCCGGTCTGGTGGAACACGAAGGTAAGCCAGACATGCGAGAACGCCTCCAGCCCACGCACCGCCTCGGCGCGGTCAAACGGTGGCTGCAGGCGCAGCACGCCTTGCGCATGGCGGGCCAGCCGGGGCTGGCGCGGTATGCCGAACTTGTCCGGGAACGGTGTTTGCACATGGCCAAGCGGCTGGCAGCTGTATGAAGTATCCACGGCGCTATTGTGCCCTCTGCGGCAGGCCGGCACCAAGCGGCGAAGGCGCTGCTATATTGGCAGCACGCGTTACGGGGGACCCTCATGCCCGGCAAATTGCTGCCCGCACTACCCTTGCTCGCTGCCCTGTTGGCGGCGGGGCACGCCATCGCGTCCGACGGGGTGCTGCTGATCACCTTCATCGACAAGCCGCCCTACTATTATCTGTCGGCAAGTGGCAACAAGCCGGGCGGTTTTCTGCTGACCCACGCGCAGCGCGTGTTCGAACAGGCCGGCATCAGGACGCGCGTGGAGCCGCGCCCCAGCATGCGCGCGTTGGTGGAGATAGAGCACGCCACCCAGCCCGTCTGTTCGGTGGGCTGGTTTCGCAATGCCGAGCGCGAGCGCTTCGGCCGTTTCAGCGAGCCACTGTTTCGTGATCCCCCCATGATCGTGGCAACGCGCTCGGACCGGCTGGCCCGCTTCAAGCCTTATGCCGGTGCCGGTGCGCTGGTGGCCGACCCGGCGCTGGTCCCCGGCACTGTGGCCGGTTTTGCCTACGGCAGCTATCTGGATGAGCTGCTGCGCCAGCGCAGCGGCCACATTGATGCCACCGCGCAGACCATGCAGCAGAATCTGGCCAAGGTCGGGCTGGGGCGGGTGGATTATGCCTTTGTCGATCAGGCCGAATTCAGCTGGTGGCGACGCCAGGCCGGCCTGCGCGGCCTGCCACTGGCGGGGCTCAACCTGCCCGACCTGCCGGCTGGCAATCTGCGCTACCTGCTGTGCAGCAAACAGGTGGACGATGTAACGATGCAGCGCATCAACCGTGCCATTGCCGCGCTGCCCAAGCCACAGGCACCCGAGTAGCGCCTGTTCACTCGCCAGCCAAACGGCGACCGACGATCACCAGATCGCGCTCGATGCCATCGAGCACCGCCACGCGCGGCAACTCGCCCCAGCGCACAAAACCATATTGTGCAAACAGGTTCAGGCTGGGCTGGTTGTGGCCGAAAATGAAGCCCAGCAGGGTATCGATCTGCAAGCCGGGCGCTGCGACAATCGCCGCCTCAAGTAAAAAGCGCCCTACGCCCTGCCGCTGCGCAGCGGCAGCCACATAGATGCTCAGCTCGGCGGTGCGCCCGTAGGCCGGGCGGCCATAAAAATCGGAAAAGCTCAGCCAGCCGGCCACGCTGATCCTGCCAGCCCCATCCGTCTCCTCGCACAGCCAGACCGGGCGCCGCTGCGGCTGGTGCGCGGCAAACCATGCCTCGCGGCTGGCAACACTGACCGGCTCGGTATCGGCAGTCGCCAGCCTGCCGGGGATGCTGGCGTTATAGATGTCGACGATGGCCGGCAAATCAGCCGGCAACGCCGGACGGCAGGAAAGCGGCATGGCACCGTCCCTCAGCGAAAGCAAATATGTTACGCACTAGAACAATTTGCCAGTATTGTGGATATCCATAGCCCGCCTCTGCAAAATCGGTAAAGAGGCTGACGGCATACTACGATGAATGGGGCGGCCCAAGACCGCCGGACAGGAATTGCATGACCAAGCCCACCTCCTCTATCCGTGCCGTGCCGCGCTTCTGCGCCTGGCTGGCCGGCATCGCCCTGCTGGCCAGCACAGGCTGCTGGGCGCAGGACAAACCTGACTGCAACCGCACCTATACCTTGGCATTTCACGACCACGGCCTGCTGTACGCGCAGCAAAGCGATACCGGGATCGACAAGGATATCGCCACCGAGATGGCCCGCCGCAGCGGCTGCAAGTTCGAACTGGCGGTACTGCCGCGCGCACGCATCTGGAAGCTGATCGAAACCGGCGAGCTGGACTTCAGCCTGTCCGGCATCACCAACCCGCAGCGCGAGCAATTTGCCGGCTTTGCCTGGTATTTTGCCGACAAATACGCGCTGCTGGTGCGCAAGGACGCCGCCATCGGCAAACCGGAAGACTTCCTGCGCAAGGATGCACTGCGGCTGGGCGCGATACCCAGCTTTCGCTACAGCGATCAGGCCAACAAGATGTATGACAAGCTGGCCGAGCAGAACCGCGTCACCCTCACCACCACTTTCGATGCGCTGTTCAAGAACCTGGCGCTCAACCGCATCCAGGGCATGATCATCGAACCATTCGATTACCCCAGCTTCGACGAATACAAGGTGCGCGACCAGACCGTGCTGCTGGATTTTGACGACCCCGCCGTGCCGCATGGCGTGATCATGTCGAAAAAGAGCGTGGGTGCTGTCGAACAGGAAAAGTGGCGCGCGCTGATCAACGGCATGCTGGCCGATGGCACGGTGCAACGCATCTTCGAGCGCTACTTCCCGCCCAAGCAGGCTGCGGCCATGGTCAATGCCGTCAACCCGGCCCAACAGGCCGCCCGCTGAGCGTCCGCCATTGACGCCATCCCCGTAGCCGGTCAGGCGCTCCCTGCGTTCATGGTGCGCCCGACAGCCTGAACGGCAGAGCGTCGCCAGCGGCATGACTCAGGTAACGCGCCGTGCGCTGGTTCAAGCCACAACCTCCAGCGACACGGCGCCAAAAAACACCTCGACCTCTGGCTCAACCAGCGCAATCAGCTGCGCCGACAGCGCCGTCTGCATGAACGCCCGTTCGGCCGCCATGCAATCAGCGCGTGTCTGCCAGCGCAGCAAGTCAGCGCATTCCCGCTCGCCGTCGAAGAAGGTATAACCGGCAAAACCCGGCTGTGCCTGCAGCCAGCGCAACATCTCGGCAATCAGTGCCATGAAATGCGCGCGATCACTGCCGGGTTTGAGGCGGAAACGCACCCATTGCACGTACATCGCATCTCCTTGCGACAAGGCCGGCAAACGCCGGCCTTGTCATTTCATGCTCAATGGCAACCGCAGGCGCCGGCAGCATGCGCTGCATGATGCCCGGCAGCCTCAACCACCAGCTTGCGGCCCTCGGCAATGGCCGAACGCGCTTCACGGGTGGCTTGCAGCATATTGCTCAGCGCGGCTTCGGTTTCCGGCCAGCCACGGGTTTTCAGGCCGCAGTCCGGGTTGATCCACAGCCGTTCGGCCGGCACCACTTCCAGCGCCTTGGCGATCAGCCGCAGCATTTCATTGACCGGCGGCACGCGCGGGCTGTGGATGTCGTACACGCCCGGGCCGATCTCGTTCGGATAGGCGAAGGTGCCGAACGCTTCGAGCAACTCCATGTCCGAACGGCTGGTTTCGATGGTGATCACGTCAGCATCCATGGCGGCGATGGCCGGCAGGATGTCGTTGAACTCCGAATAGCACATGTGGGTGTGGATCTGCGTGCTGTCCACCACGCCGGAAGCCGACACGCGGAAGGCACGGCCCGCCCATTCCAGATACGCATCCCAAGCTGCACGCTTGAGCGGCAAGCCTTCGCGGAAGGCCGGTTCGTCGATCTGGATCACCTTGATACCGGCTTGCTCCAGGTCCACCACCTCATCACGGATGGCCAGTGCGATCTGCAGGCAAGTCTGTTCGCGCGGCTGGTCGTCGCGCACGAACGACCACTGCAGGATGGTGACCGGGCCGGTCAGCATGCCCTTCATCGGTTTGCTGGTGAGCGACTGGGCGTAGCGGCTCCATTCGACGGTCATCGGTGTCGGGCGGCTCACGTCACCAAAGATGACGGGCGGCTTCACGCAGCGGCTGCCGTAGCTTTGCACCCAGCCAAAGCGGGTGAAGGTGAAACCGGCCAGTTGCTCGCCGAAGTATTCCACCATGTCATTGCGCTCGGCTTCGCCGTGCACCGGCACATCCAGGCCCAGTTCATCCTGCTTGGCCACCACCAGCTTGATCTCTGCCTGCATGGCGGCAATGTACTGGTCCTGCGGCAGCTCGCCGCGCTTGAAGGCGGCGCGGGCGGCGCGGATTTCCCTGGTCTGCGGGAACGAACCAATGCTGGTGGTCGGCAGCAGGGGCAGCTTCAGCCAAGCGCGCTGGGCATCGGCGCGCACCGGATAGGCATGGGCGCGCTTGGCATCGGCGCCGGTCAGTGCCGCCACGCGGCCACCGACGGCCGGGTTGTGGATGCGGGCCGAGGTGCGGCGCGATTGCGCGGCAGCATCGCTCACCGCCAGTTGCGCAGCGACGGTGCCGCGGCCTTCATTCAGCGCGCGCTGCACCACCACTACTTCGTCCAGCTTTTGCTTGGCAAAGGCCAGCCAGCCCTTCAGTTCGGCATCCAGCTGGTCTTCCTGCGCCAAATCAACCGGCGTGTGCAGCAGCGACGAGCTGGCGCTCACCCACAGCTTGTTACCCAGCTGTGTCTTGGCAGCGCTCAGTTGCTCGATCTTGGCGCTGAGGTCTGCGGCCCAGATATTGCGGCCGTCGATCACGCCGGCAGACAGCACCTTGTCTTGCGGCCATGCGGCCAGCAGTGCGTCGAGTTGCTGCGGTGCGCGCACCAGATCGACGTGTAAGCCCGCCACCGGCAGGCTGGCCAGCAGCGGCGCATGTTCGGCCACGCTGTCGAAGTAGGTGGCCAGCAGCAGCTTCACGCCGGCGGTCGAGAACTCGCGGTAGATCGGAGCAAAGGCATTGCGCCACTGGGCATCCAGCTCCAGCGCCAGGATGGGCTCGTCGATCTGCACCCATTCCACGCCCTGCGCGGCCAGCTTTTCCAGAATGCGGCGATAGGCCGGCACGATGCGGCCAGCCAGACCCAGCTTGTCGAAGCCGGCGGCCTTGCTCTTGGCCAGATACAAAAAGGTCAGCGGGCCGATCAGCGCCGGCTTGACGTTATGGCCTTGCGAGCGCGCCTCTGCCAGCTCGTAGAAGAACCAGTCCACGCCACCATCGAAGCGGGTTTCGGCATCCAGCTCGGGCACCAGATAGTGGTAATTGGTATCAAACCACTTGGTCATTTCCAGCGCCGGCTGCGCCGCGTTGCCGCGCGCCAGTTCAAAGTATTGCTTGAGTGTGAGCGCCTTCGGATCAAAGCCGAAGCGTGCCGGCAGTGCGCCCAGCAGCGCAGCGGTATTGAGCATCTGGTCATACCAGGCGAAATCGCCGGTGCTGACCAGATCGAGGCCGGCGTCCTTCTGCCATTGCCAGTGACGGCGGCGCAAGGTGCTGCCGACGGCGGCCAGCTCGGTTTCACCGATGTCGCCACGCCAGAACGATTCAACCGCAAACTTCAGTTCACGCTGCGCACCAATGCGCGGAAAACCCAGAACATGAGCAATAGTCATTGCAAATCTCCAATCCAATGAATGTGGTTTGCATGATCCGCGCTGCATGGCTATGATTCAAACTCATTATTTTCACGAATGTACTGAGAGATTTTCATGCAATCGCTGCTCGAGCTGCGCCACCTCAAGACCCTGGCCGCGATCCGCGATGCCGGCAGCCTCACCCGCGCGGCCGAGCGGCTGTTCCTGACGCAATCGGCGCTGTCACACCAGCTGCGCCAGCTGGAAGAGCACTACGGCCTGCCGCTGTTTGCGCGCAAGACCGCGCCGCTCAAGCTCACCCCGGCCGGCGACAAACTGGTGCAGCTGGCCGACCATCTCCTGCCGATGATCGCCAATGCCGAGCGCGATATCGCCAAGCTGCGCGAGGGCGAAGCCGGCAGCCTGCGCATTGCGGTGGAATGCCACACCTGCTTTGACTGGCTGATGCCCGCCATGGATACCTTCCGCGAGCGCTGGCCCGAGGTGGAGCTGGACATCGTGTCCGGCTTTCATGCCGACCCGGTGCAGTTGCTGTTCGAGGACCGCGCCGATCTGGCCATCGTGTCGGTGCCGGAGGCCGAAGCCGGCATCAACCACCTGCCGCTGTTTGCTTATGACATGGTGGCGCTGCTGGCGCGTGACCACCCGCTGGCCGCCAAGCCACATCTGGACGCGGCCGACTTTGCCGACGAAACGCTGATCACCTACCCGGTGCCGGATGACATGCTCGATCTGGTGCGCCAGGTGCTCAAGCCCGCCGGCATCAACCCCAAGCGCCGCACTACCGAGTTGACCGTCGCCATCCTGCAGCTGGTGGCCAGCCGCCGTGGCGTGGCCGCGCTGCCGGGCTGGAGCGTGCAACACTATCTGGAGCGCGATTACGTCGCCGCGCGGCCGATCACGCCGGGCGGCCTGCGCGCCGAGTTGAACGCCGCCGTGCTGCAGGATCGCGCCGGCACTGCCTACCTGCAGGATTTCGTCGCCATCGTGCGCGAGGTATGCGTGAGCGAGCTACCGGGCATCCAGCTGACCGGCGCCTGATCTGCCGGGCTTGCACGCCCGCGCAGACTTGCACCAAGATGGCGGCATCCTTTACGCGCTGCCTGCCATGTCCGATACGGCTTTGCTGATCACCCTGCTGTTGCGCGGCGGCCAGATTGCGCTGCTGCTGCAGATTGCCTGGCTACTGTGGCGCGATTACCGCCATGCACTCGCTGCGCGGCTGGGCGTCTTGCTGACCATCGGCACCATCGCCTTTGTGGTGAACTCGACCCCACCGATCGCCCCCATGGGCTTGGCCCGCCTGCCGATCACGCTACTCGATGCCGGCAATAGCTGGGTGATGTTCTTGTTTGCCCGCGCGCTGATGGAGGACGACTTCCGGCTGCGCCGCTGGCATGCACTGCCATGGCTGCTGCTGGCCGGCATCGGCGCCGTCAACTGCGTATGGCTGCATCCGCAACACCATCCTTGGGCGGGCAAGGTTGCCACCCTTCAGTCCACCAGCACCTTGCTGCTGGCACTGGCCACTACGCTGACTGCCTTGCGCGACTGGCGCAGCGAGCTGGTTGAACCGCGCCGCCTGGTGCGTGTCACGCTGATCTGCGGTTGCGGGATTTATGCCTTGTCGGTGCCGCTGCGCGCGTTGACGATGGGCGAGGATTTCGCCACCGCATCCCGCATGCATGCCTTTGATGGCAGCTTGGGCATCACACTTTTTTATTGCGGCTTTCTATTACGCCGGCCTCGCGCTGATCTGTTGTTTCCACCCGCGAACGGCCCTGCCGTCGGCGACGAAACACCGCCCTCCTCCGCGACCACCGAAACGTCCACAACGGAAAAACCCGATTACCAGCCCGACCCGGCACAACTGGCGCAACTCGAACACCTGATGAGCATAGAGCGCCTGTACCGCCACGAAGACCTCGTATCTTGATACAGCCAGCCCCGACACAGCTACCATGGTGCCAGAGCAGGCCGGGCAGAATGATGCTGGCAAGACTTTAGGCCATTGAGTACGCTCAACAAGCCTGTGGGTCAGATAAGCACACCTGCCCGTTTCTCGTTCATTCAGTCCGAACGGTAACCTGAGCCAGCGCCAAGCGGAATACACGCGCGCCAAGCTCGCATACGAGGAAGGCCAAGAACGATGAACGATCTGCGCTGCTTTATCGGTATTGATGTCGCCAAACTCAAGCTGGATCTGGCTTTGCTGGTCAACGGCAAATACAAGTCCAAGGTGGTGCCCAATACGCGGGAGGGCCACCAGCAGTTGCAGCAGTGGTTGCTGGACCGCGATGCCACGCCGACCAACAGCCATCTGTGCATGGAAGCCACCGGTCCCTATTCGGAAACGGTTGCGACGGCGCTGGCCGATCGGGGCTGGCCGGTCAGTATCGTCAACCCGGCACGCATCAAGGGCTTTGCGCAAAGCGAGCTGAGCCGGAACAAGACCGATTCGGTCGATGCCGCGCTGCTGGCGCGCTTTTGCAGTGTCATGCAGCCCGAATGCTGGACGCCACCGCCTGCGGAATACCGCACCTTGCGCGCCTGGGTGGATCGGCTGCAGGCGCTCAAAGACATCCAGCAGCAGGAGAAGAACCGCCAGGAAGCCGCCTTGGCCATGCAGCAAGCGGCGCTGGTCGATTCGATCCAGCATCATCTGGACTGGCTGGCGCAAGAGATCGCCCGCATCGCACAAGACATCGACGACCATCTGGATCATCACCCCGGTTTGAAGCGCGATGCCATGCTGATGACCAGCATTCCCGGCATTGGCAACACCACTGCCGCCAAGATGCTGGCCTATGTGGGCGACGTGCGCCGTTTCGAATCCGCCAAAGCGCTGGCCGCCTGGCTGGGCGTCTCGCCCCGGCAACGGCAATCGGGCAGTTCGGTGAGAGGCCGGACCATGCTCAGCCGTGCCGGTCACCGCAGTGCGCGCACCGCACTCTACATGCCGGCGCTGGTGGCGCTGCGCCACAATCCTGCTTTGCAGGCATTCGGCGAACGACTGCGCGCCAACGGCTTGGCGCCCAAGGCCGTGGTTGGCGCGGCCATGCGCAAGCTGGCACATCTGATCTTTGGGGTGGTGCGCTCAGGCATGCCATTCAATGCAGAAATGGCGATGCCGAGGCTTGACCTTCAAGACGGTATCTGACC
>NZ_FWXD01000012.1:79017-142343 GCF_900176275.1 Andreprevotia lacus DSM 23236 | reverse complement strand
TAGCTGACCTCTTTGCGGCCCAGCGCAAGCGCGAAATAAGTGTTAACAGGCCCTAGCCCAGCCGCTTGCGTATCGCTGCCTCAATCCCCGCAGCATCCAGCCCGCAATCCGCCTGCAGCTCCTTCTGCTCGCCATGCTCGACGTAGCAATCAGGCAGGCCCAATTGCAGTACCGGCTTGGCGATGCCAACTGCGGCCAGCGCTTCCAGCACCGCACTGCCGGCGCCGCCCATGATGGCGTTCTCTTCCACGGTCACCAGCAACTCGTGTTCGACAGCCAGTTGCAACACCAGTGCACTGTCCAGCGGCTTGATGAAGCGCATGTTGACCACCGTGGCATCCAGCACATTGCCAGCGGCCAGTGCGGCGTCGAACACCGTGCCGAAGGCGAGGATGGCAATCTTGCTGCCCTTGCGGCGCACCTCGCCCTTGCCCCAGGGCAAAGCGCTCATAGTGGTTTCGATGGTCGTGCCGTTGCCGCTGCCACGCGGGTAGCGCACAGCGGCCGGGCCGGAATGCTGCCAGGCGGTGTAGAGCATCTGGCGACATTCGTTCTCGTCGGCCGGCGCCAGCACCGCCATATTGGGAATGCAGCGCAGATAGCTCAGATCAAACGAACCGGCATGCGTCGGCCCATCGGCGCCCACCAGACCGGCACGGTCGATGGCGAAAGTGACGTCGAGGTTTTGCAATGCAACGTCATGCACCAGTTGGTCATAGGCGCGCTGCAAAAAGGTGGAGTAGATCGCCACCACCGGCTTGAGCCCTTCACAGGCGAGGCCAGCGGCAAACGTCACCGCGTGCTGTTCGGCAATGCCGACGTCGAAATAGCGGCTGGGGAATTCCTTCTCGAAGCGCACCAGACCCGAGCCTTCGCGCATCGCCGGGGTGATTGCCACCAGGCGTTCGTCCTGCGCGGCCATATCGCACAGCCAGTCGCCAAATACCTGGGTAAAGCTGACCTTGCCGCTGCTCTTGCCACCAGTCATGCCGTTTTCCGGCGTGAATGGCGTCACCGCGTGGTATTTGACCGGGTCATCGACCGCCAGCTTGTAGCCGTGGCCCTTCTTGGTAACGATGTGCAGAAACTGCGGCCCGCTCAGCTTCTTGATGTTGGAGAGCGTGGCCACCAGGGTATCGAGGTTGTTGCCGTCGATGGGGCCAATGTAGTTGAAGCCCAGCTCCTCGAAAAACGATGCCGGGGTAAAGAAACCCTTTACGCTCTCCTCGCCACGCCGCGCCAGCTCCTTGAGCGTGGGCACCACATCGAGCATCTTGCCCGACGCATTGCGGAAGCCGTTATAGAACTTGCCCGACAAGAGCTTGGCCAGATAGTTGTTGAACGCGCCAACATTGGGCGAGATCGACATCTCGTTGTCGTTCAGGATCACCAGCAGGTTCACGTCACGGTGGCCGGCGTTGAACAGCGCTTCAATCGCCTGCCCGGCAGTCATCGACCCATCGCCGATCACGGCGATGGCGTGGCGGTCTTCGCCGGCCAGCTTGGCGGCCTCGGCAAAGCCCAGCGCAGCACCAATGGAGGTAGACGAATGGCCGACACCAAAAGTGTCGTATTCGCTTTCCTCGCGCTTGGGGAAGCCCGCCAGGCCGCCCTTCTTGCGCATACTGCCCATGCGGCCCTTGCGGCCGGTCAGCACCTTGTGCGGATAGCTCTGGTGGCCCACGTCCCACACCAGCCGGTCATGCGGGGTGTCGAATACATAGTGCAGCGCCACGGTCAGCTCGACCGCACCGAGGTTGGAGGCAAAATGCCCGCCGGTACGGCTGATCGAATCAAGTAAAAAGGCGCGCAGTTCATCAGCCAGTTGCGGCAACTGGCGGCGGTCCAGCTTGCGCAGATCGGCAGGGGTATCGACGCGATCAAGCAAGCGGTTGTTCATCATTTCAGACATGGGCAAATCAGGAGCGACGCGCGACGATGAAGTCGGCAACTTGTTTCAGGCGGGCGGCGTTGGCGCCCAGTGCATCCAGCGCGGCATGGGCCTCGCGCTGCAGCTCGGCAGCCTTTTCCTTCGCTGCCGGCAGGCCCAGCAGCGAGACATAGGTGGGTTTGTCGTTGGCGGCATCCTTGCCGGCCGTTTTGCCCAGGGTGGCCGAATCGGCCTCGCAATCGAGGATGTCATCAATCACCTGGAAGGCCAGCCCCACGCACTTGGCAGCGTGATCCAGGCCGGCCAGCGCGGCGGCATCGAGCTTGCTGCCGCAGTGGGCGCCCAGAAGTACCGAGGCACGGATAAGCGCGCCGGTCTTGAGGATATGCATCAGCTCCAGCTCGGGCAGGGTCAGTGCCTTGCCCACGCTGTACAGGTCTATGCCCTGCCCGCCACACATGCCGTGGCTGCCGGATGCCTTGGCCAGCAGGTGCACCATGGCGATCTGGTCGCGCGCGTCGTCGGTCAGCACTTGCTTGCTCAGGCTCTCGAATGCGGCAGTCTGCAGCGCATCGCCAGCCAGCAGCGCGGTGGCCTCGTCAAAGGCGACGTGCACGGTGGGCTTGCCACGGCGCAGCACATCGTTGTCCATCGCGGGCATGTCGTCATGCACCAGCGAATAAGCGTGGATCAGCTCGACAGCGGCGGCAGCATGATCCAGCCGTGCCGGGTCAGCCCCAACCAGCTCGCCAGCGGCAAACACCAGCAGCGGGCGCACGCGCTTGCCACCGTCCAGCACCGCATAGCGCATGGCCTGATGCAGGCGCGCCGGCATGTGCTCGTCGGTGGGCAGGCTGTTTTCCAGCACTGTTTCGATGCGCGCCTGCACGGCACTCATCCACGTTTTGAAATCGGCACCCGCAGCGATCATTGTGCCTCCGTATCGAGGGGCTTGAGCACATCACCTTCCAGCACCTTGAGCTGTTGCTCGGCATCGGAGAGCTTGCCCTCGCAGTACTTCAGCAGGGTCTGGCCGCGCTGATAGGCGGCAAGCGCTTGCTCCAGCGGCAACTGGCCGTTTTCGAGCTGGCTGATCAGCGTTTCAAGCTCGGTCACGCCGGCCTCGAAGTCGGCAGGCGCAGCAGCGGCGGATTTGGGGGATCTGGACATGGAACAACGCGGGCGGGAGAACGGGTGGAAAGTAGCCCAAACCCGCGCCATTAGTCAATTGCGGCAGTGCCGGGCGGTGCTTTTTCATACACCTTCAAACGGCTTGCATCCGCGTTTGCAAGGCGCGCCACGAAGGCTACGATACAAGCATAACCATAATGACCGCCAAGAGACCTACATGAGTTATTTGATCGGCCTGATTGCGGCGCAGAACTGCCTGCCCGCACTGGAGCAGCAAACCACCCGTCTCTCCCCGCTGCAAATGCAGGGCTGCGTTGCCATCAGTGGCGATCAGACACGCATCAGCATGCGCGCGGACGACGCCAGCATAGGCAGTCTTTCCAGTCATCTGGGCTATCAGGAACCCAACCGCCTGCTGATGCGGCTGGACTGGGGTGATGCGGCCTCGCACGCCTGCATGATCGAGCGCGACCTGATCGGTGTGGTCATGCGCGGCAATATCGAAAACGGCGAGGACATTGCCAGCAAGCTTGAATCGCTGGGCTACAGCGTACCGGCCGACAACAGCATCGGGCTGATTGCCGCACTGATACACTGGCACCACCGCACGCAACGTGATCTGGCGCGGGCCACGCTGGCGGCAATGAACGAGATCAACGGCTTGTATGCCATAGGCGTGATCGAACGCGAAAATGCCAACGAATTGGTCTTTGCCAGCGCGGGCATACCGCTGCTGATCGCATCACATCAGGGCGGCTACGCCTGCGCGGACCAGCTCAGCCCCTTGCTGCCCTTTGCCACTGATGTCATCCGCCTGAACAGCGGCGATGTGGCCACCATCAGCCCGCTGCACTGCGAAGTCATCGACGCCGGTGGCGCGCCGGTGCGCCGTGCCCACGATGCCGTCAACGTGCGCAGTGCCCGCGCCGATCTGGACCGCTTTTCGCACTACATGGGCAAGGAAATCAGCGAACAGCCGGCCATGCTGGCCGATGCGCTGGCGCGCCTGGGCACCCGGCCCGATCTGCGCGCACTGGTCGGCGACGACGGTACGCGCCGCCTGAGTGCCGTCGACGCCATTGTGTTGATCGCATCCGGCAGCAGCTATCACGCGGCGCTGACCGCCCGCTATTGGCTGGAGGGCTTGGCGGGTATCCCCACCACGGTGGAGCTAGCCAGTGAATTCCGCTACATGGACGCGGTATTGCAGCAGAACACGCTGGCCATCGGCCTCTCGCAGTCGGGCGAGACCGCCGACACGCTGGCTGCACTGCGGCATGCGCAACAGCTCGGTGCCTCGGTCACCATGGGGGTTTCCAATGCACGCAACAGCAGCCTGATGCGCCTGGCACAGCTGCAGTTGATCCATGAAGTCGGCCCGGAAATTGCCGTTACATCGACCAAGACGTTCAGCGCGCAATTGTTGCTGCTTTACCTGCTGTCGCTGGGGCTGGCACAACAGCGCGGGCACATGACGCCAGCGCTGCAGCAGCAGGCACACAGCAATCTGCTGCATCTGCCGCGTGCCACACAAGCCGTGCTGGCGCTGGAACCCACACTCGACCAGTGGGCACAGCGGCTGGCGCGCAGCGAACACCTGTTCTGCATCGGCCGGCATTACAACTACCCGATTGCGCTGCAAGGCGCGCTAAAGATGCAGGAAGTGGCCTACGTCTATGCCGAAGGCCATCCCGGGGGTGAACTCAAGCACGGCCCGCTGGCGCTGGTCGATGCCCGTTTGCCGGTGATTGCCTGCCTGCCGTGGAACCGGCTGGCCGAGAAACTGCTGGCCAACCTGCAGGAAGTGCGCGCCCGCCACGGCGAGCTGTTCGTGTTGTCGGATGCCGGACTGACGCAGGCAGACCGGCTCAACATCGCCCGCATGCCAGCCGATCTGCACGACCTCAACCCCATCCTCTACGTGATTGCGCTGCAATTGCTGGCCTTCCGCATCGCCATCTGCAAGGGCAACGAGATCGACACGCCGCGCTATCTGGCCAAATCGTTCGCTACGGAGCAATAGTCCCCACTGCCGGTTGCGCCACCATCACGGTCGGGGCAGCCAGGCTGCACCGGTAGCGATCGCTTGGCGCAAGCCCCATGCATTGAGGCAATTTTTATTGGCATGCACGCGATTTCAACATCATCTTGATACCACCCCGGCTAGCTTGAAAGTGTTCCTCAGAATGGAAACACCAGCATGCACCGGACAACGGAAACCTTATCGATACAACGCAATAGCGAGCATCGTGTGCCGGATTGGCGCCGCTTGCTGCGGCACGAGCTGCGCTGCTGGCGCAGAGTTGCTTACTATATTTGTCATAATAAATTTTCTTGCAACGGCCGCTGTGCTGCTTGGCATCACCAGCAGCCAGCACAATCGCGAACCGTGTCTGGCAGCTGAATGCATGCAGTTGCCAGCACCAGAAGCCGCTGCAACTGTTGAAATTCGGCGCTTTTGCGCGGCACTGAGCAGAGAATGCCGCGATTTCGGCAAAGTCTGCGGCGCGCTTTGTTCGCTTTGCGTGACGGGCGCCCGTTCGTAAGACTTTTTGACTTTTAATATGGATGTAACCTGATTTTCATACGTTGACGGCTGCTTATCGTTTTACCGGATCGTCATGCGTATCTCTGCCCAGCTCAAAATCGTCAGTGCCGTTACCGTTGCCGCCTTGCTCGGCCTGGGGGTATGGATCAGCACACAGATCAGCCTGCTGCAGAATGACTACCGCCGCTATCACGACAGCCAGCAAGCACAGGCTGCGGTAGCCGCCATGCGCAGCACCATGCTCATTGTCTCCCGTGCCGACCCGCTGGCACCGGATACTGGCGAGCGCCTTAACGAAGCCGAGCAGGCAGTGCAGAAGCATGCCGCCGGGCTGCTGGACAACAGCGATGCCGGCAAGGCACTGAGCGCCGCGCTGAACCAGCACTGGCAGGAGTACCTCAAGCAGTTCCGCAGTGCGGTCAGGATTTCCGAGACCAGCCCGC
Source organism: Andreprevotia lacus DSM 23236 (assembly GCF_900176275.1). Lineage (GTDB taxonomy): Bacteria > Pseudomonadota > Gammaproteobacteria > Burkholderiales > Chitinibacteraceae > Andreprevotia > Andreprevotia lacus. Next base: position 136,330 of record NZ_FWXD01000012.1, on the reverse strand, counting down.
AGGATGCGCTCAACATTCCCGAGCAAATCTACAAGAACGAGCTGGTGCCCGTGCTCGGCGCGCTCGACACCAGCAGCGGCGCCATGCAGTCCGAAGCGCGCGAAGTCACCAATGCCATCGGCAACCGGATGCTGGCGCTATTGGCCAGCACACTGGTGCCGTTGACGCTGACCGCGCTGCTGATCGTTGCCAGCCAGCTCTACTTCGCCCGCAAGCTCAAGGCCCGCCTTGCCACCATGAGCGCCGCCAGCGAGCAGCTGGCCCAGGGCGACCTGACCGGCCGCATGGTCGAGAGCGACGACGAAATCGGCGACCTGGGCCGCAGCCTCAACCGTTTTCTGTCCAGGCTGACCGAGACATTATCGCAAGTCAGCCTGGCTGCACAGACCACGCGCAGCGATGCCGGCGATGTCACCCGGCTGGCCGATGCCATCCATGCCGACGCCGCGCGCCAGACCGCCCACCTGCAGGATATCGGCGGCGCCAGCCAGACACTGCAGAGCGCCGTCAATGCGGTTGCGGAGCAAGCCGAACAGGCCGCCGAAGTAGCAGCAGAAACCCGCGATGCAGCCGGTAGCGCCACCGCTGCCGGGCGGAACTCCATCGTGCGCCTCAACGCGCTCGGCAGCGAGTTTGCCGATGCTGAAACCGCACTATCGACGTTGACCGACGCCGTGCAGGACATCGTACGCGTAGCGCAGGGCATCGAGGACATTGCCGGCCAGACCAATCTGCTGGCATTGAACGCCGCCATTGAAGCCGCTCGCGCCGGCGAGGCCGGGCGTGGCTTTGCAGTAGTGGCCGATGAGGTACGCAAGCTGTCGGTGCAGACCGCCAGCTCGACCCGCGATATCCATCACATCCTCGATACCACGCGCGAGAAAGCCCGCCAGACCCTGCAGGCCATGCAGGCCGCCAGCTCGCGCGTTGGCGAATGCCTGGGCGACGGCGAAGCCATCGCCAGCTCGCTGGGCCAGATCGGCGCGGATGCGCAGCGCGTCAGCGAATTGATGGATGCCATTGCAGTGGCGGTGGAAGAACAGGGCCAGGCCAGCGTAGCCATTCACGAACGTCTGGCCGGCATTGGCGACGGCGCACAGCAAAGCAGCCGCCGCAGCGAGGAAATGCTGGGCGACATGCGCGACCTGACCGAAACGGCCAACCAGCTGGATCGCCAGCTGGCAGCATTCAGATTCCGGCGTTGAGCGGTTGCACGGCGACATGGATGGCCAACGGCGCCGCATCGAAATACTTGAACAATGCTGGGCATAGCCAGCCTTCCTGTGCCAGCTCAGCGCAGTAGTACCAGTTGCCCGTCTCGTCTTCGCGCCGCCACAGCAAGGTAAGCTGGCTACCGGCAAACGGCTGGTCGGCAAAGTACAACTCGAACCCGTTGTCCGCGTCTGGTATGCCAGCTACTGCACGCTCAATCAGGGTATCGGTGCCTTCGACGAAGGGCTCTTCAACCAAGCCGACAGTCGCATCATCAAAGACCCAAAGACCCTGTAACAGATAGGGCTGGATATGGTGTATCACGCTCATATGGTGCACTCCTGCGTCGTGTGGGAACCCTCCGCACATTAGCAAAGCTGCGCAGCTTGAAACAGCCTTGGTGAATAGTGCCCCGGCGCTGGAACAAGCCATATGGATTTGCCAGCCATGATGTGAAAACTCACGTCACGGCTGGTGAAGCTGCATCAGAGTTGAAAGCGCATCGACAAGTCGATGGCGCGCACGTCCTTGGTGAGCTTGCCGACCGAGATGCGATCGACGCCGGTTTCGGCAATCGCCCGCAAGGTGCTCATGTCCACGCCGCCCGAGGCTTCCAGCACGGCACGGCCAGCGGTGCGGGCCACTGCTTCGCGCAGCAGGTCGAGGCTGAAGTTGTCCAGCAGTACCGACGGTGCGCCGGCGGCCAGCGCGGCGTCGAGTTCGGTCAGGTTTTCAACTTCGATCTGCAGGGTGACGTGGCTGGGGGCAATGGCACGCGCGGCAGCCAGCGCCTCGGCAATGCCGCCGGCAGCCATGATGTGGTTTTCCTTGATCAGCACGCCGTCATACAGGCCGATGCGCTGATTGGCGCCCCCGCCGACCAGTACGGCGTATTTCTGCGCACGGCGCAGACCCGGCATGGTCTTGCGCGTATCCAGCACTTTCGCGCGCGTGCCAGCCACCACGTCGGCATAGCGGCGGGTTTCAGTCGCTACGGCAGACAGCACCTGCAGGAAGTTGAGGGCGGAGCGTTCTGCCGTCAGCAGGCTTTGCGCACTGCCTTCGATCTCGCACAGCACGGTATCGGCGGCAACCTGCGCGCCCTCTTCCACCAGCCAGCGCACCGCAACACCGGCGTCGACCTGACGGAATACCTCGTTGAACCACGCCTGGCCACACACCATTGCGGCCTCACGCACCAGCACGGTGGCGCGGCCGATACGCTCGGCCGGGATCAGCCGGGCAGTCCAGTCGGCTTCGCCCACATCCTCTTGCAGGGCGGCGGCGACATTGGCGGCAATGATGTGTTGCGGGGGCAAGGCAAAGGTCATATTGGATCAGCAATCAAAATCGGGCAGGGTCAGCGGGGCAATGGCGGCCGCCAGCTCGGCGCGGATGCGCCATAGTGCAGGCGCATTGTCGGCCTCCAGCCGCAGAGTCAGCAAGGGCTGCGTGTTGGATGCGCGGATGAGGCCGAAACCATCGGCATATTCAATGCGCAGGCCATCGATCTCGGCCACGCGTTGCGCGCTGGGAAAGCGGGCGGTTTGCGCGATCTGTGCCACCAGCGCATGGCCGGGGCCATCCAGCGCGATCTGCAATTCCGGTGAGGCCAGCGGGGTCGGGAAACCGGCCAGCTCGGTATCGACGTCCAGTCCGGCGGCAATCAGCCGCAACAACTTGGCGCCGGCATACAGCGCATCGTCGATACGCCAGGTGGCAAAGGCAAAATGGCCGGACAGCTCGCCCGCCAGCAAGGCCCCTGTCTCACGCAGCCGCTTCTTCATATGCGTATGGCCGGTCGGTATCGTCTCGCTGGTGCCACCGTGCTGCGTCACCCAGGCCGCAACGGCGCGGCTGGATTTGACATCGTGCAGCACATGGCCGCCACCGTGCTCGGCCAGCTCGGCACCGGCAAACAGCATCAGCAAACGATCGCCCGGCACGCTGGCGCCACGGCGCGTCACCACGCCCAGCCGGTCACCATCGCCATCGAAGGCGAGGCCGACATGCGCGCCATGCGCGGCAACAGCCGCTTTCAGGTCGACCAGATTGGCTTCATCCTGCGGGTCGGGATGATGGTTGGGAAAGTGCCCGTCCACCTCGCAATAGAGGGGAATCACTTCGCAGCCCATGCGCCGGAACAGCGTTGGCGCAAAAGCACCGGCCACGCCGTTGCCACAATCAATCACCACCTTGAGCGGGCGCATCAAGGTGAGCCGGCCGGCAATGGCGGCCAGATAGTCTTCGGCAATATCCAGCACACGTATCGGCGCTGGCGTTTCGAGCGGGGGGGCCAGCTCATCGGCCTCGATGCGCTCGCGCAGGCGCTGCAGCGCAGCCCCGCCCAGCGCTTCGCCACCCAGCATGATCTTGATGCCGTTGTAATCAGGCGGATTATGGCTGCCCGTGACCACCGCACCGCAGCCATCGGCCACGTGGTTGGCGGCAAAGTAGAGCATGGGTGTGGCGGCCAGGCCAAGATCGCAGACAGCGATGCCCGTTTCGCTCACGCCTTGTGCCAGCGCAGCAGCCAGCGCCGGGCTGGACAAGCGGCCATCGCGCCCCAGCGCAAAGCGCACGAAGCCACGCTCGCGCAGCGTGCTGCCCAAGGCACGGCCGATCAGCCGGGCCGCATCGGGCGTGAGCAGTTCGGTGCGCGCGCGCACGTCGTAGGCTTTGAAGATTTCAGCAGGAATACTGGCCATGATGGCTCGCTTCAGCGCGGCAATGGCGCGTAATGCTGGAAGAAACGCCACATGACATCGGGCAGCCAGTTCAGCCGCCCCGGTGGCGCACCACCGACAAAGCCGACATGCCCCCCTTCGCGCGGCTGCAACAGGCTGACCCACTGCGAAACATCATCCGGCCCCGGCAGGCTGTGCGCGGGAATGAACGGGTCGTTCTTGCTGTTGATCAGCAAGGTGGGCACGGCGATATGGCGCAGCAGTGGCTTGGCGCTGGCGCTGTCCCAGTAGTGCTCAACCCCCTTGAAGCCGTGCAGCGGCGCGGTCACCAGATCGTCGAACTCACGCAAGGTACGCGCACGCTTGACGCGATCCCGGTCGATATAGGGATTGTCGGTCATCTTGAGCTTGAGCAGCGTTTTGCGCTTGAGCGTGCGCAAAAACTCGCGGGTGTAGATATGCCGGTTGACCCCGACATCCAGCATGTTGCCGCAAGCGGTCAGGTCCAGCGGCGCGCAAACCACGACGGCAGCGCTGATCAGCTCACCAGCCGATTCGCCCTGCTCGCCCAGCCACTTGGCCAGTGCATTGCCACCCAACGAGACACCAACTGCATACAGCGGCGATTCGGGGTTGCGGTCGCGGATGCGACGCAAAATCCAGTCGATTTCATTGCTGTCGCCGGCGTGATAGGCACGCGGCAAGCGGTTGGACACATTGCCGCAACTGCGGAAATGCGGCACCACGAAGCGATAGCCGCGCGGATAGAAATACTGCGCAATCGACAAGGAATAATGGCTTTTCGAGCCGCCCTCAAGCCCGTGAAACAACACCACGATGGGGGTGCCGGCACGGCCATCCACCCAATCGACCACGATGCTGTCCAGATCGGGCGTCACCCAGCCCTCGCGCCGGTAGCGCGTCAGCCGCTGCCAAAGGAACAGCGCGGGATAAAGCGTCTGCGCATGCCCGCCCGGCAGCCAGGCTGGGGCATGGTAATGGGGCAGTTCAAGATTGCGTTCACGTTGCATGGCTGCAGGCTAGTGATTTTGCGCAGGTCGCACAAGTTGGGAACGCACTTAGCGTGGCGTTGTTGCCGACGGAAGAAAAGCGGATTTGTCACAGTGTGGTGACATTCACACAACGACAGGCTGCAGCCGTTTGTACGACCGCAGCCTGCACAAGCAGCTTACTCAAGACCCTTGCTGGCAAGGTAGTCTTCATAGCCGCCAAGGAAGTGCTCGTAGCTGCCGTCGCCATTGAGCTCCAGAATCTGTGTAGCCAGCGACGACACGAATACACGGTCATGCGACACGAAGACCAGCGTGCCCTTGTACAGATCAAGCGCCAGGTTCAGCGATTCGATCGACTCCATGTCCATGTGGTTGGTCGGTTCGTCCATGATCAGCACGTTCGGCTTTTGCAGGATGAGCTTGCCGTACAGCATGCGGCCCTTTTCGCCGCCGGACAGCACCTTGACCGACTTCTTCACGTCATCACCGCCAAACAGCAAGCGGCCGAGGATGCCACGGATCACCTGATCGTCATCGCCCGGCTGGCCCCATTGCTTCATCCAGTCGAACAGCGTGATGTCTTCGGCGAAGTCTTCTTCGTGATCCTGCGCGAAATAGCCGAACTCGGCCTTGTCGGCCCACTTGATGCTGCCTGCATCCGGCTTGAGCTCGTTCACCAGCAGCTTCATCAAGGTAGACTTACCCACACCGTTGCCGCCGATCACCGCCAGCTTGTGGCCGGCCTCGAAAATCAGGTTCAGGCTCTGGATCAGCGGTTTGTCGAAGGACTTGGACAGGTTGGCGGCCTCGAATGCCTGACGATGCAGCTTCTGCTTGTCGTCCATCTCGAAGCGGATATACGGGTTCTGCCGCGACGACGGCTTCACCTCGACCATATTGTCCTTGATCTTGTCGGCAAGCTTGAGGCGCGAGGTGGCCTGACGGCTCTTGGACTTGTTGGCGGCAAAGCGCTGTGCAAATGCCTGCAGTTCAGCCACTTTTTCCTTGGCCTTGCTGTTGTCGGTCAGCAGGCGTTCACGTGCTTGCGTAGCGGCCAGCATGTAGTCATCGTAGTTGCCCGGATAAATGCGGATTTCGCCGTAGTCCACGTCGGCAATATGCGTGCACACCTGGTTCAGGAAGTGACGATCATGCGAGATGATCAGCATGGTGGAGTTGCGCTGGTTCAGCGTCTCTTCCAGCCAGCGGATGGTGTTGATGTCCAGGTTGTTGGTCGGTTCGTCCAGCAGCAGCACGTCCGGGTTGCTGAACAGCGCCTGCGCCAGCAGCACGCGCAGCTTCCAGCCTGGCGCCACTTCGGACATCGGGCCGTTGTGCAGCTCGATCGGGATGCCGGCGCCCAGCAGCAGCGCGCCAGCGCGCGCCTCGGCGGTATAGCCGTCGTATTCGGCGACCTTGCCTTCCAGCTCGGCAGCGCGCATGTAGTCGTCTTCGGTCGCTTCGAGGTTGGCGTAAATCGCATCACGTTCGTGGATGGCATCCCACAGCTCGGCATGGCCGTGCAGCACCACGTCCAGCACGCGCATTTCTTCATAGGCGAACTGATCCTGCTTGAGCTTGCCCAGGCGCACGCCCGGATCAAGGCTGACATTGCCGCCTGTCGGTTCGAGATCGCCACCCAGAATCTTCATGAAGGTGGATTTGCCGCAGCCGTTGGCGCCGATCAAGCCGTAGCGGTTGCCGTCGCCGAACTTGACGTTCACTTTCTCGAACAACGGCTTGGCGCCGAACTGCATGGTGATATTGGCGGTACTGATCATGTGTCTGCTGGCCTCGTGCGTGCGCCCTTGCGGGCGCAGCGCAGGTAAAATGCGGGAAAATTTCGAATCGCCGGATTCTACCACATGCCCACCCCACCCTTCGCGGCGCGCCTGCAGCAGATCGAACCCTTCCACGTCATGCGCATCCTCGCCGATGCACAGGCGCTGGAAGCGGCTGGCCGCGACGTCATCCACCTGGAGGTCGGCGAGCCCGATTTCGCCACCCCGCAACCCATTGTGGATGCCGGCATGCGTGCGCTGGCCGAGCGCAAGACCTTCTACACCGGCGCCTGCGGGCTGCCCCAATTGCGCGAGGCCATTGCCGGTTTTTACGCGGATCGCTTCGGCGTGCGGGTTGATCCGGCACGCATCGTCGTCACCCCCGGTGCATCGGGTGCGCTGCAGCTGATCCTGGCGCTGCTGGTCGGCCGTGATGACGAGGTGCTGCTGACCGACCCCGGCTACCCGTGCAACCGCCACCTGGTCAGCCTGTTCGAGGGGCGGCCGGTCAATGTGCCGGTGGGGCCGGATACCCGTTATCAGCTCAGCGCCGATGCGTTGGCTGCGCACTGGACTGATCGCACGGTGGCCGCACTGGTCGCCAGCCCCGCCAACCCGACTGGCACGGTGCTTGAACCAACCGAGCTGGCAGCCTTGGCTGCGGCAAGCCGAGCACGCGGCGGCCAGCTCATCGTCGATGAAATCTACCAGGGACTGGTATATGGCCGACCGCACGAAACAGTGCTTTCGGTGGCCGACGACGTATTCGTCGTCAACAGCTTCTCCAAATTCTTCCAGATGACGGGCTGGCGGCTGGGTTGGCTGGTGGCACCGCAATGGGCCGTGCCGGCGCTGGAAAAACTGGCGCAGAACCTCTTCCTTGCCCCGCCAACGCCGGCGCAGCATGCAGCACTGGCCGCTTTCCAGCCGGCAACACTGGCAATACTGGAGCAGCGCCGGCAGGAACTCGCCGGGCGGCGCGATGTACTTGCGGCCGGCCTGCAAGCCCTGGGGCTGGCCATTCCCTGCCTGGGCGATGGCGCCTTCTATCTATGGGCAGATGCCAGCGGGCATACCAGCGACGCAGCCGATTTCGCCGCCCGCCTGCTGGCCGAACAAGCCGTTGCCGTTACGCCGGGGCTGGATTTCGGCCTTGCGCCCACCATGCTGCGCTTTGCCTATACCCAGCCCGTGCACCGGCTTGATGCTGCATTGCAACGGATTGCACAGTTCTGTGACCGCCGTCTGTCCTGAATTTGCGACTCTCGCGCGCTTTGCCTAATCTGATGAACGGCGATTTGACTTACAATCGCAGCCAATAAAAATACCGAGAGATGGAAACTGATGTTTGATTTCAAAGGTTTGGTTGGCGCCTTGTTCGGCAAGCGCGACCAAGAGGGCGTTTACGACCTCAAATCTGCCACCGTCATGATGCAGGAACTGCCCGAATCGGACATCCTGCAAGCGCAGATCGAAATCGTGAAGGCGTTGAAACAGCTCAACACCAATCCGAAGATCAGCCTGAAAGACAGGATGAAAACCGTCCCCTATCTGGACGAGAAAGCAAGAACCTTACAGCAGCATCTGGTCGACATCTATCTTGGCCGGGTCATAGTCGAGCACGTCGGCCCGCCCCATGTGCTGCCCACGCTGCTCGCCTTCTGGGCTGAAATGGGTGATGCCTACCGCATCACGCTCAAGCAGGCACAGCAAGCCAGCAACCGCCCGCTCGACAAGAGCATGCACACCTTCATTCTGCGTGGACTTGCCTACTTCGGCCAGCAGGCCAAATGGGCGTATCTGCGCTATCTGGAGCTGGACCCCAAGGTCTGGCGCAACCTGAACCGCCTTTACCTGCTGGCCGAGCAACAAGGCTGCGCCGCCACGCCGATGCAGGGCTATGCCGACGGTGAAATCACCGAAATCCGCCGCGAATACCTGCAGGTGCTGATGCTGGCGCTGGCCAACCCCGAGCGTCTGCAATCAACACAAATCGAAGTCTTGTCGCAATGGCTCAAACGCTGGGCCGGCCGCATCGACCTGGAAAGCCAGATCCGCCCCAACCGCCAGCTGTTTGCCATCAATATCGCCGGCTCCACACCGCCCAAACGACTGCGCCGCGACATGGTGGGCGAAAACTGGCGTTACTGGACCACCGAGCCGCTGGTGCAGCACATGCGCGAAACGCTGGAACAGCTGCTGCATGACAGCCCGGATCCGATTGCGCACGGACTGCCGGCTGAATCAGCCGCTCCGGCCAATATCGATTTGCTGCAAGGGCTGGTCGAGCTGTGGTCGCGTGACACCCCCGCCCCCATCCGCAAACACGAGCGCCGCACCGCCAAGAAAGTCATCAACGTCATCCGCGGCCTGGACGATGTGATCCAGTTCCTGCGCGGCGAGCGTACCGTGGACGGGCGCGGTCCGGCTGGCGGCCGCTGGGAGATCGAGAACGAAAGTGCAGGTGGCGTCGGCGTCACTTATCAGGCTGCGGGCGAAGACAAACTGCAGGCCGGCGAAGTACTGGGACTGTCCGGCATCGGCAACCAGCCATTCTCGGTCGGCATCGTGCGCCGCATCAGCAAATCGCTGGATGGCATCGTCCATGTCGGGATCGAAGTGCTGACCCAGACCGCCGTGGTGGTCGAAATGACCCCGCTGCTGAGCGACCGCAGCTTCAGCGGCGTCTATTCACCCGACGCCACCGCCAACCCGCGCGGGCGCTTTTTGCTGCTGCCGCAAGCCTTCTTCGCCGACAGCCGCGAATTCCGCCTCTCTGCACAGGGCAAGAGCTACCGCATCCGCCTCAACGCCGCGCTGGAGCACACCGCTGACGCCACCCTCACCCGCTTTGCAGTACTGGAAAAGCTGGGCTAGCTGACGGCAGCGACGGTATTTGCTACACTGCGCAGCTTCGGAAGCGTGGCTGAGCGGTTTAAGGCAGCGGTCTTGAAAACCGTCGGGGATGCAAGTCCCCCCAGAGTTCGAATCTCTGCGCTTCCGCCAGAACTAACGAAAAAGCCCCTGATGTCTCTGGGGCTTTTTCTTTGTTATAGCAGTTAATGTGCCCTTCAGTCTGCTTAACCCATGTGGGCGACGTCGATGAGGCACCTTGATGCGAGGATTGCAACCTAGGCTTGAGATCAGGCATCCAGCGTCGCCCCACCATCAACGCGCAGATCGTGCATGGTGATGTGGCGGGCGCGGTCAGAGGCGAGAAAGCAGACGGCCTCGGCAATGTCGTCGGGGTGGGCAATACGCTGCAGCGGAATCCCCAGCCGGTAGGCAGCGAGGTTGCCGGCGATGACGGCGGCCTCGCTTTCCGGGCCGGTCCAGAGCTGGCGCTGCATTGTGGTATCGGTCGAGCCGGGGGACACCAGATTGCAGCGCACGCCATGGCAGGCCAGCTCCAACGCCAGGCAGCGTGCAAACTGGGCAGTGGCAGCCTTGGAGGCCGCATAGGCAGCCATGTGCAGCCGTGGTGTGCTGGCTGCATTCGAGCCGACGATGACGATGCTGCCGCTGCGCCGTGCTGCCATTTGCCGGCCCACGCTGCGGCACAGCCGGAATACAGCCGTGGTATTGACCGCGAAGGTGTCGTCCCAGTCGGCATCGCTCAGGGACAGCGCATCGCCGGGGCGCAGGATGCCGGCGACGCTGGCAAGGATATCGACCTGGCCCAGCTCGCGCGCAACTTGATCAACAGCGGCTTCCAGCGCCTGTGCGTCGCACAGGTCCAGTGCAATCGGCAGTGCCGGACCGTTGGCTGCGCAGATGGACTCTGCGGTACGTGCCAGACCGGCAGCATCCCGGTCCAGCAGCGCCACCGCTGCACCACGCGCGGCCAGCATGCGGGCGACAGCTGCACCTATACCCTGCGCCGCGCCAGTCACCAAGGCCACACGGCCGTGAAATTGATGATTGTTGTTCGAGATTGGGCTCATCGCTGTTCCTGTTCAAGCTGGGCGGCATGCAGCATGGCCGGGGTATCCGGCACGGCTGGCTGCTTGGCAATGGCAGAGGCACCCAGCGGCACCACCACCGGTGCGCCGTCACCGGGTGCGGCCAGCACGGCAGCCTCGATGCCATACACATCGCGGATCAATGCTGGCGTAACCACGTCGCGCGGTGCCCCTTGTGCAATGACCCTGCCTTCGCGCATGACCAGCAGCACGTCGGCATAACGCGCCGCAGCGGCAAGGTCATGCAACACGATGACGACACTGCGGCCGGCAGCAGCCAGCCTGCGTATGCACTCCAGCACGTCAACCTGATGGCCGAGGTCCAGCATGCTGGTGGGCTCGTCCAGCAACAGCAGTGGCGTCTGCTGTGCCAGCACCATGGCCAGCCAGCAGCGCTGCCGCTGTCCGCCCGAGAGCTCGTCGATGCGAGCCCCTGCCAGATGCAGCGTATCGGTCATCGTCATTGCATCGCGTACGGCTGCATCATCGCCGGGTGACCATTGCCGGAACCAGCCTTGATGCGGATGGCGGCCATAGCGCACCAGCGCGGCAACGGTAATCCCTTCGGGCGCCGTCAGCGCTTGTGGCAACAGGGCCAGCCGCAATGCCACCTCGCGTGGTTTCAACTGCCAGAGCGGGCTGCCCCCCAGGCGAATCTCGCCGCCATCGGGCCGGTGCAACCGCGCCAGACAGCGCAACAAGGTCGATTTGCCGCAACCATTGGGGCCGACAATGGCCACCACCTGCCCCGCATCCACGTTCAGATCGATACCCTGCAGCACCGGCCGTTGCCTGTGGCTGGCCCTGAGCTGCCTTACTTGCAACAACGTCATTCCCGCTTCCCTGCCGAGCCCTTGCCCAGCAATACCCATAACAAAAAAGGCCCGCCCAGCAGATTGCAGATCACCCCGGCCGGCAGCTCGGCATTGGGCAGCAATATGCGCCCCAGCAAATCAGCCAGAACCACCAGCATGCCGCCAAGCAAAGCGCACGCCGGCAACGGCATGGCTGCGCCACCGGCCCAGCGCTCGGCAATGATGGGGGCTGCAAGCGCAACAAAGGCCAGTGGCCCGCACAGCCCAACGGCAAGACCGGCCAGCGATACGGCGGTCAGCAAGGTCAGCCACTGCACCGCCCGCACCGGCACACCCAAGGTCGCGGCGACATCCACATCCAGCCGCAATAGCGCCAGTTGCCGGCGGCACAACATGGCCAGTGGCAACAACACCGCTAAACCTGCCGCCAGTGGCAACAGGGTTGCCGTCCCCTTGCCGGCCAGACTGCCCGTGGTCCATGCGTAGATGGCGCTGGCGTGCTGCAGCGATTGCTGCGACAGCGCCAACTCGGCCATTGCGCGCAACAGGCAGGCCAGCCCGATACCTACGATCAGCATGCGCTGGCCGCGTTGCCCCACGCCGCCAGACACAACCAGCAACGAGGCCATGGCCAGCAGTGCACCCAGTGGCCCTACCCACCACGGGCCAAAGCTGCCCTCGGGGCTAAGCACCAGCGCGATCAGCATGGTGCAGGTGGCACCATCGGTCAGGCCCAGCAACTCGGGCGAGGCCAGGCGGTTGCCGGTCAGCGTCTGCAACAGCCCTCCCGCCAGTGCCAGCGCCATGCCGGCCACGACAGCCACCAGCACCCGGGGCAAACGGAATTCAAGAATCAGCAGACTGGACGACGCATCGCCCTGCACGACCTGCCAGATGACGGCCGGGCTCAGCCACTGGCTGCCCACCAGCAAGGCCAGCACCACTGCGCCCAGCAAACCAGCGGCCAGCAAGGTGGTGACGCACAGTGGCCGCCAGGCCAGCAGCCATGAACACGCCCGCCAGCGCAGCACCAACACGCCGGATTCCAATACCTGTGGCTGCGCGCTCATGCCAAACCCTCCCGGCTGCTGCGCCGCGCAATCCACACCAGTAATGGCGCACCGAGCAAGGCAGTGACCACGCTGGCAGGCGTCTCGAACGGGCGAGCCAGCAAGCGCGCAGCAATATCGGCAGCCAGCAACAAGGCCATGCCGAACAGGGCGGCCAGCAGCAGGCGGGCCGCCGGCGTGGTGCACTTGCACTGGCGCGCCAGAAACGGCGCCAGCAGGCCAAGGAAAGCAATCGGCCCAGCCAGCGCCACCGCGCTGCCGGTCAGCAGGGTTGCCGCGCAGGCAATGCCGGTGCGAACCAGTGCCGGGCGATGGCCCAGCGCACACGCACTATCGTCGCCCAGCTGCAGCGCGGCCAGCGCACGGGACAACAGCAACGCCAGTGCGGCGCCCGTTACGATGGCCGGCGCAACCCAGCCCAATGCAGCCGGGCTGATGCCGGACAGCGACCCCATGATCCAGAAGCGGTACTGGTCATAGCCGCTCTGCTGCGCCAGCAGAATGGACGAGGTCAGCCCGTGAAAGGTCGCACTCAATGCGGCCCCGGCCAGCACCAGGCGCAGTGGTGCATCGACATACTGGTCCAGCCGGGTCGCCAGCAGTACGCAGCCATTGCCCAGCGTTGCCCCCAGCAGGGCCCACAGCAGATAGCCCGCACCGACATCCGCACCGGCACACGCAATGCCGATCACCACGCCCAGTGCAGCGCCAGCGTTGACGCCGAGCAAGCCCGGCTCGGCCAGCGGATTGCGCGTCACCGTCTGCAGCAGCATGCCCGCCATGCCCAGTGCTCCGCCAACCAGCACGGCAGCCAGCATGCGCGGCAGGCGCATCTGCCACATCACCATGGCCATGTCCTGCGGCAGCTGCGCCGGGGCGGCCAGCCCGAGCAGATAGCGCAGGCTGTCGGCCGGGCCGATCTCGCCAGCGCCAAGCAGCAGCGAGGCCAGCATCAACAAGGCCAGCATCAACAAGGCGAGCACCACCAGCAACGCGCCCTGCTCGGCCCCGGAAAAAACCCGGGCTGTCATCTTTTGACCATCGCCTTGTCGACATCATCGACGATGGCCAGCGCGGCCAGCGGCCCGCCCAGGCTGGTCCACAGCGAGCCATCAATCACCACCATCTGCTGGCGCTTCACCGCAGCCAGTTGCTGAAAGGCCGGCATGGCCTTGGCACTGGCCAGTGCGCTGCTGGCCTGACCGGCCGGCGCCAGGGTGCCAATGAACAGCCAGTCGGCATCGATGCGGTTGAGTGCTTCCAGGCTGAGCGGCGGCGAGTGGGCAATACCGGGCTGCAGCTGCCCGGCCGGGCGCTTGAGCTGCAAATCGGCCAGCACCAGGCTGGCAAAGGCATCCTTGAGCATGTAGGCCGGCCCTTGCGGGTTCCAGCGCACCACGCTGACCGTAGCCCCGGCCTGCTTGCCCAACTGGCTACGCACCTGGGTCAGACGCTGCTGGTACGTCGCCATGAAACTTTGTGCTTGCGCATCGCGCGCGGTGATTTGCGCAATGCGGGCAAAGGCCGCCTTCCAGTCGTCACCCAGCTTGTAGGTCACTGCCGTGGGCGCGATGCGGCGCAGCTGCGCCAGCAACTCCGGGTCCGGCAGGCCGCCGGCGAGGATGAGGTCAGGCTGCAGCGCGATCACCTTGTCGAGTACCGGCGTACCGAAATTGCCCACACTGACCAGCTTGCTGCCCACAGCCCCCAGATAGCGCGGTGCACCGTCCTGACCGCGGCCATTGGTGGTGCCCACCGGCTTGATCTTGAGTGCCAGTGCGGCATCCAGATCGAGTTCGGACAACACCAGGATGCGTTCGGGGTGGTCGGGCACGCTCAACTGCGTGCCATTGGCATCGGTGATGGTGCGCGCCGCCCATGCGGCCGTGCTGGCGGTCAGGCAGGCCAGCAGCAATGCCGGCAAAAACAGTGATTTCATGTTGGCTCCGTTGTAACAGTTTCGGGCACCTGGTTTGGCACGGCATCCAGCTCGTCCATGATGCGATGCCGCTCCAAGTGGTAGGCCTCCTCGGTGTAGCAATCGCGCCAGTACGGCACTGCATACAACTGCCGGCGTGGCAGCTGGCGTTGCTGCAGCAGGAAATCGCGGATGGCCACCACCTGGGCGCTCTCCCCTGCCAGCGTCACCGACGGCGTGGCGGGCCATGGCAGTGCAGCCACGGCATCCAGCAGCAGACGGCTCTCGCCAGCCGGCGCACCGTGGCGCACCAGCCAGCGCAGGCGCATGCCGGCCGGATGCGCAAGGGCCTGGATTTCACCCTCATCAGGCACCTCGATCAGCACCTCGCCTTGCGCATCTGCCGACAAGGCGCGCAGCACCGCGGTCAGCAGCGCCAGCGAGCTGGGGTCACCAATCAGCAGGTACCACGGCGCACCGGGCTGAAACAGCGCCGGCCCGGCCGGGCCGGCCACGCCGATGGCATCGCCCGGCTGTGCGCGTAACGCCCAGGCCGAGGCAGGGCCGCTGTCGCCGTGCAGCACGAAATCGACATCCAGCTCGCCGCTTTCCGGGTGATAGCGGCTGACGCTATAGGTGCGGGTGATTGGCCGCTGATCGGCCGGTGGCCAGACCGGGCCATTCGGCCCCAGGGTCGGCAACATCGGCTCGTTCTGGTGCGCCTGCGGCAGCATCAGTTTGATATGGCTGCCATCCATGCCCAGCGGAAAACCGGCCATGGCCGGGCCACCCAGCGTGATGCGGCGCATTTGCGGGCTGAGATCAACAGTGCGAATCACGCGCAACAGGCGTGGCGGGGTACGGGGCGTGCTCATGCTTGTTCCTGTGGCCAGCATCTGGCCAGTTCCTGCCCGATATGGGCCAGCGGTGCCGGCCGGGTCATGGCTGAATGCGTGCAATCGACATCGACCACCTGCACCCGTCCGCCCACATGCGGCTGCCAGCTTCCGCTGTCGGGCGCATTGGGCTGGCGCTGCGCTGCGCGGAACAGCAGCATGTCACCATCGAAGTGCGGGGTCTCGGCAGCGCGGAACAGCTGCATGGTATGCAAGGCCACGCTGCTCATCTGCTTGATGCGCTCGCTGCCGAAGCCGGCCAGCGCGCTGCCGGGGCGGCACAGTCTGGCCAGGATGGCGTCTTCATCCAGCGGCTGGCCGTCCGCGTCCAGCGCATCGTCACCGGTCACATCGAGCAAGGCTTCGAGCGCATCGCGCCCGGTCGGTTGCGGGCGCCCGATCCACGCGCTGGCCGGATAGCTGTCGAGGATGGCAAGCAGGTCGACTTGCTCGCCCATGGCGCGCAGCCCGGCCGCAATCGCATGCGCCACCGCCCCGCCGGACGACCAACCCAGCAACTGATACGGCCCCTGCGGCTGTTGCTGGCGGATTTGCTGCAGGTAATCGGCCACCATGTCGTCGAAGCTGGCTGGCAGTGCGCCAGTCAGGCCGCGTGCCTGCAAGCCGTGGATGGCGGCGTCCGGCAAATGACGCGCCAGGCCAAAGTAGCACCAAGCCAGCCCTTCGGCGGGATGAATGCAGAACAGCCCGGCACCCTCACCGCGCTGTATGGTCAGCAGCGGTGCGAACTCGTTGCCCGCAGTAGCCGGCGGCTGATGGCTGGTCGGCGCATCCAGTGCCTGCGCCAGCGCGGCCACCGTGCTGTGACGGAACAGCCACGACACCGGCAGCTCGCGCGCCAGTGCCGCACTCAGGCGGTTGGCCACCTGGATGGCCTGCAATGATTTGCCGCCCAGCGCGAAGAAATCATCGTGCGGTGCAATGTCATGCGCACCCAGCACGGTCTGCCACACCTCGGCGATGCGTAACTCGGTCGCAGTCATGGCAGCGGCCTGTTCGGACGGTGCCGGCGCGGGCAAGGCACGCAGGGCATGACGGTCTATCTTGCCGTTGGCATTGCGTGGCAGCCGCGCCAGAGATACGTAATAGGCAGGAATGGCCGGTGCGGGCAGCAGATCAGCCAGCGTGCGCCGCATGGCAGCTTGACCGGGCAATTCAGCCCCTGCCGCCTGCACCACAAACGCCACCAGCCGCTTCAGGCCAGCCGGCAAGGTCTGGCCGATCACGGCAGCCTCATGCACGCCAGCCATGCCGAGCAAGGCCGTTTCGACCTCGGCCGGATCAATACGGTGACCGCTGATCTTGAATTCATCATCCAGCCGGCCAAGGAAATAAAGCTGGCCGTCGGCCTGCAGTTTTACCCGGTCCCCCGTGCGATAGGCGCGCGGTGCGCCCGGCAAGGCATTCAGCTGGATGAAACGCGCCGCCGTAAGGGCTTCGCGCTCGAAATAACCCAGCGCCAGCGCGGGGCCAAGCAAGCACAGCTCACCCTCGCTACCCTGCGCCACAGGCTGCATGTGCGCATCGACCACCACGCACCCCACGCCCGGCAAGGGGCGACCCACCGGCACGGCATCGCCATGCCAGTCCAGTTGATCAGGCCCTGCCAGTTCGGCCGTGGTGCAGATCACCGTGGCCTCAGTCGGGCCATAGGTATTGAGCAAGCGCGCGGCTGGGCCGACCTGGCTGCGCCAGCGGCTGATCCGTTCGGCAAGCGCGGCTTCGCCACCGATGATGACCAAGCGCACGCAAGCGGGCAGCGCCAGTGCGCCATGGTCAAGCGCAAACGCCAGCTCGTGCCAGAATGCGGTCGGCAGATCGAGCACGCTGATGCGCAAGCGGGCCAGCTCGGCCAGAAAATGCGGCAGCGAATCGAGCATGGCATCGGTACGCAGCACCAGACTGCCGCCATTGCACAGCGGAAGGAAGACCTCCTCGATGCTGGCATCGAAATGCAGCGGTGCAAACTGCAATACCCGGTCGTTTGCATCGATGCCGTAACGCTGGCCGGCACTGACGACAAAATGCGCCAGTGCACCCCGGCTGATCATCACGCCGTTGGGTTTGCCGGTAGAGCCGGAGGTGTAAATCACATAGGCCGGCGCCACATCATCGACCTGCACCGCAACGGCAAGCGGTGCTGCCTGCGGTGCAGGCTGGGTATCCAGGCTCCAGCCCGGCCCCGGCCATGCCAGCCGTCTGGCGTATTCCGACAGCGTAAGCAGCAGCGCCGGGCGGCTGTCGTCCAGCACCATGGCAATCCGCGCCGCCGGGCTGGCCGGGTCGATGGGCACATAAGCCGCGCCGACCCACAACACGGCCAGCAAGGCCACGATGGTGCGCGGTTCGCGCGGCAGCAACAACGCCACGCGGCTGCCCGGCCCCACGCCCAGCGCATGCAGCTGCCCGGCCAACTGCTGCACGCCGGACAGCAATCCGGCATAGCTGATGCGGACACCCGCTTGCTGCAAGGCCAACCCTTGCGGTGCTGCGGCTGCTTGCGCAATCAAACGCTCAAGCACATCGCGTGGCACGTCATTCAATGCCTCACCCTGCAGCACGGCCAGCGGCAAGGCATGGTCGGATGCGACCTTCGGCAGCAAGCTGGCGATCGGCGCCAGCGGGTCGGCCAGCACGGCCTCCAGGGTGTGCAGCAGGCTGGCATGCAGCTCGTTCAGCAATGCCACCGGATAAGCATCGGGGTTGGCTTCCAGATCAATGCGCACCCCGCCCTGCCCCGGCGCGATGGTAATGGACAGGTCCTCTACCGGCCCGGCGGCCAGCGGGTGGTTTTCCACGGCCAGATCGCCAAATTGCAGTGGGCGCTCGAATGGCATCAGGTTCAGCACTGGGCCAAACAGCCGGCGTCGGCCACCGGCCAGGCCCAGATCGTTCTTCAGGTGTTCGTAGCGATAGCGTTGATGCGGCCGGATGGCGCGCAGGCTGGCAGCCAGCTGCTGCGCCAGCGCATCCAGCGTGCCGCCGCAATCAATCTGCATGGGCAGCGGCACGATATTCATCGCCATACATGGCACACCCAGCGCCACCGAGCCCAGCCGCCCCATCACCGGCCAGCCCAGCGTTTGCGCTACTCGCCCGGAGTGCTTGCGCAACCACAGGCCGACCACGCTGGCCAGCCACGACGGCCAGTCCACACTGCACAGCGCGGCGGCAGCCTGCCAGCGCTCGAATGCCGCCGCCGGCAACAGCCCGCGCTGCTTGCGCACGCTGCGCGCCAGCGTTTTCGGCACGGCAATGGTGGCTGGCTCCGGCAAGCCGGCCATGCGGGCCAGCCAGAAATCGCGGTCCTTGCCGGCACGTTCAGCCTGGTAGCGTTGGTCTTCAGCCACCACCGCCGCCAGCGTAGCCTGCTTCTCCGGCATCGCAGTCCCGGCACGCAAGGCCCCATAGCGCTGGGCAACGCGCTGGCTGAACAGTGCATGACCAAAACCATCGAGTGCGATGTGATGCGCGCACAGGCACCACACATGGCGTTGCGGCCCCAGGCACAGCAGGTAGTTGCCGTGGAGCGGGCCGGCCGCCAGATCAGCAGGCACGGCCATCTGCTGTTGCAGCCAGTGCAATGCAGCGGCCAGCGGATCGGCCTCGGTGCTGAAATCGTGCCGCAGCAGGCCCGCACCGGCCGACGGCAGCCGGCTTTGCCAGACTGCGACCCCATCGCTGTGGTAGCACATGTGCAGTGCTTCGGTTTCATCCACCACCTGCGTGAGCGCGGCGGTAAAGACGGCCTCATCCAGTACGCCATTCAATAGCAGCGCTTCGGCAGTCCAGTAAGCCGGGCTGGCAGGATCGAGTTGCTGGCCCAGCCAGATGCCGTATTGGGCCGAGGTCAGCGGCAGGCGGTTTTCATGCGGGCTTTGCGCCATCTCAGCACCCTGCGCCCTGCAGCAGCACCCACCAGCGCGCCAGCACCGGTTGCTCGGCCAGTGCGACAAAACCCACGTCAGCGCCGGCATCGCGCCAGCGCTCGGCCAGCGCCATCAGTCGGATCGAATCCAGCCCGTAATCCAGCAGATTGTCGTCGTCGGCCAGATCAGACACAGGCACTTGCAACAGCTTGGCCACTTCCTCGCGCAACCCTGCCAGGCTGGCCGGCAGTTGTGCCTTGGGCTTGGGGGCAAGCGCTGCCACGGTCTGCGCCGTCGACAACACCACGCCGCAGCGGCGCGATGCATAGTGCAGTGCCATTGCGTGCTCTTCGGCCGAGAAATCCGCCACCGCATCGCCAATCATGAATGCCTGTACATCGTTCATGAAGGCATCGGCCGTCGTCATCATCACGCCGATATGCGCATAGATGCCGCAGACGATGAGCTGGTCACGCCCCTGATCGCGCAAACGCTGCAGCAAGTCGCTCTTGGCAAATGCGCTATAGCGCCATTTGGTCAGCACCGTATCGGTATCGCGCGGCACCACCGGTTCGACCACCGGATACAGCTCCGGCTTGGCCGTAATGCCCGGCCCCCACCAGTCATTGAGCAAGCCACGTTGCTCGGCCGATTGCACCACCGGCTGGGCGGTATACACCACCGGCACGCCGGCCGCATCGCAGGCATCGCGCAAGGCTCGCGCATTGCGCAGCAGCTCGGGAATCGGGCTGGCGCTGGCATCGTAGAAATCGAGGAAGTATTGCTGCAGATCGTGGATCAGCAGCACGGCGCGCGCCGAATCGGGTTGCCAGGTCACACGATTGGCCGGCAGTGCGTCGGCGGTGGGCATGGGATAGGTGGCGATGCGGGGAATGGTCATGCGGTATGTCTCGGTATGCTTGGAATATCAGCCCTGCGCGGCAAGCGACAGCTGGGCCTGGATGTGTTCGCGCAATGCGCGCTTGTCGACCTTGCCCACGCCCGTTTTGGGGAAGCGATCAACAAACACGATGCGGTCGGGAATCTTGTAATCGGCAATGCCGCGCTGGCGCAGGAAGCGGTTCAGCTCCACCGGTTTGACCGGTGCGCCCTGCGCAATGATGAAGGCGCAGCTCTTTTCGCCCAGATAGGCATCGGGCATGGCCACCAGCGCAGCATCGTGTACTGCCGGGTGGGCAAGCAGGTGTTCTTCGACCTCGGCTGCGGCAACTTTCTCGCCACCCCGGTTGATCTGGTCCTTGGCACGCCCTTCCACCACCAGATGGCCCGACGGCAGTTGACGCACCAGATCGCCGGTGCGGTAAAAACCGTCGGCAGTGAAGGCACGCAGGTTGTGTTCCGGCGCGCGGTAATAGCCGCGTATGGTGTAGGGGCCACGTGTGAGCAGGTGGCCCACTTCGCCGGCTGGCACCGGCTGGTCGTCATCGTCGAGAATGCGGATTTCGTCATGCGGCGAGATGGCATGGCCTTGCGTGCCGGCCACCAACGCGTCGCTGTCGTCATCACGCGTGTAGTTGACCAACCCTTCCGCCATGCCGAATACCTGCTGCAAGCGGCAGCCCAGCCCGGCCGGAATGCGCTGCGCCACTTCGGGCGCCAGCCGCGCACCGCCCACCTGCAACATGCGCAAGCTGGCCATGTCCTGCCGGCGGCGCTGGGCGGCATCCAGCCAGATCATCGCCAGCGGCGGTACCAGCGCAGTGATGGTGACGCGCTCGGCAGCAATCAGCGGAAACGCAGTTTCCGGCCCCGGCTGCATGGCCAGTACAACCTTGCCACCTGCATGAAACACCCCCAGCGTGCCAGGCGAGCTGAACGGAAAATTGTGCGCAACCGGCAGCGCGCACAGATAAACGTCATCGACACCCAGCCCGCAAATATCGGCGCTGGCGCGCACGCTGTATAGATAGTCATCGTGCGTGCGCGGAATCAGCTTGGGCAGGCCGGTGCTGCCGCCCGAAAGCTGCAGGAAGGCAACATCGCCCGCCGCCGGGCCGGGCAAGGCGCACGGGGTGTCATACAGGCTGTCCAGTGCGATGAACTCTTCGGCCTCGCCCACCACCACCACCTGCAGTGCTGGCGCTACCTCCGCCTTCACCTGCCTAGCCAGCGCCCGGTAGTTGAAGCCCAGCGCCTGATCGGCAATCACATACGCCTTGGCCTCGGCAAACGTCACGAAATGCCCGATCTCGGCACGGCGATGTGCCGGCAATGCAAATACCGGAATCGCGCCGATACGGAACAGCGCAAAGCAGACGGCGAAAAACTCAGCCACGTTGGGTAGCTGCACCACCACCCTGTCCTGTGCAACCAGGCCGATGCGCGCGAAACCTGCCGCCAGCGCATCGGCGCGGCGATCCAGCTCGGCGTAGCGCCAGCGGCGCTCACCGCAGATCAGCGCTTCGCGGTTGGCATGGGTCTGCGCGCGTTCACGCAACATGTCGCCCATGGTCTGGCCCTGCCAGTAGCCCAGCGCACGATAGCGCTCGGCAAACTCGGCCGGCCAAGGGGTAAAGCCGTCGAGCGTGCTCACGACTGCACCTCTGGGGTGTCTGCCAGCGCGGCTTCAAGCTGCATCGCACCCAGCATGGTATTGAGCTTGGCACTGGTCTCGCGCCATTCCAGCGCCGGTTCCGAGCCCGGCACGATGCCCGCGCCGGCATAGAGCGTGGCGTCGTGCGCGCCGACCTCGGCGCAGCGTATGGTCACCGCCCATTCGCCGTCGCCATCAGCATCGCACCAGCCGGTCAGGCCGGTGAAGTAGCGCCGGTCGAAGCCTTCGACCTCGGCAATGAAATCGCGCGCGGCAGCAGTCGGGTGCCCGCATACCGCCGGTGTCGGGTGCAGCGCCAAAGCAAGTTGCAGCGAGGTCGTTGCCGGGTCAGCCAGCTCGCCACGCATTTCGGTGGAAAGGTGCCACATGGTTGGCGTTGCCAGCAGCGACGGGCCGGCAGGCACATCCAACCGGCTGCAGAAGGGGCGTAGCGCAGCGGCAACCGCGTCGATCACGACCGCATGCTCGTGCAGGTCCTTGGCCGACTGCAGCAGACCCCGGGCGCGACGCTGATCCTCTGCCGGATCGGCACTGCGCGGGATCGAGCCGGCCAGTGGATTGGACACCACATGCCTTCCACGCCGCGCCAGCAGCAGCTCGGGGCTGGCGCCAATCAGGGTGCGCTGCGTGTCACCCAGCGGCACGGCAAAGGTGTAGCCCAGCACATTGCGCTGCGCCAGACGCTGCAGCAGCCCGGGCAAGTCGATCTGCGCAGCCACCCGCAACGAACGCGACAGCACCACTTTGTCCAGCACACCCCGCTGCATCAGTGCCAAGGCCTGGCTGACATTGGCCTGATAACCCTGTTTGCCCGGTTGGTGGCGGATATCTGTCGCCGTGGCAGCGGCCACATCGGCAGCCGGCGTCGCCACGCAAGGCTGCATGCGATCAAGCAGCTGTGCCGCGCTGCCGCTGCCGTAGTGAACACGGGCCGGAATGCACAGCTGCGCCACCGCATCGCTGCGGAATGGAATCGCGCCGATCAGCAACGGTAGTGGCTGACCCGGCCGGCGGTGAGCGGCCAGCAAATCGCGGGCGGCGTCAGCCAGCGCCTCGACAGGCAGTGCCGGCAATGTCGCGGCTACCCCCTGCGCAAGCAGGGTCTGATGCGGGGAAGAGAAAAATGCATCGCCGCCGTGATAGCTGCCAAGCAGGTCTGCAGCACTGGCTGCCGCGGTGGGCACGCGAAAGATGTCGTTCATGGTCGGGCTTCCTGTGTGGCGCACTGCTGCATAGACAGCGGTGGCAGGGAGGTCGGCCTGGCTTGCACGCATGCTGGCTTGGCCCGTACCCGGTGGGAACCGGGCTTGCGGCAGGGATTTACATACAAAACCAACAACAACGCAAATGAGATTGACTCTCATTATCTACACAGGCATGATGTTGGGCAAGAAAAACTTTCCGATACTTTTCAAAAACAAAAGAGAAAGTGCGGTTTTTCACAGCAAACAAGTTTCTCCATGCTTTTTGAATGCGTTTGCAAAACGCAAGCAAACAGATACGGCAGGAGAACGCCCGCTCATTTACCAACCAAGAGAAAACCATGTCCACTCCGCTTCGGCAGGCCATCCGCCTGGCCTTTTCGCCCTTGCCACTGTCGTTGGCCACCCTGCTTTGCGCCGCCACCGCGCATGCGGCCGATGATTCGGCCGCACTCGATCCGGTGCTGGTCACCGCCGAACGCGGCAGCGATACCAATACGGTGGTACGGGCCAATCGCATCGAAGTGGAACAGGCCAGCAGCCTGCAGGATCTGTTCAAGCAGACGCCGGAAGTCAGCGTCGGCGGCGGCCTGCCGACCGCACAAAAGCTGTACGTGCGCGGCCTGAGCGAGCGCATGCTGAATGTCACCATCGACGGTGCGGTACAGCCTGAATCGGCCTACCACCACACCGGCCAGGTCATGATCGACCCCGATCTGATCAAGCGCGTCGAGATCGAAGCCGGCACCGGCGCCGCCACTGCCGGCCCGGGCGCACTGGCCGGTGCGGTGCGCTTCACCACCAAGAGCGCCAAGGATTTGCTGCAACCGGGCGAACGCGCTGGTGGCTCGCTCAAGGGCAGCTATCAGAGCGTGAACGACGGCTACAAGCTGGATGCCAGCGCCTACGGCCTGCTGGGTGACGTGGCCTCCATCCTAGCCAGTCAGAGCTATGAAAAAGGCCGCGACTACAAGGATGGCAATGGCGACCGCGTGGTAAACAGCTCGTCCGATGTGCGCGACAGCTTCATCAAGCTGGACCTGGGCGCAGATGCACACAAAGTGCAACTGGCCTACGAGCACTATCAGGACGAGGGTCTGCGCAACAAGCGCACCAACCTCGGTCCGGCGCCGTTCAACCCGACCGAGCGCCAACGTACCGAGCGTGATTCCTTCACCGCCAACTACGACTACGTATCGGGCAACCCGTGGCTGAACCTGCATGCTACGGCGTTCTTCAACAAGAACCAGATCAAGCTGAACCTGGACAAGCCGTCGATGGAAAACGACGGCACGCGCAGCCAGGGCCTGAACCTGACCAATGTGTCGCGCCTGGGCGATCACAAGCTGAGTTATGGCTTGAACTACCGCCACGACACCGTTTTTGCCAACATCCCCGATACGCCGCTGGACAACGAAACATCGAGCGTGGTTGGTCTGTTCCTGCAGGATGACTGGGCGCTCAATGAACAGTGGACACTGACTGCCGGTGGCCGTTACGACCGCTACAGCTATACCGACAAATACAAGCAGGATTACAGCTCCAGCGGCTTCTCGCCCAGCGCCAGCGTGGCTTACTCGCCGATCGAATCGCTGACCCTGCGCCTGAGCCATGCGCGTGCACTGCGCGGCGTGGGCATTACCGAGCCCTTCCTGCTGCAGTATCAGGACAACGCACCGAGCATCGCCCCGGAAAAGGCCAGCAATACCGAGCTGAGCGCGACCTGGGAACAGAATGGCTGGCATGCCTCGGCTACCGTATTCCGCCAGAAAATCGCCAATTTCATCGGCTACGACGACTTCCACCAGAATCTGGGCACCGTCAAGGTCAGCGGTTACAGCAGCAGCTTTGGCTACCAGACACAGCAATGGTCGGCCAGCCTGGGCATGTCGTACAGCAAGCCGACGCTGAACGACCAGCCGCTGTCGGATGACAACGCACTGCTGCTGGGCCAATCCACCGGCCGCACCTGGGTGGCGCAGGTTGACTACGCCTTCCCGGCGCAGTTCGTGAAGCTGGGCTGGACCGGCCGCTATGTCGAGGCTTATGACTACCGGCCCACCGGCGCCAAGGACCCGGGCAGCAAGCCTGGCTACGCGGTGCACGACATCTACGCCCAGTGGCTGCCGACCGGCAAGGACAGCCTGAAGCTGACGCTGACGGTGAAGAACCTGTTCGACCATTTCTATTACGACCAGAGCAGCTTCGGTTATCGCACCCCATGGGGCGGCCAGTCGGCACTGGCCGAACCGGGCCGTGACGTACGCCTGGCCCTGGCAGTGAAGTTCTAAGCCAGCCCATCCAACCGGGGCCACTCGCCCCGGTTTTTTACCCCCTGGCGACCTGCTCGGCATTGCCAGCGCCAGACCACCTTACCCCCTTGCCCATGTCCCTCCCCAATCCCCGCCAGATCATTGCGCTGATTGCAGCGCTGCAATTCGTTTACATCCTCGACTTCATGATGGTGATGCCGCTCGGCCCTGACCTGGCAAAGGCACTGGGCTTTGATGGCGAGCACCTGGGCTGGCTCACCGCAGCCTATGCACTGGCCTCCGGCGCGGCAGGCCTGGCAGGCAGTCGCTATCTGGATCGCTTTGACCGCCGCAAGGCACTGCTGTGGGGGCTGGGCATTTTCGCGCTGGCGACCCTGGCAGGCAGCCTGAGCACAAACCTGCCCATGCTGCTGCTGGCACGCGCGCTGACCGGCCTGGCTGGAGGGCCAGCCATTGCGGTGGCCATGGCCATCGTGATCGACGTCACCCTGGTGCAAGCGCGCGGGGCGGCGATAGGCAAGGTCATGATCGGTTTTTCCCTTGCCGCCATACTCGGCGTGCCCCTCTCGCTGCAACTGGCAGGGCTGTGGGGTTGGCAAGCCCCGTTTGTACTCGTCGGCGCAGCGGCCGTCCTGGTATGGTGCTGGGCGGCAACAGCCTTGCCAGCGCTGCGCGGCCACATGAACCATGGGCCGGCAATTTCGCTGTCGACCTTGCTGCGCAAACCTGCGGTACGGCATGCCTACGTGTTGCAGGCACTGGCGCAGTTCTCCGCCTTCCTGATCATTCCGCTGTTTCCACTCTTTTTGCTGGGCAGTGCCGGCATCGCACGTGATCAACTGGGCATGCTCTACCTCATCGGCGGATGCTGCGCGTTTGTGACGCTGCAATTGCTCGGGCGCCTGGCCGACCGTACCGGCCCGCGGTTGCCGGCAATCATTGCAACCCTTGCACTCTGCGCCGGCTTGCTGCCCATGGTCGGAATCGCCGGTGGCGCGGTCATCGGGCTGTTTGCCGCCTTCATGGCCGGCAACGCAGGCCGCAACATCACCTTGAGCACCATCTGCAGCGCTGCCCCATCCCCGCAGGAACGGGCCGGCTTCATGGCGCTGCAAAGCATTGTGCAGGACCTGGCCATCGCCGCAGCTTCATATACAAGCAGCCTGCTGCTGATACAGCGTGAGGGGTTGCCACCGGATTTCAGGCCCGTGGCATTGCTCGCCATCGGTATGTCGCTGTGCTTGTTCGGGCTGATGGCACTGAATCGCCGTACTTCACCACAGACTGCGGAATCAACGTCGGCGCCCTAGGGCATCACCGAGCGTGTTGTTGGCCAAGGGCGGGCGTGAGTTCAGTGGCAACCATGCCAGCATCCACCTGTGCGAACCAACCCTTGCAACAGTGTCAAACGCAAGGCGAGCTTGTGTCAGCAAAGCGGGCCAGCATCAGCTATAACCCTAATACTGCCTACCATCACGTTGCAATGAACAACACCACCCTCTGGCTGATCGCAGCCACCGCGCTGATCGTCGCTGAAATGTTCAGCGGCACCTTCTATCTACTGGCCATCGCCGCCGGCTTGCTGCTGGGCGCACTGTGCTCCTGGATTGGACTGGATACCACGGTGCAGTTGCTGGTGGCCAGTGTGGGCACCTTGCTGGCCGTCTGGCTGGCACGCAGCTGGAAACGTCGCATCCAGCCAGCAAGCAACACTGCCAATCAACTGGATGTCGGCCAGCGGGTCGACGTCGACAGCTGGCTGGACGAGCGCCACGCCCGCGTGCGCTATCGCGGCACCCTGTGGACCGGCGAGCTGGCCGCCGCCAACACCCCGCGTGCCGACAGCTATTTCATCGTGGCCCAGCGCGGCAATACGCTGATCCTCGATTCACAACCTCACTGAACCGGAGCCTGCATGCCGTTTGCCCTTGCCCTGCTGTTTGTTGCCCTCGTCTTTGCCGTCAAAACCCTCAAGATCGTGCCGCAGCAGCACGCCTGGGTGCGTGAACGCCTCGGCCGCTTTCACGACGTACTCGAACCCGGCCTGCGCATCGTCATTCCCTTCATCGACCGCATTGCCTACAAGCACAATCTGAAGGAAATCCCGCTCGATGTACCCAGCCAGATCTGCATCACGCGCGACAACACGCAGCTGCAGGTGGACGGCATCATCTATTTCCAGATCACCGATCCGCGCCTGGCGTCCTACGGGTCCAGCGATTACATCCTCGCCATTACCCAGCTGGCGCAAACCACCCTGCGCTCGGTGATCGGCAAGCTGGAAATGGACAAGACCTTCGAGGAGCGCGACGACATCAACCGCGCCGTGGTGCTGGCGCTGGACGAAGCCGCCACGAACTGGGGCGTGAAGGTACTGCGCTACGAAATCAAGGATCTGACCCCGCCCAAGGAAATCCTGCACGCGATGCAGCAGCAGATTACTGCCGAGCGCGAAAAGCGCGCGCGCATCGCCCAATCCGAAGGTGTACGCCAGGAGCAGATCAACCTGGCCAACGGCCAGCGCGAAGCGGCCATCCAGAAATCCGAAGGCGACAAACAGGCCGCCATCAACCAGTCGGAAGGCCAGAAGCAAGCTGCAATCAATCGCGCAATGGGTGAAGCCGAAGCGCTGCGGCTGGTGGCGCACGCCAACTCGGAGGCCATTGCCGCCGTTGCCGCTGCCATCCAGCATCAGGGCGGCAGCGATGCGGTCAACCTCAAGGTGGCCGAGCAATATGTGGCCGCCTTTGCCAATCTGGCCAAGACCAACAACACCATCCTGCTGCCCGCCAATGTCGGCGACGCAGCCGGACTGGTCGCCACAGCAATGAGCATTGTGAAATCGGGGCAAAAAGCCTGAACCAAAGAGGGGAATCGGGATGTCAGAACAGAAATACCGCCTGGTAACGCGCAGTGACTTCGATGGGCTGGTCTGCGCGGTGCTGCTCAACGAGCTGGAGCTGATCGACGAAATCCTGTTCGTCCACCCCAAGGACATGCAGGACGGCAAGATTCCGATCACCGAGCGTGACATCACCACCAACCTGCCCTTTGTACCGGGCGCGCATCTGGTGTTCGACCATCACCTGTCGGAAACCATCCGCAACGAGGGCGAGCGCACCAACCACATCATCGACCCCAAGGCGCCGTCGGCGGCACGTGTGGTCTATGACCACTATGGCGGCAAGGAACGCTTTCCGCAGATCAGCGACGAAATGATGGAAGCGGTCGACCAGGCCGACTCGGCCGAGTTCAGCAAGGAAGAAATCCTGCACCCCGAGGGCTGGGTATTGCTGAACTACCTGATGGATGCCCGCACCGGGCTGGGCCGCTACAAGAACTTCCGCATCTCCAACTACAACCTGATGATGGATCTCATCAAGTATTGCCGTGACCACAGCATCGAGGACATCCTCGCGCTGCCGGACGTGAAAGAGCGTGTGGAACTTTACCGCGAGCAGGAGCCGCTGGCGCAGGAGCAACTCATCCGCTGCGCACGCGTGTACGACAATCTGGTGGTGCTGGACCTGCGCGACGAGGAAACCATTTACGCCGCCAACCGCTTCCTGATCTACGCGCTCTACCCGCAGTGCAATATTTCCATCCACGTGCTGTGGGGGCTGCACAAGCAGAACACGGTATTTGCCACCGGCAAATCCATCGTCAACCGCTCGTCACAGACCAGCATCGGCGAGCTGATGCTGCAATACGGCGGCGGCGGCCACGAGAATGCCGGCACTTGCCAGGTCGCCAACGAGAATGCCGACCGCGTGTTGCGTGAGCTGGTCTTGAAGATTACGGCAGATGGTTGAACGAGCGCCGCTCAAACAAAACGCCGGCGATATCGCCGGCGTTTTGTTTGCATTCAAAGCCACGGAGCATTACTCCAAAACCCGCTTGAAGCCGGCCTTGCCGGGCGTGCGTCGCTCACAGGAAGGACGACGGTCTACAACAGGCACTCAGCGCTGGTAGCGCGTCAGAAATGGCTCGATCTTGGCCTTGACCTCAGGCGCAGCCAGATTGCGCCGGGTCAGCATGATGGCCGGGGTCTCGAATCGGGCGGGCACCGTCTTGCCGGCCAGCTGGTCGGCCATCAGGAGCATGGCCTTCTGCCCCATCGCGTAGGGGTCCTGGATCACGACGCCAGCTGCCGTGCCATCCTGCAGTGCCTGGAATATGCGCTTGTTGAAATCGAAGCCGTACAGCCTGGTCTTGCCGGCCAGCCGCGCATCACGCAGCCCCAGGATCGCCCCTTCGGTGCTGGATTCATTGGGCGTGAAGATGAGGTCGATATCCGGATGCTGCCGGAGCATGTCACCCACAGTGTCCTGGGCAGTTTGCACCGTAACCCCGGCAAAGCTGCCATCCAGCAATTCGGCATGCGGTAACAAACGGCGTATGGCCTCGGCAAAACCGCGCTCGCGCTCGCTGGTTGAGCCATGCCCGGCGGCATAACGCAGCAGCAGGATTTTTTTGGCCGTCGGCATGTCCTGCGCAGCCTGCGCTGCGGCCAGCATGCCTGCCTGATGGTTGTTGGTCCCGACGTAGGGCAGGCCGTTCTGCTCGGCCAGCGGTGAATCGACGATGACCATGGAAAGGCCGGCCGCTTGCGCTGCCGAGATGGGCTTGCTCAGCCCCGTCGCCGAATCAGGCGCCAGGATGATGCCGTTGAAATGCGCGCCAACATAGAAATTCATGATGCCAAGCTGCGCATCGACGTCGTTCTCCAGCGACGGGCCGCGCCACACCATCGAGACCGACATCTTGCTGGCCGCATCCTGCGCCCCGCGCGCCATTTCACGCCAGAAAACGTGCGTGGCCCCCTTGGGGATGAACACGACCTTGGGGTCGGCCCAAGCCATACCGGTGAAAAGCAGCAGCACCCAGCATGCCGCGCGTATTGCCCTCATCACTTCCCGCCTTGCTCACTAACGCATGATCAAAGTTTAATCGCTACGTTGTAAGCAACAATGAAAGGACTGAGAAGTCGTAAGAATATCCTGACAAGCGGGGGCACCGCATGCATCTGCCCGCGCGGTGGCGGGCAGATACGACCGGAAATCAGGGGAACAGCGCGCCCTGCAGGGCCAGCGTGCCGCTGCGGCCGGGAACCTCGCCCATCTCGACGTGGTGATACGGCAGATTCTGCAAATCCAGCGTATCCAGCAGCTCACCGGTGCTGACCAGTTTGTAGCCCTGCTCGGTCCAGCCAGCCAGCAGTCGCTCGAACACCGGCAGCAGTTTCATGCCTTCCAGCTCGGCATGCAAGGTATAGACATGTCCGGTCGGCAAGGCGCTTTCGGTCAGCTTGAGCAGGTACGCATCCACATTATGCACGTCGAGGCCATCAACGCCGATCAACTCATCCAGTGTCGGCAAGGTGGTAGGCAGCTGCGGCACGCGCACCAGCTCGCCATTGATCACCGGCCAGAAGGGGTGTGTGCCGCGCCCGTCGGACGCATAGGTCAGCCCCAGACGCTGCTCATGGCGATAGGCATGTGCGTTCATCTGCCAGCCGGCAGCACCATGCGTATGCGGCGGTTCACCAAACACGGTTTTGTAACGCTCCACCGCTGCGTTCATTTCAGCTTCGGTCCAGGGTGCATCGGCCTGCGCCACACCATCCTGCCAGCGCACGTGATCCCAGGTGTGGATACCATTCTCGAACCCCTGCGCCGCGACCTCGCGCATGGTGGCAGCGCAGCGCTTGCCAATATCCGGGCCCGGCAACAAGGTGCCATACATCAGTGTTTTCAGGCCATAGTGTTCCAGCACCGAGGTGCGTGACACCTTCTTCATGAAGCCCGGGCGGAAGGCGCGCTTGATGGCGCGGCCGGTATGGTCGGCCCCCAGGCTCCACAGAAAGGTGGCGTTGGCATTATGGCGCTTGAGCGCCTCAACCAGTCTGGGTACGCCTTCACGGGTACCACGGTACGTATCGATATCAATCTTGAGTGCGAGCAGACGCATGCATGAAGCCGGTGAAATTGAATGCGGGAAAACAGGCAGGGCGAGCTATGGTATGGCTGCCGTCTGTGATGAGTTGCGTGCTGCACGACGCAGCATTTCTTGCCGCATGGCGCCAAACTGCTCGCCCAGTTGCGACTTGATCAGGTCTACCCCCAAGCTGGCCATGAAGCCGGACGTGGGCTGCCATTCGGCGTGGTAGCTTATCACGGTCTGGCGGCCTTGCTGCGTCAGGGTGGCCACGCTTTGCATCGGCCCGTTGTTGCCGCCGATGGCGCGTGAATCGAGTTCACCCGGGGGCTTGAGCTGGATTTCGCGTGTCGAATCAAACGGGATGTCGAAGAAGCCGACATGTACGCTGCCATGCTGATTGACGGTGAGGCGGTCACCCTCGCGCTGCACCACGCGGCTTTGCGCCAGCCGCGGCATGAACTCGGCCATGTGGTCGAAATCGATCATCACCTGCCAGACCAGCTCCTTGGGCACATCGGCCGTGAACGAGGCCGAGATCAGCACCTTGTCGCCATCGCGTTTTGCATCCACCTGCACGGGCGGATTGTCGGCCTGCGCCGCCACCATGACGACGCTGCTCCACAGCGCCAGCGCAACCGGTATGCATCGTTTCATCGCACGATCTCGCAGATTTCCAGGCCCAGCTCGAACAGGCCCTTGTTCTTGTCCACCCGGTGACAGCGTACTACGCGTGCCTTTACCGTCAACGGCGCCGAAATGCTCCCGCCCTGCTTGGGGGGCATCACACAGACTTCGAGTAATTCATTGGGACGCGGCACGAACATGCTGCGTATCGTCAGGCCGGATACGCTGAGGTCGATGCAATCACCGTAATACGACATCCCCAGGTCCAGCGTACGGATGCGCGCACCGCACTGCATGGGAACGCGCACCGCACTGCGCTGATCCTGCGCGCGTAAACCTGACCGCATTCCCCTCTCCCACTGTCGTCTGCGCGATTCACTATACGCGACCGGACGGCCCTGCTGCAGGCTGGCCGACAACCGCTAGCCCGGGCTGCGCACTGTCAAGCGTCGCGCGTCACGCGCCAGACTTCCTCCAGACTGGTACTACCTGCAGCAGCCCGGCGCACGCCATCCTGCCGCAAGGACAGCATGCCCTTGGCAGCGGCGTCGCGCTTGAGTTCCTGCTCGGCCGCCTGTGCGTGGATCATGCCCTGCAGCTCTGCATCCACCACAAACAGCTCATACAAACCGGTACGGCCACGATAGCCGGTGTGGCCGCATTCCTCACAACCCACCGCCTGATACAGCGTGGCGCCGCCCGGTACGCCGGCTTCGGCTGCCTCGGCAGCCGTAATGGCATGCGGCTGCTTGCAGGCCGGGCACAAGGTCCGTGCCAGCCGCTGCGCCAGCACGCCCAGCAGCGACGACGACAACAGGAAAGGCTCGACGCCCATATCGGTCAGCCGTGTCACCGCGCTGGCCGCATCATTGGTGTGCAGCGTAGCCAGCACCAGATGGCCGGTCAGCGAAGCCTGCACGGCAATCTGTGCGGTTTCCAGATCGCGGATTTCACCGATCATGATCACGTCCGGGTCCTGGCGCAGAATGGCGCGCAGTGCGCGGGCAAAGCTCATGTCGATGCGCGGGTTCACCTGCGTCTGGCCCACGCCGTCCAGATCGTATTCGATCGGGTCTTCCACCGTCATGATGTTGCTGCTGGTGGCATCCATGCGCGACAGCGCCGCATACAGGGTAGTGGTCTTGCCCGAGCCGGTCGGCCCGGTGACAAGGATGATGCCGTGCGGCTGCTGCAGCAGTTTTTCCAGCTTGATCAGCGTATCGCCAACCATGCCGAGCTTTTCCAGATTCAGCCGGCCGGCCGATTTGTCCAGCAGACGCAGCACCACGCGCTCGCCGTGCCCGGTCGGCAACGTCGATACCCGCACGTCCACTGGTCGCCCGGCGATGCGCAAGGTGATGCGGCCATCCTGCGGCAAGCGCTTCTCGGCAATATCCAGCCCGGCCATGACCTTGATGCGCGACACCAGCGCGGCATGCAGCGCACGCTTGGGTTCGAGCACATCGCGCAACTGGCCATCGACACGGAAACGCACCACCGAGCGCGTCTCGAACGGCTCGACATGCAAGTCGGATGCGCCTTCGCGCAGGGCTTCGGTCAGCAGCGCATTGATCAGACGGATGATGGGCGCATCGCCCTCGGCCTCGAGCAAGTCTTCGACTTCGGGCACGTCCTGCGCCAGCCGCGACAGGTCGATATGCTGTTCCAGATCGCCCGCCACGGTGGACGAATGCGCGCCATCGCCGCTGTACAGCGTGCCCAGCCGCTGGTCGAAATCGTCGGCCTCAAGCAGCACGATATCGAGCGGCCGCGCGGCGATGCGGCGCAGCTCGTTCAATGCCGACAACGAGCCACCCTTGCGCAGCCACACCTGCACCGCACGCTCGTCGCGCGCGGCATCGACTACGCCGTGTTCACGCGCGTAGTGATAAGGGACAAGACGTTCGCTCATGGCTGCTTGGCCGGCTCGGCGGCTTTTCCGCTTGGGCTGGTCGCCGAATCCGCAGGAAGTTGCAGCTTGGGCAGGTCGGGCAGGCCGAAGCGCGACGGAATATCAAACGCACCTTGTTCACCGCGCAGGTATTGATAGCGCTCGTTGGACAGCACACGGCTGGCCTCGCCATCGCGCAGCACCACCGGGCGCAGGAACACCATCAGATTGGTTTTCTGCCAGCTGCGCGAATCGTAACGGAACAGGCTGCCCAGCCCAGGCAGATCGCCCAGCCCCGGAATCTTGTTGGCAGTATTGGACAGCTTGTTCTCAATCAGCCCGCCCAGCACGATGATCTGGCCATTGTCGACCAGCACCTTGGAGTCGATCGCCCGCTTGCTGGTGGCAATGCCGGCGCCGCTGGTGTTCACCGTGCTGTCGATATCCGACACCTCCTGATAGACATGCAGCGTGATGCTGCCGCCCTCGGAGACCTGCGGCTTGATCTTCAGCGTGATGCCGATGTCCTTGCGCTCGACCGTAGTAAACGGATTGGGGTTGCTGCCGGTGGAAGACTGCGTACCGGTCACAATGGGAATGTTCTTGCCCACCATGATCTGCGCTTCTTCGTTATCCAGCGTCAGCAGGTTGGGCGTGGACAGGATGTTGGCATCGCCGTTGTTCTGCAATGCGGTGGCCAGTATGCCCAGGGTCGGCGTCTTGCCGCCATCCTTGAACGGATTGCCGTTCACCACGCCAAAGGTGGCGCCCGTGCCCAACGAGGTCGGGTCTTTCTTGATGACGGCGCTGATGATGTTGGTCAGGCTGTTGCTGAGTGTGCCCAGCGAGCTGAAACCCACGCCGGACACATTGTCGCCACCACCGCCCAGCAGCCACTGCACGCCGAACTCGCCCACCTTGGACACATTGACTTCGGCGATCATCGCTTCGACGTAAACCTGCGCACGGCGCATGTCGAGCTTGTCGATCACGGTACGCAGGTTGTTATATACATTGTCCGGTGCAGTCACGATCAGCGAATTGGTCATCGCATCGGCCTGAATCAGCACCGTGGCACCGCCCACCTGCACGCTGGCCGCACTGTTGGTACTGCTACTTCCGGCACTGGTCTGGACTGGCGTGCTGGATGCCGTGCTGCTGCCACCGCTGGTACTGCTGGCATTGACCGACAGGGTCGGGCTGCTGAAGCCGCCACTGCTGCCGTTGCTGCTGCCACTGTCCTGGCCGGTGAGGATGCCCTTGAGCGTGGCAGCCAGTTTGGTGGCCTCGGCGTTCTTCAGATAAACCACATGGATATTGCCGGCTGCACCCGGTTGATCGAGTACATCGATCAGCTTGCGAATCTGCTGTGCGCTGACCGGGTTCTCGCTACGGATCAGCAGGCTGTTGGTGCGTACATCCGGCACCAGCGTGCTGCGCTTCACGCCATCGGCGTTGGGCACCAATGCCTGGCCGGTCTGCAGCGACAACTCGGGCATCAGGCGACTCAGGGTTTGCGCCACATCCAGTGCCGACGCGTATTTGAGACGGATCGGAAATACATCGTTGCTTGGCGGTTGATCGATGTTGCGGATGATCTGGTCCAGCCGGGTGATGTTGTCGGCGTAATCGGTGATGACCAGCGCATTACCGGGCAGATAGGCCGAAATGGCGTTGTTGGGCGAAATCAGCGGGCGCAGGATGGGCACCATCTGGTTGGCTGATTCATATTGCAGCGGAAACACCTGGGTCACGATACGGTCGCCCGACACCTTGCCCGCCTTGTCCACCGTGGCACTGTAGTGCTGTTTGGCATCTGCCTCGGGCAGGATGCGTACCAGATTGCCCTTCTCGACGGCGGTAAAGCCTTGCTGGCGCAATGCTGCCAGCAGAATGCCGTAGACCGATGATTTTTCGACCGGCTGGGACGACACGATATTGATCGTGCCCTTCACGCGCGGATCAATGATGAAATTCTTGCCGGCAATCAGGCCGACTGCACGCACGGTCGATTCGATATCGGCATTGACGAAGTTGAGCGTCATCTTGTCGTCCGCCGCATGGGCCAGACCGGCACATGCCAGCAACAGGGCGGCAGCAGAGCGCTTGAAGGAAAGCTTCATGGTAGATCTCAAGGTTGAATCTGGTATTTCAGGGAAAGCGGATTATCGTGACGCTGTATGACAAGCGTGACCTGGCTTTGCTGGCTGAATACGGTATAGAGGAAGGAAATCTCGGAAAGCTGGGTCAACGGTTTGCCGTTCACGCTTTTCATCACGTCCCCCTGCTGCAGTTGCAAAGTGCGGGCAAACGGTTGCTGTGCCACATTGTCAATCTGCAGACCGCCATCCTTGGCCAGGCTCAAGCCCTTGGACCAGTCTGCAATATTCACGCTTTGCATTGCGGCGGCCATCTGGCCACGCGTCACGTTATTGGCCGGGCCATCGGCCGGCGGCTCGACACCGGGTACCGCTGCGGCGGGGACGGGAATGCCACCGCTGGCCACCAGGCCAGCAACCGGTGCGCCATTGCGCAGCAGCGGAATCTCTTCACGGCTGCCATTGCGTTCGATCACGGCCACTTCGCTGGCCACGCGCACCAGCTTCACGCCGGGTTGCAGCTCCTCGCCCACTTTGACCGCCACGTTATTGGCTTGCAGGCCGGAGAAAATCGCCACGCTTTCTTTATCGTTGCCGGCAAAGACCGCAACCAGTTGTGCGTTGAACGTGCTGGCCTGCGTCTGCACGGGTGCAGCATGACCAAACCAGTCCAGCGCGCGCGTCCA
The DNA here is from genome assembly GCF_900176275.1 of Andreprevotia lacus DSM 23236. Classification (GTDB taxonomy): domain Bacteria; phylum Pseudomonadota; class Gammaproteobacteria; order Burkholderiales; family Chitinibacteraceae; genus Andreprevotia; species Andreprevotia lacus. The sequence goes on along the minus strand of NZ_FWXD01000012.1, from coordinate 99,796 downwards.
GTTTACTTCTGCGGCGCGCGGCGGCGTGGCAGCAGGTGCCAGACGCACCGCCTTCGATGTACCGGCCAGTTGCCACAACAAGCCTGCCACAACCCAGGCGAGCACAATGACCAGCAGGGCTTCAAGCACCTTCAACATGGCCTGAATACGGACGGGATTCACGGACAGAAACGGTTTCACGAGCAAGCTTTCAGGCCAACGTCAGACAAGAGGTGCAGTGTATACAAAACATGTGACACTGCACTATCGCAAACCAGAAACAACAAAACTTCGCAAAAAGGTATTGACGACCCTAAAGGCCCATGGTTTAATTCGCCCTCTCTCGACGAGGGGGTGGTTAGCTCAGTTGGTAGAGCGTCTGCCTTACACGCAGAATGTCGGCGGTTCGATCCCGTCACCACCCACCAGCAACCCTGTTGCTGAGTACGTCAGAGAACCGCTGCGGAGCGGTAGTTCAGTTGGTTAGAATACCGGCCTGTCACGCCGGGGGTCGCGGGTTCGAGTCCCGTCCGCTCCGCCAGCATCTACCAAGATGCGTCACGCTGCCCCACCCTTCGCGGGCAAACCCCCAAGTAAAATTACGTTTTTATAATGTTCGCGCTGGTAGATGCCAAGCCGCCGGACTATCGTTACACTGTACCCCGTGTATATCAAAACCCTTACGGCATGACCACGCACGCACGCCAAGCTGCCGCTACGCCCAACTTCGTCCGCCACGTGCCGCTGGCTGTGGGCATGCTGCTGCTGGTGTTGATCGCAACTTTGAGTCACCCGCGCTACAGCTTCGTACTGGGCCTGGTCGAACTCGGGCTGCTGGCCTGCCTGGTTTACGCACTCTATTTGCGCCAGCCGGCACAAGCGGTCGAACCGGCGACCTCCACGCTCACCGTCCCTACTGAATTCGCGCTGGAAAAAACCCACGACATCTACGCCTGCCTGCCCGACCTGATCTGGCTGATCGACCACGGCAAACGCGTAGTGACACCACTGAATAAAAGCAGCCTGTCGCACCACCCCAGCACGCAGGAAAACGAAGCCAAGCTCACCACCCTGCTGCCGGCGCGCATTGCACGACAGTATCTCGAAGGCTTGATTGCCGTACAAAGCTCGCAGCAGCCGCAGCAGTTTGAATACCAGCTCACCGGCGATGACGGCAAAAGCCGCGCCTTCGAAGCCCGCCTGCAACCGCGCTCGAACAAGAACTGCGTGGCGTTGATCCGTGATATCACCGATCTGAAGGACACCGAAGAAGCGCTGTTCAATCAGCAGCTATTCGTGCACCAGATCATCGACTCCAGCCCCAATCTGATCTATGTGCGCGACAAGCATGGCCGCTTCCTGCTGGTGAACCGTGCCACGCAGGCCACCCTGGGCCACGAGCTGCTGATGCAGTCGCACATGGGTATCGACGATGGCGAGCAGCCGTTTACCGAGGGTGACAAAGAGGTACTGGAAGACGGCGCCACCATCCGCATTGTCGATCACTGGACCTTGCCCAACGGCCGCACGCACTGGTTCGACATCACCAAGCAGCCGCTGGTACGCGAGGGGGATATCTATATCTTGTCCATCGCCATCGACATCAGCCACGTCAAGGCGGCCGAAGCCGCACTGGCCGTTACCGACCCGCTGGCCGGCGATGTGGCCGATGCGCTGCCGGTCGCCTTCATGCTGGTGCGCGACGGCATTGTGGAATTTGCCAACCTGCACGTATGCGAGCAACTGAATACGCCGCCGTCGGCCATGCTGGGCCGGCCACTTGGCGCCTTTACCGCCGATGCCGATGCATTGCTGGCCGGCACGCACCACGAATTCATCAGCAACCACAGCGGCAAACGCTGGCCGTGCCAGATTCACTCCATTTCGCAGGGCGAACGCAGCGCCCAGCTGCTGATTTTCAAGGACTTTACCCCCAAGGTCCGCATCAACGCGTGATAAAATCGGCGCCGATTTAGTCCACGCGCCCGCCGATGTCCCACGCCAGTCTGTCCGAACTTAGCAACCGCCTCGAATTCGTCTCCGCCCGCGACCGTTGGGCGCTGGAAAGAAAGCTGCGCACCCTCGCCGGCCGGCTGGCCGATGGCAAGCCGTCAGAGCGTATGGCGGCCGAACTGGAGCGCGAGCTGATCACCGCTGCCGAGAAAACCACCCGGCGCCGCGAACGCCTGCCCAAGCCCGAATTCGACGACAACCTGCCAGTCAACCAGAAGCGGGACGAGATCGCTGCGGCCATCCGCGACAACCAGGTGGTGATCATCTGTGGTGAAACCGGCTCGGGCAAAACCACGCAGATTCCCAAGATTTGTCTGGAATTGGGTCGTGGCGTCAACGGTCTGATCGGCCACACCCAGCCACGCCGCCTGGCCGCGCGCTCGGTTGCCAGCCGCATCGCGCAAGAACTGCAATCCGAGCTGGGCAGCATCGTCGGCTACAAGGTGCGCTTTACCGACCAATCGACCGGCGACAGCTACATCAAGCTGATGACCGATGGCATCCTACTGGCCGAAACGATGTCGGATCGTTATCTGGCCAACTACGACACCATCATCGTCGACGAAGCGCACGAGCGCAGTCTGAACATCGACTTCCTGCTGGGCTTTCTCAAGCAGCTGCTGCCGCACCGGCCCGACCTGAAAGTCATCGTCACGTCGGCCACCATCGATGCCGACCGCTTCTCCAGGCACTTCAACGATGCCCCGGTACTGGAAGTCTCCGGCCGCACCTATCCGGTGGAAGTACGCTATGCCCCGCTGCAAAGCCGCGACGAGGACGACGCCGAAATCGAGATGGAAGAAGCCATCGTACGCGAGGTGGAATACCTGTGGCGCCACGACGGCAGCGGCGACGTGCTGGTATTCCTGCCCGGCGAGCGCGAAATCCGCGAAACCGCCGAAGAATTCCGCCGCGCCAAGCTGCGCGATGCCGAGGTCATTCCGCTGTTTGCGCGGCTGTCCAACGAAGATCAACAACGCATCTTCCGCCCCGGCAACGGCAGGCGCGTGGTGCTGGCGACTAACGTGGCCGAAACCTCACTTACCGTGCCGGGCATCCGCTACGTGGTCGATACGGGGCTGGCGCGCATCAAACGCTATTCGCCGCGCGCCAAGGTCGAACAACTGCAGGTCGAGCCGATCTCGCAGGCCAGCGCCCGCCAGCGTTCCGGCCGTTGCGGCCGGGTATCGAGCGGCATCTGCGTGCGCTTGTATTCCGAGGATGACTTCAATCTGCGCGCCGGTTTTACCGACCCGGAAATCATCCGCACCAGCCTGGCGGCCGTCATCCTGCGCATGGCGGCGCTCAAGCTCGGCGCGGTCGATCAATTTCCCTTCCTTGAGGCGCCGTCGGGCAAGCTGATTGCCGACGGCTATGCGCAACTGCACGAGCTGGGCGCGGTGGACGACGACAATCAGCTGACCCCGGTGGGCAAGCAGCTGGCACGGCTGCCGGTCGATCCGCGTATCGGCCGCATGCTGCTGGCCGGGCATGACAACCTGTGCCTGGCAGAAATCCTCATCATCGCCTCGGGCCTGTCGGTGCAAGACCCGCGCGACCGCCCGTTTGAGGCGCGCGAGGCGGCAGACCGGGCCCAAGCCAAGTTCACCGACGAAAAATCCGACTTCCTGTCCTACCTGCACCTGTGGACTTTCTTCGAGCGTGCACAGAACGAGAAAACGTCGAACAAGCAGTTGCTCAATCTGTGTCACGACAACTTCCTGTCCTATCTGCGCATGCGTGAATGGCGCGATCTGTATCGCCAGCTGGCCGATACGGTGGAAGACCTGGAATGGCGGTTGAACCAGACGCCGGGTACCTACGAGCAAATCCACAAGGCGCTGATGACCGGCCTGTTGGGCAGCCTGGGCATGAAGCAGCCCGAGAACGACGAATACCTCGGCGCACGCGGGCTCAAGTTCAATATCTTCCCCGGCTCGTGCCTGAAAAAAGCGCGCCCCAAGTGGATCGTGGCCGGCAGTCTGGTGGAAACCACCAAGGTGTTCGGCCGCACCGTTGCCGCCATCGAGCCGGACTGGGTGGAGCGCATCGCCGCCCACCTCACCAGCAAGCAATACTTTGAACCGCACTGGGAGAAAGACCGTGGCGAGGTCGTCGCCAGCGAGCGCGTCACGCTGTACGGCTTGCCCATCGTCAACCGCCGCCGCGTCAGCTACGGGCGCATCAACCCGGCCGAAGCGCGCGAGATTTTCATCCGTCAGGCGCTGGTGCAGTTCAACTACAAGAGCAATGCCAAGTTCTTCGATCACAACATGGAACTGTTGCTGGAGATCGAAGAGCTGGAGCACAAGGCGCGCCGCCAGGACGTGCTGGTGGACGAAGAGGCGCTGTTCCGCTTTTTCGACGCTATCGTGCCGGCCGACGTGGTGGGCGGCGCCAGCTTTGAACAATGGCGCAAGAAAGCCGAGCAGGCCGAGCCGAAAGTGCTCTACCTGACACGCGAATTCCTGATGAGCCACTCGGCCAGCAGCATCACCGAAGACCAGTTTCCGCTGTTCTTCCGCCTGGCCGAGGCCAAGCTGCCGCTGGCGTATCGCTTCGAGCCGGGCCATCCGCTGGATGGCGTCACCCTCACCCTGCCGCTGCACCAGCTCAATCGCGTCAACCACGCGGTGTTTGATTGGGTGGTGCCGGGCATGCTGCGCGAGAAGATCACCTTGCTGGTGAAGTCGCTGCCCAAGGCCATTCGCCGCCTGTGCGTACCGGTGCCCGAGTTCGCCACCCGCATGCTCACCGACCTGGACAGCGCCGATCGCGAAGCGCCGCTGCTGCCGCAGCTGGCGCAGGCGGTTACACGCGGCGCAGGCCAACCGGTCAGCGCCGATGATTTCGACGCCAGCGACCTGCCGCAGCATCTGTTGATGAACTTCCGCATCGTCGATGACGGCAGGCAGGAGCTGGCCTCCGGCCGCGACCTGATCGCCATCCGCGCCCAGTTGGGTGATGCGGCGCAACTGACCTTCCGCGATGAAGCCGACGACGGCGGTATCGAGAAAACCGGCCTGACCAAGTGGGACTTCGGCGATCTGCCTGCCAGCCTCACCATCAAGCGCCAGGGCCGCAAGCTCACCGGCTACCCCGCCCTGGTGGCCGAGGAAGCCAGCTGCGGCATCGCACTGTTCGATACCCGCCATGCTGCCGACACTGCGCACCGCGAAGGCGTGGTGCAACTGCTGCGCATTGAGCTGAAAGAACATGTGAAACAGCTGGAAAAGTCGGTCCCCAACTTTCAGCAACTGGCGATTGCACTCCGTGCGCTGGGCAACCCGGACATGCTGATGGCCGACATCGTGACTGCCATCTGCAACCGCGCCTTCCTTGGCGACGACGAAGCCCCGCGCAGCAAGAAGGACTTCGACTCGCAAAAAGCCCGTGCCAAGGTGCGCCTGCCCAGTGTGCGCGATGCAGTGATCCGTACGCTCACCGATGTGGTGGTCGAATACGCACCGCTGGCTGCGCTGTTGAACAAGCCGGGGCAAATCCATGGTGAGTTGAAACAGCAATTGGGGCAACTGGTCTATAACGGCTTTCTGGCCGCCACAACGTGGGAGCAGATGCCGCGCCTGCCGCTCTATATCAAAGCCATCCGCGTGCGGCTGGACAAGCGCGTGCAGAACCCGGCACGCGACATCCAGCGTGCGGCCGAGCTGGCCGAGCTATGGCAACGCTGGCAGCAGGAACTGGAGAAATGGCAGCGCGAAGGCCGCGATACCGCCCCACTGCTGCCCTTCCGCTGGATGTTGGAGGAACTGCGCATCAGCCTGTTCGCACAGGAGCTGCGCACGCCCTATCCGGTATCGCTCAAGCGCCTGAACAAGATCTGGGAAGAAATCACCCGCCGCTAGCGTCTTCATGCATATCGCTAGCGGCCTTTGCGGATAAGCGGCATCAAGGACCTGGCCAAGCCGGGTTCTCGCCAGTTTTGCCGATTGAACGAGCGATGCGCTCCATTCGATGCCACGCCCCCGCCCTCGCCGCCGTTTGGGAGCCTCGCTGCGCTCGTCAGTGGCACGAATGGTGGCGTGGACAAACAAATATTCAGTGCCCCATAGCCCCATAAGGTCTGATCCGAGATGAGCAACGCACCCCACATCGACCTGCGCGGCGCGCTGTACGAAGCACCCACCACCGGCGACCAGCGCCGCACCGCGCTGATTGCCGGTGCAGTGAACCGGCTGGGTGAAGCACTGCTCAACCGCTTGCTGGTGGAATACCGCCAGGTGTGGGTGCTGACCAGCAAACCCATGGTAAGCAGCACCGCGCGCTGCGACGACGTATTGCTGCGCGCCGAACCGCTGGATCACGCCGAGCTGGCCGCCGCCGTGCTGCCGCAGGTGGACGATGTGTATTGCCACGTCGGCCCGCGCGGCCTGTCCAACCAGCGCGATGCCGGCCTGCATGCCGTTGCCGAGCACGACATCCTGCCACTGGCACAGGCTGCCGCGCGCGCCGGCAGCAAGCGCTTCTGCCTGGTGCAGCCCATTGCTGCCAGTGTGCAGATGCTGACCCACCTGCCGCTGGCCGGCAGCGAACTCGGCCGCCAGTTGGCCCTGCTGCCCTTCGAGCATGTCAGCCACATCTACCCCAGCGTTTACCACAGCGGGCCTGCACCCAAGGGCTGGCTCAACCGCTTCAAGGCCGCTTATCTAAGCCAGTTTGCCTACATGCTGCCCAAATCGGTATCGCCACTGACCAGCGAGCGCGTAGCCCAAGCCACCACGCTGCTGATGCAGCAGGCACAACCGGGGCATGCGAGTGTGGACATACGCGGGCTGCGGGCAGCTCTGGGGTTGGCCTAGGGCCTGTTAACACTTATTTCACGCTTGCGTTCGGGGTAGTTCGGGATGGAGCGCAAGGGGCGGAGCGCGCCGCGGTACGGGTACCGCAAGCGGTTTGCAACGCAGCGAACCGCCCGAAATACCCCGAACCCGCAGGGCTGGGCCGCAAAGAGGCCATCTACGGCGTTACGCGCCTTGGCAATAACCGGTTATTGCCTGCGTTGCGTGCCTTGTAGCTGACCTCTTTGCGGCCCAGCGCAAGCGCGAAATAAGTGTTAACAGGCCCTAGTCCCGCACGCACAGGCAGGCCCGGCATGCCCTTTCATGCCGGATCGGAATCGGCGGCCTCCTGCCCTACGCTGTTGCGGCCGACGGCTTTGGCGCGATAGAGCGCATCGTCCGCCCGCTTGAGCAAGCTGTTTTCGCTGTCGCCACTGCGGAACGATGCCACGCCGAAGGTGCTGGTTTTGCTGCCAATCACCGGGAAGGCATGTGCCGCCACACTGGCGCGCATGCGCTCAGCCAGCAGGCAGGCGCCCTCCAGACCGGTTTGCGGACACAGGATCAGAAACTCCTCGCCACCCCAGCGACCGACGACATCGTTGCCACGGGCTTCCCGGATCAGGATGGCAGCAAACTCCTGCAACACCGCATCGCCGGCCTGATGCCCCCAGGTATCGTTGACAGCCTTGAACATGTCGATATCGGCAATGATGACCGACAGCGCCCGCCCCCCTGCATGGGCCGCACCCAGCTCGCGGGCGAAGGTTTCCTCCAGCCCCAGCCGGTTGACGAGGCCGGTGAGCCTGTCGGTGACTGCGAGCCTGGCCAGCTTGCGGTGCGCATCGCTCAGTTCTGCGGTGCGCTGCGCGACTTCCTCGCTGAGTATCTCGTTGTGGCGCGCTTCGAACTCATGCGCGGTGTACAGCCGTTGATAAGCATCGTTGAGGGCGTCGGCCAGCACGGCCAGCTCGTCACGCGGGGTTTTCGGATTGCGCCGCAATACGAAAGGCTTGAATTGCCGCCCCGGCTCGAATGATTTGGCAAAGCCGGCCATCTGGGTCAGGTGACGAGTCACCATCCAGGCGGTCACCAGCAGGATGCAGATCGAAATCACCAGCGATTTCACCCCCTGCGTGGCCAGCACGATGGCAATCCGGTCCAGCGTACGGCCGTAGAGCGTCTGCAGATTGGGCGCAATATAAATCTTGCCCACCACCACGCCGTTGCGCTGCAGTACGAAATCATGAATGCCGCGCTCGTCGAGCCGGATCTCGCCCGTGGTCAGTTCGGCCGACTGGCTGGGGCCATAGCGCACCGTCGCACCGGCCACCCAGGGCGAGCGGCCGATGCCATCAAGCTGCACGCGCAGGCCTGCCACGTTGAAGTTCCAGGCGGCATCGGCCAGCCCCGGCAGCTGGTTCTGCTCGATATAGCGCATGCCCTGTTCCAGATCGGACAGGTCACGCCGGTAGTCGAAAAACAGCTGGATCGAGGTTGCCATCAGCGCGGCAACCGCGCTGATCGACAATATCCACAGCAGCATGCGGCGTGCCAGCCCGGTGGCAATGCCGCGCACCCAGAAAGCATAATATTCGCGGTATCGGCCCCATACCCGGCGCTGTCGCATGGCATCTTCCCGTTCAGCGGCGGAAGGGCGAGTTGCGGGCATACACATCCTCGAAGCGCTTGGCGGCTGCAGGATCAAGCAAGCGGGCCTCGGCATCCACCCAGATCGGGCGCTTGCCGGCCTTGGCGACGATTGCGTTGACGCGCTCCACCACCTTGCGCCCCCACGGCCCCTTGGTGCAACCGACATGGCCAACCACATACTCAGGCAAGCCAGCGATAGGCAGATAGGCAAACTGCACCGATTCAGGCAATTTCAGACGCTTGGCAAACCAGTGGACCTCATCCGGATAAGTAATGATGTAGTCCACCCAGCCACCGGCCAGTTGCCGGAACGGGCCGTCGTCGTCGGCACTGGTCTGGATCACGTGGCGCTGCCCTGCCCCCGCTTTCAGGGCATCAGCAACGACCGGGGGATAGCCGCGTTTTTCCTGATAGGTCATTCTCAGACTGCCGTCCTTGAGCAGCCGGGCCACGTCGATGCTGCCATCTGCATTGCGGTATGCAGCGAGGCGGGCCACCCGGTCACTGCGCACCACGATGTGATGCGGCAGCACGAATTCGACCGGATCGCTGAAATCGACATAGGCCTCGCGCTCCGGCGTCTTGAGCAGGCTGGGGTGGCAAACATGCTGCCCCTGCTTCATCAGCCCGAACACCCGCGACATGCTGGCAGCCTCTATGCTGTGCCGGTATTCAGGCGTGCGCTCGACAAAATAGCGCAGGAAGATGTCCGCGTACCCCGTGCCTTTTTCCGGCCCCTGGATGATGGTGACCGGTGGATAGTCCGGCATCAGCCAGGTAACGGTGCTGTCTTCGGCCCTTGAGGCAACGCTTGGCGCCAGCACACCCAAGGCCATTGCGACCGTGCCGAGCAGTCGAACCAGAGCGGCTCGAACGCCCGGAAGGCTGCTTGTATTCATTTTTTGTTTGTCCTGTTGCGAGAGGCAATGCAGTTCGCTTTGGCTGTGTTTTACGCCATCCAGCCTTCATTCGCAGCGCCCCTCATGCATGATAGGGGACAGACGCTGTTTTGTAGCCGTGGGGCAGCAATTGCGCACCGGGCTTGCACCGGCGGCCTGCGTTTTGACACTGCGGCCGCGCAGTTCGTTTGGCAACCCGACGGAGCCGGCGCCCCCCACCTGCAAGCTGAATGCGGCAGGACAGGACGCCGCCGTGCCAGTTGCCGAGCTTGGCACCCTGCCTCGTGGATAAGCGGCATCAAACCCGCCCATGTTTACGCCGGGTAGCGCTAGGGCCTGTTAACACTTATTTCGCGCTTGCGCTGGGCCGCAAAGAGGTCAGCTACAAGGCACGCAACGCAGGCAATAACCGGTTATTGCCAAGGCGCGTAACGCCGTAGATGGCCTCTTTGCGGCCCAGCCCTGCGGGTTCGGGGTATTTCGGGCGGTTCGCTGCGTTGCAAACCGCTTGCGGTACCCGTACCGCGGCACGCTCTGCGCCTTGCGCTCCATCCCGAACTACCCCGAACGCAAGCGTGAAATAAGTGTTAACAGGCCCTAGCTACGCGCACCGGCATCACCAATGGTTTTGCGAATCCATTATTTGAATTCAATCGGGCTTCGGATATCAGGCACTTCCCCACTGCAAGACATCGGCGGGAGCCTGGTGCGCCGACAGGAAAACAGCATCACGTGCCAACATCAAACCAGGCATGGCAGCCTGCCCGAATGAAAAGTGCAGGCTATATTGTCAACAGAACGTGGAGACGGGGTTTTACAGTGCAAAAGATGCTGGCCACACTCTGCTTGCTGTTGGGCGCGCAGTCTGCACTTTGCGGCGACTTTACCGTTGGGGTAGAAGCAATCAATTTTTACCCGCTTTATGATGGCACGTCTGCGCAGTACCAAGGCTACGGCAGGGATGTGCTGGACAGCTTTGCCAGAAAGTACGGTCACCGTTTCCGTTATGTCGCCCTGCCGGTGGAACGCCTTTACCAGCGCTACTTCCACACTGCCAGCCTGGACTTCAAGTTTCCCGACAACCCCGCATGGCAAGAGCAACTGCGTGGCAACAGCGGCATTGCCTATAGCGGTCCGGTTTACCGCGCCACCGAAGGTTTGTTTGTGCTCCCCACCAACAGCAGGAAGTCGCTGCGTGAGCTTGGGTCGATCTCGACAATGCGAGGCTTTGGCGCCTGGCCCTATCACACGGACATTGCCAACGGCGTGATCACCATACAGTTTGCCGATACGCTGGACAGCTTGCTCGCGCTGGTCAGATCAGGCCGGGCCGGTGGCGTGTTCTATGAAGAAAGCGCCATTAACTGGCAGCAGCGCCAAGCGGGCCTCGCCACAGATCAATCCCTCGTTCTGCATGAGCAACTGCCTCACTATCACCCCGAGCTTTTCCTGTCGACGCGCACACATCCGGAGGTCATCGCGCAATTCGATCAATTCCTGCAGGAGGAGCGCCCGCTGCTGCAAAGCCTCAAGGCCAAGTACGGACTGTATGAAGCCCACACGCAACAGCATTGATTCTCACGCAGTACGAACCAGGCACCTGATCAGTCAGCACGCCTGACCCGGTTCCTTCCCGCATGCTTGGCGGCATACAGGGCGCGGTCGGCACGGGCCAGCAGCGCCTCAAAACCGGTGTCATGCTCGCCCAGCGTGGCAACACCTATGCTGGTTTTCTGATGGTGCAGTTGCGGGCCGGGCAGCGTGATGTCCAGCTCGCTCAGCCCGCTGCACAAGCGGCCAGCCAGCGCGTATGCGGCAGCCGCATCGGTATTGGGCAGCAGGATGGCAAACTCCTCGCCCCCCAGCCGGCCGATCAGGTCGGCCGTGCGCACGGTACGGCGGAAAAACCCGGCCACCGCCACCAGCACCGCATCACCACCGGCATGGCCGTAACGGTCATTCACGCGCTTGAAGTGATCCAGATCCAGCGCCAGCAAGGATAGCGGTTGCTGGTAGCGGCGTGCCTGCTCGACCTGGTGCAGCGCCTGCTCGATGAAATGGCGGCGGCTGCTGGTACTGGTCAGCGCATCGGTATTGGCCTGGCGGCGCAGCTCTTCCTTCAGTTGGTACAACTCGGTGATTTCGCTGGAGAACCCAATAAGCCGATCCGGGTAGCCCAGGTGATCGAGCGGCACCTTGATGCTCCAGTAATGCAGGGTGCGCCCGTCCGGCGCGGTGTAGCTCTCCTCACCCGCCTGCCGGGCGTGGGTTTCAAACGCCTTTCTGTCCATCTCCCAGAAATGGTCGGCCACCTCGGCCGGCAGCAGCTCGATATCGCGCTTGCCGGTGATTTCCTCTACCGGCCGGGCCAACAGACTGGCGCACTGGCTATTCACATACAAAAAGCGCCGGTCCAGCGACTTCATGTAGATATTGGCATCGGCATTGTTGAGCACGGTATCAAGCAGCTGCTTTTGCTCGGCCAGCGCCCGCTCCAGCGCCTTGCGCTCGGTAATGTCGGTGGAAATACCGCACATGCCGACGATCACGCCCTGTGCATTGCGCACAGGGGTCTTCACCGTCCAGTAAATTCGCGTATCACCCGTTTCGCGCACCACGTTGTGCTCTTCCCGCGTGATCGTCTGACCCGATTCCAGCACGAAGCGATCGTTGCGGCGCAGCTCATCAGACAAGTGCAGATCGAAGAAGGCCTCGTCGGTCTGGCCGACGATTTCTGCCAAGGTGCGGCCAAACAGCTGGCACACCAATGAATTGACGTAGGTGTAGCGCCCGTCAAGGTCCTTGGTATAGATATAAGCGCCGACGTTCTCCAGAATGGTGCGCAGACCGAGCACTTCGTCGAGCAGGGCTTGATCGGTCATGGCGGGCACCGGAAACGCGATAAACCCACCTTAGCACATGGCACGACGGCGGCCCGGCAGGCCGCCATGCACCTTATCTGAACTGCCGTTCCGCCAGTGCAAACGAGATGCTCATGCCCACGCCAGCGGTAATGGCGACAGCCGTCACACCCGGCGCCACCTCGCGGACCAGATAGTCGCCCTGCCCGCTGGCATATACACCCTGCCAGCGCTCCAGCACCGTCAGCGGCCGGTCCAGCAGGTCTTGCGCCAGCTGCAGCAAGCGCGCATCGACCTGCTCGCTGTGGAAAGGCGCCACCGAGCTACCATAGCGGTGCGAGTCACCAATCAGCAGCTCGCCATTCGTGCCGACCTGCTGCACGATCAAGTGGATGCCTTCGTCCAGCAGCCAGCCATCCTGTGCGCTGACTTCGGCACGCAGGGCAGCCACCGATGCCAGACCTTCGAAGGCCTCATAGCGCAGGGTGGACAGCCCGGTCATCAGCGCCGGGCCCAGCTGCAGGCCCGGATCGGCCACGCGCAGCATTTGCAACGCACAGCGCTGCAGGCCCGGCACGTCAAAGGCTTCAGGGTACAAGGTCTGGAAATCATGGCCGGCACAAACGAACACCCGCTCGGCCTGCCACAGCCCACGGCTGGTGCGCACACTGGGGAGGCTGATCTCATTGACCTGCGTACCGAACACGAACTCGACACCATGCACCTCGGCCAGCCAGCGCGCGATGGCCGGAATGGCAAGGCGCGATTCCAGCGCGATCTCCAGCGGGCTATAGAGGCCACCGCGCTGGTGTGTGGTCACACCATGCGTGCTGACCTCGACCGCGCTCAGCAAGCGGGTGCGGTACTCCTCTCCCATTGCGGACTGGAATTCCTCGATCACCGCCAGCTCTGCCGCGTTGCGGGCAACGGTGATGCTGCCCTGCGTCTTGTACCAGCACTTTGCCTCAGGCAGCACTTCCAGCCAGATGTCGCGGCTGCGCAGCGCCAGCTCACGCATGTCGCCGGGGCGCTGGCCCAGGGCCAGCCCCAGGCCAAAGTTGCGGATGGAGGCGCCGAACGCGGCGCTGTCACGCTCGAACACCACCACCTTGTGGCCGCGCCGCACGGCAGCCAGCGCATGCGCCAGCCCGACGATGCCGGCGCCGACAATGGCAACGTCGCAATACCTCATGGCCGCTCGCCGCGTGCGATGCGTGCCTCGATTTCGGCAATCACCGGCAGCAGATCGGCAATGGTATCGACCACGTAATGCGCGCCGGCCAGATAGAGCTTCTTTTGAGCCACCGCGCGCTTTCTGGCCTGCTCGGCCGGGCCGAGTGCGGCCCACTCTTCGGCAGTCAGGCCCACTTCATTGCCCGATGCCGACAACCCCACCGTCCACATGCCGGCGGCCAGGCCTTCGTCTATGCCTGGTACGGTGTCGTCCACCTTCACGCAGGCAGCCACGTCACTCACGCCCAGCTTGATGACGTTTTCCAGCGCCATCCAAGGGCCGGGGCGGCCACCCGGCGGCAGGTCGTCGGTAGCGACAATGCAATCGGGGCTGTAACCACGCTCGGCAGCAATCGGCGTCAGTGCCTGCATCACCACACCGGGGTAGCCGGTGCACGAACCGATCTTGATCCCCTTGGTACGCAACGCGGCAATACTGTCGAGCGCGCCGGCGATCAGGTGCGAGTATTCACCCACCTTGGCAATCTGCAGCGGCATGAAGGCCTCGTAGACCGCATCGACGTCGCCGTCGCTCATGGCGCGGCCATACTTGGCCTGCCAGCGCGCGCCGACTTGCGGCATATCGCCCAGCGCGCGGATGTGGTCCCACTTGGCCAGACCCATCGGGATGCGTGCTTCGGCCATGCTGATCTCGATGCCGAAGCCGGCCAGCGCATCGATCAACACCTGGGTAGGCGCAAACGAGCCGAAATCGACCACGGTGCCGGCCCAGTCGAAGATCACGGCCTGCACGGGGCCGGTGTAGCTGCGGGAATAGCGATAATTCATGACGGTCTCCTCGGTGTCGGTTCAGCGGGCCCAGCCCAGTTCGTTCAGTGCGTCGGCCACGGCGGCGACGGCTTGCTTGATTTCGGCAGCATCGATGGCGCCGATGCAGCCGACGCGGAAGGTCTCGACCTCGGTCAGTTTGCCGGGGTAAAGCACGAAGCCGCGCGCGCGCACTGCTTCATAAAAACGCTTGAATTCATAAGCCGGGTGCGCCGGTGCATGAAAGGTGACGATGATCGGCGCCTGCAGCTCTGGCTGCAGGAACAGCTTCAGCCCCAGTGCCTGCATGCCGGCGATCAGCGCCTGGCAGTTGGCGCTGTAGCGCGCCAGCCGTGCCGGCTGGCCGCCCTCTTCCAGATACTGGTCAATGGCCTCGCGGAACGCGGCCACCACATGGGTGGGCGGGGTAAAGCGCCACTGGCCGGTTTTCTGCATGTATTGATACTGGTCGTGCAGATCCATCGACAGCGAGTGGCTGTTGCCGGCACTTTGCAGCAGCGCGCTCCGGCGCACGATGACAAAGCCCATGCCCGGCACACCTTCCAGACACTTGTTGCTGGAGGCGATCAGCGCATCGAACGGCAGGGTGCGGGCATCAACATCCAGCGCGCCGAAGGCGCTCATCGCATCGATGATCAACTTGCGGCCGGCAGCGGCCACCACCTGCGCGATCTCGGCCAGCGGGTTGAGGATGCCGGTGCTGGTTTCGCAATGAATCACGCCCACGTGGGTAATGGCCGGGTCGGCCGCCAGGCGCGCAGCCACTTCGGCCGGCTGCGCGGGTACGTCATCAGCGGTTTCATACACGGCGACCTGGCGGCCGATCACCTCGGTCAGCCTGGCCATGCGCTTGCCATAGGCACCGTTCACCAGCACCAGCAGCTTGCCGTCACGCGGCACCAGATTGCCGATGGCGGCCTCGACCGCGAAGGTGCCCGAGCCCTGTAGCGGTACGCAAACGTGTTCGGCCTCGGCATGGGCAATGGCGAGCAGATCGGCGCAGACCGATGCAGTCAGCACGTTGAAGCGCGCATCCCACGAACCCCAGTCAGTCAGCATGGCGGTCTTGGTGCGCAGGCTGGTGGTCAACGGGCCAGGGGTCAACAGGATGGGTTCACGCATGGTTACTCCTTTCGGGCTTGGTCGCCCAATCATCTAGACGAATTTTTGCTTTCAAAAAAACCGGGGCGAACCCCGGCCGAGGAAGTGGTTCAATTCAGCGACGCCGCCACGCTTGTGTGCGGCGCTGCAACAGCCACGACAGCAGGCCAAACAGCAGGCACACCAGTGCCGAGGTACCGACAATGAGTGCTGCCATGCCGGCCGCAGCGGCGGTATCGCCGGCGTCATCCATATTCAGCACCGCCACCGAGGCCAGCACGGTGTCGGGCGTATAAAGGAAGATCACTGCCGATACCGTGGTCATGGCGGACACGAAGAAATAGCGGGCCACCTCCAGCACCGCCGGCAGGCACACCGGCAAGGTGACACGCCACGCGGTGGTCCAGAACGGCACCTTGAGCGATGCCGCGACGGCTTCAAACTCGCCATCCAGCTGCTTGAGCGCGGTCACCGCAGTCAGGTGGGCCGTGGTATAGAAGTGCGCCACCGAACACAGCACCAAGATGGCCAGCGTGCCGTAAACGACATGCAGCGGGTTGTGCGGATCGTTGAAGAAGAAGATGTAGCCCAGCCCCAGCACCAGCCCCGGCACGGCCATAGGCAACATGGCGAACAGGCGGATCAGCTGGCGGGCCAGCGGCGCAGCCTGCGTTTTCTCAGCCAGATAAGCGCCGGTGAACACCAGCACCGTGCCCGCCAGCGCGGTGATGCCGGCCAACTTGAGGCTGTTGCGGAAGGCCAGCCAGCCGCCGCCGTCCATATTGTCGAAATCGAAGTGCGCCAGCGTCGGGGCCAGATTGTACGGCCACAGCTTGATGAAGGCGGCGGCAATCGCGGTGCCTATGATGAGCAGCAGGCCGGCCGAGATGGCGCTGCAGGCCAGCATGCTCAGCCCATCCACCCAGCGCTGCGGTTGCGGCACCAAGGGCTGCGCGCGGGCGGTCAGCAGCGCGCGCTGGCGTTTTTGCAGCACGGCATCGACGATGAAGCTGAACACCGCGGGCAGCAGCAACAGCAAGCCAATCACTGCGCCCTTGGGGAAGTTCTGCTGGCCGATCACCTGCTTGTAGGCCTCGACCGCCAGCACGTTGTACTGGCCGCCGATTACTTTGGGCGCACCGAAATCAACGATCACCAAGGTGAACACCACCAGCGCGGCCGAAATCAGCCCGTAGCGCGCGGCCGGCAAGGTCACGGTGAAAAGGCGCCGCACCGGACCGGCGCCCAGCGCGCTCGCAGCCTCGTACAGTCGTGCATCGGCCACCGACAACGCGGTGATCAGGATCATCAGCGCATGCGGGAAGGTATAGAACACCTCGGCAATCACGATGCCCCAGAAACCGTAAATGCCGCCATCCGGGAACCAGCCCTTCAGCACGCCCTGATTGCCGAACAGGTAAACCAGCGCAATCCCCGGTAACAGCGACGGCGCCAGCAGCGGAATCAGCGCCAGGCCACGGAACAGCGGCTTGAGCGGCATGCAGGTACGGGTGAGCGCGGTGGCAAACACATAGGCCAGCGGCAAGACGATGATGGCCGACGTCACCGACACCGCCATGCTGTTGGCAACGGCATGCCAGAAATGCGCACCGCCAGCGATCTCGACGAACTGATCGATGCCGACGAAACCACCCTGCTGGTTGGTGACCGCCTTGCCAAGAATGGCCACCAGCGGCAAGGCCAGAAAGGCCAGCAGCAGCAGCGCGGCGCCCCAAGCCAGCACACCGGCCACGCGCTGGCTGCGCTCCACGGGTGGCTGTGCTGCAGCAAAGCCCGGCACGCCCAATGCCTGCAATACCGCGATCATGCCAGTGCCTTTGCGCCGAAGGCGGCGTCAGCCTTGGAGAAGGCGCGCAGTTTGTCGGCCGGCAAGGTCAGCGGCACACGGCGCTCGGGCGACAGGCGCATGCGCTGATAGGTGCTGCGGCTCACGTCCACGTTCAGGCGCAAATTGCCCCACAGCGGCACATTGATACCCAGGCGGTAGAAGCCGCCCAGCAGCTCGATCTTCTCGATATCGCCCAGCGCGGTATTGGCCTCGCCCATGGCGCCGCCCTCCCAGTGGGCATGCAGCTCGATGTCCTCGGGGCGGATGAACAAGGACAGCTCGCGCTGCCCCACCGCCAGCGCCGGCAGGGTTTGCAGCGCAATGCCAAGCTGGTTGACCTGCACACCGGCCTCGGCCGAGAACGTCGCATCAATCCAGTTGGACTGACCAACGAAATCGGCCACAAAGCGGCTGGCCGGCTGCGCATAGATTTCTTCCGGCGTGCCCACCTGCTCGATCACACCGTGGTTCATCACCACGATGCGGTCGGCCATGGTCAGCGCTTCTTCCTGATCGTGGGTGACCATGATGGTGGTCACACCCAGCTTTTGCTGCAGCGCCTTGATCTCGCGGCGCAGGTGTTCGCGCACGCGGGCATCGAGCGCCGACAGCGGCTCGTCCAGCAGCAGCAGGCCGGGCGAGGTGGCCAGCGCACGCGCGAGTGCCACGCGCTGTTGCTGGCCACCCGACAACTGCGCCGGGAACTTGGCGTCGATGCCGGCCAGGCCGATCAGGTCCAGCAGCTCATTCACGCGGCGCAGTTTGTCCTCGCGGCGGCCCTTCAGGCCATAGGCGATGTTGTCGGCCACATTCAGATTGGGGAACAGCGCATAGCTCTGAAATACGATGCCGTAATCACGCTCGCTGGGCGGCAAGCGGGTTACGTCGCGCTGGTTCAGCTGCAGGCTGCCGGCAGTCGGCACTTCCAGACCGGCAATGATGCGCAGCAGGGTGGTCTTGCCGCAGCCCGACGGGCCGAGCAGGCACAGGAACTCGCCCTTGCGCACGGTCAGGTCGATGCCGGACAGCGCCGAGAATTCGCCAAAACGCTTGGCAATGCCATCCACGCGCAGCAGCTCGGTTGCGGTGGTCGTGGAAACAGGGAAATCGGCTTTCATGCAGCAGCACTCGCTTGAACGGTCGGGCAGATGGATACGCTGCGGGCCAGCGCGAGGTAATGCGACAAAGACGGCGTGGGCAGGCCCACCACCTTGGCCTCGTCATCCCAGCGGCGCAGCGCCACGGCAGCATCGGCATGCGGGTTGGCGGCAAAGCGGCTTGTTTCCTCTGCACTCATCACTCCGCCCTGCAACTGCAGCGACAGCAGCGAAGCGGGCGACAGGCTGCTGGCATAGCCCGGCTCGGTCGCGCACAGGTAGCGTTTGGCCGACACATGCAGCGCAATCGGCGCCAGCACGTTGTTGCCGAACAGCTTGCTCAGCGCGGCCACGCCGGTCTGCTCGTGGCGATCATCAATGCCGCGCGCCAGCTCATCGTCGGCCTGACCGGTGACCAGATGGCCGACGTCGTGCAGCAGCGCAGCCGTCACCAGCGCAGCATCGGCGCCATCGCGCTCGGCGCACTGCGCGCTTTGCAGTGCGTGCTCAAGCTGGGAAACGGCTTCACCACCGTAGAGAGAGGCAGCGCTACCGATCAGCAGCGATTCGAGTTGCAGCCAGGTGAGGGGCATGTTCATGGTTCGAATACGGGAATGCCGGCAGTCTAGACATCCCGTGTTACGCGCTCATGACGTCTAGACGACTTGCGCATACATCGCACCAATCATCTATACCATCTCCAGGATCACAAGTGCAAAAAGCAAGCACAACCGCATTGCGGGCGCCTGTTTGCTACGCCTGGCGGCACAAAGCTGACGGCCGGCGCGTGGTGTTGAAGTTGGCTGCAGCTGTGCCACGCTGATAGCAGTGGCATTCGGTTTTTGCTGGCGCAACCCGCGCTTAAGCACACTCCGCAGAGGCCAAGGTATGCGCACGATCCGCATCCTCGCACCCTGCGTGCTCGGTCTGGGCTTGCTCAGCGGGTGCGCAACAGACTCGCAAACGCCTTACCAGCGCCCGGCGGTGGCCGTGCCTGCGCAATGGCAGAACGCGGCCCCGGATCGTCAACAGCTGCAAGGCACGCGCTGGTGGACGAAGTTTGGCGACCCGCAGCTCGATACACTGATCGACACCGTGCTGCGCAACAACGCCGATCTGGCCGTGGCCACCCTCAATCTGCGCCGCGCCCGGCTGCAAGCCGGCTTGCTCGATGCCGAGCTAGCGCCCAACTTCGGCGCCAGCGGCGATGCCAGCATCAGCAAGCCGCTCAACCCGCTGGGCGCCGGCTCGCAAAACTACAATGCCTCGCTCACCCCCAGCTACGAGCTTGATCTGTGGGGGCAACTGGCCAGCCAGCGCGACGAGAGCGCGTGGGAAGTCAACGCCACCGCGCAAGACAGATTGGCCGTGGCACTCAGCCTGATCGGCACCACGGCACAGCTGTATTGGCAGCTCGCCTATCTCGACCACCGGCTGGATCATGCGCAACAGGACGTGCGCGATGCAGAGCGCATCATCACCCTGCTGCCCGGCCGTGCCGACAGCGATGCCGGCCGGCTGGAAGCCGCCCAAGCCGCCCAAGCGCTGGCCGAGCGGCAGGCCGACCTCAGCAGCTGGCAGCAACAGCGTGCCGCCACGCAATACACGCTGGCATTGCTGGCCAACCAGCCGCCGCAAAGCACGCTGCCGGCACCACGCGCACTGGCCGAACAAAACGCACCCGATATCCCCGCCGGCATACCTGCCGAAGTGCTCTCGCGCCGGCCCGACCTGCAAGCGGCCGAATGGCGGCTGCGCGCCAGCCTGGCCCACGTCGACTCCACCCGCCTCAGTTTCTACCCCGCCTTTACGCTGACCGGCAAACTGGGCGGCAGCAGCAGCGCGCTGCTGGATGTGTTCAGCCACCCGATTGCGACTTTGGGCGCCACCGTCACGCTGCCTTTCCTGCACTCGCGCAGCAACAAACTGACCCTGCAAACCGTCCAGACCGATTACGACATCGCCGCCGTGCGCTTCCGCCACGCGCTCTATCAGGCACTGGCCGATACCGAAATCGCCCTCTCCGCCCGCCAGCACGATCTGGCGCGCGAACCGTTGCTACAGACCGCCCGCCAGCAAGCACAACTGGCCGAAACCGAAGCCGCACGGCGCTATCAGGCCGGCAGCGGCAGCCTCAAGGAATGGCTGGACCAACAATCTGCGCGCCACAATGCCGAAGGCGCCTGGGCAGAAAACCGCTACCGCCAGCTGAACGACAGCATGGCGGTGTATCGCAATATCGGTGGTGATCTGAGCACCGTGCCATCAACGACCGGCACAGATCAGACGCTGGCTGGCGGCCTTGAGTGACCGCAGCCTACGCGCAGACCAAAGTACCGGGCGGGCCTTAGGCCAACCCAGTACTTTGGATATTGCTCACCGTATGGCGTGCGATCTCAATGACGGGGTTTAGGGCCTGTTAACACTTATTTCGCGCTTGCGCTGGGCCGCAAAGAGGTCAGCTACAAGGCACGCAACGCAGGCAATAACCGGTTATTGCCAAGGC
>NZ_FWXD01000012.1:0-79007 GCF_900176275.1 Andreprevotia lacus DSM 23236 | reverse complement strand
CCTTGCGCTCCATCCCGAACTACCCCGAACGCAAGCGTGAAATAAGTGTTAACAGGCCCTAGTGGGTATACATCGCCGGCACCGGGATATCGCCATTGGTACCCCACTGGATCACCGCATCCGGGCTGCCGCCGCTGTAGTGGATATTCCAGTTGCCGCTGTTAGGGTTCCACAGCGCCAGATCGGTCTTGCCGTCGCCATCGTAATCGCCAACGACGGGCTTGCCCGCCCACTGCCCGCCCCAGAACACCGATACCACGTTGCCGGTGCTGCTCTGACGGATCAGCCATTGCCCGGTGGAGGGCCGCCAGACCGCAATATCGGTCTTGCCGTCCTGATTGAAATCGACATTGACGTGGCGCACCGGGTTGGATTGCAGCACCAGCTTGGCCAGCGCCAGGCGGGCGCCACCGGCATTGGCCGACACATTCAAGCGGTATTTCACATACGCCTTGGCGTTGGTGAACTTGAACGCAACCGGGGTATTGGCCACCCAGGCGGTGTAGTTGCTCTGCTGCACTGGAGCAGTGATAGCAGCGGCAGCTCTGATAGCGGGTCGTCGGATAGTGGGAGTAACGATAGCTGGTAGTTGGCAGCGGAAGCCCATTTATTGAACCGGGCAATGTCCCGCACAAGGCCTCTTATACGATCACTCTGCTGATGCAGAGCTTGGCTATCAAGACTCCAACGTCTGCTCACCATCCGTTTCCCCCGGTCGTGAATGGCGGCTTCCCTGTTATGGAAGCCGCGATCCGGGCACCGCTAACACCGGGCAACAGACGAGGCCTACTTGGCATACTTCCAGAAGCGTCCCTTGCCCTCCGCAATCCAGGCAAGTGCCTCATCGATGCGCTTGTCACGCGTTGCCTCGGTCTTGGCTTCGCCGATCCAGATGTTGTATTCCTTTTGAAACGATGCCGATTTGCTCTCGAAAATCTTTATGATCTGCGGGTTGGCCTGAAGCTTTTCGGCAAATGCGGCAGGCATGCCGACTTCCTTGGGCGTTCTGAATTCACGTACCGGCACTTTGACGCCCTGCTCATTGAGCGCCATCGACTCCTTGATCCAGGAAGTTAACTCCTGGTCTGGCGGCAGATCCGCCAGCGAGGTCAGCTTGCCCATGAAACGCTTGGCGGCAGCAAGGTCACCATTGGCCTTGAGACGCGCATCGCCCATCAACGCGTCCTTGTAGAACGTAAAGGCGCAGTGCTTTTTGTAAGCCGCAAAAATGCACATCATGTCGCCGTGGTAGTCGAAATGCGGTATCCCCCATTTGATCTGCTCAACGACCTCGGGGCAGGCGGCGTGGATCAAATTGCGCAGGTGGGCAAAGACGGGCTTGGCAAAGTCTTCGGCCTGTTCTGCATAGGCATCCACCTTGGGATTGTGTCGGGGCGTGGACATCGGGTCGCTCCTCTCGTGCTCAGTTGAAGGTGGCAAGCAGTTCGTCCAGGCGCTCCAGCGTCGAGGCCAGACCTTCCTTCAGCCCCATCTGGATCACTTGCTGCAGGGCTTCAGCCGATGCATAGGAAACCACCGTCTCGACCAGCGTATAGGTCGCAGCTTCCGAGAATGTGACATCCCATCTGGATCTGGGCAAGGCAGGATTGAGCGCGCCGGTGTCATCACAAAAGCCGTCCAGCGCCGTGTAATTGTCGATGGGGCTGATCGTTTGATAATCCATGCGGCCCCAGTATTCCTGGCCATTGGGTTCCACCATCGCATAGAGCCAATACCCTCCTGCACGAAAATCCATAAAGCTGGTTTTCGTCGTCAACGGTTTGGGCGCAAACCACCGATCGAGCAATTCACTCTTGGTGTAGCAGTCCCAAACCAGTGATCGTTTGGCAGCAAACTCGCGTTTGATCGTGATGGTGTTTTTCTCTTTGTTAACAAGGAAGTCAAATTGAAGCTCAGCTTTCATCATTTTCGCCTTTCAAGTGAGTTAACAACTGGTCCAGATTTTCATACCGGCTCGCCCAGACTGCGCGTTGCTCGTCGAACCACTTCTCGGCAGCAGCCAGGTTTTCACGCCTGAGCGTGCAGGTTCGCACCCGGCCTACCTTCTCTGATGCGATCAAGCCACTGCTTTCGAGCACCTTGATGTGCTTCAGAAACGAAGGCAGCCCGCCGCCGAATGGTTCCGCAAGCTCCTTGATCGATGCGGGGCCTCTGCCCAGCCTCGCGATCACTGCGCGCCTGGTGGGGTCGGCCAAGGCGTGGAAAGCGCCATTGAGCGATGTCGAATAGTTTTCCATGTGGGAAACTTTAACAGAATAGTTTTCCACTTGGGAAACTATTTATGCAAAGCAAGTCAGGAATCGCAGGCGCTGAGCGCCGCAACTTGCGGCAGGCATCCACCTCAGCCGATACCGGCACTTCATAGAGGAAAAAGCACCCTGCAAAGTGTCAAGGCAGCATGGGCCGCTACAAAGCAAAACCCCGCTCACGCGGGGTTTTGCTTTACACCATAACCAGACCAATTTACTTCTTGGGTTCCGACTTGCTGTCGTAACGCTTGGTCCATTCGGCCAGGATTTTGTCGCGGTTGTTGGCCGACCATTTCAGGTCTTGCTTCACCAGCAGTTGCTCGTAGTTGCCCGGGATGAACTGGTTCGGCTTGGCTACGCCCGGCATGGCGACGATGGCGAAGTTCTTTTCATACAGTTCGTTGGCCGAGCGCGAGGCAGACCAGTCGGCCAGCTTCTTGGCGGCGTCCAGGTTCTTGGTGCCCTTCATGATGGCGGTGGCTTCCAGATCCCAGCCCAGGCCTTCCTTCGGGAATACCAGGTCCAGCGGTGCACCGCCTTCCTTCAGCTTGGCAGCGCGGTATTCAAACGAGATGCCGATCGGGAATTCGCCAGCAGCGGCTTGCTTGCACGGCTTGGAGCCGGAGTGCACGTATTGGCCGATGTTTTCGTGCAGCTTGTCCATGTAGTCCCAGCCGCCCTTCTCGCCGAATACGGTCAACCAAGCCGATACATCGAAGTAGCCGGTGCCCGACGAGGCCGGGTTCGGCATGACGATCTTGCCCTTGTATTCCGGCTTGAGCAGGTCTTTCCAGCTTTCCGGCTTCTTCAGGCCTTGCTTGGCGGCTTCGGCAGTGTTGAAACAGATGGTGGCGCCCCATACGTCCATGCCCACCCATGCCGGCGGGTTGGCGGCGTCAACGTAGCCCTTGCTGAGCTTTTCCACGCCCTTGGGGGCGTAGGCTTGCAGCATGCCTTCCTTCTCCAGCACCAGCAGCGACGATGCGGCCAGGCCCATTACCACGTCGGCTTGCGGGTTGGCCTTTTCAGCCAGCAGCTTGGCGGTGATGATGCCGGTGGAGTCACGCACCCACTTGATCTTGACGCCCGGGTTTTCCTGCTCGAACTTTTCCTGGTAGGCCTTGATCTGGTCGGCTTCCAGTGCGGTGTAAACAGTGATGGTGCTGTCGGCCAGCGCAGCAGCGGTCACCGATGCCATGCCCAGCGCGAGAAGAAGGTTGCGGATTTTCATGCTGCACTCCGTGTGCGTTTTTGAGATGAACGGAGCGCAGTCTAGAAAGTGATCGTTACATCGACGTGACGTCTAGACGAATTTTTAATGACTGATCGATCATCCAGTCATCCCCATCAATTTTTACGCGGCGAAACCCGGCGCAGTGGTGCCGGCAAGGCGCGCAAAGCGCGGGCAGTACAACACGTACTGCACCGCCAGCAGGGTCAGTGGCCGCCCAGCCAGGCATCCAGCGCGGCCCTGCCCGCTGCATCGGCCGCAGGCGCACGCAGGCCCCAGCTATCGACAGCGGCGGTCTGCACCACCAGCTTGCGCACGATCAGTTCATCACGGCGGAAGGCGTGGATTTCCACCGTGCTGCCGGCCGGCGTGCCGCCCAGCAGCGCATCCAGATTGCCCATGCTCACGCGCAAGCCATCCCATGCCACCAGCACGTCGCCAGCCGACAGACCCGCTGCACGCGCCGCACCGCCATCCAGCACCTGGGTGAGCTTGATGCCGCCGGCCTCGGCCGCCAGCTTGGCGCCGATGCTGTTGCCGGGCGCGGCGATCTCTTTCCAGCCGCCCTTGTCGCTGCCACCTGCGCTGGCGCGCAATTGCGTCTGCACACCGATTTCGTTCAGCAGTTCGCCCAACGGCAGCGGCTGGGTGGAGCGCAGCGCCAGATCGAAGAAATCGCGCAGGTCGAGGCCGGTGGCGTCTTGCGCGACCTGCTCCCAATCACGCTCGGCCACGCCCTGCCCTTGCGTAGCAAAGTCCTTGCCATAGCGTTGCCACAGCGCGCGCATGACGTCGTCCAGGCTCCTGGCGCCACTGCTGCGCTTGCGTATGGTGAGATCGAGTGCAGCAGCCACCAGCGCACCCTTGGTGTAGTAGCTGACCAGCGCATTGGGGCTGTTTTCGTCCTGGCGGTAGTACTTCACCCAGGCGTCGAGGCTGGCTTCTTCCAGCGTCTGCTTGAGGCGGCCTGCGCCGCGCTCTACCTGCGTCATGGTCTGCGCCAGCAGGTCGAGGTAATCCTGCTGCGCGATCAAGCCGCAGCGCACCAGGGTGAGGTCGTCGTAATACGAGGTAATGCCCTCGAACGCCCACAGCAGCCGGGTGTAGTTCTCTTGCGTGAGGTCGTACGGCGCATAGGCGGCCGGCTTGATGCGCTTGACGTTCCAGCTGTGAAAATACTCGTGGCTGCACAGGCCCAGATACTGGCGATAGCCGGTCTTGATGCTGGTTTCATGCGCCAGCGGCAGATCGTCGCGGCTGGCCAGCAAGGCGGTCGAGGCGCGGTGCTCCAGCCCGCCGTAGCCATCGCCGGTCACCATGGTCATGAACACATAGCGGCTAAACGGGGCTGGCTCGCCAAACAGCTTGATCTGGTATTCGCAGATGCGCGTCAGATCAGCCTGCAGCCGCGCCATGTCGGCCCGATGGCGGCCGGCAAGCACGATATCGTGCGGCACGCCGCAGGCGGTAAAGGTGGCCTGGGTGAAATCGCCCAACTCGACCGGGTGATCGATCAGTTCATCGTAATTGGCAGCGTAGTAGCGGCCGAATGCGCCGTCTGCGGCCCCTGCCTGTGGCAACGTCGTGGCCACGCGCCAGTTGGCGATGCCCTCGGGCGCCACCAGTTCGACGTCGGCCGGCATGGTCTCTTGCCCCGCCACCGCCAGGAACACGCTGGTGCCGTTGAAAAAGCCGCGTGCCTCGTCCAGATAAGCGCCGCGCACCGACAGATCGAAGGCATACACCTCGTATTCCAAGGTCAGCGTGCCGCTGCACGGCGCGGCCTGCCAGCGGTGTTTGTCCAGTTTGGTCAGCGCCACTGGTACGCGCTCGCCGTCATAGGCGCGGATCGCCACGATGTTGCGGGCAAACTCGCGCACCAGATAACTGCCCGGTATCCACACCGGCAACCACACCGCTTGGCCGTCCGCAGCCGGCTGCGCAATGGTGAGCGTCACCCGGAACAGGTGCGCGGCAAGATCAGCAGGAACGATGCGATACTGGATGGGCGAAGTGGCTGTCATGAATGGCAAGCGCCAAAAGCGGTAAAGCCGCTATTTGAGCACGCACGCGCTGCGCCGCCAACCCGCAATGCAGCAGGCTTCGCGCCAGGCGTGCCCCCGGCCACAAGCAAAACCTAGCGCTGGCCGGGCATCTTGGCCAGACCAACCTGATTGCGCCCGGCCTCCTTGGCACGATACAGCCCCTGGTCGGCCTGCTCGATCAGGTCGCGCACCGTCATGCCCGGCTCGAACACGGCCACGCCGGCACTGAAGCTGGACGTAAAACGTGCATCCGGCGCGATATGGCTGATGGCGGTAAAGCGCTCGCGCCACTCGTCCACCTTTTGCGCGGCGCGGATCAGACTGGTATCGGGCAGGATCACGCAGAATTCCTCGCCACCGTAGCGGCCGACCAGATCGGGCTCGGCTGCAGCATGGCGCAGCAAGCGTGCCAAGCTCTTGATCACGGCATCACCAGTCAGGTGACCGTGGTTGTCGTTGACGTGCTTGAAGTGGTCGATGTCTATCATCGCCAGCGCCAGCGGTCGGTTGCTTTGCGTGGCAAGGAACAACTCGGACTGCAGCCGGTTGGTAAAGTGGGTGTGGCTGAGCAAGCCGGTCAGGCTGTCGCGCGTCAGCGCGCGGCGCAGCCTGCGATAGCGATCGGCCACGATGGTGACGGTGGAAATCAGGTGCTCGACGTCGTTGTTCTTGACCAGAAAATCCTCGCCGCCCATGCGCCGTGCCGACAACTGATGCCCCAGCCGCGTTTCGGTGGAGAGGAACACGATAGGCAAGCCGTCGTATTGCGGATGCTGGCGCACGATGCGGGCAATCTCGTCCCCGGTATAGCTGGGCATGTAGATGTCCATCAGCACCAGATCGGGCTTGTAGCGCTGCAGCCACAGGAAGATTTCCAGCGGATCCTGGATATGCTTGGCCTGCATGCCGCTCTGCTCAAGCATCTTTTGCGCCCAGTGGCCGGAAGCCACCGAATCATCAACCACCAAGACGCGGTAGGGCACCGGCTCGTTGTTTTCCAGCAGCGCATCCAGCCGGTCGGCCAGCTTGCTGGCATCGCACGGCTTGGCAATGAAATCGCTCACCCCGGCGCGCAAGAGCTGAATCTGGCTGACGATGGTTTGCGAGCCGGACAGCAGCACCATGGGCCAGTTGCCGATGCGCGACAGGCGCTGCACCAGCTCCTGCATGGCCAGGCCGCTTTCCAGCCCTGCATCATCCAGCAGCACGGCCAGCGGCTGCGATTCGGCCAGCGCCACCAGCAAGGCGGCCGGGCGCTGGAACACGCGGCAGTCAAAGCCAAACGACACCAGACCGTCTGCCAGCATGGTGCCGACCTCGGCATCGGCACAAAGGGCAAGTATGGGTCGACTGGCGATATCCAACATAAAGAAAACGCTTTCTTACGAAATGATGCTTACAGTTTAGCGACTAATTTGCGAAATGCCCGACACCGCCCGTCTGCCGGACACCGACTGTGGCAGACCACTCAATCCCGCCCCTGCTTGCGCTGAAACTGGCTCAGCTCGCGCCGCCATTTCTTGGTGGGCCGCCCCTTCACATCCGGATGGTCGAAATGGGGGGCCATGGCCTGCAATTCCTTGCTCTGCGCGCGCCGCGCCAGGCTTTCCGGCGTTTCTTCATACAGCGTGACCGCCACGGCAGCCGGGCCGCGCTGGCCGGACAGCCCCTTGACCACCACCTCGAACTCGCCGTGCGTGGCATAGATGCGCAGGCGGTCACCCGGCTTGAGCGCACGCGCCGGCTTGGGGCGCTCGCCATTCAGGTGCACATGGCCGGCTTCGACTGCGTCGGTGGCCAGCGAGCGCGTCTTGTAAAAGCGCGCAGCCCACAGCCACTTGTCCACTCTTACCTTGTCGGCGTCGTTGTCCTTCATCGCTCACACTCCGGGATTGCAGTTACAAAAAACGGGGCACCAGGCCCCGTTTTCTTTGCCGTCGGCGATCAGCCTTCGGACTTGGCAGCACGGCGACGCTCGTGCTCTTGCAGGAAACGCTTGCGGATACGGATCGACTGCGGGGTGATCTCGACCAGTTCATCATCGTCGATGAATTCCACGGCCGATTCCAGCGACAGCTTGATCGGGGTGGTCAGGCGCACGGCTTCGTCGGTGCCCGAGGCACGCACGTTGGTCAACTGCTTGCCCTTGATCGGGTTCACGACCAGATCGTTGTCGCGGCTGTGGATACCAATGATCATGCCTTCGTACAGCTTGTCGCCCGGGCTGACGAACATGCGGCCGCGGTCTTCCAGCTTCCACAGTGCGTAGGCCACGGCTTCGCCGTTGTCTTGCGAGATCAGCACGCCGTTGTGACGGCCCGGCATGTCCGGCTTGACCGGTGCATAGTCGTCGAACACGTGGCTCATCAGGCCGGTGCCGCGGGTCATGGTCATGAAGTCGGACTGGAAGCCGATCAGGCCACGTGCCGGAATGTGGTATTCCAGACGGGTACGGCCCTGGCCATCCGATTCCATATTGGTCAGCTCGCCACGGCGACGACCGATTTCTTCCATGATGCCGCCCTGGTGTTCGTCTTCCAGGTCGATGGTCAGGTTTTCGTACGGCTCGCACTTCTGGCCATTGATTTCCTTGTAAACGACGCGCGGCTTGGCCACGGCCATTTCGAAGCCTTCGCGACGCATGCTTTCCAGCAGGATGGTCAGGTGCAGTTCACCACGGCCCGACACGCGGAAGATATCAGCATCGGCAGTGTCTTCAACACGCAGCGCCACGTTGGTCAGCAGTTCCTTGGTCAGGCGGTCGCGAATCTGGCGCGAGGTCACGAACTTGCCTTCGGTACCTGCCAGCGGCGAGGTGTTGACCATGAAGTCCATGTTCAGCGTCGGCTCGTCCACACCCAGCACCGGCAGGCCAACCGGGTTTTCCTTGTCACAGATGGTGACGCCGATACCGATATCGTCCAGACCCGAGATGATGATGATGTCGCCCGCTTCGGCGCTTTCAACCGGCACGCGCTCCAGACCCTGGAAACCCAGCACCTGGTTGATGCGGCCCGATGCCACTTGCTCGTCATGGTTCATCACCACAACTTGCTGGCCCGGCTTGATGCGGCCGTTCACTACCTTGCCCACGCCCAGACGGCCGGTGTAGGTGGAGTAATCCAGCGCAGCGAGTTGCAGTTGCAGCGGCGCATCGGCATCGCCCGGGGGCGACGGTACATGCTTGAGTACGGTTTCGAACAGCGGACGCATATTGTCCGAGGTTTCATCCAGTTCAAGCTTGGCAAATCCGTTCAGACCCGACGCGTAGATGATCGGGAAGTCGAGTTGCTCGTCGGTAGCGCCCAGCTTGTCGAACAGGTCGAAGGTCTGGTCCAGCACCCAGTCAGGACGTGCGCCCGGACGGTCTACCTTGTTGATGACCACGATCGGCTTCAGGCCCAGCGCCAGTGCCTTCTTGGTCACGAAACGGGTTTGCGGCATCGGGCCTTCAACGGCGTCAACCAGCAGCAGCACGCCGTCCACCATGCCCAGTACGCGTTCTACTTCACCACCGAAGTCGGCGTGCCCCGGGGTATCAACGATGTTGATGTGGGTGCCTTCATATTCGATGGCGGTATTCTTGGCCAGAATGGTAATGCCACGTTCTTTTTCAAGATCGTTGGAATCCATCACGCGCTCGTCAACCTGCTGGTTTTCGCGGAAGGTACCGGATTGGCGAAGAAGTTGGTCGACCAGTGTGGTTTTGCCGTGGTCAACGTGGGCAATAATGGCGATGTTGCGAAGCGCGCGCGTCATTGGGGACTCGATGCATGGTTAATCATTAACCTGCGATTGTACCACGCGATTGTGGCAGAACGCTGTTGCGCCGACGAAGCGGGGGTTGAGATCAGCCTTCAGCCCGTGAAGAGCGCCTGCCAAAATCCGGTGAAATCGTACTGGCAAGACGTGCAAAGCGCGGTCAGATACAAGGCGTCTGGCAAGTCAGCTCACACAGGTGGCTCGGTTTTGTTAACCATGTTCAAACGCGAGCAGCGATTTGATGGCACAACCTTAGCAACACCCGATTCATGCCGCGAACGAGCGTCAGCGAGGCTCCCTCGCGGCGGCGAGGGCGGGGGTGTGGAATCAATCGGCGAGCGCCGGGGCATCACCTGCCAACACCGGTGAGAGCCCGGCTCTGCCGGACTCTTGGCAGCAGTTCACCAACAACAAACGGCAGCAAAAGCCCAAGGCGCGTCAGCGCCGCTTCATCCAGACCACATGCGGCACGTCGGTGCCGTTGCGCTCCAGCAGCGCGGCATAGCGTACGGTCACCCGGCCGAATTGGGCATCGATCTCGTTGAGGAAATAGCGCGTCTGCACCGCAAGGGTGCCGGCGACGATGCTGTTGCGGGCCTTTTCCGGCAGGGCCTTGGTGAAGTCGTCGATGGTTTCGAAATACTTGCCAGCCCGGCGCGACACCACGGCCTGCGCCTGCGGCAGCCCCAGCTCGGGGATAACCGCAGCCAGCACTTCGGCACTGGCAAAGTTGACGTTGACCGGCGTGAACTGCGGCAGCGCCGTGGCGTACGGCGCCAGCTTGGCGACGATTTCGCGGTTGAAACCCTGCACGCGCAACAGGTTGTCCATATCGGTCAGCGGCTGGTTGGCCGCGCGGTATGGCGGGTTCTTGCCCAGATATTCAAGGTCTTCGGCGCCGCCGGGGTAACGGGTGATGCTGTCGTTGTCTTCCCAATCGACAATCGCGTTCACCAGCTCCTCGCCCAGCCCGAGCTGGCGGAACAGCCGCTGCGCCGCCTTGACCTGCTCTTCGTTCACCTGCCCGGCCGGCGCAAGATTGTTGAGGTTGAACTTGCCCTGCTGGTCGAGCACCCGTCCACCCACGCGGCCTTTTTCCACCGGGATGGACGGAATCGGGATGTTCCACGGTTCGAGCAAGTGATCGACCTGATTGTTGCGCGCATCGTCGCGCAAAGTCAGCCGCGCCATCTGCAGCCCTGCGCGTGCCACGCCGCGTGCTTCGGCCTGATCGAACTGGTTTTCCAGTTGGCGGAACCACAATTGCTGGCGCCAGACCATCCATGCCACCAGCGCCGCCACCAGCGCGGCGGTCAATACGGCAGTGATGATGGCAATGCCGGCCTGCCGGCGCGGCGAGCGGCTGCGGCTCAAGGTTTTGGTCTTCATGGTAGCGCGTAAATCCGTTCAACCATGGGCTCGCCCTTGCGCGTGAGCTGTACCTTGATGCCACGCGGCGGGGTCAGGCTGGCCACCTTGCCGCCGGGCTGGCGATACGGCCAGTTGGCCTGCCAGGTGTTGTCGGCGTCGAGAAACCACACGGCAAAGCGTTCCACATCGGGCATCAGTACATAAGCCTGCGGCTCGGCGCGCGGCGCCAGATCCAGACTATCCCACTGCAGCATTTCCAGCCGGCCGTCCTTCAGGCGATACGCCACGTGATAAGGATCGCGGTCACGCCCTACCCGCACCAGCTCCAGCACCGGCTGGCCGGCATTGGCCGCCTCGGCCCCGCCCAGCACCGCTGCCTGCAAGGTGCCGCCGGTATCGCGCCATGGCCGGTTGATGACTTGCGTGGCGTCTTCTTCAAAACGATCCAGCACCAGCGACAGGCTACGCCAGCGCTGCGCCTCTTCATCCAGCCGCAGCTTGGTATCGGCAATGCGCGACAAGCCCTGATACGCCACCAGGGTCAGGATGGCAAAAACCGTCAGTGCGATCAGCACTTCCAGCAGCGTGAACCCGGCAGAATCAGTGCGGCGCATTGGCAAGGTAACTCACGAGCGTGGCCAGCGCATGCTGGTCGTTGCCACTGTCATAAACGCTGATTTCCAGCCGACGGAAACTCAGATTGGGCGAGGCACTGGTTTCGATGCGCCAGGTGAAACTGTGGCCGGCCTGTTCCTCCTTGCCCTCGGTACGGCCGATGACAGGGAAATCGGCACGTGCGGTCATTTCATTCAAGCGATTCTGCGCCACCCAGCCGGCCAAGGTGCGCTGGCGGAACTCTTCGGCAGTGCTCACGCTGCTGCTGGTGGCCTTCATCGCGGCGGCCAGCGCAATCGCCAGCACGGCCAGCGCCACCAGCACTTCGATCAGGGTAAAGCCACGCACACGCTCAGTCATGCGCGGCCTCCACGGCGCTGGCGCTCACCTGCCCCATCACGTCGCCGTCCAGCCGCCATTGCTGCTCACCCAGCAGCAGCTCCATGTGGAAGGGCTGGTTCACCCCCGAAGGCTCGAACACGATGCGCTCGCCCAGCGGCTGATCACGCAGGCTCACCTGCTGGTGCTGCACCTGCATCCCCTCGGGCAAGGTGCGCGGGCGGAATTCGTCCTGTGTGGCGTATACCTGCCAGTTGTTCTGCTCGTCCTGCAGCCAGAACTGATAGCCGCGCCCGTCGCTGCTCCACGCCAGCGCGCGGCCACCATTGATGGCCTCATCACGCGCGTCGTCCAGCAGCAGCGCCAAGCGCTGTGCCTCACGCGCAACAACGCGGCCATCCGATTCACCCAGTCGTACCACGGCAACCCCCAGCACGATGGCGACGATGCCCAGCGTGACGAGGATTTCAATCAGGGTGAAGCCATTACGACGCATGAATCTACGCGGCTCAAAGCATCCACGAGCCCAGATCGGCGTCGTAGCCCTCACCGCCGGCCTGGCCATCGGCACCGTAGCTCATCACGTCGATTTCACCGTGCAGGCCCGGATTCAGATAAATGTAGTCCTTGCCCCACGGGTCTTTAGGCAGCTTTTCCAGATAGCCGCCGTTCTTCCAGTTACCCGGCACGGGCGGGCTGCTGGGCTTTTGCACCAGCGCGTTCAGGCCCTGCTCGGTGGTCGGAAAACGGCCGTTATCCAGCTTGTACAGCTTGAGCGCCTGCATCACCGAACCGATATCCTGCTTGGCCGCAGTCACGCGCGCATCGTTGGGGCGATCCATGATCTTGGGTACGATCAGCGCGCCCAGAATGGCCAGAATGGTGATCACCACCAGGATTTCGATCAGCGTAAAACCGCGCTGCTTTTTCATCACGACACTTCCTCAAGATTTCAATGACGGATGCGCCGTTGACCATGGCCAACGGCGCGGGTTCATTTGACCAGTTGATTCATTTCGAAGACCGGCAGCAGGATGGCCAGCACGATGAGCAGCACCACGCCGCCCATCAGCAACACCATCAAGGGGCCGAGCAGGCTGGTAAACGTGGCGACGCGGTTTTCCAGCTCCTGCGATTGCTGTGCCGCCGCCTTGTCCAGCATGGTCTCCAGCCGGCCAGTGGCCTCGCCGCTGCCGACCAGATGCACCAGCACCGGCGGAAACAGGCGCGACTGCGCGAGCGCGCGCGACAGCACCGCGCCTTCACGCACCTGCCGTGCCGCCTCGGCCACCGCATCGCGCAGGGTGAGGTTGGACAGCACACCCGCCGCTGCCTGCAAGGCATTCAGCAAGGGCACGCCGCTGCCCACCAGGATGGCCAGTGTGGACGCAAGCCGTGCGGTGTTGCCCGCCAGCTCGAACCGGCCAAACAACGGCAAGCGTAACTTCCACGCATGAAAACCACGTTTCACCTGCGGATTTTTCAATGCGCGCCAGCCGCCAAAACCGGCCAGCAACAGCAGCAGGAACACGATGCCACCCCAATCACGCACGAAATTGCTGGTCCACAGCAACGCACGGGTGAGGAAAGGCAGCGTCTGCTTGGCGCTCTGGAATACCGTCACCATCTGCGGCACCACCCAGGTGAGCAGGCCGACGATGACCATGGCCGACACCACCATCACCACGATCGGGTAGATGAAGGCCAGCATCACCTTGGAGGCCAGCGCCGAGCGTGCTTCCAGATAATCGGCCAGCCGGTCCATCACCGCCGCCGCCTTGCCCGACTCCTCGCCGGCGGCCACGATGGTGCGATACAGCTCCGGGAATGCCGACGGATGGCGCGACAGCGCGCTGGACAGCGATGCGCCGCTCAAAATCTCGCTGCGCAGCGCAGCCACCAGGCGCTTTTCCTTGTCGTTTTCGCTTTGCTCGCCCAGCACCACCAGTGCCTGTTCGATATTCAGCCCTGCATCAAGCAAGGTGGCGAACTGGCGCGTCAGCAGCGCCAGCTGCGCCGTGCTCAGCCGCTGGCCGCGCGCACCGCTGCTGGCGGCAACCTCGGTCAGCTCGCTCACCCATACGCCCTGTTCGCGCAGGGCCTGTCGCGCCAGCCGTGGCGAATCGGCCTCGATGGTGCCGCGCTGATCTGCGCCGGCCTGATCGACGGCCCGGTAGCGGTATGCGGTCATGAATGGATATCGCGGGCGATCAGGAGAAGATCACGGTCTTGTTGGCGTACACCAGCACGCGGCGATCCAGATGCCACTTCACCGCACGCGACAGCACGATGCGCTCCAGATCACGGCCCTTGAGCACCAGCTCGTCCACGTCATCTCGATGCGAGATACGGATCACGTCCTGCTCGATGATGGGGCCGTCGTCCAGCACTTCGGTCACATAGTGGCTGGTGGCACCGATCAGCTTCACGCCGCGCGCAAAGGCACGGTGGTAAGGCTTGGCGCCATCAAAAGCCGGCAAAAAGCTGTGATGGATATTGATCACCTGCTGCGGATAGGCAGCAGTGAACTCATGGCTGAGCACCTGCATATAACGCGCCAGCACGATCAGATCGACGCCGTGCGCCTGCAGCAATTCGCGCTGGCGTGCTTCGGCCTCGGCCTTGTTGTCCTTGGTCACCTCGACCACGTGGTACGGAATGCCGTAGAAATCGGCCAGCGCGCGGCAATCTTCGTGGTTGGAGATGATGAGCGGGATGTCGCAATGCAGCTCGCCGCTCTTGTAGCGGTGCAGCAGGTCAACCAGGCAGTGGTCGTATTTGGACACGAAAATCGCCAGCCGGGTGCGCTGGGCCGACAAGGCCACCTGCCAGTGCATGCCGAAGCGGTCGGCAATCGGCTGGAAGGCCGGCTGGAAGGCATTCATGTCCAGCGTGAAGTCGGCCAGATCCCACTCGACGCGCATCAGGAACAGGTTTTCGCTTTCGTCCTGATGCTGGTCCGAATGGATGATGTTGGCGTTGTAGGTATACAGAAAATTGGCGATGGCGGCCGAAAGACCCTTGCGGTCCGGGCAGCTGATCAACAGGGTGGCGGTGTTCATGCACTAATCCGTGGCAAAACCAGCCGCCGATTCTAGCAGCCTGCCACGCCCTGCGGCGAGTGCGTTTCAGGCTGCGGGTTCCGCACGCCGGCGGCGCAGGTCGCCCACATCAACCAGCGCATCCAGAAAGCTTTGCTGAAACGCAGGGCCGTAACCATGTTCAGGTATGCTGGACTGCCAGCGCCAGCCGCTGGCGGCCTTGCTGTCCGCCACCAAGGCCAGCGGATAACCGAACATGGCGGCATAAATGGCCTCGCCAATACCGGCCGTGCGCGCCGGGTTGAACGGTTTGCCGTCTGGCCCGCGCAATTCGTGATCGATGGCGCGCAGCACTACGGTCATCGTCTGACTGGGAGTAAGATGATCACTCATCGCCATATGGGCGGCGGCAATCAGCAATTCGGCGGGCACAAGTTCCATTACTTCCTCCGGCTTGCAGGCTCGGCCCTCTGAACCTTAGACAAGCCCCGTCCCCGGCCACAAGCCCTTTTTGCGCCGCACCAATCGTCCGTTAATGTAGACCCCCATGTTCGACATCGTTCTGTTCCAGCCGGAAATCCCGCCCAATACCGGCAATATCATCCGCCTTGCCGCCAATACCGGCTGCCGCCTGCATCTGGTCAAGCCGCTGGGCTTCGAGCTGGAAGACAGCAAGCTCAAGCGCGCCGGGCTGGATTACCACGAATACGCCAGCCTGAACGTGCACGAAAACTGGGATGCGCTGCTGGCCGCCCTGCCCGGCCGCCGCCTGTTTGCCATGACCACCAAGGGCAGCAGCCGTTTTGACACGCTGTCCTTCCAGGAGGGCGATGCCTTCGTGTTCGGCCCGGAAACCGCTGGCCTGCCCGCGCACATTCTTGAGCAGTTCGCCCTCGAGCAGCGCATCCGCCTGCCCATGCGTCCGGGCCAGCGCAGCCTCAACCTGTCCAATGCGGTAGCCGTTACCGTTTTCGAGGGGTGGCGCCAGCTGGGTTACGCGGGCGGCGCGTGAGCAAAGTTTGATGTTGCGCAAGGCGGCTGCCGCACAGTGCTCGCATGCTTCAGGCTGTACAATTGCAGGCCGCTGTCATGCCCAACCCGCACTCCACCGCACAGGACGTTCACGCCGTCGATTTTGACAAGGCATTGATTGCCCGCCTGGCCGGCAATGGCCCGCGTTATACGTCTTATCCGACCGCAGACCGCTTCAGCAACGGCTTCGACCAGACGCAATTCCTGAGCGAAACGCAACGCCGCTTTTCGGCCGAGCAAGTACGGCCGCTTTCGCTGTACGTGCACATCCCCTTCTGCGATACCGTGTGCTTTTACTGCGGTTGCAACAAGGTCATCACTGCCAACCGCAGCCATGCGGCGCGGTATCTGGACTACCTGGAGCGCGAAATCGCACTGCAGGCGCCGCTGTTCACCGGCCGCGCCCGCGTGGAGCAGCTGCACTTCGGCGGCGGCACCCCCACCTATTTCACCGACCAGCAACTGACCCGACTGATGGCCAGCCTGCGCGAGCACTTCGCATTTACACCGGCGACCGAGGGCGAGTTTTCCATCGAGATCGACCCGCGCAAGGTCGGGTCGGAAACCGTGGCGCAATTGGCTGCATTGGGCTTCAACCGCATGAGCGTGGGCGTGCAGGATTTCGACCCCGTCGTGCAGCATGCGGTCAACCGCATCCAGAGCGAGGCAGAAACCGTTGCCGTCATCGAGGAGGCCCGCAGCTGCGGTTTCAAGTCGGTGTCGATCGACCTGATTTACGGACTGCCACGTCAGACGCTGGGCGGCTTTGCCGCCACGCTGGATAAGGTCATCGCGATACGCCCGGATCGGCTGTCGGTGTACAACTATGCCCACATGCCGCATCTGTTCAAGACGCAGCGGCAGATCAACGCCGCCGAGCTGCCCTCGCCGGATACCCGGCTTGACCTGCTCAGCCTGGCCATACGCCGGCTGACCAATGCTGGCTACGTCTATATCGGCATGGATCATTTCGCGCTGCCGGACGACGAGCTGGCACATGCGCAGCGCAAGGGCACGCTGCAGCGCAACTTCCAGGGTTATTCGACGCGCGACGACATCGACCTGCTGGCACTGGGTGTATCGGCCATCAGCAAGATCGGCGGCAGCTACAGCCAGAACGTGCGCGACCTGGGCAGCTATTACGCCCAGCTGGATGCGGGTGAACTGCCGCTGTTGCGCGGCATTGCGCTGAGCCGCGACGACCTGTTGCGCCGCAGCGTGATCCAGCAGCTGATGTGCCACTTCCACCTTGATCTGCAACAGCTCTCGACCGAGTGGCAGATCGACGCGCGCAGCTACTTTGCAGAGGAATGGCAGGCGCTGTCGATGTTGGCGGACGACGGCCTGCTGGTGCTGGACGATGCCCTGCTGCAAGTGTTGCCGCGCGGCCGCCTGCTGATCCGCAACATCGCCATGCAGTTTGATCGTCACTTGCGTGAAAGCAAGGTGATGAGCCAGGCCCCCCCCTTGCAACGCTACTCGCAAACCATTTAACACTCACCGGCCAATTTGCGCTGAGCGAACTTCACCTGTCTTGCCAGCGCGGCAGCGCCAGGCATTGGGGCACCCGGCATGGGTGCCGGGCATGCCGGGTGCCAGACTGGCCGGGAGGCCGGTTGTTTACTGCATGCGCTTCATAGCTGGCTCATGCCACCGTCGATGATGAGTTCGGTACCCACGATGAAGGCCGATTCCGGCGCGGCCAGATACGTCACGGCGCTGGCCACCTCTTCCGGCGTGCCGAAGCGCTTGAGCGGCACCTGGGCCTGGATGCTGGCCGCAACTTCGGACAACTGCTCGGCCAGTACGC
Source organism: Andreprevotia lacus DSM 23236 (assembly GCF_900176275.1). Taxonomy (GTDB): domain Bacteria; phylum Pseudomonadota; class Gammaproteobacteria; order Burkholderiales; family Chitinibacteraceae; genus Andreprevotia; species Andreprevotia lacus. The sequence continues at coordinate 61,491 of NZ_FWXD01000012.1, read as the reverse complement.
CCAGCTTGCCATACAGCGGTGTGCTGATCGGGCCGGGGCTGACCACGTTGACGCGGATACCATCACCGACCAGCTCGGCCGACAGCGTTTTGGCAAACGAAATCAGCGCTGCCTTGCTGGCGGCGTAGATGCTGGAATTGGGCATGCCGATGTGCGCATTGATCGAGCCATTGAGCACGATGGCAGCACCATGGTTCAGCAAGGGGCGCAGCGCCTGTACGGTAAAGAACGGCCCTTTCACGTTGACGTCGAAAATCAGGTCCCACAGCGACTCATCAGCACCTTCCAGCGAGGCAAAGCGGGCGGTACCGGCATTCAGGAATACCGCATCAAGCGTAATGCCGCGTTCGCGCAGCGTGCTTGCCAGTTGTTTTGCAGCGGCTTTGCTGCCGGCATCGCTTTGCAGCACCAGGGCATCTGCGCCGAGCACGTCTTGTGCCTTGGCCAGCGTGGCGCTGTCGCGGCCGGTGATGATGACCTTGGCACCTTGCGCGGCAAACGCTTGAGCGGTTGCCAGGCCGATGCCGCTGCTGCCACCGGTTACCAGTACGGTCTTGCCATTGAATCGGGACATGATCTTCTCCTTGGGTTGATTTAGCTCGGCGCCGCATTGCGTTTGCCGATGTGCCCACTGTATGCCTCAGCAACTTTGCGAAGAAGACAACAAATATTGTTCTATCATTCACTTTTAATAAACGATCGAGCATTGCCGACATGGATCGATTGCGCGCTTTTGAAGTCTTCGCCACCGTGGTCAGCCGGGGCAGCTTTACCCGCGCTGCCGATGCGCTCGATACCTCACCGGCCAACGTCACCCGCTACGTCAATGAACTGGAGGCGCATCTGGGCACGCGGTTGCTCAACCGCAGCTCGCGCCGGCTCTCGCTGACCGAAAGCGGCGAGGCGCTGTACGAGCGCTGCAAGAGCATTCTTGATGAAGTGGCCGAGGCTGAAGCGCTGGCCAGCGCCGGCAGCATTCACCCGCGCGGGCGCTTGCGCATCAACGCGCCGCTGAGCTTCGGCATTCTGCATCTGGCGCCGCTGTGGCCACGGTTCATGGCGCGTTACCCGGACATCGGGCTGGATGTGGAATTGAGTGATCGCGTGGTCGATCTGGTCGAGGATGGCTATGACCTGGCCATTCGCATCTCACGCGCCGGCAGCGCCAGCTTGGCAGCACGCAAGCTGGCCACCTCGCGCAATGTGATTGCGGCATCGCCCGCCTATCTGGACCGGCATGGCACGCCGCGCACGCCCGCCGATCTGCAGGCGCATGAGTGCATCATCTACAGCCATATCGGCAGTGAATGGCCGCTGGTCGATCCGGCTGGCAAGCCCTGCCCGACCAAGGTGCGCGGCCAGCTCTACACCAATAATGGCGACAGCGCGCGCGCTGCCGCACTGGCCGACCGTGGTTTGATCTGGCAACCCACCTTTCTGATCGGCGACGATCTGCGTGCGGGCCGGCTGGTGACCGTGCTGCCGGACTACCGCTTGCCCGACATCGACATCCTGGCGCTCTACCCCAGCCGCCGCCATCTGGGCGCCAAGGTGCGGGTGATGATCGATTTTCTGGTGGAAGCGTTCAGCGGCATAGCGCCTTGGGACGCGGGCATCGCACGCTGAACGCGGCTTGTACGCGCTATTGGGCGCCCCACTCGTGCACATAAGCCGGCGTGGGTACTGCGTTTTGCGCGTCTACCTCCGGCGGCAAGGCCTGAACTGTCATCGGCAATACCCCCGCCCAGGCCGGCCAGGCCATATCGTCTTCGTCATCCTGCACGCCGCCGCTGCGCACCTTGGCGGCGGCTTCGGCCAGCGGGATGCGCATGATGGAAGTGGCGGCAAATTCCTTGGCATTGCCCGGTCGTGCTTCATGCTCGCGCCCTGGCGCGATCTTGTGCATGAATACATCCATCAAGCGGCGCTTTTCGGCTTCGTCGCTCACCAGCTCGAAACGGCCGTAGATCACCACCGAGCGATAGTTCATCGAGTGGTTGAATGCCGAACGCGCCAGCACCAGCCCATCCAGATGCGTGATGTTCACGCACACATCGCGCGGCGACAGCAGCTGACGCGTCAAGCGCCCGCCGTTGGAGCCATGCACATACAGGTACTCGCCATCGCGCCAGCAGGCGGTCGGGATGCAATGCGTGTTCTCGCCATCGTGAAAAGCGATCTGGCACAGGTAGGCAGCATCGACGATGTTTTGCACGGTGGATGATGCGTAATCGGCATTCTCGGCAATGCGGCGGACGCGGGTGCGCGGGCTGGGGGGCACGCCGGTTTCGTTCATGGTGAGGGCACTCCTGCAATTGCGGTATCGAAAGCCGGCAGCTTAGTTTAGGATTGGCCCCTTACCTAGACCCACTCAACACCAATCAGATAGAGCCAAATGGATTACGCCCTGCTGTTTGCCAATCATCCCTCGCGCCGGCACGACGACATGCCCCGCCAGCGCCAGCTCTACCTGTGCCTGCGCGATGCCATTCTGGATGGCACGCTGCCGGCCGGCACCGCGCTGCAATCGAGCCGCAGCCTGGCAGGCGAGCTGGCCGTGGCGCGCAACAGCGTGCTGTATGCCTATGAGCAACTGGCTGCCGAGGGGTTGGTCGAAACGCAGCGCCAGCGCACCGTCGTGGCGGCCATGCTGCTCAAATCAGCCACCGTGCCGGCCGCTGCTGCCACGCCGCGCCTGTCGCGCCGCAGCGGCTATGTCAGCGCATCCGAAGAGGGGCCGGATACACAGCAAGCCTTTACCCCCGGCGTGCCCGATCTGGCGGATTTTCCGCTGGCTGCGTGGCGGCGCCTGCTTGACCAGGCCTGGCGCGACAGCCCGCCGCAGCGGCTGGGTTATGGCGACCTGCAGGGCGAAGCCCCATTGCGCAACGCCATTGCCGAACACGTGCGGCTGACGCGCGGCGTGCGCTGCACGCCCGGGCAGGTGTTCGTCACCGACGGCACGCAGCAAAGCCTGGACCTGTGTGCGCGCGCACTGGCCGACGTGGACGATATCGCCTGGATGGAAAGCCCCGGCTACGGCGGCGCGCTGACCGCCCTGCTCGGCGCCGGGCTGCAGGTGGTCGGCCAGCCGGTGGACGACAGCGGCATCGACCTCAGCCGGGCGGACTGGCAGCAGCCACCCAAGCTGATTTATGTCACCCCCTCCCACCAATACCCGCTGGGCGCTGTGCTCAGCCTGCCCCGCCGGCTGGACCTGCTGGCCCACGCACGCCAGCACGATTGCTGGATCATCGAAGACGATTACGACAGCGAATTCCGCCACGACGGCCAGCCTCTGCCGGCACTGCAAGGGCTGGAGGCCGATGCACCGGTGCTGTATCTGGGCACCTTCAGCAAATCGCTGATGCCGGCGCTGCGCATCGGCTTCATGGTCGTGCCCGAGGGGCTAGTCGCGCCGTTGAAGCGGCTGGTACGCCACAGCGTGCCGCGCGGTCGTCAGCCCGAGCAGCTGGCACTGGCCGAATGCCTGCGCAGCGGGCTGTTTGCCAGCCATTTGCGCCGCATGCGCAAGCTTTACCGCGAGCGACGCGATGCCCTGATTACCGCGCTACAACAGATGCTGCCACAAGCCGGCATTCACGGCGCCAGCGCCGGCATGCACCTGGCCATCACACTGCCACCCGACTATCCCGACACCGCCATCCTCGGCCACGCTGCAGCGCACGGTCTGGTGGTGCGTGCGCTCAGTCAACACCACGTCGGCGGGCCGGCAGCAAACACCTGCAACGGTTTGATACTGGGGTATGCGCAAGTGGCGACAGCGCATATACCGGTGCTGGTACGCCAACTGGCAGCGACGGTTGACGCGACAAGGCTGGTCTCGCTCGCCTCTTCCCCGGCGGTACGGCCCACGCATCATTGAACAATCAAGCAACATTAACGCAAGAAATTAGTCAGAAAATCGCCCGACATTTACACTGGGCGCCAAAGCTGCACTGCTGCGGCTCTCTGCTACAGGATCATCAATGGATTATCACGCCATCTCCCCGATCAGCCATCCAGCCGGCACCGGCGCCCGCTGGTTGAAACAAGGCTGGACGCAGTTCAAACAAGCGCCGCTGCGCTGGTGCCTGCTGGCGTTGCTGCTGGTCGCACCGAATGTTGCGGCACGCTTCCTGCCCGTTGGCGGCACCTTGGCCGTAACGATGCTCTACCCGCCCTTGCTGTGCATCTTCGCAGGCATCATTCGCACTGCAGACAGCACGGGCCAGATCAGTCTGTCTGCCGGCTTGGCAGCTTTCGCCCCGCGATGGCAATTTGCCTTGGGCTTGGGGCTCGTTTCCAGCTTGCTGAGTCTGATGTTGCAACTGGTCGTGGCAAGCTGGCTGAGCATTCCCTATGGCGTCATGTTCGACCAACAAGCGCTGGTCATCTGGTTTGCTACGCATGGTGCCGGCCACTATTTGCTGCTCATGCTGCCATTGATGCTGCCGGCGATGGCGCTGACCTACTTTGCCCCGCAGGAAGGCACCTTGCACCAGCGCAGTCTGCTGCAGTCGCTCAAGGCCAGTTTCATCGGTACCTTGCGCAACATACTGCCGTTGCTCGGGCTGATCCTGCTTGCCGCTCTCATCCTGGTGGCACTGCTGCTCGTGCTGATCGTGATCGTCGTCATACTGGTCGTGCTGGCCAAGCTTGGCGGCCTCAACCTCGTTGGCGGCGCCTGGATATCGGTACTGCCTCCGGTGATCACGATCATCATGATGGTGCCACTGATGGCAATCGGCCTCCTCACTCATTTCCATAGCTGGAAAGACATTTTCTCCACGGCAGCACCGCAAGCGGCCTGACGCTGACGCCGGGGACGCTTCCTGGCCTCTGTACCCATCCACAATTGCGCTTGGTGCCGCGATCGCGACACTCGCGCAGCCGTGCCGCTGGGGGCGTGCTCACCCCTGGAGGTCATCCTGTGCGCCCACACCGTTCAGCCGCCGCAGCACCTGCGAGGCCAGCGCCCCTTCGCCCGCACCAAATCCCCGGTTGTGCGGGTTGGTGTTCTGTTCAGCAGTGACGTCCTGCCACAGTTCCACCGCGCGCAGCGTCACATGGGCAGGATCAGTGTCGAGTTCAAAATCGATGAAGCGCCCGTCCTCGGTCAGCAAGCACCCCCAAACACGCGGCATGCCGGGAAAATCGAGCTTCATCCAGACAATGATGGCGCGTTGCGGGTCGATCCCTTGCTGCGCTGCCTGCTGCTGCAATGCAGTCGGCCACGGATGCGCACGCCAATGCGCGGCACAGCGGGCAATGCCGGCATGGGTCAGCGCGTTCTGTTGCTGGACGTTGCGCTGCCGTGCCATTGCCATGTGCTCCTTAGCGCGCGCCCAGCAAACGCTCAATCCGGCGATCCGGTATCAGCCAGATGCCGGCCACCACCAGATAAAGCAGCTGCGCCAGCCATTGCGAGACAAAGGCCAGCGGAATGGCGATGGCGTAGATCACCACCGACAACATGCCCTTGCGATCCTTGCCTATGGCCTGGGCCAGCAGCGAATCCTTGCCTTCGATGGCAATGATGCAGTGCGCCAGCATCCAGTAGGCCACGCCCGCCATCAGCAGCACGGCGCCATACAGTGCGGTGGGCACGGGCGCGAAGTGGTTCTCGCCCATCCAGCCGGTCACAAAGGGCAGCAAGGACAGCCAGAACAGCAGATGCAGATTGGCCCACAGCACGCCGCCGCGCACCTGTTTCACCGCATGCAGCATGTGGTGGTGGTTGTTCCAGTAGATACCCACGTAAACAAAGCTGAGCACATAGCAGAACAGCACCGGCAGCAAGGGCAGCAGCGCCGACAGCGTTTCGCCATGCGGCACTTTCAGCTCCAGCACCATGATGGTGATGATGATGGCCAGCACGCCGTCGCTGAAGGCTTCAAGGCGGTTCTTGTTCATGTGCGCTCCTCGCGGCTGTGCCGGCGTTTTTTGTCTGAATGTGGCGGCATGGTAGCGCATGCCGATAACGCCCGACACCCGGCAATGCTGCGTCAATCAGAACAACAGCATAAACAAGATACCCCTATAATGGACTTTCCTTTTTCTTGCTCCAGCCCAAAGCGGCAGCGTGCCGGATGGGCGCCACCGGCAGCCTGTCCTGTGCGTGCTGCGCCTCCCTCATGTCCGATCTGAACGCCATCCTCTCCGCTGCCTTCCAGGCCCACCAGAACAACGATATCGCCACAGCGATACGCGGTTATCAAACCGTGCTGCAGCAGCTGCCAGGCAACTGGCAGGTGCGTACCCTGCTGGCAACCGCACAATTGCAGTCTGGTGATCTGGCGGGGGCCGAGGCCGGCTTTATGGCCTCGCTGCAACTGAATCAGGGACAGGCCGATGCCTGGCTCAATCTGGGCAATGTTCGGCGCGAGCGCGGCGCCTTGCAGGATGCACTGGCAGCGTTCGATCAATGCCTGGCGCTGAATGCCGACTTTCCGCCGGCCTGGGTCAATCGCGGCAACGTGCTCACCGCGTTGGGCCGCCATGCCGATGCCATCAGCAGCCATCAACGCGCGCTGGCGCTGGCGCCCGATTACGCCGACGCGCACGGCAACCTCGCCATCGCTTATTGGGAGCAACGCGACTTTGCCGCAGCGCTCGCCGCTGCCGAGCAAGCCATTGCGCTCGACAATGCCGACCCGGCCCCGTGGCTGACGCGTGGTCATGCACTACGCGGCTTGAGCCGCTATGCCGACAGCCTGCAAAGCTACGAAGCCGCGCTGGCACGCAACCCGAGCCATGCGCACGCATGGCAGAACAAGGCCAATGCGCTGTGCGATCTGGGCCGCCATGCCGAGGCACTGCAAAGCTACGCGCAGGCACTGCAGCTGACCCCCGACGATGCCGACATCCAGTGGGCGATTGCGCTGACGCAACTGCAGCTGGGCCAGTTTGCCGAGGGCTGGGCCAACTACGAAGCACGCTGGCGCTTGCCCAGCCGTGCCGGCGACCTGGCGCGCTTTGCAATCCCGCGCTGGGCTGGCGAGCCACTGCAAGGCAAGCGCATCGTACTGCACACCGAGCAGGGCTTTGGCGATGCCATCCAGTTCAGCCGCTTTGCGCTGACGCTGCTGGCACAGGGCGCCCACGTCACACTGGAGGTAAAGGCGCCGCTGCAAACGCTGCTGCAATCGCTGTCGCCGGCCATCCAGATCGTTGCGCAAGCCGGCAGCAGCTTTGCCGACCACGATTACCATTGCCCACTGATGAGCCTGCCGCATGTACTGGGCACTACGCTGGCCACGCTGCCGGCGCAAACACCCTATCTGCATGCCAGTCGTGCACGCCAAGCCGAATGGGCCGCACGATTGGGCGCGCCCTCCGCGCTGCGGGTGGGTCTGGTCTGGTCGGGCAGCCCCACGCACAAGGATGACTATTCGCGCTCCATCCCGCTGGCGCAGCTGGCCGGCTTGGTCGCCACACCGGGTACCGAGTTCCACAGCCTGCATGAACGCGTGCGCGACAGCGATCAGGCCGCGCTGGCGCAACTACCCATCACCAGCCACGCAGACAGGCTGAGTGATTTTGAAGCCACTGCGGCACTGATCAGCCAGCTTGATCTGGTCATCACCGTCGACACCGCCGTGGCGCATCTGGCCGGGGCACTGGGCAAACCGGTGTGGGTACTGCTGCCGGTATCGCCCGATTTCCGCTGGCTGCTCGATCGCAGCGACAACCCCTGGTATCCCGATGCACGGCTGTTCCGCCAGCGGCAAGCCGGCGACTGGCCGGGCGTGCTGGCCGAGGCTGGTGCAGCGCTGGCGTTGCTTGCTTCCCAACATGCGGGCACGCCCGCCTGAATCACTTACCGGAGGAGATACTCATGCGCTACTTGCCCCTGCTTGCTGTGTTGTTGTTGCCGCTGCCTGCGTTCGCCATCAACGTCTGTACCGATGCCGCCGGCAAGGTCAGCTATCAGGATGACCCCTGCCCGGAGCTGCCCAGCAACAAGGCGATACAACCGGTACGCGCCAGCAAGCTCACACCGCGCGTGGTGCAGGACACGATCAGCCGCTACAGCCAGGCGCTGCAGGCGCGCGACTATGCAGCGGCCCGGCGCTTTCACTCCAGCCAGCTGGTGGTGGAAATCACCAACAAAAAAGGCACCGCCCGCTACGACGGTCGTACCTTTGGTGAAATGACCAGGCGCGTATTGCAGGCAGCCCAGCGCTATCAGGTGAGCACACGGTGCGACACGCCGAAAATCGAGGCGGATCGCGCCATGGTCACCTGCCAGGTCAACGAGCAAATGGTGCTGAACAACAAGCCCATGGGCGGAACGTCGACTGAACAATACGTCTTCGTGCTGGAAGATGGCCAGGCCCGCTATCTGAGCGTTGCAGCCAAAACTGATTGAGCCTGGGCATGCGCACATCCAGACAGCTCGGCAAATTTGACCGCTACGCACTGCTGGCCGGGCTGGGCCTGCTGCTGGCCTTTGCGCTTTGGTGGTGGAGCAACGGCAGCGCTCACGCGGTGCGTGGCCCGACGCACCTGCAGCTGGGCGGCGATGGGCGCGTCTATGTGGGGCTGGAGCAAGAGCTGGTGGTATTCAACCAGAACGGCGTGCAGCAGGAACGCATTCCGCTGTCGCGCTTTGGCGTGGACATGCTGGTTGGCGATTTCCTGATCGACAAGCAGAGGCGCATCATTCTGCGCCGCCCCGTGGGCGATGGCCCGCCCGGCAAGGGACTGCGCGTGTACATGCGCAAGAACGGCAAGGGCATCGACGAAGTCCCGGAGGGCGACACCGCGCTGCAGCGCTGCCCCTTGCAAGGCGGCACTTGCGAACCGTTCGCGCCGGCCTTTCGCAGCACCCGTACTTTCAAGCTGTGGCTGGATGAAAAACGCAACGCACTCTTCCTGGCCGATACCGCCCAGCACCGGCTGCTGCGCCTGTCCCGCGATGGCGAGCTGCAGGCCAGATCAGAATACGGATACCGTTTCCCCAATACGGTGCAGATCGGCCACGACGGCCTGCTGTACGTGGCCAACACCGACTTCCACCGTATCAGCGCAGTCAGCCCCGAGCAGGCCGATTTCGGCACCGTCCGCGACGAGCGGTTTTTGTCTGATTCGGAACTGGATCGGCGTAGCGACTTTCCCGCCGCCGCAGCCGAGGCCGCGGATGGCACGCTCTGGGTCATCGATGACGACCACCACATGGCCAATGGCAAACTGTTGATGCTGCCTGCCAACGGCACCGCGCAAACGCTGGAGATCGAACAACCATCTGGCGCAGACCCCACCGCCTTGCTGGCGATAGGCAAGCGCATGCTGGTGGTGGACCCGGGCCGGCTGGAAGTCCGCCAGTACGATCTGAATGGCAAGATACTGGCGCCTTTCGGTGATGCCGCCTTTCGATCCGGCCTGGAGTCGCAATTCCTGCAAAAGCGCGTGATGCGTGCACTCTCCTATTTTGCGGTTGCACTGCTGCTCGCGCTGGGCGCTGCACTGATCGCGCTCAACATCCTGCAACGGCGCGAGCAGCAAGCCGCCTAGCCCACCGCCTGCCGGCGTAACGCCTGCAGCGCGGCTTTGACAGCTATGGTGGAACAAGAGCCGCCCGCTGCCCTGGCAGCATGGACTGGCCGTCTGCCGCTGCCCGCCAGCGGTTGACAGCCGGCATGCCGACCAGACGGGGTGGCCCGCTACGCGGAGTTAGCCATGCCGGCTGCCCCTCCCCCACTGCGATCAGCCTCCTTGTGGCACCGGCCCGGCAGGGGCCTGCTCGCTGCCGTCTGCTTCACCGTCGCGCTGCTGGCGCTGCCTGCCAGCGCCGACGATGCCAACCCCGTCGCGCCGCTGGCCACACTCCCCCTGGAATATGTACAAGGCCTGCCACTGCTGCAGGCGCGCATCAACGGCAGGGATATCGGTTATCTGCTGTTCGATACCGGCGGGTCGTTTGCACTGGATGCCCAGACCAGCGATGCGCTGGCGCTGCCGCGAGGCAAGCCGATCCGCCTGCTGGGCATGGGTACGGCAACCGCCCAAAGCCAGCGCATCCGCGCCACGACACTGCAACTGGGCGATCTCACCTTGCAGGACGTCGATGGAGTCAACACCGATTTGTCCTTTCTGCGCCAGGCATTCCACGATGTACCTGTTGTGGGCATCATCGGCGCCGAGCTTTACCTGCACCAGCCCCTTGCCATCGATCACGATCACGACGAGCTACGGGTCTACCCGCCCGGAAGCAACCCGTTTGCCGGCAAACCCAACCCGGTTCCCCTGTTGAGCAGCGGCCATGACGGGCAAAAACTGGTGGTGCCGGCACGCATCGGCAACTCCGACAGCAAGATCGTGCTCGACAGCGGCTACGATGCCGCGCTGGCCATCGTCGGCGAGCACGCCGGCTCGCTGCAGCGCACTGGCCCGTTACGGCGTCTGGTGGGCAGTGGCATCGGCGGAACCAACCTTTACCAGATTGCCCTTGCCGAGCCGATCAGCCTGTTCGGCCAGCGCCTGCCGCCGCAAGTGGCCGAGTTCTATCTCAGCCCGCAATCGGCCGCCCCCATCCTCAATGAAATCGATGCCTATGTCGGGCCACCGCTGCTGCGACGCTTCAACCTGTACATCGACAAGCCCCGCGCGCTGCTGCACGCCGAACTGCGCCCGCCAGGCTGCGAGCACCCGCAATACGGGAACAGCGGCCTGATCGCATGGAAAACCGCGCAGGGATTCGCCATCTCGACCGTGCTGCCGCACAGCCCGGCGGCCAACGCCGGTTTGCGCCGTGGCATGCTGATTACCCGCGTCGATTCACTGCCTGCTGACGCGATCGGTCAATGCGAACTCGACAGCAAGCTGGATGGCGCAACGGGCACACGCGTCCGCCTGCGACTGCAGACGCCAGCACCAGACGCAGTGGAGTTGCAACTGGAGCCGCTGTTTGCCTCACCCTGAGCAGCCCGTGCACCATGTGGCCTGCTGCTGCCGGGTAGCACAGCTAGAGGCTGATCACCCTGTTCCGCCCACCGCTCTTGGCCTGGTACAGCGCCTGATCGGCGCGCTCCAGCACAGGCTGCAACAACTCGTGCGCGCCCCAGCCGGTCACGCCGATGCTGATGGTAAAGGAGATGCGTTGCTGATCCGGCAACACCACGGTTTGCTGCGCCAGTGCCAGACGCAGGCGCTCGGCCAGCACCTGTGCCTGTTCGGGTCCCGTACCCGGCAGCAGGATGGAAAACTCCTCGCCCCCCATGCGCGCAACGATGTCAATGATGCGGCAGGTTTCGCGGCACACCTCGGCCAGCCGCTCCAGCACCTGGTCGCCAGCGGCGTGGCCGAATGCATCATTGACCTGCTTGAAGTGATCAATGTCCAGCGCCAGCACGCTGAGCGGCTGCTGCAGGCGGGCGCTGCGCGCCTGTTCCTGTGCCGCACGCTCCAGAAACGAGCGGCGATTGAGCAAATGGGTGAGCGGATCGGTGCGGGCCAGATGATCCAGCCGGGCAATCAGCTCGACGTTTTCGTTCAGTGCCGCAGTCAGCTGGGCATTGGCGGCCGACAGCTTCTGCGTCACCTCGCGCACCTCGCCCAGGTCGGACACGATTTCAAAGAACTGCGGCTCGTCGCCCACCGGCGTGCCCAGCGAAATGACCAGTGACTGCGCCCAGAAACGCTGCCCGTTGCTGCGGGTGCCGGCAAATTCGAAGCGCACCGGGTTACCCTGCGATGCCATGGCCAGCACATGGTGGAAATCGACCCCGACGGCTATCCAGCCCAGCGTGGCGTGGTTCTCGCCCAGCAAGCCCGACGCCGGGCAACCGACCAGGCGGCAAAAATGCTCGCTGACATAGCTGTAGCGGCCCTGCGGGGTCAGCGTGGCCACCAGGGCATGGCTTTTCAGCGATTGCCACCAGCCACTGCTCTGCAAGGTGAGTTTTTTCAGTTCGCGCCGTGCACGCCAGTCATCGGTGGCATCGATGACGAAACCGGCCACACCATCCAGATTGCCTTCGGTGTCCAGCACCGCCTGACGCTGCATGCGCCACAGCCGCTGGCGACCATCCTGCAGTTGCACCATGACCTCGTTGCCATAGGGCTCACCGCGAGCCAGCGTGGTGCAATCTGCCCGCCCCATAGGCTCGGCCAGCCAGGGCGGCATGCACTCGGCGTCGGAGCGCCCGATGATCTGGCGCACCGGCAAATCGAGCATGTCGGCCCAGTGGCGGTTCACCCAGCGGTAGCGCAGATGGATATCCTTGACCCAGGCGGCATATGGCAGCAATTGTCCCAGCGCGGCGGCATCCATGTTCAGGTCTATGCCGGGCAGGTTCATTCGGTGAACTCCACGACATAGTGGTAGTAGTCGCTGCGAAAATAGGAATACGTCAGCTCAAGCGGGCTGCCATTCTGCATATAGCCCACACGCGTCAGCCGCAGGATGGAATCGCCGGGCTGAAAGTGGCAGCGTGCAGCCAGTGCGGCATCACACAAGGCGGCATCGATCTCCTCGACGGCGCGGAAGATGCTCAGATCGTTGTCACGCATGTATTGATAGAGCGAATCACCGACCTGCATCGGGTCGGGCATGAACACGGCCGGGATCGTCGTGGCCTCATAGCCCATCACGATATCGTCGGCGCGGCGTATGCGTCCCAACCGGGATACCAGTGCGCCGCCTTCCAGGTTGAGGCGCCACTGCTCGTCATGATTGGCCGAGGCTACCTCGCGCATGTGCCATTCGGTGCCCGGGGTAAATCCGCGTGCACGCAGCATCTCGGAAAAACTGGCCAGCCGTGCGATAGGCTGATCGAGCTTGGGCGTGATGACATAGTTGCCATTGGCCTCGCGCCTCAGCCAGTGCTGCTGCGTCAGCGCATCCAGCCCTGCTTCCACCTCGGGCATGGCCATGCCCAGCACCTGGGCAAAATATTCTGCCTGCGGCAACGCTTCGCCCGGCAGCCAGTAGCCGGCCACCACTGCCACGCGCAGCTTCTGGAAAAACTGGATTTGTGCAGCCTGCGGCATGCCCGCATCCGGGGCCAAGGCCAGCAATTTTCGATCGAACCCGTATACATCCATCATGCCGGCCCAGCCCCCTTGCCTGCGTCAGTCAAACATCCGTTCTCACAGATGTTTTTAGACGATGGGCACAGCGCGCGCCGACAAATCGCGCCAGCCCGGCATGCAGGCAGGCCGTGGCGGCCCGCCCGCGAGGCGATCAGGTCGGGTCGACCGTGCCGGCCGCAATCATGCGCAGCGCGGTCAGGCTGGGCACGAAGAAGTATTCGCCGCCACGTGTTTCAACAAAGCGCGGCAGACGCGGCAGGATGTAAGGCGCGTCGTCGCTGGCCGGATCGACTTGCAACACCGCCTTGCTGGGGAAATGCTCGCTCTGGCTGTGGTTGCCGAGCAGGATTTCCTTGTCGTTGCCGGCCTTGAAGTCGTTGCCGTAATTGATCCACTGCTGCTGCACGAACTCGAACTGCCGGTTGATATCGGCATTGAGCATCATGATGATGATGCCATGGTTGCCGTCGTCGCGGCTGCGATCCTTCACCGTGCCATACGGCAGGCCACGGCGCAGCACGCGGCGGCGGTTGGCCAGCGCACCGGGGGTATCGAAAGCGCCTTCGCTGACGCTGAACGCACCGCAGACTTTGGCCGGGTCTTGCTCGTCACGCGTGAACTCCAGCGACGCACGCGGGTTGATGCGGCGGATATGCGCACTGAACGGGCAGCGGCCGCCGCTCATGTCCTCGTCGTAGGTGAAGTTGCTCAGCAGTTGATCCTTGCCGTGGCCATCGGCAGCCTTGTAGTCGGCATCGAAACGCGCCTTGCTGGCATCGTCCCACGCCTTGACGATGGGTGCGCCGTTATCGCGCCAGCGGCCGACAAACTTGGCCGCCAGCAGCTCCTTGCCGCCGGGATAGCGCTGGCCGTGTTCGTCCAGATAGCGTTCGAAAGTGCCGACATTCTCGTGCAGCTTGCGATAAATCATGTAGGTGCCGTTGCGCGCCAGCAGCAGCGGGCTGGGCGCAGGCGGGTATTCCAGTGCCTCGTCAGTATGGCCGAGCAGGAATTCGCCGGCGGCCAGCGGCGCCCACTGACCATTGGCCAGCTGTTTGCCACGACCATTGATGCGCTCGGCGTCATAGGGCACGCCCTCAAATACCGGGTCGCCGATGCCGTCGGTGTAGCCAAAGTGCTCCTTGCTGGTCGGCACGCCGTTTTCCAGCACGGCCTGCACATCCTGATAGTCGAGCAACTCGCCGTTGTCGCCACGATGGCCGCCCAGCAATGCCACGCCGCCCTGCTGCGCGGCTACTTGCTCCAGCAGCCAGCGATAGCCGGCTTCGACGCGCGCCTTGGCGTCATTCACTGCCGCCTGCACGGCGGCAGGCTTGGCATCCTTGGGCAAGGGCATCAGGCCGTTGATGGAGACGAAGATGTGCACATCGTGCTCGCGCGTTTCGCGGTTGTGCTGCCAGATCGGGTCCCAGTGCTCGGGCGCGCTCGGGCCATCGTCGCCAAGGATGTCCTTGCGATCCTTCATGCCGGCCACGAATTCGGGCGAAAAGCCGATCAGCGATTCACGCGGCAGGTCCAGCTCTTTCAGCCCCTGATAATTGAATGCCACATTCAGCGTCCACTCAGGCGGCGGCAGCTTGTCCGGGCCTTCGCCCCACTGCACCGCCGTGGTCACGCGACGGGTCAGCGCGGCAACAAAGGCGCGCCCCTTGGCCCCGTCACGAATATTGAAAAACACATAGCGGGCAGCCGGGTAACGAAAACGGCCATAGGCGCGCAGTACATTGCCCTGAATGTCCAGCAAATCCAGTTGGTAGGTCACGCTTGCAATCCTTGTTGGTCAGGGCAGCCGGTACTTGCCGGGCTCCCACGTGGGAGTGGCAAGCTCGTGCGGGGCAATCTGCTTCATGAAGGCCTGGAAGTTCTGCCGCAGGGTGGCGGTGGGCAAGCCCTGGTTGTCGACGGCAAAGCGGGCGAACTGCTGCTTGATGTAGAGCGCCTTGAGCTGCTCGGGCAACGGTTCGTCGTTGGAGCCGACAAAAAACAGCGATGCCGGCAGCGCACAACGCTGGATATAGGCAGCAAAGCCATCGGCATCCTTCACTTCGTCGAAGCCATAGCAGTATTGCCAGATCGATTCGACTTCCTTGCGTATGGCCTGCCACATGCCGCGCAGATACGGTGCGATATCGCCCGACGGGCCGACGTACACATTGGCCGAGAACACCAGATAACGCGACTTGAGCTGATCATGTGCAGGCATGGCGGCGCGGCGCAACCAGTCCGGCACCACCGGTAACCAGTCGTTGAGCGTGTCCGGTGCGCTGCCACCGGGTTGCGACTCGGTATACACGTTGTCGAGCACGAAATAGCGGCACAGATAGGTCTGTGGCACCGCTGTCATCGGGCTGTTGGGCAGCCCATTCCAGCCCTGCAGGATGCTGCGTACCTTGTCGGCGTAGGCGATCTGCTCGTCGGCAATGATGCCTGGCTTGATCGGTGACAGCACGGTCAGTGCATAGGCGTTGCCGCTGAGGTTGCCCATCAGTGCTTGCTCCCGTCGAGTTGGCCTTCGTGCCAGCGCTGGCGGCGTTCCACCTGATAGGCCGACATGCTGACGATGGGGGTGGGGTACATATCGCCCAGGTCGTGCTGCAAATCACGCAGCAAGGTGCGGTATTGCTTGGCGAAATCGTCATCGCTGGCGTCGCGCGTGGCGCTGTCGAAGTCCAGCAGCTTGGCCTTGACGATGCGCGCCGACTTCACGTCGTTGGACGTGGCCAGCGGATAGGCGTTGTAGTAATGCAGCGTATCGAGCTGGTTATAGCGGATGTATTTATGGAACGGGGTGAGTGATACCGATTTGGAATAACGCACGTTCCACTTCCAGAACATGTCCAGCCCGCTGGGAATGGCAAAGGTGAACGAATCGACGTATTGATCCCAGCTGCCGTTGAAGTTGCTGAAGAACAGCATGTAGGAATACTTGAGCGTTTCCCTGGGCTGGCTGGGGTGCACGTGCGGAAACTGGTCACGGCCAATGATGACCCAGCGCGCATAGTGAATCAGCGACAGCGTGATCAAGCCCTTGAGCGTGGCCGGGCGCTGCAGCGCCACCCAGAAGATCAGCTTGTTGAGCCACGCCGTATACCAGCGTATCGGCGTGATCACGTTCATTGCATAGGCTTTGCCCGCAATATTGGACATGGCAGCGTATCCCTCGGCCAGTTCATTTGCCCGGGGCACGGCTTACCCCAATAGCATAAATGGCTGACCAAGGTAGAGGCTTTAGCCTCAGCCAGCAAGCACTATTTGCATGCCTGCATGTAGGAAAGCGGGCCACATCACGCCGGGGCAGATTGCCCGCCCCGGCGCAGCATGAACTACTTGGCTACGGGCAGCAAATCCTTGGCCAGCTGCTTGAGCAAGGTCTGGTTGCGGTCACCGGTGATCTCCCAGAACATGGCACCACCCAGGTTTTTCTCCTTGATCAGCTTGAGCTTGTAGCCCAGCGATTCGCTGTCTTCATAGCTGACGAACTCGCCGCCGTCCGGGTTGTAGAGGAAAGGCGCCTTGGCGATGTTGTTCCAGTAGCGGGTAAAGCCCTTCTTGTTGACGAGCTTGTCTTCGATTTCGGTGTAATCCAGCGTGCCGTCCTCCCAGCTGCCCCGGCCCTTGCCATCGCACTGCTGATACTCGCCCTGTTTTTCGGCCGCGCATTTCTTCCAGCTCACACCATAGAACGGCACGCCGAGCACCAGTTTGTCGGCCGGTACGCCGGCCTTGAGCATCAGATCGACCAGCGAGGCCACATTGTTCTTGTCAGATGCGCCCGGCAGCATGGAGGCAGGGTCGTGATACAGCGGCGCCAGATGGCCGGATGACTTGCTCCAGGTGCCATTCAGGTCGTAGGCCATCACGTTGGCGAAATCCATGTACTGGATGGCCTTGCCCATTTCGGTATTGCCCATGAATTTCTCGCTGTTGCCCAGGGCTGCGGTCAGCAGATAGGGTCGGCCATCCTTCTTGCCTGCTTCATCCAGCGCGCTGCGCAGCGCAGCAAACAGCAAGGTGAAATTCTGCTTGTCCTCGGGGCGATAGACATTGGTTTCCAGCCCGCCGGATACCGGAAACTCCCAATCGATATCCACGCCGTCAAAGCTGTGCTCGCGGATGAACTCAACTGCGCTATCGGCAAACACCTTGCGCGATTGCTCGGTCAGCGCCACATCCGAGAACGACTTGGACCACGACCAGCCGCCCACCGAGATCAACGTCTGCAATGCCGGGTTTTGCCGTTTGAGACGCCGCAAGGCACCAAAATTGTTCTTGCCGCGCGTATCCACATTGGGATCGCCCACCGTAATACGGCCGTTGGCGATATTGGCAAATGCATAGTTGAGGTGCGTGATCTTGCTGGCATCGATATCGGATGGATAGTAATTGCGGCCGTATGCGCCCCACGAGATGTAATACGCCACTACCCGCTTGCCGGCAGCTACGGCAGGCTTGGCAGCCACTACCGCGCTGGCCGGTGTAGTCTCGGCCGCGTGGCAGATGCCGGCCAGTGCTGCCAGCAGGCAGGCAATCTTGAAACAGGTTTTCATGCGGGTCTCCCTTTTTTGTTATCAACCACCCACAGCACCCGCTATTGCAATGGCGGGCTCGGGTCGTCTTAATTACATACAAACAAGAACTTACATTCAACATCGATTTTTATAGCTCATCAAAAACTATAAAACGAATATTTAATTCTTTCCGGTTATCAATCGCCATCCCGCAAGATGCAAGGCACGCGGTTACCCACCGCGCCCTCCGGCCCGCAGGCAACCCGCCTGCGTGTGCCATCCAATACTTCGGGAGACCCCACGATGAAAATCGCCCTCTTGCTGGCCGTGGCGCTGGCATCCCTCTCCGGCCATGCACTGGCCGACAAACTCGATGACATCAAGAAAGCCGGCGTACTGCGCGTGGCCGCCTTTGACAGTAACCCGCCCTTCGGCTTTGTGGACGAAAAATCGCGCCAGCTGGCCGGCTTCGACATCGATATTGCGCAGGCACTGGCAAAAAAGCTTGGCGTGAAGCTGGAGCTGCAGGCCACCAACCCGGCCAACCGCATTCCGCTGCTGACCGCCAACAAGGTTGATCTGGTCGCGGCCAACTTCACCATCACCGACGAGCGCCGCAAACAGGTGTCGTTCAGCGTGCCTTATTTCGCCACCGGGCAGAAGTTCATTGCGCGCAAGGATGTGCTGAAAAAGCCGGACGACATCGTCAAGCTGCGCATCGGCGTAGACAAGGGCACCACGCAGGAAGCGCTGCTGCGCGAAAAGTACCCGCAAACCCCGGTCGTCGCCTATGACGACACGCCGCTGGCCTTTGCCGCGCTGCGCAATGGCAATGTACAGGCCATCACGCAGGACGATGCCAAACTGCTGGCGCTGCTGGCCAACGCACCGGACAAGACCAAGTACGAAATTTCGCCGTTCGCGCTGACGCGTGAATACCAGGGCATCGGCGTGCCGCTGGGCGAAGCGCGCCTGACCGATTTCGTGAACAGCACGCTGACCGAGCTGGAGAAATCCGGCGAGGTGCAGAAGATTTACGACCACTGGTTCGGCCCCAAGACCCGCGCCCCGCTGCCGCGCGATTTCCGCGTCGGCGACAAGACCTGATTGCACTGATCGGGTCTGCAGCCAGCCCTGCTGGTTACATATTTCACCCCTGAGCTACTTCATCTCCTTTCTTCGGCGGGCGCCTGCGCCCGCCATTTTTCATTGGGAGTTCGCCAATGACCGATTGGCTTGTCCATCCGCCACGCTGGCTGGGCAATGGCTGGCTGACCTTGCGTCATGTCGAGGCCATGCTCGATGGCCTGCTGTACACCAGCCTGCTCTCGCTGGCCGTCATCGCCACCGGTACCTTGCTGGGTTGCGCGCTGGGTATTGCCCGGCACCAGGCCCGGGCGCGCTGGCTGGCATGGCCGCTGGCGGCGCTGCACAACGGGGTGCGCAATGTGCCGCTGCTGGTGCAGGTGCTGTTCTGGTATTTCGGCATCGGCGCGCTGCTGCCCGAAAGCTGGATGCTGTGGCTGAACACGCCGCGCGTCTTGCTGCAACTGGGCGACTGGGCATTGCCGTGGCCATCGTTCGAGTTGCTGGCCGCGTGGTGGGCGCTGTCGCTGTACGCGACTGCCTTCATCGCGGGCGATATCCGCTCCGGCCTCAATGCAGTACCACCCGGCCAGTGGGAAGCTGCACGTGCCAGTGGCATGCGGCAGTGGCAGGTGCTGCGCTACGTCGTCCTGCCGCAGGCATGGCGCACCGCATGGCCACCGGTACTGGGCAGTTATCTGAACACCCTCAAGAACACCTCGCTGACCATGGCCATCGGTGTGATGGAGCTGTCTTACCGCGCGCGGCAGATCGATGCCGAAACACTGCTCACCTTCCAGTCGTTTGCACTGGCCAGCGTGCTGTATGTGCTGCTGATCGTGCTGGTACAACGCTTGCTGCGCCCGCGCCAACGCGCCGCATGGGGGGCTGCATGAATACCGGCATCGTCACCAACAATCTGTTGTTCTTTCTGGTTGGCGCCTGGCCAGCAGGGCCGCTGGGCGGGCTGGCGCTGACAGTCTTGCTGGGCGCCGGTGCCGGCCTGCTCGCCAGCGCGCTGGGCCTGGCGTGGGGCATTGCGCTGGCACAATGCCGTGGCTGGCTGCACCTGGCGCTGCACGCAAGCAGTGAATTGCTGCGCGCAATACCGGTGCTGCTGCTGATGTTCTGGTGCTACTTCCTGCTGCCCATCGTGTTCAAGGTGGATATCCCCGGCGTGCTCACGGTGCTGCTGGCGCTGGCGCTGGTCTCCGGCGCGTATCTGGCGCATGCGGTTGCTGCCGGTATCGCTGCCGTCCCCTCGGGCCAGCGCGAAGCAGCGCTGGCCTGCGGCCTGACACCGCGGCAGGCGCTGCGCTTTGTGCTGCTGCCGCAGGCACTGCGCACGGTGTGGCCGTCCTTCGTCAACCAGTGTGTGACTTTGCTCAAAGACACTTCGCTGGCCTATATCGTCGGCGTGGCCGAGTTCACCTTCGTCGCCAATCAGGTCAACAACCGCGAGCAGGTCTACCCGCTGGAAGTCTTCAGCTTCGTCGCGCTGGTCTACCTGCTGCTGTGCAGTGGCGTGCAGTGGCTGGGCAAGCGTTTGCTGGCGGGCAGGCACGCACCGAAGAGCGGCTAACAAACCCCAGCGGAGCGGTGCTGGCAAGGCGTGCGAAACGCAGACAGTACAAGGGTACGGCAAGTAAGCGCAACGCAGCCAGCAGGGACTTTTTAGCCGCGCTAAATGGCCCTTTGCAGCGTGAGCACCATGCTCACCCCATCCCCGGTATTAATGGCCGCAATGGTGCCGCCCATCTTGGCCATATAGGTCTTGGCCACGAACAGGCCCTGACCGCGATTGCCGTTCGCGGCCGCGTCCTGCTGGTCGGATACGCCGTATTCGAATACCGCATTGATCAGGGTATCGGGGATGTTCGGCCCCTGATTGTGGATGGTGACGGTGGCGGCGGTAGCCGTCGCCTCCAGCGTGATGTCTATGGGAGTGTCGGGCAGCCGGTAGCGCTCGGCATTGCGCAGGATGTGGGTGATCACATCCTCCAGCGAGTATTCATCGGCGCGCACCTGCACCGCCATGCCGGGGCCGTGGTAGCGCACGGCGTTGATGCCCACGCACGGCGCGTTGCCGGCCACATGGTGCAGAAAGGCATCCAGCTCCAGGCTATCCACCTGCAAGGTGGTGGCCTGGAAAGCCTCGCTGGGCGAGGCGCTGCCATACAGGATGCGGATGGCCTGCTGCATGCGGTGGATATAGCGTGCACTCTCGTCACCCGCGCCGCCGTGCAGCGCCATCAACGATTGCAGCGGCGACATGATTTCGTGGCCCACTGCGTGCCACATGTCCTTTTCCTGTTCGGCGCGGATCTGCTCGCGCTGCACGTCCTCTTTCACGCGCTGCAGCAGATCGGACAGCGCACCGGCCAGCACGCCCAGTTCGTCGGCGCCGCGCAGGTCGCCCAGCTCCAGTTGCTCCAGCTCACCCACCCCGCGCACGCCGCGCGATACGCTGGCGGCACGCCGCGTCAGCACGGTGATGCGGCGGATGATGCCGATCTCGATCAGCGCCCAGGTCAGCGCGATCGCCAACAGCATCGCGCCGACAAACCACGATATGCGCGTGGCCACCGCCGCCAGACTGCGGTTGATGCCGCCGATATCCCCGGTCAGCTGCAACTCGTAATTGCCCAGCGGCGTATTGATGATTTCGCTGGCCTGGATGGGCTGGTCATAGCCATCCACCGACAGGCGGCGGATCACGCCACCCAGCCAGCGTGCGGTGTCGCCGCGCTTGTCATCCAGCCCGGCCAGCGTCAGCAGATTCTGCGCGCTGCCCTGCTTGCGGATGCGCAACGTCTCGCCCGGCAGCAGCAGCGGCGTGAGGTCGGCCAGCGAAAATGGCGGCGTAGCGCCACTGCTGTTGCTGTCGAGCAGCGGCACGCCCTGCCCTGGCGGCAAGACTTCCACCCGCACTTGCATGCGAGCCAGATCGGCCGGCGGCCATACCGGGCGCGTTTTCTCGAACAGCGCGTCGCGCAGCACCGCCACCGGCAAGCGCACCGAGAAGAATGCGCGCCGCGCGCAGCCGGTGGTCGGCCTGGTGGCGTCCTCACTCACGCATTGCGGGTTTTGCCACAGCCAGCCGCGAAAATCCTTCACCGGCCGTGCACCGGGCTGGGCCAGTTCGTCCTCGATGAAGCCGGTCAGCCGGCCACGCAGCGCGGCATCGCCATCGGGCGTGCCACGCCCGTCCGGCAGCTCGAACGGCGCCAGCCAGCGATAGGTCTGACCACGCACCGTGGCAGTCACCCGCACGCGATGCGCCTGCGTCACATCCAGATCGCCGCGCGCATGCGGCACCAGCTGCGCGCTGGCAAAACGCCCCGCCACATAGATGAAGCCACCGGCATACGGGTTGCTGCCGATGGCCACGCACACCGCACCATAGGCAGGGTATTGCACCTGGCAGCCGGACATCTCCACCGCCTGCTGTACCTTGCTCTGGTCGTCGAAATCGATGGCCGGAAACGGCAGCAGCAAGGGGTGCAGCGGCGTAACCGGCGTATTGGCTGCGGGCGGGTTGAGCAAGGCCAGCTGGCCGGTGGGGTGGCGCAACCGCAGCGCGATCTGCTCGGCCGTCTTGTGAAAGCTGGTCTGGTAGCTGCGATAGCCGAGCTGCTTTTCCTCCTTGAGCACGTACAGCGCCAGCGCCAACGTCGCCAACGCCAGCAACAGGAAAGCACCACGGAACAGCAGCCGCAGCCGGAACGGCGCCAGACTCCACCAGCGCGCCATCAGCCCTGCCCCGGCGTATCAACCCAGCGGAAACCGCGCATGGGGATGTTCTCGATGCCGTCGAAATACGGGTCCAGCTCACGAAAAGCATCGCGGATGGTGCTGATGTGTTTGCGGATGTTGTCGCGGTTGCGGCCGCTTTTCACCACTGCAAACAGATCATCGTACGACACCACCTGCCCGCGCTGCGCATACAACGCCGCCAGGATGCGCTGCGCCGTCAGCGGCAGGTTGACGCGCTGGCCACGCCAGGTGGGGCTGGACTGGCGCAGCGGGTCGAGCGACAACTCGCTGGCCGGTGCAGCAGGTGCAGCCGGCTGCGTGGCCTGCTTCTCGCGCGCGGCGCGCAGGATTTCGAGGAAGGTATCGACGAAGTCGGCCTCTTCAAACGTGGTTTTCTGCAGGTAATCCCACGCATCCAGCGCCTTCATGATGCTGCGGTAAATGGCTGCGGGCATGGCCGACACCACCAGCACCGGCGTGCCGTGGCGCTTGTTGATGGCATTGATGATGGCCACCCCGGCATGGCGCTCGCGCCCCAGCTCGATATCCAGCACCACCACGTCGTACTGCTCGCGCGCGATGGCGGCTTCGGCATCGTCGCGGGTGAACCATTGCTCGACCGTGATGCCCGGCCGCGCGGCCTCGATCCAGCCCTTGAGCTGGTTACTGGTAGGGATGTCATCTTCGATGACGGCGACTTTGAACATGGCAACGACCTGCGGTTGACTATGCCCACAGTATCCGTACTTTCGCCCCGAGCGCGCCAGCACGTCGGTGTGAGTGTTTCTTCCGGAGCGTGACCGGGCGCTCCGCCGCCGGGCGCATTCTGGCATGACGGCCGCATTGTTCGCTCCAGTGCCCCGGCAGCACCATGGTTGCCAGAACGACGCACCTTGCCACGGTGCGGTTCAGGCCGGAACGGCCACCCCATAACGGCGTACTGAGGAGCATCAATCATGTCGGAAAAGCTCAAGCAAATCGTCCAGTCCATCCGCACTGCACTGGGCGTCCGTGATCAGCGCGAGGGAGAACTGGAAGTAGAAACCACACCACGCCGCAGCAATCCGCAACTGCGCTACGGCCTGATTGCTGCAGCGGTGCTGGTGGGTGGTATCTACTTGTCGGTCGATTCGGTGGCGCCTGGCGAAGTGGTGGTACGCACCAATCAGCTGACCGGCAGCAGCAGTGAATTCCGCGCTGGCAGCATGCTGGCCATCCCCGGGCTGCACCAGCTGCGCCGTTTCTCGCTGCGCGAGCAGCTTTATCACCCCACACAAAGCAGCAAGGCCAATGGCGATGCACCCTTTCAGTCGGTGGAGGGTCTGTCGGTCGGTGTGGACCTGACGGTGCACTACGCACTCGACCCGGCTCGCGTGCTGAGCAGCGCCCGCAAGCTGCCGGACGACATCGGCGGCCAGGTGGTGCAGCCGGCAGTGCAAGGCGTGATCTACAAGACCTTTACCCGCTACACGGTGCGCGAAATCTTCTCGACCAAGCGCGGTGAAATCCAGCAAACCATCGAGAGCGAACTGCGCCCCAAGCTGGCCGGCAGTGGCCTGGTGTTGCTGAACGTGCAGATCGGCAAGGTGGACTTGCCGGCCGACTACCGCGCTGGCCTGGAAAAGATGCTGGCCGAAGAACTGGCCAGCGAACAGATGCGCTACACGCTCGAGCTGAAGGACAAGCAGGTGAAACAGACCGCGCTGGAAGCCGAAGCCGAGAAGGTGAAGCGTGAGAAAGCCGCTGAAGCCGCCGGCAACGAGCAGATCATCGCTGCCAAGGCGCAGGAAGAAGCCATGAAGCACGTGCTGCCGTTCAAGCAGAAACAGATCGAGCAGCGCCAGCTGGAAGCGGAAGCCGACAAGGTATCGCGCATCAAGACCGCCGAGGGCAGCGCACAGGCGCGTGTGATCGAAGCCGGTGGTGAAGCCGATTCGCGCCGCAAGCTGGCCGATGCCGAAGTCTATCGCCAGCAACAACTGGCCAAGGCCAGCAGCGACCAGATGGCGGTCGACGGCGCGCTGCTGTCCAAGCACCCGCTGCTGATCCAGAAGGCCATGGCCGACAAGCTGTCGGACAAGATCTCGGTCATCATCGCCCCCACCCCCAAGGACGGTGGCTTCATTGGCGCTGCGCTGCTGGGCGCGCAACAGAAGAATGCCGCCCCGCAGGTTGATGCCGGCAACAACGCACAGACTGAACAGCAAGCCGAGGAGCAATAATCATGGCCATCGCTACCCTGGCGGCACTCGCTACCGTTGCCATCGTCACGCAGGATCAGGCCGCCCTGCGCAGCGCCCCCAAGGATTCCGCCCAGCAGCAGGCCGTGATGTGGCAGGGCGATACGCTGGAAATCCGCGGTGAAAAACAGGATTACCTGCAGGTGTACAACCACCGCCTGGAGCGTGGTGGCTATATCCGCGCCAGCGCGGTGCGCCAGAGCAATCTGCAGCCCGAAGACGCGCCCGAGTTGCTGTCGGTAGTGCGCTTCCTGCGCGATACACCCGGGGCCGAAGCGCTGGGCATCGGCTACGCAGCAGCCTATTTGAAAGCCGCCCCGGCCAATGGCATCAGCGCCGAAGCGCTGGATGATCTGGGCGTCCTGGCCGAACGGCTGGCGCGGCGTGCCTCAGCCAGGCAAGGCAAGAGCACCGATACCACGCTGGCCGCGCATCTGGATATTGCCGCCAGCTATGGCGTGAAGCTGACCAGCATCGAGCGCGATGGCCGCCTGCAACTGTGTTACGACGGCGATGCCTTCCGCCACGTGCTGGCCATGCCGTCCAGCGACGAACAACGCGCCCGTGCCGCACTGGCGCTCACCCGCCCGGACTGTATCGATCCCAACCTGCGCCCCGGTGAGCGTTATGCCATCGACCAGTGGCGGGCCGAACTGATCGACCGCGTGCCGGCACTCAAGCTGCCCGAGCATGTGAAGAATCGCCTGCAAATGCGCCGTGCCGGCATCGCCGCCAGTCTGGCTTTTGCCAAAGCCCGCAAGGGCGAGGATGCCGCAGCGCTGGCCAACCGCGCACTGCAGGCGCTGGCTGCCGTGAACAAGGCCGAGCTGCCCGAAGAAGATACCGGCAGCTATGCCGATGCCGCCGTGCGTGTCGGCGCCGTACGCTGGGCCGCCGAGCCCGCCGTGGCCATGCCGGGCAAGCTCAGCATCACCACCCTGCCGGGTGAACCGGGCGAAACCTGCGTGGCACTGCTCGACGCAAAGAAAGCCGTGCTGCTCAAACACTGCACCTATGGCGTGGTATGGGCCGGCTCGGCCAGCAGCAACCCGCAAGGCAATGCGCTGGCCCTGGCAGTGCAACCGGTGGACGGCTGGCGCGAGCTGTGGGTATTCCATGCCGTGAGCAACAACTGGCAGCTGGACATCCTGCCACCCGCGCTGAACAACCCGGACGTGGGTTACGCCGAATTCGCCGGCTGGGTACCCGGCGGCCAGCAAATGCTGACCGTACGCGAAGCACGCGTCGATGGCCGCTACAAGCGCAGCTTCGAGCTGCTCAAGCTCGACACGCTGGAAGTGCAAAAACAGGCCGACACCCCGAACTCGCTGACACCGTTCTACAAATGGCAGGATCCGCAGTGGAAGCGAGTGACCATCAGCCTGCGTTGAACAATACAATTGCCCTGAATGCAAAGGACCATCATGCGACACACCACCAAACTGCTTGGCTTGCTGCTGCTCTCCGGCCTGGCTGCGGCAGCGCCGATCACGGTGCAGACATTGACCTACCCGCCCGATGGGCAAGATGCCTTGCGCAGTGAAACGCTGAAGGTCCCATATGTACAGGGAAACAACGCAGCCGCGCGCATCAACACCGCCCTCTATCTATCGCAGTTCAACGCCCCGCCACCGCATCAACCGCATACGCTCGGCAAGGCGGACAAGCTGGATGCAGTCGGCACGGCATCACTGAACTTCAATGTGGTGCGCAACGACGAACGTGTTTTCGCCATACACCTTGAAGGGGAAGGCTGCGGCGCATATTGCGAGAATTTTGATCAGTACCTCAACTTCGACGCACGCGATGGCCGCCTGCTGCTGCCCGACACTCTGTTCACGCCAGCCGGCAAACATGCCTTGAACGAGCAAATGCGCCTGGAACGGCGCAAACGCTATCGTGCAGAGCTGGCCCAGCTGCAACGCGAATACAAGCAGGCCAGACAACAACATGCGAACAAGGACACGCTCGACGATCTCGATGCGCGCATTGCCCTGAATCAGGATTGCCTGGCTGGCACCGAGCCGGCAAACGAGGTGAACGGCCAAGCGGAAAGCTTCTATCTCGCGTACCTGGTGCAAGCAAACTCGCTGCGCCTGGATGGGGGCCGCTGCAGCAACCACGCCAGCCGCGCGCTGGATGATGTTTACGATGTGGTGATTGATTTGCCACTCTCCACCGTGCGCCCCTGGATGAGCGACTACGGCCGCAAGCTGCTGCTGGGCGATAGCAAAAGCGCCAGCACGCCCAGCCTGGCAGGCCGTGTGTGGCAAGGCAAAATCGGCGCCGCGGCTGTCACATTGTGGGTGCGCGACGAAAAGGCCAACCACCTGGATGCACTGTATTTTTACGACAAATACCGTACCCCCATCGCATTAAGCGGCAGCCATGATGGCAACACCGTGCAACTGGATGAAAACGATGCCCAGGGCAAGCCATCGGCGCAATTCCTGTTGCGGCTCGATGGTGACAGCTTGCTTGGCGAGTGGGCAGGCAAGCAAACGCTGCCGGTCAAGCTGGCACCGTAGCCCAAGCAGAAACGACGGTCGCGTGCTGTCGGTAGTACGGTTAACATGCGCGCAGACAGGCTCCCGCAAGGAACCACAACATGCGCCCCACATCCACCCTGCCAAGCTGGCTGACACCAGCCGGATTGCTCACTCTCGGCATCGTGCCCGCGCTGGCCGGCGCCGCGCGATTGGTACTGCTGGCGCATGGCGGGCCACTGACAGCGGACAATGCACGTTTTCTGGCTGCACCGTGGCCGGTGGCCATTCACATTATCTGCACCACACTGTATTGCCTGCTGGGCGCATGGCAATTCTGGCCCCGGCTACGCCGGCAGCAGCCCGGCTGGCACCGGCTGGCCGGGCGCATCCTGGTGCCCTGTGGTCTGGCCAGCGCGCTGTCCGGCCTGTGGATGACACAGTTTTACCCGTGGCCCGAATTCGACGGGCTGGCGCTTTACCTGATCCGCCTGGTGGTGGGCAGCGCGATGCTGGCGTCGCTGTACATCGGCTTTGCGGCCATCCGTAAAGGCAATGTCGCCAGACATCGCGTGTGGATGACACGCGCCTATGCGCTGGGGCTGGGTGCCGGCACGCAGGTATTCACCCATCTGCCCTTGATCATCACCCCCTCGTTGCGCAGCGAGCTGAGCCGCACGCTATGCATGGCCGCAGGCTGGGCCATCAATCTGGCGGTGGCAGAATGGTTGCTGCACCAGCCTGCGCAGCCCTCCACGCGCTGATCACGCGCAGCAAGCACCTTTCAAAAACAAGACGCCCTTGCGATAACACATATCGCACAGCCAGGGTTGAGGCGGCAGCTCACTGCATGCCCAACCGGGCAGCCCATATTCGCACAGCCGGCTTACCCAGCCACTGCTGGCCTGACAGCAAGGCTCGAAAACATCACGCGGCCCGCTCATGGCCACTGCCACCTCACCCCCTACCAGACGCCACATCAATTGCTTGTCGATAACGTCAAAAAGCAAAAAGCAAATCGTCGCTTATTTGCATCAATCCCAAATTAACATTGACCAGATGAGACAGCGTATAGCTACAATGCCAACGGCATAAACAGCAGCCAGCCAATTGGCTGTGTTATGTCCTTGGCTTTACCCCAGATGCTTTCCCAATCCTCGAATCGTCCTACAGGAATGATCATGAAGAAATTCGTTGCTTTTGGTGCGCTGTTCTTTGGCATGATGTTGAATGCTTCCGCCACCGAAACCCGCTATTACCAGGTTTATAGCTCCGAAACACTCGGCGGCCAGGCTTATTGCAGCGCCGTATGGCCTGGTTCGACCTACTTTGGCGTACGCCAGGGCATGGGCGCATATTTCTACATTGCCTGCCAAAAGTAATCGGCGATTGCCGATTATTGCAATAAGCGTCATCCCCTAAATCGCGTAGCTCTACAGGAATGATCATGAAAAAGTTCGTAGCTTTGGGTGTTCTGTTTTGCGGCATGCTGATGAATGCATCGGCCTCCGAGTCGCGCTATTACCAGGTTTCGGGCAATGTGACCGTTGACGGGCCGTCTTTCTGCCAATCCGCATGGCCGGGCTCGACTTACAATGGCCTGCGCCAAGGCTCTGGCCCGTATTACTACGTTGCCTGCATCAAGTACTGATCCAGGAATGAATGCCTGATCGCCTGAATGCAATAGCATTTACGGTCAAAAAAAGAATGGCCCGGCAAATTGCCGGGCCATTTTTACAAGGCTGAAAAACCGGAGCAGTGGCCGTGCTTGCCATCCAGGCCCCCCATCACCCGGTATTGCCAGTCATCAGCGCCGCCAGCAAAACCCTGCTGACGGTATTGCGCTTATTGGCGAACAGCCGTCAAAGTCAGCACATGCGTTTGCGGGCCCGGCAGTAACGGGGCAGCCTTGCCATCGACCCAGGTGGCATGCCCTGCCAGAAAGTAATCGCTGAGCGGATGGCCGCTCTGCCCGCCCGGCATATTGAAGATGGCTTGTGCCTCTCGCGAGGGCGACATCACCATGCGTTCTGACTGGCCAAACTCCGGCGCGGCCACGCGTGGCATGTTTTCATCGCCCGCCAGTTGATCGGCCGGTGCAGCCAGCCAGCGAGCCAACCACGGCATGGCGCCAATGAACGGGTGGCCGATGTGGGCGGTGTTGCGCTGGCCCCACGTTGCCGCACTCAGCGGCGCGCCGTTGGCAGTCAGCTTGGTGATGGTGCTGTCAATCGCCGCCAGCTCGACGGCCTGCCAATCGTTAAAACCCATCGGCAGCCACGCTTGCGGGCGCTGCTCCAGCAACCTGGCGATCACCGTCGGCCAGCGCGACGTGGCCACGGCAAACGAAGCCTGGCTATCGTCTTTTTGCAGCTGCTCGTCCAGGGCGCCGAACAAGCGGCTGTAGAGCTCATTCAGATAGCCCTTGCTGAGGCGATAACCTACCGAGCCCACATCCGCCCGGCCAGTCCAGCCGGTTTGCAGCAAGCGCTTGAACTCGGCCCGCTGCGGGTGGCCGGCCAGCGCCTTGTCGTCCAGTGCACGCAGTGCCCGGTCACGCCAAGGGGCCATGAACACAGCGCGGTCATCCAGCATCACCAGATAGGCCCGAGCCTCGTCGGTCGTGCCCAGCCCGGTGAGGTCATCACGCAACTGCCGGGTACGCGCGCCCAGATCGGCACCGCCATCGCCAATCTTGCTGTACTCGGCCCCTGCCAGCTGGCGGGAATTGGCAGTCCAGAGCTGGCCAGATGCCGGGTCGATCACGCTGGGGTATTGCCCGGGCGCAGCCAAGGCTTGCCAGCCCGCATCGACTGCATCCGCCCGGTAGGGGAAACCCGCCGGCACATGCCGGCCAGGCAGCGGGCCGGCGATGGTCCAGCCGATATGGCCGGCACTATCCCCCACCACCACGTTCTGCGCCGGAATGCCCAGGCGCTGTGCTGCGGCCACCGCTGCGGGCACATCTTGTGCCTGCGCCATCGCCAGCAGACCCAGATTGACCGCGCCCTTATCGTGCGCCACCCAGCGCACCGCGTAACGCTTGCCACCCACCGACCACACCGGGCCGAAGCGGCTATCCGCCACTTTCAGCACGTCTGGCTGGGCGCCTTTCACCACGATCTGTTCGGTATGGTAGGTCATCGCCTCCCAACCGTTGGGCACCTTGTAGCGTTCCGGGTTTTTCGGGTCCCATTCCAGCTCGACCAGATCGAGATAATCACCATAGCTGTTGGTAAAGCCCCAGGCCACGTGGCCATTGGTGCCGGCCACGATGGACGGCACGCCCGGCAAGGTCACCCCCGCCATGCGAACCGGCTTGCCAGCCTCCGGATAGGCCAGCACCGCGCGATACCAGATATGTGGCAAGCGCAGCCCCAGGTGCATATCGGTACCGATGATGGCTGCGCCATGCGCGGTGCGCTTGCCAGCCAGCGCCCAGTTATTGCTGCCGACGGTGCTGAGCATGGCCACCGCCGCAACCTGCTTGGTGGCCACCCGGCCAAACCAGCCCGGCGCCGTCTCCGGCAAAGGCGCAGCGGCCTCGGCGATGGCTGGCGCATCCAGCGGCGCATCCCACTCGCTGCTCTTGGGCAGCAGGAAATCCAGCTGCTGCGCGGTGGTTGATTGATCGCGCAGCCAGCCACGCACGAACTCGCGGTGCAGCTGGGATTCTTGCAGCTCGAAATACATCGACCAGATCACCAGCAGCGAATCTTCCGCCCGCCAGCGGCGCGGCGCTACGCCCAGCAGCGCATACTCGAACGGCCGGTTTGAGAGTTGATCCAGCCCGGCATTCACCCCTGCCACGTAGCGATCCAGCACCTTGCGGTCAGCCTGCGGCAATGCCGCCACTGCCGCTTCCGCCCGCGCGGCAAAGCGGTGCAAACGCCGCCCTTCGTCATAGGCAATCGCTGTCGGCCCCAGCAGCTCGGAAATCTCGCCGGTGGCCGAACGCCGCAACAAATCCATCTGGAAGAAACGCTCTTGCGCATGCAGGAAGCCGGTGGCGTAGGCTACGTCTTCCCGGCTGGCGCCGGAGACCGTTGGCACGCCCTCGGCATCGCGCTGGATTTTTACATCCGCCTGCAAACCCTGGCTGGCCACACTGCCATCCAGCACCGGCTGGCTGCCGCGCAGGAACACCGTGCCGCCGATCACGGCAACGGCCAGCACCAGCAAAACCAGCACCAGCAGGCCAATCAGAATGCGCCACCACAACGGCCTGGGGCGTGCGAGCGATTGCTTCATCAGTCTTCCTCCCGAATTTTTTCGGGAGTGTAGCAGGCTGCAAGAAAACTGATATGACACCTACTTAAAGCTTGCAATGTGTCGCATTAATGCCAAAACCGGTGCAAGGAAAACTCCACAATGCTTGGAGCGATGTTTTGAGTTTCCTCTGCACAATACGCTTGGCGACCTGACCCCGAGCGAGTTTCGGCTCGCCCAACTTAAAGCCATAAACCTCTAGCGTCGACTGCTCGGTTAACTGGGAAGAGATCAGGCAAGATAATGGGCCATGCAAAATACAAGACCCGACCCAATACTGTTTGGTTAGACGTTTTTCTTCATATCAAATCAGCCTGCGGCGATGTTTTTGATTGGCCTTTTTGACCTAACCAAACAGTATTGAGACCCGACCCTATGATTCCCTTGTCGATGTCATCATGGGTAAAAGGCATCTCAGCTCGCTGTTACTTGGTGAACATGTCACGTACGCGCACAAAGGGTGCTCCGGTCTCAGCTGCGCGACGTACCTTGGCAGATAACACGAGATTCAACGGCAGCCCCCTATCCAGACACTCAAAAATATCTAGCCCGTCCATACAGATGATTCGTTTGCCACGGCCAAAGGCGGCCAAACCCTCTTCGGTAAAACCACTGTCGCTTACAAACAGGCCACGAGTCCAGGCTGCTTTTTGCTCCAGCTTTCCTTGAAAGGTATGGAGCTCTGCGACTCCGATTCGCTGAGCGTGCCATTTGGCTTCAACAAGATATATTTCGTTCTCAAGCTGGAAACTTCCGTCGATTTGTTCACCTTTAAGGTTAAAGGGTTCCCGTGCAGCCATTCCGAAGGCATTGAACAGCTTTTTCAGAAATACTTCGAAGCCGTAGCCTCTAGCGTGAGGGGATAGTTGCGCGAGTGCGAGTAGGTCAGCCTTCAAGGTCGTAAACTTGAGCCGATCGGTGGCCTGTGTCGGCGTGTAAGATGTCTGAGCCCCCGGCGCAGGCTCAGACAGCTTGCTGATCA
This sequence comes from Andreprevotia lacus DSM 23236, assembly GCF_900176275.1. Lineage (GTDB taxonomy): Bacteria > Pseudomonadota > Gammaproteobacteria > Burkholderiales > Chitinibacteraceae > Andreprevotia > Andreprevotia lacus. The sequence continues at coordinate 29,105 of NZ_FWXD01000012.1, read as the reverse complement.
GCTGCAGCAATCGACCTTCAGCACCTTCTACGGTCTCTGGTTTGCACGCGCGTATCCGCACTGCCTCCCGATACTCCCATAGCGCCATCAAGGCTTGAACAACAACTGGCTTGTTCACTGTTTGCAGGAAACACCTCAGACGTTTGGCCTTCGAACCCCCATTGCGCGCATAAACCGGATCATCAATATCAATGTTGAGTTCTTCGGCGAAGAAACCCGCAAATGTCCTGTCCGAAAAGTTCAGCACATACCCGCTACCCATGTCGAACACATCGTCAAGGAACAGCATGTCGATACTGCGGATATTGGGAGTGCTGTTGAACTGCATACTTAGTCCTCTTAATAACCAGCGCTTCAATTAGGGTTTTCGTCGGACAGGCCAAAGTGAAAGCACTCTTAATTGATTACTGGTACTCAATGCAACACACCAACTGCACGCATCAGCATTCCCGGTAACCCAACAGTGCTTATAGAAAAAGCCTCGCTGGTACGAGGCTCTTTCATTTACAACTACCGTACCAATGACGATATATGTGTCGTCGAGTGCAAGCTTATCTGTCGTTTTGGACAAACTATGTGTCGCGCGACGATGATTAATTTCAATCCCAGCTCAACGCCCCACCCGTCTGATACTCGGTCACCCGCGTCTCGAAGAAATTCTTCTCTTTCTTCAAATCAATCATTTCGCTCATCCACGGGAACGGGTTGGTTACGCCGGGGAAGAGTTGATCCAGGCCGATCTGTTGCAGGCGGCGGTTGCAGATGAAGCGCAGGTATTCCTTGAACTGGCCGGCGTTCAGGCCCAGCACGCCGCGTGGCATGGTGTCTTCGGCGTAAGCGTATTCCAGGTCAACGGCTTTCTTGAACAGCTCTACCAGCTCGGCCTTGAAGCTGTCGGTCCACAGCTGCGGGTTTTCCTGCTTGATGGTGTTGATGAGGTCGATGCCGAAATTGCAGTGCATCGATTCGTCTCGCATGATGTACTGGTACTGCTCGGCAGCGCCGGTCATCTTGTTCTGGCGGCCCAGCGCCAAAATCTGCACGAAGCCCACGTAGAAAAACATGCCTTCCATGATGCAGGCGAACACGATCAGCGACTTCAGCAGTTGCTGGTCGGCCGCCAGGGTGCCGGTCTTGAAGTTGGGGTCCGTCAGCACGTCAATAAACGGGATGAGGAATTCATCCTTGTCACGGATGCTGGCCACTTCGTGATAGGCGTTGAACACTTCGCCCTCGTCCAGCCCCAGCGATTCCACGATGTATTGATAGGCGTGGGTGTGGATGGCCTCGTCGAACGCCTGGCGCAGCAGGAACTGGCGGCATTCCGGGCTGGTGATGTGGCGGTAGGTGCCCAGCACGATGTTGTTGGCAGCCAGGCTGTCGGCAGTGACGAAAAAGCCAAGGTTACGCTTGACCAGACGCTTTTCGTCTTCGGTCAGGCCGTTGGGGCTTTTCCAAAGCTCGATGTCGCGCTGCATGTTTACTTCTTGCGGCATCCAGTGGTTGGCGCACTGGGCCAGATATTTTTCCCACGCCCACTTGTGCTTGAACGGCACCAGCTGGTTGACGTCGGTGGTGCCGTTGATCACGCGCTTGTCCACTACGTTGACGCGCGCATTGGCAGCAGCCGGTGCTGCAGGCGCGAACTGCGGCGCAGCAAAGGCTGCAGCGGCCGGGGTGGTGGATTGCGGTGCCGCCGGGCGGGCCGGCGTGGTTTCAACAACGTCGTCGTCAAAGCTCAGCATGGGGGTATCCCTCTCTCAGTCGATTACTGGTCAATCGGTGTCTATTCAAATTCTAAATACAGGCCGGCTCAAAATGCCGCCTGTTGCTGCGTCTGGCCGATGCGCACGGCAATGTCGTCGGTGGCGATATTGCGGCGCTTGGCCAGATCATGAAAATCGCGCGGGTGCTGGTCGCTCAAACCGGCGGAAGGGCGGAAGTTGAGCGACAAGTGCGCGTCGCCCACGTACACGGTTTCACCCGCACCCACATGTACCGAGGCATTCAACGGTGCTTCGGCGTAGCGATGGGTTACTTCGTGTGCCACTTCCAGCCGCCACCAGCCAAACATCTTGGACAGGCGATAATCGCCGGCCGGGACCGTCACGGCATACAGCTTGCCGTGCTCTGTGGCTGCATTGCCAGGCGAATAAATGTAATCGGTGGCAATGCTTGCACGCAGATACAGCGGACCACTCGGGCCGTCGACCACCAAAGTGGCAGTCGCACTATCGCGGTCAAAACTATCCAGCGTCACCGCCACCAGCAGCACTCCCTGGCCAGCCGGCGGCGATAACTTGCCCCCCTGCACCGGCAACGGTGTAGTGCAAGCCGCGAGTACAAGCATCAGTGGCAGTAACAACAGTCTCAGCAACATGACCATCCTCCTTTCGCACAGTTGCCACCAGGAAAACCGGCATCCTGCGGGTTGGACCACAACGGATGCAGGGAGTTTTATCCTGCTCTCCCGCCAGGGGGCCAATGGCAGGCCCAGCATAACCAAGCCTGCCTTCCGGATCGCTACGCTTGCCATTACTGGCAAGCTTCGCAACACACTTGCGGTGTTCGCCGCTACGCAGCGGCGGATTGTGGCTTCGCCGCTGCCCCGGCTGGCGCCGCCTGCCTTACTGGCCAACCTCGCAATGCCCGATCCTTCGGATCGTGCTGCACGTCACTCACGTAACGTGCCCTGTGGCTTCGCCGCTGCCCCGGCTGGCGCCGCCTGCCTTACTGGCGAACCTCGCAATGCCCGATCCTTCGGATCGTGCTGCACGTCACTCACGTAACGTGCCCCGGATTGTGGCTTCGCCGCTGCCCCGGCTTGCTCCGCCTGCCTTACTGGCAGGCCTCGCAATCCGGGTTGTCAATGCTGCAGAACTTCATGTCGCTGGCCGGGGTGTTGTCCTCGGCCTGCGCCACCGGTGCAGCTACCGGCGCCGCGCTGGCAGCTGCAATTGCGCCAGCCGCTTCGGCCGATGCACTGCTGTAACCACCGGCAACCGGCACCGCGTTCAACTCGCCGCCACGGCCGGTCGATTTCTCGGCGTTGGAGGCAGCCAGTGTGCGCAGGTAATAGGTGGTCTTCAGGCCACGAATCCACGCATGCTTGTACAACTCGTCCAGCTTTTTGCCCGAGGCACCGGCCATGTAGATGTTCAGGCTCTGTGCCTGGTCGATCCACTTCTGGCGACGCGAGGCGGCCTCTACCAACCAGCTCGGGTCCATTTCGAAGGCGGTGGCATACAGCTCGCGCAGGTCTTGCGGGATGCGGTCGATGCGCGATACCGAACCATCGAAGTACTTCAGGTCGGAGATCATCACTTCGTCCCACAGGCCACGTTCCTTCAGATCGCGCACCAGGAAGTCGTTGATGACGGTGAACTCGCCCGACAGGTTCGATTTCACGAACAGGTTCTGATACGTCGGCTCGATCGATGCAGCCACACCCACGATGTTGGAGATGGTTGCAGTCGGCGCAATCGCCAGGCAGTTGCTGTTGCGCATGCCATAGGTGGCAATGCGTTCACGCAGCGCGGCCCAGTTCAGGCGCTCGGTGGTGTCCACTTCCAGATAACCACCGCGCTCTTCGGCCAGCAGCTTGAGCGAATCGTGCGGCAGGATGCCACGGTCCCACAGGCTGCCCTTGAAGCTCGGGTAGGCGCCGCGTTCCTGCGCCAGCTCGGTCGAAGCCCAGTAGGCGTGGTAGGCAATGATTTCCATCGATTCGTCGGCAAACTCGACCGCCGCATTGGATGCATACGGCTTGCGCAGTGCATACAGGCAATCCTGAAAGCCCATGATGCCCAGACCCACCGGACGATGCTTCAGGTTGGACGTACGCGCCTTGCGCACCGGATAGAAGTTGATGTCGATCACGTTGTCCAGCATGCGCATGGCGATGCGGGTGGTGCGTGCCAGCTTCTCGCTATCCAGCGTACGGTTGCCGTCGGCGTCTTCCTTGATGTGGTTGATCAGGTTGATCGAGCCGAGGTTGCAAACGGCGATTTCATCCTCGTTGGTATTGAGGGTGATTTCGGTACACAGGTTGGAGCTGTGCACCACGCCCACGTGTTGCTGCGGGCTGCGGATGTTGCACGGGTCCTTGAAGGTGAACCACGGATGGCCGGTTTCGAACAGCATGGTCAGCATCTTGCGCCACAGCGTCAGTGCCGGCAGCTTCTTCACCACCTTCATTTCGCCGCGTGCGGCCTTTTCTTCATAACGCACGTAGGCGGTTTCAAAAGCCTTGCCGTACAGATCATGCAGGTCCGGCGCTTCGGACGGGCTGAACAGGGTCCATTCGCTGCCTTCCATCACGCGCTTCATGAACAGGTCGGGAATCCAGTTGGCGCTGTTCATGTCGTGGGTGCGACGGCGGTCGTCACCGGTGTTCTTGCGCAGCTCGAGGAATTCCTCGATGTCGGCGTGCCAGGTTTCCAGATAGGCGCACACTGCGCCCTTGCGCTTGCCGCCCTGGTTGACGGCCACGGCGGTGTCGTTCACTACCTTCAGGAACGGCACGATGCCCTGCGACTTGCCGTTGGTACCCTTGATGTGGCTGCCCAGTGCACGCACCGGGGTCCAGTCGTTGCCCAGGCCGCCGGCAAACTTGGACAGCAGCGCATTTTCCTTCAGCGCTTCATAGATGCCGTCCAGATCATCGGCCACGGTGGTCAGGTAGCAGCTGGAGAGCTGCGAGCGACGGGTACCCGAGTTGAACAGTGTCGGCGTCGACGACATGAAGTCGAACGACGACAGCAGGTTGTAGAACTCGATGGCACGCGCTTCACGGTCCACTTCATTCAGCGCCAGGCCCATGGCCACACGCATGTAGAACGATTGCGGCAGCTCGATACGGGTGCCTTCCACATGCAGGAAGTAGCGGTCGAACAGCGTTTGCAGGCCAAGGTAGCCAAACTGGTAATCACGCTCGTGCTTGAGCGCAGCGCCCAGGCGGGCCAGATCGTACTGGGCCAGGCGCTCGTCCAGCAGTTCGGCGTCGATGCCCTTTTTGATGAACTTGGGGAAATACTCGGCGTAGCGGGTATCCATTTCCTCGTGCGCGACTTCCTCGCCCAGCACTTCGCGGCGCAGGCTGTTCAGCAGCAGGCGCGCGGTGACTTGCGAATAAGCCGGGTCTTTCTCGATCTGCTGGCGCGCGGCCATGATGACCGACTTGCGCACTTCTTCAGCCGGCACGCCGTCGTAAATGTTCTTCAGCGCCTCGGCCAGAATGGCCGGCTGGTCGGTGGTCGATTCAAGGCCGGTGCAGGCCGAAGCGATCAGCGCCTTGAGCTTGCCCAGATCCAGCGGGCGGCGGCTGCCGTCTTCATACAGCACGTTGATGGCGTGGTGCTGCTCGCCCGCGTCGCTGGTCTTGGCCGAGCGCTCTTGCGAGCGGCTTTCGCGATACAGTACATAGGCACGCGCAACATCGTGCTCGCCCGAGCGCATCAGCGCCAGTTCCACCTGATCCTGGATGTCTTCGATATGGATGGCGCCACCATCCGGCTTGCGGCGCATCAGCGCATGCACGACGGCATCGGTGACGGCGGCAACGCGCTCGCGCACGGCGGCGCTGGATGCAGCATGGCTGCCCTGCACGGCAATGAAGGCCTTGGTCACGGCGACCGAGATTTTCAGCGGTTCAAACGCCACCACCCCGCCGTTGCGGCGGATGGTCTTGTAGTTCTCGTAATTGCCGGCTTGCGGCGCGAGAGAAGCGTTGGAATCGGTCATACGGCCTCCAGCGGCGGTATCCAGCGTAGCGTACATGGGGCTATCCTCGAGAGCGGTGGCGTGATCAGTGGCGCGATGTGTAAAAGCTGTGAATAATTTGTGGAGAAACACTATATCTTGTGGTCTTTGATTACTTTCGACACAAATACTAGGGTATCGACTCCCGCTAGCGCAAGTAGCAAAGCTTGTGGTACGAACCATAAGCACCCACTGATACAGACACGATATGCCGCAAAACCAGCACTGGCGCGGCATAGCCGATGTGGCACCAAAACGACAGCCATTCGCAAGCCGGCCTTGCAGGCCGGGACAGCCGCCAAACGGTAGGCTGCCGCAGCAAGCACGCAACAATCTCCGCCATCCTCACGCTTCGCATTCGGCAAAAATGCCCCTGCCAATACGACACACCGCCCCAACTTTTGGCGGGGCAAGGGAAATCATCCAATGCCTGCCGGCAAACATGTGGTTGTCCTGCGCAGGAACCAGCCGTGCGGCCACCGCACTGGCCAAGCAACACACGGGCAGCAAAGCCGAGCGTGGTAACGGACAACGCAGGCAGCCCGGCTTACACTTTCATCAAAGATGTCAGCCAAAGGAAAGGGGGGATTTAGCCATGCCGGATGATCGATTGCAGCAGGCAATGGGTACCGCCGCGCCCTCACCCCGCCCCTTTTAGCGCTACCGCTGTCCTGCGGTAAAACTACCGCCACGCAAGGGACGCACGCCGGACACACTGCACAGCCGAAAAAAAACGCCGCAAAAGCGGCGTTTCAAAGCGTGTTCGGGCTATTGCGGCCACCCGGGCCGGGCAGGCTCAGTCCAGCAGATCCATATAGGACTTCTGGTTGTAGCCGGCCAGTTGCGTCCACGGCAGCGTTGCGGGCAATGCCTGCGGCGTGACGGTCAGGCGCGACCAGCTGCTGCCGTTCTGCGTGCCGGACTCCACCACCAGCGGCAATTGGCGGGTGTCCGACCACAGCACGCGCATGTAGTGCTCGCCCTTGCGTTGTTCATACCAGCTGGCACCCGCCTCTGGTGCGGCCTGCTTGAGCTTTTGCATCGTGGCCAGTTGCTTGCGGTCAATCAGGACTGCCGAGCCATCCCAGCTGCCATCAAAGCCGAACTGCGCATATTCCGACTCGCCCATGGTAATGACGGTTTTCTGCGCCTTGCGCACGAACTGCAGCGCCGGCTTGCCCTTGCCATCAAGGAATACATGCTTGGCCGCCGTGGCAAAGTTCAGATCGTGGTTGTGGCCGTCACCATCGTGATGCTCCTGCACAGCATTACCGGGCACTACGCGCTCACTCCACACATGGTCGCGGCTGCGTACCCAGCGCTCCTGAAACGTCGTCTGCTTGGTCACGCCCTCGGCGGACACCAGCTTGCTCTCGTAGGTAATCAGCGCAGCGGCATCCGGCAGGTTGGCGGCTTGCGCAAGGCCAGTGGCCAGCAGCAGCGGCAGGATCAGCGTTTTCATCATCATTCCTTGCTCTATCAAATCTCAATGCAAAGCCGCGCCGGATCACGGCGCGGCAGCGTGGGCGGGGCCAGACCCCGCCCGACCCGATCAGAAGCCGAAGGCTTGCTTGATCAGCGAGAACACCTTGGTATTGTCGATGGTGCCCTTGAAGGTCTTGGAGGCAACACCGGCGCCGGTGGCAAACAGCATCACGTCACCGCCACCGTGGCTTTCCGAACCCATCTTCAGCGCAGCTTCCTGCAGATAGTCGTCATGCAGCACCTGGGTGGCATCGGTCGAGCCTTCCACCAGCATCTTGCGGGTGGCCGGACGGTTCGGGCCGTTGCCGAATACCAGTGCGGTGTAGTTGTTGCCATCGGCATCCTTGGCCTCGGTGCCGTCCTTGTAGTTCTTGACGGTACCGAGGATGTTGCTGCCCTTCTTGCCATAGCCGTTGATGGTCATGGTGTGGTCATGGTCAGCCGTCACGACGATCAGCGTGTTCTTCAGGCCCGGGTCGCGCTTTTCCATTTCGGTCAGTGCGGCCTGGATGGCAGTATCGAAGGCAACGGCATCTTCCAGCGCCCGCTTGGCGTTGGTGGCATGCAGGGCGTGGTCGATACGACCGCCTTCCACCATCAGGAAGAAGCCGTTGCTGTTCTTGCCCAGTACATCGATGGACTTGAGCGTCATGTCGGCAAGGCTAGGCTGATCCAGGCTCTTCTTCACACGGTCCAGCTCGTAGTCCATGTGATCGTTGGTGAACAGCGCGAACAGCTTGTTGGTGGCCTTGCCATCAACGGCCTTCAGCTCGGTACCGGTCGAGGCGTAGGTATAACCCTGCGCCTTCATCTCGTTGATCAGGTTACGGCCATCGGTGCGCTTGCCGCCGGTCACGGTGGTCGGCAGGAAGAAGCGGCTACCGCCGCCCATCAGCACGTCCAGGCCGGTGCCCAGCTTGCTGTTGTAGCCGGCACCACCCGGTACGGCTTGCGCAGCGATGGTGTTTTCGGCATCGCGGTGGCAAACGTGCGAGTAGGTTGCCGCCGGGGTAGCGTGGGTGACACGGGTAGTGGTGATGGAACCCACTGCCTTGCCCTTGGCCTTGGCAATTTCCAGCATGGTATCCACGGCCTTGCCGTTGTTGGCCGGGCAGGTGCTGTCCGCGCCGCTCAGATACGGCTTGCCGGCCGGATCCAGCGCCTTGGTGTCCGCGCTCATGGAGATGACTTCGTTGTTCATCTTCACACCGGTCATGTAGGCGGCCATCGACGGTGCCGAGTCGGTGGTCTGGGCATCGTTCGAGTAGGTCTTGACGCGTGCGGTGCGATCCAGCTTTTCCATCGACAGCGTGCCGGCTTCGCCGTACTTGTAGATGCGGGCTGCAGTCACGGTGGCCGGGCCCATGCCGTCGCCGAGGAAGAAGATCACGTTCTTGGCTTCGCCAGCAGCATAGGCCGGGCTCAGCGCTGCCGCGCACAGCGCAGCGATCAGGGTATGTTTCAGATTCATTGCGATTTTCCTTGTACGCGGGCCGCTTAGATGCCGGACGCCTGGCGCAGCAGATTGAATACGTTGGTGTTGTCCATCACGCCGTGGAACAGGTCGGCGTTGTTGCCGATTGCGCCCAGGAAGACATTGGTACCACCGTGGGTTTCATTGCCGGCCGAAACGCGGATTGCTGCTTCCTGGTGATAGGTGCTGGCAAATACGGCGTTGTCATCCAGCGCAGGGAAGTTCTTGCGATCGCCGGCGGCGCGGTTTTCACCGTTACCGAAGCCGATGATGGTGAACGGCATACCGTCAGCATCCTTGGCAATCTGGCCATCGGTGTAGTTGCGCAGCAGACCCAGCACGCCCGGGCTGCTGGCCGAGGTCTTGCCGGTGCGCGCCGCATAGCCGTTCAGCACCAGGGTGTGGTCATGGTCGGCGGTCACGACGATCAGCGTGTTCTTCAGCGTCGGATCGGTCTTCTTCACTTCATCGATGGCGGCCTTGATGGCGGTATCGAAAGCGACGGTATCCTGCAGCGCCTTGCGGGCGGTGGTTTCGTGCAGCGCGTGGTCGATACGGCCACCTTCCACCATCAGGAAGTAACCCTTGTTGTTCTGCTTGAGCGTCTGCAGTGCCTTGACGGTCATGTCGGCCAGGCTCGGTTCCTTGCTCGCGTCGCGATCCAGGTCGTAGCTCATGTGGCTGCTGGTGAACAGGCCCACGTACTTCTTGGTCTTGCTCACGTCGATGGCATCCAGCTCGGCCTTGTTGCTGGCATAGCTGTAGCCCTTGCCCTTCAACTCCGCGATCAGATCGCGACCGTCGGCGCGCTTGCCGCCATCCTTGGTGGTCTGGAAGAACTGGCGACCGCCGCCCAGCAGCACGTCCACGCCATCGGCCAGCTTGCTGTTGTAGCCGGCACCGCCCGGCACGAACTGTGCGGCGATATCGTTTTCGGCATCGCGGTGGCACACGTGCGAGTAGGTTGCGGCCGGTGTGGCATGCGTCACGCGGGTAGTGGTCACCACGCCGGTCGACAGGCCTTGCGCCTTGGCGATTTCCAGGATGGTTTCAACCGGCTTGCCGTTGCCAGTGCCACAGTTGCTGGTCAGATCCTTGGTCGGGTCCAGCGCCTTGGTGTCCTGACTCATGGAGATGACTTCGTTGTTCATCTTCACGCCGGTCATATAGGCCGACATCGACGGTGCCGAGTCGGTCACCATCGCATCGTTGGAATAGGTCTTGATGAACGCCGTTTCCGGCAGCGTATCCATGGTCAGCTCACCATCCTCACCTGCAGCGTAGATACGCGCAGCAGTCGTGGTGGCAATGCCCATACCGTCGCCAAGAAAGAAGATCACATTCTTGGCTTGCGGTTTCACATCGGGAAGCGGAGTGGAGCTGCTGCTGTCACTGGAGCCGCATGCGGCAAGCACGCTGCAGGCCAGCGCAGTCAAGAGTAGGCGTTTCATGTCAGACCTCGTTGGATGAACGAGGGCGGAGCCTAGACAGCGATTGTTACAGAAAAAACAAACTTACGTGATTGAAACATTTCAACGGAACGTGCAATACATCACATGGTTGACAAAAAATGTTGAATTTACAAAATATTTTTCCGTTCGCGCCAGGTAGAAAAAAAGCGGCCGCAGCCACTTTTCATTGCACTTTTCCGACCAGTGGCCGCAAAAAAAGAGGCGCCGCAGCGCCTCTTTTTTACTTCCGGCCAAGCCGGATTGCCAGCTGATCGCTCAGTGGTGGTGGCCGTGCGGGCCATGCACGTGACCATGTGCCAGCTCTTCGGCCGATGCTGCACGCACTTCGCTCACGCTGGCCTTGAACACGATGGTCATGCCGGCAAACGGATGATTACCGTCCACGGTGACCTTGTCGCCGTCAACTTCGGTCACGCGGAACAGCAGCACTTCACCGGTGGCGTCGTCTTCGCCTTCAAACATCAGGCCGACTTCCACCGGCATCGGGAACACGCTGCGTTCTTCCTGGCGCACCAGTTCCGGCTCGTATTCACCGAAAGCATCGTCAGCTTCCATCGTCACCTCGATGGTGTCGCCCACGGTCTTGCCTTCAAGCGCCTCTTCCACCAGCGGCAGAATGTTGTCGTAACCGCCGTGCAGATACGCGATCGGCTCTTCGGTCTTGTCGAGCAGCTTGCCCTCGACATCGAACATTTCGTAGTGGAGCGTGACGACGCTGTTTTTGGCGATTTGCATCAAGATTTTCCTAACTGTTTGACAAGAGAGAGCACTTCAGCGGCATGCCCCTTGGGCTGCACATGATAGAAGGCATGACGGATCACACCTTCCTTGTCGATCACGAAGGTCGAACGCTCAACGCCCAATTTTACCATGCCCTGCACTTCTCTTTCTTTCAATGCATGGTAAAGACGACTGACCTCACCTTCGGGGTCGGACAACAGATCGAACTCGATGCCTTCCTCGTCACTGAACACCTCATGCGCCATGCAGTCATCCAGACTGACACCCAGCACGATGGCGCCATGCTCGCGGAAGATCGCTGTACGATCACTGAACTCAACCGCCTCGATCACCCCGCCAGGTGAGTGGTCACGATTGAAAAAATACAACACCACATGATGGTGACCGCGAAAGTCGCCCAGCCTGACCATCTCCATGCGTGCGTCAGGCAATTCGAAATCGGGGGCTGCCAGGCCAGGATTCAACATCGGCGTCTCCTCGGTTGGTGCGATAATGGAGGCACTCTGTTTCAGATATCTTTCCGATTTCCTTCATATATAGCCCGATGCCATCGCAACTGCTCGGCGGCCTGAGTCCGCAACAATTTCTCGACGAATACTGGCAGAAGAAACCGCTGCTGATCCGCCAGGCCGTCACCGACTTTCCGGAACTGATCGATCTGCACCGCCTGATCGAGCTGGCCACGCGCGACGACGTGGAAAGCCGCCTGATCGAGCACCGCAACGGTCGCTGGCACATGGAGCACGGCCCGTTCCGCCCCACCCGCTTCAACAAGCTGCCCGACAGCGACTGGACCGTGCTGGTGCAGAACGTCAACCAGCATGTGGACCACATAGCCGAGCTGCTGTACCGCTTCAATTTCCTGCCCTATACGCGACTGGACGACATCATGATTTCGTATGCCCCGCCCGGCGGCAGCGTCGGCCCGCATTACGATTCATATGACGTGTTTCTGCTGCAGGTGGGCGGGCGCAAGCGCTGGCAGATTTCCAGCGATGACGCGGGCAACTTCATCGAAGATGCGCCCATCCGCGTGCTCAAGGATTTCCAGCCCGAGCAGGAATGGGTACTGGAGCACGGCGACATGCTCTATCTGCCGCCCAAGTATGCGCACCACGGTGTGGCGCTTGATCCGGGCATGACTTACTCGGTCGGCTTCCGCGCCCCCAAGACCCAGGAAATCGCCAGCCGCTTCCTGGAGTTCCTGCAGGACAACCTGCAGCTGGACGGCATGCTGAGCGACCCGGGCCGCCGCGTGACCGACGCACCGGCCCGCATCGATACCGATTTCGCCAGCCACATCGCGGCCATGCTGCAGCATATTCAATGGGATGAAGCACTGGTCAGCCGCTTTATCGGCGAGTACTTTAGCGAGCCCAAGCAACATGTGGTTTACGACGCCCCCGACGAGCCTCTCGACTTCGACGAGTTTGCCGCAGCCGTTGCCGAACACGGCGTGGTGCTGGACCTGAAAAGCGTACTGCTGTTCGACGAAGCACATATCTACTGCAACGGCGAAGCGCTCGAATGCGATCCGGACAGCCACCCTGCCCTGCAACAGCTGGCCAATGCCCGCCGGCTGCTGCCCGGCGACTATGACGATACCGTGCTGGACACCCTGTATGAATGTTACGACTACGGCTACCTTCACGTGGCCGGCTGATCCGCCGCAGCGGTTTGACCGCTACGCAGACTACGCCGCCTCGTTCAGCGCGCTGTTGGCCGTGGCACAGCACAGCCTGTGGCTGTATGAAGACGACTTCAAGGCCGCAGACTTGGGCGGCCGCGCCAATTGCGAGCAACTGCAACGTTTTCTGGTCGGTGGCGGCCAGCTCACCGTGCTGGCGCGCAGGCCCGACTACATCGCCGCCAGCGCACCGCGCTTTCTGCGCCTGCACGATGTATTTGCCCACCAGATGAGCCTGAATCTGCTGCGCGAGGACGCCCAGACTGACGAACAGGTCTTTTCACTGGCCGATGATAGGCATTATGTGATTCGCCATCATCTGGACTGGCCACGCGGCGAGGCAGGCAGCAACGGCGCGGCCGTAGCGTTTTTGCAACAAAAAAGCCAATATTTACAAGACCTCAGCGAGCCGGCCAGCGCATGGCGCCGGCTGGATATCTAGGCTGACAGTACGTGTACAAACGGTTGCAATTGACCCTGCCGCGACGCACCAAAAGCCGGCAAAACCGCTAGTTTTTCCGACAGAACGTGTTAGAATTCGCCCCGTCGGTCGTCAGTGATGTTTACTGCTCAAATTTTAAGCGATCGATCATAGGTCGATTGCTCTGCTTTTTGGCCCCAACTTACATCTTTAAAGGTAATTACAATGAACAAGACTCTGCTCGTTGCTGCTCTGATCGCTCTTGGCCTGGCTGCTTGCGGTAAGAAAGACGAACCGGCTGCTGAAGCTTCGGCTCCGGCTGTTGAAGCTTCGGCTCCGGCTGCTGCTGCTTCCGAAGCTGCTTCGGCTCCGGCTGAAGCTGCTGCTTCCGACGCTTCGGCTGCTGCTGCTTCCGACGCTTCCGCTGCCAAGTAATCCAGCGAGCTCGTCACGAAAAGCCGACCGAAAGGTCGGCTTTTTGCATTTCTGCCCTCCGTAATCCACCGAGTCCGCCATGCCCCGTATCACGCTCGTGCAGCCGCGCTGGCTGCTGCAGATTGAATCCCGCAACGTCCTCACCGGCCACGCACTGGTCATGCAGGATGATCGCATTGCCGCCATCCTGCCGCAGGCCGACGCACACACAGCCTGGCCGGATGCAGCCGTCGTCAACCTGCCCGATCACGCGCTGATGCCTGGCCTCGTCAACCTGCACGCGCACTCGGCCATGACCCTGCTGCGCGGTTATGCCGACGATCTGGCGCTGATGACCTGGCTGAACGAGCACATCTGGCCGGCCGAGGGCAAACACGTCAGCGACGAATTCGTTTACGACGGCACCCAGCTCGCCATTGCCGAAATGATCCGCGGTGGTACGACCTGCGCCAACGACATGTATTTCCATCACGGCGCCGTGGCACGTGCCGCCATTGCCAGCGGCTTTCGCATCATGGTGGGTTGCTCCATCCTCGAATTCCCCACCCCCTATGCCTCGGGCGCGGACGCCTATATACAAAAGGCACTGGCCTGCATCGACGAATTCCGTGGCGAGCCGTTGGTGGGCTTTACGCTTGCGCCGCACGCACCGTACACCGTGAGCGATGCCACCTTTGGCCGCGTCATCACGCTGGCCGACGAGCTGGGCATCGGCATCCACTGCCACATCCACGAAACGCAGGACGAAATCGCCGGCAGCCTGAAAGAACACGGCGTGCGCCCGCTTGAGCGCTTGGCCGGGCTGGGCCTGCTGTCCGGCCAACTGGTCGCCGCGCACATGGTGCACATGACCGATGCCGAAATCGCACTGGTGGCCAAACGCGGTGTGCATATCGCGCACAACCCGGCCTCCAACCTCAAGCTGGCCTCGGGCTTTGCCCGCGTCACCGATCAGCTCACTGCCGGCATCAATGTCGGCATAGGCACCGATGGTGCGGCCAGCAACAACAAGCTGGACATGTTTGCCGAGCTGCGCCTTGCCGCGCTACTGGCCAAGGGCCAAAGCGGCAACCCCGAGGCCCTGCCGGCCTGGCAGGCGCTGGAAATGGCCACATTGGGCGGTGCCAGGGCGCTGGGCTGGGACGACCGTATCGGCACGCTGGAAGCCGGCAAGGCAGCCGACATGATCGCCGTCGATCTGTCGGCGCTGGGCACCCAGCCCTGCTTCGACCCGGTATCGCATCTGGTCTACGCGCTCGACCGCCAGCAGGTCAGCCATGTGTGGATCAATGGCGAACTGCAACTGGCCGATGGCGAGCTGACCCGTATCAAGCTGCCGCAAGTCGCGGCACGCGCCCGCCACTGGCAACAGCGCATCGCCGGCTGAGCTGCGTCATCCAATCGCGGGTTCGTGCGTTGTGATAGCCGCGTCTATCACAAAGCCGAGCCCGCCATGGAAATTGAAGTCCCCGAAACCGGCAGTCCCGAGAAAAAATCGCTGCTCAACAGCTTTGTTGCCGTCACCGTCGTGGTGCTGTCGGTCTGCATGGCACTGGGCAAGATCAAGGACGACAACATCGTGCAGGCCATGCAGGTGGCCAAGGCAAACTCGCTGGATACCTGGAACGAATACCAGGCCAAGAAGCTGAAAGGCTATATTGAGGAGCAAGGGCTGACCCAGGCCAAGCTCGCCAGTGCGCAGGCCGATGCCGCCAAGGCACAGCAGATTGCGCCAATGATCGCGCAGTTCGAAGCCAAGATCGCCAAGCTGGGCAAGGATGGCGAAGCACTGATGGCCAAGGCCAAGGGTTTCGAGAAGGAATACGACGACCTCGGCTACCGCGACGACCAGTTCGACTTGTCCGATGCGCTATTGTCGATCGCCATGGCCGTCGCCGCCATGGCCGCACTGACCGAGAAACGCTGGATGCTGATGCTGTCGTGGACCTTCGGTGTCGGCGGCGTCATTTTCGGCCTTGCCGGCTTTCTGGGGTGGGCGCTGCACCCGGACGGCATCATCAAGATCCTGACTTGATCCAGGCCGGGCAGATGGCACTGCCCGGCAACCGGCCTACGCGGTAAACTGTCGGTCTGTGTCCACGCTCCATCTCCTCACATGACCGACGCCACCACGCTCAATGCCGATCAGGCCGAACTCGCCAAGTTTTCCGCACTGGCCCACAAATGGTGGGACAAGGACAGCGAATTCAAGCCGCTGCACCAGATCAACCCGCTGCGGCTCGGCTTCATCCAGCAATACGTCGAACTGACCGGCAGCAAGACCGTGGATGTCGGCTGTGGCGGCGGCATTCTGGCCGAGGCACTGGCACAGTCCGGCGCACAGGTCACCGGCATTGATCTGGCCGAGAAATCGCTCAAGGTCGCCAAACTGCACCTGTTTGAATCCGGCCTGAGCGTGGATTATCGCTGCATCGCCGCCGAAGCACTGGCAGACGAAGCCCCGGAAAGCTTCGACGTGGTCACCTGCATGGAAATGCTGGAACACGTGCCCTCGCCCGCCAGCGTGGTCGAAGCCTGCACGCGCATGGTCAAGCCGGGCGGCTGGGTGTTCTTCTCCACACTCAACCGCAACCCCAAGAGCTATCTGCTGGCCGTACTGGGCGCCGAATACGTGCTGGGCATGCTGCCGCGCGGCACGCATGACTACGCCAAGTTCATCAAGCCGTCCGAGCTGGCGCGCATGACGCGCACAGCCGGCCTCGATACCGTGGACCTCACCGGCCTGCATTACAACCCGATCAACCAGCACTATTCGCTCGGTGGCGATACCGACGTGAACTATCTGGTGGCGTGCAGGAAACCGGCATGAGCCAGCAAATGATCAAAGCCGTATTGTTCGATCTGGACGGTACGCTGGCCGATACCGCCCCGGACCTGGGCGCCGCGCTGAACAAACTGCTGGCCGAGGAAGGCCGCCCCGAGCAACCGTACACCGCCATCCGCCCCATCGCCAGCCACGGCGCACGCGGGCTGATCGGCCTCGGTTTCGGCGTCACCCCGCAAGACGATGCCTTTGCCGAACTGCGCGTGCGCTTTCTGGCCCACTACGAAGCGGCGCCACATCAGGGCACGGTATTGTTCGAAGGCGTGGCCGAGCTGATCCAGGCCATTGCCGATCGTGGTCTGGCTTGGGGCATCGTCACCAACAAGCCGGGCAAATACACCGAGCTGCTGATGCCGCACCTGCCGCTACCGGTCGCCCCCGGTGTGGTGGTGTCCGGCGATACCGTCGGCGTGCCCAAGCCCGACCCCAAGCCCATGCTGCACGCCGCGGCCGGGTTGGGCATCGCGCCCGAGCATTGTGTATACGTCGGGGATGCCGAGCGCGACATCGAAGCCGGCCGCAAAGTGGGCATGACCACCGTGCTGGCCAATTACGGCTATATCGCCGACACCGACACACCGCTGGCCTGGGGGGCCGATCTGCAGATCGAGCACCCGCTGGAGCTCTTGGCCCATTTGCCGGGTTAAGTGCCCCCAGCTACACACAGCCCGCCTTTGGCGGGCTTTTTTGTTCACGGCTTCCGCAACAAAGCCACCAAGCCGGCCTGTGTAGTTCGCGCATCAACGATTCACATCTACCACATAGCGTCCGGTATGCCGCCCGGCCATGATCTCGCCGGCGGCGGCAATCGCTTCGCTCAAGCCGATTTCCGTTACCACCTGCCCCAGCTTGCTAGCCGGCAATTCGGCCGCCAGCGCCGCCCATGCGCCTTCGCGCAGTGCGCGCGGCGCGTATACGCTGTCGATACCGGCCAAGGTCACACCACGCAGGATGAAGGGCGCAACGGTGGCCGGCAGTTCCATACCCTGCGCCAACCCGCATGCCGCCACCACCCCGCCGTAGCGTAGCTGCGCACAGACATTGGCCAGCGTGTGACTGCCGACGGTATCCACCGCGCCGGCCCAGCGCATTTTCTGCAAAGGCTTGCCGGCTTGTGCGAACTCGGCCCGATCCAGCACCTGCAAGGCGCCCAGCCCGCGCAGATAGTCCGCCGCCTGCGGCTTGCCGGTGAGTACCGCCACCTCGTAACCGCGCTGCGCCAGCAGCAAGGTGGCAATCGAGCCGACGCCGCCCGTGGCACCGGTCACCAGCACTGGCCCGCTACCCGGTGGCACACCATGCCGCGTAAGTGCCTGCACACACAGCATGGCGGTATAGCCGGCGGTGCCCAAGGCCATGGCATCATGCGGGGTATAAGCCGCCGGCAGCTTGACCATACCCTCGGCCGGCAGCCGTGCACGCTGCGCCAGTGCACCCCAGCGCGTTTCACCCGCACCCCAACCATTGAAGATGATCGGGTCACCCGGCACAAAATCGTCATGATCGGAGGCCAGCACCGTACCGGCGCAGTCCACGCCCGGCACCATGGGCCATAGCCGCACCACCGGCCCGGCGTTGCAGATGGCCAGCGCATCCTTGTAGTTGAGCGTGGAATACGCCACCTGCACCAGCACGCCGTCGGGCGGCAGCCGTGCTTCGTCCAGCGTGGTCAGGCCGGCACTAAACCCACCTTCGTCCTGCTGCAAGCAGATTGCTTGAAACATGCTGCCTCCGGAAAACTGCCATTGACGCCCCGCTGCCGGCTTGGGATAAAGCGGCAGCTCCGCGCCCAGCATAACGCATGGTCAAGCGCGACACCTCAGGGAGAACCCGATGAATCTGTATTTGCGCCTGTTGTGGTTGCTGCTGACCTGGCGCCGCCGCCCCAAGAGTGACCTGCTCGGCCCGTGCCGCACCCCGTTCATGGTGCTGCCCAACGATCTGGACCTGCTGATGCACGTCAACAACGGCCGCTATTTCACCCTGCTCGATCTGGCACGCACCGACCTGATGCTGCGCGCCGATCTCTACGACAAGGTGAACCAGGCCGGCTGGTATCCGGTGGTGGCGGCGGAAACCATGCAGTTCCGCAAATCACTCAAGCTGTGGCAGCGCTTTGAAGTGGAAACCACGGTGCTGGGCTGGGACGAGAAATCGATCTACCTCGACCAGCGCTTCGTGGTCGGCGACGACACCTACGCCGTCGCCGTGATCCGCGCACGCTTTCTGCGCCGCAGCGGCGGCTCGGTCAACTCGGCAGAGATGATGGCGCTGGCCGGCCATACCGAAGCATCCCCCCCGCTGCCGGATTGGCTGCAGGCGTGGGCGGACGGGATGGCCAAGCTGAAGTAATGCCCGCCACCCTGGTTTATTTGGGCTTGAAACTATCCAGCTCGACCAGATTCACCCCTGGTCCAGTGGTGCCGCAGGAGTAACACGCTGGCTGCTTCACCTCCCCACTGGCCATAGTGATGAAGCACAGTTTCTCCGGCGTGGAACGGTCCTTGTAAGTGATGCGATAGCAGACGTCGGCAGGACCGCTGTTGTCGTTTTCCACGACAGAGTACCCCCCCTTGCTGCCCGCCTTGAGGCCACAACTGGAAAGTTTGATTGGCGCCCCGATCACTTGCCACGATTTACAAATGTAATCTTGTGAAGCATGACTGACCGGTGTGGGAATTTCCATGTAGCCATAAATCGGGTCGACCTTGAGCGGTAGCGGTGTTACACATTCACCATTCTGCAGGATTTTCGGGCTGGTACAGACCACGGCTGGGTTTTTGCAAACACCATCGCTCAACACCTGCGGGGCATTACAGACCGGCACGACAGTGCTCGGGTTTGCAGCGGGATAACCGGCGTCGACAAAAGCTTTGGTAGCAGTCGGCACCGCAGTCAATCCTTCGTCAGCCAGATCTTGCTCGATCGCCTGACTGAGAATGCTGAGCACGGTGCTGCGCGACGGTATGGTCTTGGCGCTCCAGATGCGCGACAGCATGGCATTGAGCTCATCCTCCACCTGCTTCACGTAGGCCAGCGTTGCCGGCATGTCTTCGTTCGGATCACGCAAATCATCAATGCTGACAAAGACCGAATTGCCGAGCAAATCACAATTGTCATCGCTAGCGCCCCCCCAGCACAGCTCTGCCTGATAGGTAGTCCCCACCGGGGATGGCGAAACCAGCAACATCAGCACTGGCCGCACTTCGGCCGACGCAGTTGGCGTGGTGCAGGCACCATTGATGTAGACCTGCGGCGAGGAGCAACTTGGGGGCGATGCAGGTGGATCGGGGTTGAAGCTGAAGCGCTTGCTTGCAACGACCCCACCACCAGGCAATACGATGCTGCCGCCTTGACCACCGTTCAGGCTAAAACTGATGTTGCCTGAGTTGCCCGGCTTCTGGCTCGCCGTCTTATAGCCGGATAGCAAAGACTGGCCTCCCGCGTACTGCAGCATGGGGCCGCTCAGTTGCTGCCCACCATTGAGTGTGGCATTGGCTACATACCACGTGGGCTGGCCACTGCTGTCGTACATGAAGGCAGCAACGAAGGCCTGCGTACCCTGTACTTCGACAAAGTAGCCACGCCCGCCCTCGGCATCGTTCCAGTACCAGCCGTTCTGGAAACCTGCAGCTGAGGTGCTAAACGCATTCGGTGTGGAAATCGGGAAACGTTGAATCGCCGTACTGACCGGCTGATCACCATTCACCGGTGTAATCAGCAGATTACCGCTGCCAGCGCTGGAAAAAGCTGCCACTACATAGGCAATGCGATTACTGCTTGGCGCCTTGTAAGCTCCCCCTAGCGTCTGCCCGCCTGCATAACGCATCAACTCGCCGGCATACTGGCCATTGGCCTGTTGCGTCAGCGTGCTGGCATACCATGTGGCAACACCGTTGGTTTCATACATGAAAGCCACCAGGAAAATCTGGTTGCCCTGTACCTCAATGGCGTAGCCACGCCCGCCCTCGGCCGGGTTCCAGTACCATCCGGTCTGTGGCACCGCATAGCTGGCCACGTCGGCTGCAGCAGTTCGAGGCGCCTGCGCAATTACTGCCAATGGTACTGGCGGTGCAGCAGCATCGCTATTCGCACCACCGCCACTGCACCCTGCCAGTATGAATACGCAACAGATCACGGCACAGATCAGCTTCCACATTGTGCTACCCCGCTCGTCACCGGCCGGGCTGGCTCAGTTGGCCCGGTGAATGCAGCATACTCGACTTTTCAAACCATTGTCATGAAGGTGACAGCAGCTCAATTCCACGGCGGATTGTCACCAAAGTGCTCGACCAGCAGATCAATGAAGGCCCGCACCTTGGCGGTCAAATGCGTGCGGTTGGGATAGACCGCATACAACCAGATGTCCGGGCGCGGATAATCACACAGCAGCGGCACCAGTTGCCCCGAGCTTAGATAGGGCTGGGTGAGAATGGTGGGCTGCAGCGTCAGCCCCAAGCCTTCCAGTGCGGCACGGGTGGCCATCTCGGCATTGTTCACGCGCAGGCGCGGGTGCACGTTCACCGTGACCGGGCCGTCGGGGCCATCAAACTGCCAGGCGTTGCCGCTGTTGGAATAGGTGTAGGTAATGCAGGCATGGTCCACCAGGTCTTCCGGCGTTTGCGGTGTGCCTTGTGCAGCCAGATAGGCAGGTGAGCCAACCAACCGCAGCTTGATCGGCCCCAGCCGCCGCGCCACCAGCGTCGGATTGGGCTGGGCGGAAATGCGTATGCCCATGTCCATGCCCTCCTCGACCAGATCGATCACCCGGTCAGACAGATGCAGGTCCACCTTCATGTCGGGATAGCGCGTGTAGTAATCCTTGAGGACGGGGCCAAGGTAATTGACGCAAAAGGTCACCGGCCCGCTGACCTTGAGCGTACCGCGCGGCTTGACCGTGGTCTGGCGCAGATTGGTTTCCAGCTCCTCCAGCTCGGCCAGTACCGCTTGGGCACGCTCGAAGTAGGCGGCGCCCGGCCCGGTCAGGCTGAGGTGGCGCGTGGTGCGGTTGAGCAGCCGGCTGCCCAGGTGTTGTTCCAGATGCTTGACGTGTTTGCTGACCATGGCGGTCGACATGCCCAGCCTGTCGGCCGCAGCAACGAAGCTGCCCAGGGTTGCCACCTGATTGAACACGCGCATGCTGAGCAGGGTATCCAAATTTCAAGCCCCTCAATTATCAACCAATAAGAAACAATCTATCCATGAAATGGCGGTTTATCAACCAATCGCATAAGCATAAAGTACGTTCCATCGATGCCGTACAGCACACCGCCAACGACATCCTTAAAACGCGACACGCCGCTGACAGGCCACAACACCCGTTACTCCGCCATCGCGATCACTGACCAAAAGACAGGAAAGGAACAGATCATGACCAAGTTCAATGCTACCCTCGCAGCCGTTGCCCTCTTCGGTGCCGTTTCCGCCGCCAATGCCGGCCTGGCCCAATTTGCCAACAGCGCCGTGCTACCGGCCCAAGCCGTTTCGACCAACACTGCAGTCGTTGCTACCCCGCAACAACCGCTGGTGCCGTTCGCGCACAGTGCAGTGCATCCGGGCCAGTCGTTCAGCGCCAACGATGCCAAGGCAAGCACCCAGACCCAAGCGCTGGTGCAATACTCGCAAAGCGCCGTGGTGCCGTCGCTGTAATCAGCACGCCCAAGCAAAAGGCCGGCATCGCCGGCCTTTTTCATGCCCGCAAGCAATGTACTTCAAACTTCTGCCAGCGCTTCAGCGATCAGCGTCAATCCTGCCAGTGCACCGCTTGCCAGGCTAATGCAGCCATCAGGCCCCTCCGCCTCGGTGGGGTTGATGCGGATCAGCGTTGCCACACCCGCCAATTGCCGGGCGATGTGTTCGCTGGTGTAGCGCACGGTCGCAATCGTGCTGCCGGCACCCAATTCAACGATGACCAGACGGCCCACGCCGGCCAGCCAGCGATTCATGGCGCCATATTGCAGATCAGTGCGCCGCGACAGCCAGTCACTATCCCCGAACATCAGGATATTGGGGCGCAACAGCCCGCCACAATCCGGGCAATGCGGCAGCTCACCCAGCCAGTGGCAGCGGGCATCGTCGATCAAAGGCTGCACGGCATCGGCGCTGTCGATACGTTTATTGCACCCGTTCACGCATTGCACATGATGGATGGAGCCATGGCACTCCACCACGCGATCAGCAGTAAAACCCGCTTTCTGAAACTGCCCGTCCACGTTGCTGGTAAACACAAACGCACCGTGATGCAGCTGCTCGCCCCATGCATGCAGCACGGCAAAACCGGCATGCGGCACCGTCTCACGATACAGTTTCAGCCTGTGGCCATAAAAACTGCGAAATTTCACGCTTCTGATCAGCCCGTTGAATTCAACTTCCGCACCGAGTTGCATTTGATCTGACCACCCGTTGTGTACGATTTGCACAGTTGTCCCAAAAAAGGGCTCCCGATGGAGCCCTCTTGGCCGCGATCAACCAGTTTTTTTCCCGCGTAGCTTACGCATCGACTCTCCTTTCAAGGCCATAAGGTGCGCGCGGTGCACGATACGATCGAGTATCGCATCAGCGACGGTCGGGTCACCAAACAGGTCGTACCATTTCTCTGGTGGATACTGGCTCGTGATGATCAATGCCCCTTCCATCGACTGCTGATCCAGGATTTCCAGTAGGATCGGACCGAGTCGCGGGTCGATACCTCCAATACCAAGATCGTCGATGATCAGCAACGGCAGTCGGGCAAGTTGGCGACGTCGCTTGGGCAATGTGCCATCGAGCAGGCTGTTGGCGAGGTCTTCGAACAGACGTGTGGCCGTCGTGTAGTAGGTCAGCAGTCCTTGCCGGCATGCTTGTTGGCCAAACGCGCAAGCGAGCCAACTCTTACCCGTACCGGTTGGGCCAGTGAGAATAAGATTCTGCCGCTGACGCATCCATTCGCCACCAGCGAGTGTCTGGATTTGCAGCCTATCCAGTCCGCGACCGCTGCGGTAATCCACGTCTTCCAGTGCGGCTTGGTTGTAGCGCAGCTTGGCCTGCTTCATCAATCTGTTGATACGCCGGTTGTCACGACTGTTCAGCTCTTCGTCCAGCAGCAGCCCGAGCCGCTGCTCGAACGGCATGATCGTCATCGTGGGATCGGCTTGCTGACGCAGCAGTGCAGCTGCCATGCCGGCCAAGCCGAGATCGGCGAGTTTCTGCGGGATCGTCGTCGGGGTCAGCATGATTGGTCACCATTCTGCCGGGCAAAATACGCGGCACCGCGAAGATTGTCATGGCTTGGCGTCGTGACGTTGGGTGACGGCGTTCGGCGATAAGTCTCGTGCCGTAAAATCGATTGCAACCGACCATATGTGAGGATGTTACGGGACACTGCATAACTGCACGCTGGCTCAAGCCGGTCCTGCCACGCCTCGCGACGAACGTCGCGCCGCAAGGCCCGAATCGCCTTTAATCCACTGGCAAAATCACGTCGTTCATCCAAGTTGTGCTGCACGAATTGCAGCGTTGCTGGCCCAACATCTTGTGCCCATTGGCGCAAGGACTCGGGCGAATCGTTCACATGATGACGGTGCCTCGGCGCGAGATGTTCCGGATCGGTCGTCACCCCGGCATCCAGTTGGAGTCGATGGCTCGCCACCCGCCGTCGCTGGCGATAAATGTCGAGGCGTTCGTTAGTGGCGCGCAGATCAACCTGCTCATGCGCCAAGGTGTAGGGAACCGAATAGCAATGCTCGCCGAAGCGCACGTGATAGCGTTCGTCCACGCGCACCTTGTATTGCCATCGACTGTACGGATACCGTTCTTCGCAGAGCGGTTGCAGTGTGGGGCGGTCCAATTCGTCGAAACGGGCCGACCTGCTTCGGGGGTAAGTTCGCGTTACAGCCACGTTCAACCGTGCCATCCAGTAGCCCAGCGTCTGATTCAATTCGTCCAGACTGAAGAAGGTTTGATGCCGCAAGCGCGCAAGCACCCAGCGCTGGACGATTTGCACGCCGACCTCCGCTAATGCCTTGTCCTGCGGGCGCCTTGGTCGTGCTGGCAGAATAACGAAGCCATAGTGTTCGGCCAGCTCTTGATATGCCGGGTTGAGCATGATTTCCGTTCGGCCGTGCTTAACAACCGCCGATTTAAGATTGTCCGGGACGATAAAGCACGGCACGCCGCCGAGCTGTTCCAGCATCTGGATGTGTGCCTTCAGCCAGTCTTCTACTGTTTGCGTGGCAACAGCCGTCGCGAACAAGTAGCCGGAAGCGCCCAATGTGCCGACAAAAATCTGCGCCATCCGGATTTCGCCGGTATCGCGATCGCGGATTGGCATGGTCTTGCCACAAAAATCGACAAACAGGAATTCCCCTGGGCGGTAGACGTAGCGGAGGCTCAGTTTGCAGCGCTTGTGCCACTGTCGGTACAGGCGGGTGAACTGGGCATAGGACACACCGTCTGGCGTGTTTTCCCGATATTCTTCCCACAATAGCCCCAGCGTGACGTCACGCTTTTGTAGCTCCGAATGAACCGTTGACCAGTCCGGCAGCGGTTTGCGCGAAGATGGTGTATCGCGCCACCCAAACAGGGCGTTACGCAGTTGCTCGTCGTCGAGCTCCCTGAGATCGTCCCAATGGAGCTGGCCGATGCGCAGGAGATCTCGGATCGCTCTGACAGTGTTGGCGGCAACGCCGCTCAGCCGTCCGACGGCTCGGTTAGAATGCAAGGGGTCGCTGGCCAAGCGAATGACTTGGCGCAATTTCTCTATAGAAAGTTTCATTGTTTCTCCGGACAACGGGCGAGCAGCCGCCTCGCTCGTCGCGATCCATCCAAAAAAGGCGCAGCATCCCCACGCGATAGCTTGACGCCATCGCGGGTCAGATTGACAATGAAACGCGTCAGGGGATTCAGCTTGACGTTTTCTCATTGGCCTGGGGCGGCAACCCCGGGCCTTTGTCTTTCTGGCTGCAGCGAAGATAGTGGACCATGTGCTCAGCCTAATCTCATGACATTCCCCCCTTCTGATCAGCGGCTTCAGTTGCGGTCATCCGCTGCTGCGCCATCCATTGCGCAACGTCACGCGACAACGCGAAATAGCCGCTTCGTCCCTCCAGTTTGAAAATCGGAACCGGTACGGTTTGCCGGCGAATCGACTGCCGCCAAGCTGCGGCCGACGAGTAGCCCAACACCTTCCACAGCACGCGGCTGGGCAGCATCGGGCCATGCCGATCGATCAGCGCACGCTCCAATTCAGCACTCAAGTTGCTCTGCGAAAGCATGGGTCACGGCCAGTCACGTTGAATGGCATTAGCCTAGCGCGTCGCTCCCCACTTGACGATCCCATAAGATTTGGCATATTTGTACTGTAACCTTGTCAACCTATGTCATTGTTTTCAAATGAAATAGCCTTCGAAGTCATAACTTTCGTTGAGCCACGTTAAAGACGAAGGGCTTATGAATCCGCTTCAGACAAAGAACCAAAAGCGTGACCCTGTAGATATCCTCCGCGTGCGCTTCTGGTATCAGGGCATCGCCAAGGCGCTGGATTGCCAACAGTCGTCCTACCAAGTCGAGAAACGGTTGGAACAAGGTCGATTCGCCCGCAAGGATGGGCGAACAAGCTATCCCGGCAAGTGGAGCGGCTATGCACAGGGCGAACACACACCGCAAGCGCGCTTCGTGCGCTTATTCGAATCCCAAGCTGCGGGCTCTGCCCGTGAGCTGCACCATCCGCTGTGGGCAATCCTGAAGCGAATAGGCTCTCAGCCAATCATTGCCGCAGATTGGATGTCGCGGCTTGATCCGTCGGTGCAGACGTGTGTGTTTCGACCGCAGCACGATTGCTTTGGCGCACCACGTGTTCTTACGCCCTTCAATGACCGCCAAGGACAGAAACTGCTGCGGCGAGGCGACCTCGATGCGCTGGCTGCCTTGGTGCTGTACTGGAACGAAGCCGCTCGCACTGGTGCCTCCGAGACCCAAGAAACGGTGGCGATCCTGATTTACCAGTTGCTGCTAATCGTCGGGCTGGAGTTTTACACTCGGAAGTTGATGGCCGAGCTACTGTGGCTGTTTACCACGAAGATATTCGATGCTACCCCATGGCTGAACGGCCGCTTCGCTATTGATAGCCGCTCTTTCGAGATCAGCATGTTGCTGTTGCACCGTCTGGCCCATTCCGCCGAAGACCCCGGAAAAACACCGCGCTGGCGCGACCTCGTGCGCAAAATGATCGACCTGCTGGCTGGAAAACAAGGGTTCGATATTTGCTACGCGATGCGGCCGGTTTTTGTGCCTTGCTGGGACCTCGGCCCACCGAGGTATAGCGAGTGGGCTGACTGGGAAGAGCATCGACGTTGCTGGGCTTGGGGATGGGATTGCCTGCTCACTAGCCGAATTGGCAAATTCCCGCCCGACGAGGTATTTATGAGCGGCAAGAGCCGAATACGTATCCGGCCCGGCAGTGAGCGGTTACGCGCTCTGCCGCTGCCCACCTTGAACACAGCTGTGATCTTTACCTATGGCGAGTGGCCGCCGGTATAAGCTTGTTTTACAGCACTACAGCACTACAGCACTACAGCATATGGGCCTCGGATATAGCTCACATCACAATTACTCCTGCCTAGACGTATTCTTGGATTGTGCAAAGGCAAAAATCAGCTCTTCAAGCCCGCTGAAGGTTATCTCTTCCGCTTGGGATACCAGTTCACCGATCCGCGCATCCAATCCAATCTGAGCGGCGGCAGCGATGCCGGCTTGCAGTAAAGGGATAGCTTGTTCCAAATTGGGCGCATTAGCACCTTGAGCTTCTGTCTCGCGTTGATGCGTACCAAGATGAGCTTCGGACCTGTTATCTGGCTTCAGTGTTAGCCCTAAGATGGCCACTGCCATGCGGGCATCACGGAAGGCCGAGCTGCCGTAGGCGTCATATAGGGCTCCGAACGGAACTCCCAGACCTGCAAGGATGGTCGTGGCTTGTTTGTTGTCGACTCGGCGGCCAGAGGATTGGTCGGAAATGGAATACGCAGCCAACATAGCGTTTTCTACGAAATTGTCACACTCGCCTTCAGCCACGCCCCACTCGAAATAGAACGCTCTTTCCTTAGGTGGGGTCGTCAGTTCCTTGAACACGCGTATTGCCTGATCTGGAAGATTTGCCCGGCGATATAAGTTGGCGACATGAATACGAGTCAGGGAATTCGTCGATTCCCGGTCAAGGACACCCTGGGCGATGTTGAAGGCCAGATCTTTCCGATCTTGCGCAAAAAAATGGTTGGAAATCTCGAATCGCCACTCTTTGGGATTCTCTGGCAACGAGGCAATGGTTAGAGCGTCCATAGCCGCTTTACCGAGCGCAACATAAAGAGCCCCGATATCTTCGCCAAACTCATTCTCCAGCACCGACACCAAGGTCTCGGCGATGAGCCGGTGACGTGTAAAGATGAAGGACGATGTGGTGGTCGCCGCCGCTTCTTGGCCCAAGGGTACCAGCACCTCGCGGTGCAATTTTCCTGCGGGGCAACCCAGTACTTGGCCCAAAACTGGGCGGGATAAGAACTCCAGTCCTTCGGCATGCATCGCAGCGATGTAGGCCAGAGCATCACGTAGCGTACCGCCACTAGGAATTGGGCGGCGTCCTAAATGTTCCAGTAGCACGCGAGCGCGCTTGCGCAGATCGCTGCCGCTACGCACTGCCAACAGCGCGCCAAAGAAGGCTCCCGACCTATTACTAGCCTCTTCCTTGGCCTGTCGTTCTAGTATCGCGGCCCACTCGGTCTCTGGTTGTTTGGCCAGATCACCTAGGCCAGCTTGGCCGTAAGCCTGCCAACACTGAACGATGGCCTCGGCATCGCTTGCGTCGAGACCGATCAAATATTCTTTATGGAAATCTGCAGAGGTCCAATTTAGGTTTTCTGCTTCTGACGCGAGCCAATCCGTGTCCCGGCAAGCCAGCAAAGCATGCACCCGGCCATTCTGCGTCTGTGGCAATTGTTTAAGAAGATCTTGCAACTGGACCGCCGCGTTATCGGCCTCGTCCAGTAGCAACAGCCACCTGTAGTCGTCGTCCAGTACTGCGAGAATGTCTTTGACCACCAAGGGCTGGGACTCGTCCCGGCGCTGAAGGATGCGCCAGTCGTTTTTCCCTTCGACGATGGCGTAAGCAGCTTGCAGCATCGCGGTGGTTTTGCCTTCGCATCCGGCTGCTAGCAGCAGGGTAACGACGGGCTTGCCGGTAGTATCAAATTGCAGAAAGCGATCCACTAGGTCGCAAACGACACGGCGGCGAGGAATGGACGTGGATAGGGCCGTAGGCCAATCTGGAACGGCGCCATCAAAATAGCGCAGGGCGGTTCCTTCACCGAGCGGTTGGAGATGCTTGGCCAGATCCTCTGGCTGGTGCACAAACCAACCCTTGGGCGGCTGAGCGACCTGCACGGCGGGCCTGTAATCGATCTTGGTCGGTTGATTGCTAGGTGTGAAGGTTCAATAGGTTGTTGCGGGTGTTCACCCGGTGAGATTTTGAGAGACTGGAAATCGCCAAACCCCCAGTCACTACAGAGCCCCGATCCGGATGAACACCCATAAGAATGCCCGATTGACCTACCTTCGTCGCCTTGAAATGGTTCAAGACATCACCCAGCGGCGCCACACCGCGGAACAAGCCGGTGCCACACATGGCGTCAGTGCCGTCACCGCACGCAAATGGCTGGCCCGCTACCTGGCCGGTGGCGCGCCCGCATTGCTCGACAAATCCTCACGCCCAGCCCGTTCGCCACGCACCATTTCGCCCGAGACCGCGCAAACCATCGTGG
>NZ_FWXD01000008.1 GCF_900176275.1 Andreprevotia lacus DSM 23236 | reverse complement strand
GCAGGTGGCGGCGCAGGTGGCGGCGCAGGTGGCGGCGCAGGTGGCGGCGCAGGTGGCGGCGCAGGTGGCGGCGCAGGTGGCGGCGCAGGTGGCGGTGCAGGTGGCGGCGCAGCCCCTTGAAAAACAAACCAGACATTCGCTATTGCCATGACCAGATGAATGGCTATGCCGTGGCATGTTTTCAGAAATACTTTGCTGGAGGTCGGCTTTGACCAATGCACAATTCTGGGGCGGCTTGCTGACCCTGTTTTTTGGTGGCCTCGTTGTTTTTGTCGTTGTCGTTGTCTGGCAATCCATGGCGTCTGCCAACGATATGGCGGATACCTACCAACGACTGCAGCAGCAGGGCAGCCGTGTGCAGGGCGCAGTAGTCGCTATCGAGCAAACCGGCAACGAGATCAACAACTTGCCCGTGGCGCGCCTTGTAGTGAGTTATCAACAAGACAAAAAATCGCGCCAGGCCAGCTTTGAACAGGTCATTCCATTTACGGCCATGCCTCGCGTACAGCCGGGGCTAAAGGTACCGCTGCGTGTCGACGCCCGGCCTGACGGCGCCGTGGTGGTCGACCTTGTTCGTCTCGACCATCCTGCTGAGTAAGGCGCATGGAAATCATCAAACCTTTGCGCCTCGGCGTATTGCATCGTGCCTACCGGCAGCAACAGCAACCACATCTGTGCGTCGCAGTCATGGCACTGGTAGCGCTCGGCGGCGAGCGCCCGGTGTTGCTGCCCGAGCAGGAATTGTGGGAGCTGGTGGAAGACACATTGGGCGATGACGGCCTGATCGACCTGACCATGCCCAAGCCGTCGGCGGAATACCTGGTTTCAGGCATCGCGACCACATTGCACCAGGCGGGAAAAACCTGCTGCGCCGTCGAGGCTTGTGTGGGCGA
This sequence comes from Andreprevotia lacus DSM 23236, assembly GCF_900176275.1. Classification (GTDB taxonomy): domain Bacteria; phylum Pseudomonadota; class Gammaproteobacteria; order Burkholderiales; family Chitinibacteraceae; genus Andreprevotia; species Andreprevotia lacus. The sequence goes on along the minus strand of NZ_FWXD01000008.1, from coordinate 180,064 downwards.
CAAGCAAAAGCGGCTGACCGTCTTCGGCGACCGCTATTGGCTGGCTGGCTCGACCACCACGCCGCAGCCGTTTGACGTGATGCCGCTGGATCGCAATCATGCTTACGGTGGCGCAGGCCATGCGGAAAACCTCGCCGGCATCGGCCATGCCCCCGAATGGATTGACGGTCAGCAGGTACAGCGCGCGCCCAATATCGAGCATGCGCACCAGTTGCTGACCTCGCCTCAGCAAAGCCTCCCTCCGGCAGGCTTTGGCCGCGTGGACATCAGTGCCCCCTCGCACATGGCGCTGATGGGCCAGTATGACGAACGATGGTTGCAGGAACATGCGCCGGGGTTCCCGCCCTCGTTCGACTGGCACTACTTCAATCTTGCCCCGCCGGATCAGCAATGGCGCGGCCAGGATAGCTTGCCCGCTGGGCTGAGCTATCGCTTTGTGAACATGCATCCCGAATTTCCGGTGTTTGCCGGACAATTACCGCAGGCGCACGCGCGCTGTTTTGTGACGCTGCGGGATGATGCCCCCGCGGATGGCGAGGATGGCGCGCTGGTTTTTGCCGAGCTGCCGCTGCGGTTGACCACGACCTGGTTTGTGCCGCACGAGGAATGCGCCATTCTGATCTATCACGGCAGCATGGCCATCGATGATGACGATGCCAGCAAGGTGGCGCACCTGATGCCGGCATTTGAAGCGCTTGCAGCCCCCCGCCCGCTTGAGCACTACGAGGCAGTCCTTGCCCAACGAATCGATCCTGATGATGGCGATTTGTATGTATTCGATGAGGCAGCGCTCATCAGCGAGGCGCTTATCGGGCAATCATTCGATACCGAACCGCTGGGAACCAGGCCAGCCGGCGCGCTGGAGCAAAGAATGGATGCCCGTCTGCAGCGCGAGCAGCACAGCCGCAACGAGCAAATGAAGGCTGCCGGGCTGCCTCCGTCCATGCCCGATGTCGCTCAAGACATGCCCCGACTGCAACGCCTCGCCGATCTACCGCAATTCGATGCGGCCTTGCGGCAGAAAGAGACGGAAATTTCCGCCAGAATGGCGGTGGAACAGCAAATGTTGCACGAAGAACTGCGTCAGCGTGCAAGCGACCCTACCGCGCAGGTACTCTTGGCGCAGCTTGAAAACCCGGGGCAGGCGCCTGCCTTTGAATATGCCAGCCGGGCGGCCCAACTAACCGACATGCCTCCACCTGCGCCATTTCCCGCGCCCACCGGATTTGGCGCCGTGTTGCCGCCTGCCAACGATACTGCCCGGCAGCTGCGCCAGCTTTATCTGCACTCGGTCGCGTTCTGCGCTGCTGCACCGGCATTGTCACCGACCGCTTCAGCGCAAGTGCGCGAGCAAGTACTGCAGCAATATGCACTGAATCGTGACTTGTCCGGACTGGATTTGACCGGCGCTGACCTGTCCGGACTGGATCTGACCGGTGCCCGCATGGTCGGTGCGTTGCTGGAAAGTGCCAATCTCGAAGGCTGCAAGCTGGACGGTGCAGACCTGAGCGAGGCGGTGCTTGCCCGCGCGAGACTCAGCAATAGTTCGCTGGCTTCCGCCCGCCTGGTGTCGGCCAACCTTTCACATGTGCAGGTACAACAAGCATGCTTTGCCGGCGCAATGATTGCGACTGCCGACTGGCAGGAGGCGGAATTCAACGACTGTGATTTCCGGGAAGTCTGCATTGCAACATTGAACCTGCAGCAAAGCGAGTTCAAGCGTTGCCGGTTCGATGACGCCAGCATGGAGGACGTGGATTTCCAGTCTTGCACGCTGATAGACGTGCAATTTGAAGACGCGGTACTGGCCGGATGCAACTGGCTGAACTGCCGCCTGGACAAAACCGGTTTTGACGGTGCGGTGCTTGATGGTTGCAGTCTGGCCGAGACCGATGCGATCGGCATTTCCTGTGTCGCTACCATCCTCACTGACTGCTACGCGGCGCTCGACTGCAATCTGTCCGATGCCGATTTCAGCGCCGCCGAACTACAGGCTTGCAACTGGCGGGATACCCTGCTGGAGCGTGCTTGCCTGGTTGGGGCCACGCTGAGCGACTGCGATCTTTCTGGCGCGCTGCTGCATGGTGCCAATCTGCAGGGGGTGCAAGCCCCCGGTTGCCTGCTGATCGACGCCAGCCTGATCGGCGCCCGCCTTGCTGGGGCCAACTTGATGCAAGCCATATTGCGCGGCGCCGACCTGCGCAGTGCAGACCTGACCGGTGCGCATCTGTTTGAAGCCGATCTGGCGCTGGTGCAACTTGATGCGTCGACCGTGCTCGATCGGGTCGGTGCAGAACGAGCGAATCTATACCCGCGCGCCAGCGTGGAGGGCGCATGATGAATGCTACCGAATTGCTCACTGCGATTGAAAACGGCGAACCGATCGAAGCCCGTACATTAAAAGGGCTGAATCTGGCCGGACTCACGCTGGCCGGTGCCGTTTTCCTGCGCTGCGCCCTGACCGAGGTTGACCTGTCCGAGGCCGATCTCTGTGGCTGCATATTCAACGATTGCACACTTGCGCAGTGCAGCTTTGCCGGGGCAAATATCGATGACGTGCAATGGCAGCAATGCAGCCTGACGCAATGCGATTTCCGCACAGCAACACTGGCAGAAACAGCATGGATTCATTGCGATCTGGTAGAAACGCGCTTTGACGAAGCAGCGTTATTGCAAGTAGATATGCTGCAAAGCATTTTGCGCAAGGTTGCACTGCAGGGGGCCTTGCTGCAAGAGGTGACAATCAACGAATGCGATCTGGACGGGTGTGATCTAAGCAACGCCCACGTGGAAGCATCGACACTGTTCGAGCTCGATTTGCGCCAGGTCGACTTCAGCGAGGCATCGTTCCAGCAAGTGGTGTTCAGCGGATCTGATCTGGCTGGTCAGCGCCTGGCAGGCCAGCACCTGGCGGGTTGCCAGTTTGCACAGGCAAGGCTGGATCAGGCCGATCTGAGCGGCGCCGTGCTGACACAGGCGGTATTCGAACGCGCCAGCCTGGTCGGCGCCAGGCTGAGTGGTGTTGACGCCCAGCATGCCTTGTTTCCCGGCGCCGACCTGAGTCAGGCGGATTGCCGGAACGGTGCATTTGCCGGCAGCGTCTGGGAAGGCGCACTGCTGACCAACACCGATTTCTCGGGCGCCGGGCTGGAAATGGCGGTGCTGATACGCACCCGAGCCAATGGCGCACGCTTCAACCACGCCCGCATGCAGCACGCCGAGCTGTCCTACGCCGATTGCAGCAGCGCCGATTTTCGTGACGCGCAGTTCGATAACACGCGTATGCACCGCAGCCTGACACTGGATGCCCGCTGGAGCACGCGCAGCGGCGTGGTGGAGCGCGACGATGCCTTGTGGCAGGCCGAGGCAGCCGCACTACCCGGCGGAACTTCATGATCAACAGGAGCACTTCATGGCGACATTGACGCAAACCACACCGCTGAGCAGCCCCGCAACGGTGATTGCCAATCTGGGGGACGGTACTTTCCTGGTCGAGCAAGCGGGGCGTGGCCTGACTTGCCGCCAGGCAGCCAGCTGCCTGTTGTTGCCCGAAACGGGCGACCAGGTATTGCTGGCCACGGCCGGCGGCGCTGGCACATATCTGCTGGCAGTGCTTGAACGGGCAGGCAGCTTGCCAATCCAGCTGCAACTGGGCAGTGATGCAACGATAAGCTGCACGGGTTCGCTGCAGGTACAAGCGATGCAAAAACTGTCGCTTGAGGGCAGTGCATTTGCACTACGCGCCGACGAAGGTGACGTGACTGTGGAAAAGCTCCGCTACACAGGCGTACTGCTGCAAGGCGCAATAGGCAGCTTGCGTTTGATTGCACAAGCATGCGAAACCATTGCCGACCGGTTGGTTTGGCTGACCAAGGTCAGCCTGCGCCGCGTTGAACAGATTGATCAGGTGCGCGCCGGGCAGATCGATTACGAAGGAACGGCACGTGTACGCATCCGCAGCAAATACACGGCGGTCACGGCAAAGAACCTGATCAAGGCCAAAGCCAAACAAGTGCATATTGGTTGATACACCAGGGAACGCATCATGTTCATGAACACCCAGCAAAAAGGCAAAAGCCTGGCTTTTCCGGATATTTGCAAGACGCCGCCGCAAATGCTGCCCATCCCCTACCTGAATCAGGCCGACGCCAGGATGTCCCGGCCCGGCTCCTATCACGTGCTGGTGAAAGGCATGCCTGCGCACAATATGGGCACAACCACCTTCATCACGACCGGTGATACGCAAGGCGCGCTGGGTGGCATCATTTCGCAACGTTTCATGGCCCAATCGCGCTATGTCACCGGTGCCTTTACCGTGTTGCTCAAGGGCAAGCCGGCCACCCGGCTAACCAGCATGACTCTGCAGAACAACAACAACGTCCCGGGCATGCGCATAGAACCCAGCCAGAACGTCGTGCTGCTGCTGGCGCCATGACGTATCGCTTGGCAGGCAGTCAGGGCGCACTGTCTGCCCTTCGTGGTGGCATGGCAAGCCAAGCGTGGCGCGAAGAAGTGCTGCGAATCCCATCTCGCGACATTCCCCCCTCCCCGCTGGTGACGACGCTCTATTTGCCACATGGGCGCGGCCCCTTCCCGCTATGGGTGTTCAATCACGGTAAACACTATGGCCCGGCGGCCCAGCAATCACGCTGCCAACCACTGGCATTCGTGCGTGTGCTCACCGCCGCGGGCTTTGCCGTGGCCGCGCCCAATCGCAAGGGATTTGCCGATTCAGGCGGCGTGCATCTGGCCCATTGGCGCAATCCGCTGTCAGGCGCCCTGTTCTGTGCCAGGGATATTGATGCCGCCATACGCGGACTGGTTCGCCATCCGTGTATACAAGCCGACCGGATCTTTGTCGCCGGCGTGTCCTACGGTGGCCTGGCGACACTGGCCTATGGCATGAAGCCTCACCACGGCGTACGGGCTTTGGTGAATTTCAGCGGGGGTTTGCGCGCCGAGCACGAGCCGGGTTGGCAGCAACCCTTGCTGCTGGCGTTTCGTCATCTCGGCCGGTATGCACGACGGCCTTCACTATGGTTTTATGGCGAAAATGACCATTACTGGAGCATGGATTTCGCCCAAAGCTTGCACCGGCAATATGTGCAATCAAATCATGATGCCCGGTTGATCAATACCGGCGTGTTTAAAAGCGATGCGCATTTGCTGGTCTATGACGAAGCAGGCAATGACCGCTGGTGGCCTCATGTGCGTGAGCTGATCGAGTCCAATCCTTAGCCGGGGTCAGGCCTCGAGGCAACAACGAGCATTCCTTTGCGGAATCGAGCAGGTCAAGGTACTGGTATTGGCACCTTGAGACTGCCGGTTCACATCAGCTCGCGCCCCGGTAGCGGTAAAGACTGTTGATGAACCGGCTACGCAGGCAAGGGACCACATGGGTTAACTTGAAGTACGCACGTGTTGCATGCAAGGTCATCCTGCCCAGAACAGGGTGGTAATACGGATCGTCAGCGCGTGTGCCATTATTGTTTAGCGAATCGGCCACTCTTGCAAAGCCGTAAGGCCGCATCTGGGCTTCATAGTCGCCGATGGCCGCCAGCAGCGGTTTTCTGCGCTGTGCCACCGCAACAAGCTCCTGGCTCAGCAACGCTGCATCACGCAGGGCCGTATTGGCACCCACACCTTGGCCCGGTGTCATCGTATGTATCGCATCGCCCAATAACGTCACCGGGCCGGGAGGCCATGGGGGTATAGGCGAGGATGTCACAATCCGTAGCGGAAAGGCCGAGCCTGGATCAGCCAGCGCCAGAATTTGCCGGAGTTCGGGGCTCCATTGCCGGGTGAGCGGCTTGACGATATCAAGCAAGGCTTGGCCACGGGCGTTGCAGGTGTGCTCTGGAAAACGCGAATGCGAACTCCAGATCGACAGGTTGATGTAGTCCGGCTCGGTGGTGCATTGCGACTTTGTCCAGCGCTCAAGTTGAGCAGCACAATGCGCGCTTCTGTGTTGGGCGGGCGCATTCCAGGGAAAGGTCATCACATGCAGCATACCGGTCAGCCCTCCCCTGGCAAAAATCAGGGATAAGCCCTGAGTCAGATGGGGCGCCAGCAAAGCGCGGGTTTGTGCAGTGAGCGGTGTTTTCGTCGCGATTGCGGTGATGCCGGTTTCGCAGATTTTGGCGTGAGGGAGATATTGTTGCCGCACTGCAGAATGCGTGCCATCGGCGGCGACCAGCACATCACCACGTGCACTGCTGCCGTCCGCAAAGTAGGCCGTAATGCTGCCGTCCGCGTGCTTCACATAGTGCGTGAACACTTTTCCAAAATGCACTACATCTTCCATGCCGGTGAAGAGAAGCTGCCGCAGTGTCGAACGAGACACGGAACGCTCGGAATTGATGGCATCGTGATCTCCCCGCAACGGGAACGAGGCGGTCGTTTTCATTTGCTCAGTCAACACGTTGAAATACTTTGGCGCCGTGGCACATGTCGCCAGAAACAAATCAAACAAAGCAGCTGGCAAGCATTGCTTGAGGGCTCGATTACCCGTTGGGTCAATCCCGACTCGATAGCCATGCAATCCGTCCGCCCGGTTGGCGTACCGCTCATAGACGGCAACGGAAACCCCAGCCTGTTTCAGACCATGTGCAAGGCACATCCCACCGGTACCACCTCCTATCACGATCACTTGCATGCTAGGATTCCTCTTGATGATCATTTATCTTGATTGTCAAAATAATATTGATCCTGAGAATCTTGAATGTCAAGAGAAAAGCTCGATACACTACGCTCGGACGTAGCCAATGAAATGCAGCGCATGCAAGCATCGGTTGATGCGTTTGATGCGCTGGCTGCATCCGTCCTCGGCATCAACCGCACAGACCTGCGCTGTCTTGAACTATTGATGCAGACTGAATTTGCCACGCCGGGGATATTGGGGCCCGCACTCGGTCTGACCACGGGCAGCGTTACGGCGATGCTTGACCGACTGGAACAACTGGGCCATCTGTCACGATCGGCAGACCCGGCAGATCGGCGCAAGGTACTGGTTTGTATTACACCAGCAGCGCGCGCAAAAACCTGGGGCCTGTATTCGCCGTTTGCGAGCGAAGGCACGCGCTTGCTGGAGCCCTACACCGCCGAGCAATTGGCGCTGCTGGCCGGTTTCCTGCGCGAGAGCCGACTGCTGTACGAACGTGAACTAAAGCGCGTGCAAGCCCTGCCTGTGCCTGAGAAACCGGTAAAAAAGCGGAGGAGCCGTCCCGCCGCGTCAAAACCCTGAAGAGAAAGCAGCAGCGTACCTGGAGCCTGCAAGCGCAGTTATCGTGGGGGACTGCTGCAGACGTGTGCTCACCTGCTCTGCAGCGACGCAGGTTCCGGACCTGTTGTCCGGGCGTTGGTCGCTGTCTCTGACCTATGCTGTTGCGCTGGCTATTTTCTGGCACGCCGGGCATAGCGCCTTGATTTCAATGCTTTCCCCCTCCAGTCGGTAGCCCGCCTGATGGACCCACGCAGCCAGTGCGTGGCTCATTTGCTCATCAGGCACTTCGGCAACGGCGTTGCAACGCGGGCAGGCCAGCAATAGCCCGTGATGCACATGACCATGGGCATCGTCTTGTGCGCTGCACGCCACAAAGGCATTGGACATATCCAGTCGGTGCACCAGCCCCTCGGCCTGCAGGAACTCCAGCGCGCGATAGACCGTGGGCGGGGTAGTGCTGGCGTGCAACGACTTCATCTCGTCCACCAGTTGATAGGCCTTTACGCCATGGCCGTGCTTGAGCAGCAAGCCCAGCACCTGGCGGCGGATGGGCGTCAGCCGGCTGCCGTGCTCGCGACAACGGTTTTCAGCGTGCGCAAGGCGCGCCTCGATGTCGGTTGACGCGGGTTGTGGGTGAGTGTGGGTCATGGAGCAAGCTGTTTTCTGCGTATGAACCGCTAGCTTAACGCAGCAGCCAAACGGCGTCGAATCAAGGCCTGTCGCGGCATAGCCTCCCGGTTTTTGCTATGCCTGCGAACAAAATTGCAATGATATAGTGTTGCATAAATTGCATGACAAGCCTTAGCATAACGCAACATTGTTGCATTAAATTCTCCTGCTAGAGGTCGTCATGTCTCCGTCTCACCCTATTGAGTATTCGCCATCCCACCCGGTGTCCCGCGTACGGCGCCGCGTTCTGTTACCTGTGCTGGCAGCGTTGGCGGCCCTGCCGGCCCATGCTGCCGACGATGCAGAAACACTCGCCCCGGTGCTGGTCACGGCCAATCCGCTGGGTCTGGACCAGCCTTTGGCACCGGCCACCGTGCTTGAGGGCCGCACCTTGAGCTTGAAGCGCGGCAGTACCTTGGGTGCCACGCTGGATGGCGAGCCGGGTGTCAGTACCACCGGCTATGGCCCTTGGGTGGCGCGCCCCATCATTCGTGGCATGGATGGTGACCGTATCCGCATCCTGCAAAACGGTGTCGGCATCGTCGATGCTTCCGCGCTGTCGTACGACCATGCGCTGCCGCAAAGCCCGCTGAGCGCTGAACGCATCGAGGTCGTGCGCGGCCCGGCGGCGCTGCTTTATGGCGGTAACGCAGTGGGCGGTGTGGTCAATACGCTGGATAACCGCATCCCGAGCGAGCCGATCACCACACCGCAAGGGCGCGTCGAGCTGGACTACGCCAGTGCCAACCGTGCCCGCGAGGTCGCCGCTGACTTTGCCGCCGGCACCGAGCGCTTCGCCCTGCACGTTGATGCCTTCCACCAGGACAGTGGCTTGCTGCGCATACCCGGCTATGCGCGCTCTGCCCGGCTGCGTGCCGTTGATGGCGTGGATCAGCCACAGGATCAGCTGCCCAATAGTGATGGCCGGGCCGATGGCGCCGGCGTGGGCGGCAGCCTGTTCTGGGATAACGGCTACCTGGGGCTGTCATACGGGATATACGACGCCAACTACGGCTCGGTGGCCGAGCCGTCGGTGCGGCTGCGCATGCATCAGGATCAGCTCAAGCTCGCGGGCGAGGTACGCGATCTGGCCGGGCCGATACAGTCGGTCAAATTCAACCTCGGCTACACCGATTACCAGCATATGGAAATTGACGATGGCACGGTGGGCACGCAATTCAAGAATCGGGGCTATGAAGGGCGCATCGAGGCCCGCCATGCGCCGCTGGGTCCGCTGCAGGGCGTCATCGGCGCGCAGTTTGCCAATACCCGTTTTGCCGCCTTGGGCGACGAGGCGCTGGTGCCTGAAACGCAAACACGCACGGCAGCCCTGTTCGCGTTGGAGAGTTGGCAAGCATCCAATAACTGGCTGTTGCAACTGGGTGGGCGGCTGGAACACACCGAAACCAGCCCTGCCCCGGCTACCGACAGCCGCTTTGCCGGCAGCAGCGCGCGCAGCTTTGCTGCTGGCAGCGCATCGCTGGGCGCGCAGTACGCCCTGACGCCAGCATTGAAGATCGTTGCAAATGGTGGCTACACCGAACGCGCGCCGACATTCTACGAGCTGTATGCCAACGGGCCACATGCGGCTACCGGGCAATATCTGGTTGGCAATGCCGATGCGCAAAAGGAGCAGGTGCTGTCCTTCGATCTGGCACTGCGTTATGGCGAACGGCATGATCAAGCCAGTGTGGGTGTGTTCTACAACCGCTTCCGCAACTATCTGGCCGAGCTCAATACCGGCCGCTATCGCAATGATGCTGGCGACGTGGTCGACCGCGACGAGCCGGATGCCCTGCCCGAGGCACGCTACAGCAGCGTGGCGGCCGAGTTTTATGGCGTGGAGTTTTCCGGCGGTACGCGCATCTACGATGCTGGCAGCCGCTTTTTCGACCTGAGCCTGCGCGGTGACTACATCCGTGCCAACAACCGCGATACCGGTGAACCGCTGCCACGCATTGCGCCATTACGCATGACGCTGGGCGCCAGCTATGGCGATGGCAACTGGCTGGGCGGGCTGGACGTCACTCATGCCTGGGCGCAGGATCGTGTCCCCGCAAACGACCTGCCCAGCGATGCCTACACCACGGTCGGGCTGAACGTGTCGTACCAGTTCCGCCTGCAGCAGGTGCAGTGGCTGGCCTATCTGCGTGGCGACAATCTGGGCAATGCGGAAATCAGGCAGGCCAGCTCGGTACTGCGCGATATCGCGCCAGAGGCGGGGCGCAGCGTCAAAGTCGGTTTGAAGGCAGCGTTCTAAGCGCTTTCCGGTATTGGGACGGGCCGCAGGCTAGGCTAGGCTCCCGCATATATGTATGGGCACCGGGCTTGCCCGGTGCGTAGCTGTTCTGTGGGAGCGTTGCATGTATCTGGGCATTGATCTGGGCACGTCGGAAGTCAAAGTGCTGTTGCTGGATGACCATCACCAAGTGGTCGGCAGCGCGGGTGCACCACTCACCATCAGCCGGCCGCAGCCCCGCTGGTCCGAGCAAAATCCGGCGGACTGGTGGCAGGCCACCTGCGCGGCCATTGGCCAGCTACAGGCCGGTTTTGCGCAACAGCTTGGCACTGTGCGAGCCATTGGTCTGTCCGGGCAGATGCATGGCGCGGTGGTGCTGGACAAACATGACCAGGTGCTGCGCCCGGCCATCTTGTGGAACGACATGCGCAGCGCCGACGAATGCCGCGTACTGACCGAGCGTGCACCAGCCCTGCACCAGATCGCAGGCAATCTGGCCATGCCGGGGTTTACCGCACCCAAGCTGCTCTGGCTGGCACGACACGAGCCTGACCTCTTTGCGCAGATACGCACCGTGCTGCTGCCCAAGGATTATCTGCGCTGGTTGCTGACCGGCAACAAGGTCAGCGATCCATCCGACGCGGCCGGCACACTGTGGCTGGATGTGGCCAGGCGCGACTGGTCGGAGGAACTATTGGCCGCCACCGGACTGACACGGGCGCACATGCCGGCATTGGTTGAGGGTTCGGCGGTATCGGGCGTGCTCAAGCCCGAACTGGCTGCGCAATGGGGGATGGCGGAGGGCGTGGTGGTCGCCGGCGGTGGTGGCGACAATGCTGCTAGCGCAGTGGGCATGGGCGCGACCGAGCCGGGTGATGGGTTCATCTCACTCGGCACCTCTGGCGTGCTGTTTGTGGTGAATGATCGCTATCGCCCCAATCCTGCCTCGGCGGTGCATGCGTTCTGTCATGCCCTGCCCGGCCGCTGGCACCAGATGAGCGTGATCCTGTCCGCCGCCAGCAGCTTGCGCTGGTTATGTTCCCTGCTGGGCACCGACGAAGCCACGCTGCTGGACGAGGTGGCTGCCTTGCCTGCTGAAGCGCGCGAGCGCGCCCCGCTCTTCCTGCCCTACTTATCCGGTGAGCGCACACCGCATAACGACCCGTATGCCCAAGGTGTGCTGCACGGTCTCACGCACGATACCAACCGTGCCATGCTGGGCTACGCGGTGCTCGAGGGCGTGGCATTCGCACTGCAGGACGGGCTGGATGCGCTACGCAGCGCCGGCACCGACGTCGACACGCTTTCACTGACTGGCGGCGGTGCTCGCAGCGCCATTTGGGCACAGCTGATTGCGGACGTACTCGATCTGCGCATCGTTACCCATCACGGTGGCGAAGCCGGGGGTGCGCTCGGTGCCGCGCGGCTGGCCTGGCTGGCGGCAGGCGGCCGCACGGCCGAAGTGTGCATCAAACCGGCCATCAGCGCCGAATACCTGCCCGATCCAGCAAAGCGCGATGTACTGACCAAGCGGCTGCAGCAATACCGTGCCATCTACACCCGGAGTACATTCCGGTTTTGACGGCGACCCTGGAACGCCTGCCGCGCCCATCGCAACCGGCCGGGCGTCGATCTGCCGAAAATGCTCGGCAGCTGGTCAATGATGTGCGCCCCAAGGCCGCCCCGAACGATGAAACGATGTGATCCGGGAAACGCTGATCCACGGTCCTGCAGTCAATCAAGCACGTGCTGGAATGACAAAACGGGAGCAATTGCTCCCGTTTTGCATGGACAGCGGCGGATCAACGCTCCGGAAATGCCTGCGCGATGCGTGTGCCCGTCTTGTAATGCACGCCCGGCTGGGCAGTGAAGCTCACATTGCTCCTGGCCTCGAACAGCAGAATGATGTCCGACCCGCCAAACTGGAAGTAGGACAACTCCTCGCCCTTGCGCACCGTCACGCCTTCCTCGGCGGTGATGATCACCGACGACACCTGGCACATGCCGATCGGCAGCACGGCCACCAGGCCGATGGCGGTATCGAGCACGATCAGCCCGCGCGCCTGCGCAAACTGGTAACCGGCGTTGTCCGGCGCATCAAAGGCCCGCACCGGGCGCAGCCGGTGGCTGCCATTGGCATCGCCGGCAATCGGCTCGGCCTGCACTTCCAGATAGACCTGACCAGGGATCACGCGTGCTTCCAGCACCGTGCCGCCTACCGGCGCATGCTGGCGGTGATAGTCATTGGGGCCAAGGAAGGCATGCATGAACAAGCCGTTGTTGAAACGATCCTTGTATGGGCTGCCTTCCAGTAGCTCGCTGATCTGCCAGTGCAGGTTCTTCACCGTCACGCCCGAATCACTGCGGATTTCCCACTGGCCGGCAAAGGTTGAGTCGGCCGGCGAGACGATCACGCTCTGATCGGCAACGGCCGCTACAGGGCGGTAGCCGGGCTTGAAGTTGCGGGCAAAGAACTGGTTGAAGGTCTTCCAGCCGCCATGCGGCACGACGTAATCGTTCATGTTGTAGCTGGGCGAATCAAAGAACGATTGCAGCGATTCGGCCGTCAGCGATTCCGGCGTATCGAGGAACTCGCCCATGGCCTTGGCATAGCGCACCAGCCATGCCGACAGCTCGGTCAACGGTGGTGCCTGATCGTGTGGCACTACCTTGTTCTGCAGCGGCAGCACGGCCGGCTGATCGAACACGAAATAGAATTTGCACAGGTGGTTGTACACCTCGCGGCCCTGATGGTTTTCTGACGGTACCCAGTACAGCAGGCCGTTGATCCAGCGCACAAAATCGGCCAGCGACTGGATGTCGGCCATTTCCGGGATATTCCAGTGCCGGGACTGCGCCACCGCCTCGTGAAAGCGCGCCTCCCAGCCGTTGCGGGCGATCAGGTCGATCAGCTCCAGCACCACACCATGCAGGCCTGCTTTGGGCAGATCGCTCAAGCTCATCCCGATTTCTTCCTGACTCATGACCACTCCTCCAGAAGGTGAGAACCGCGTTTGTGCCGGCCGCATGCTGCTGCCGACCCCGTTGGAATACCTCTTTGTAGGATGCTTGCCAATTGCTTGCCATTCCATTCATGTAAATTTCACATTTGTTTCTTTGTGTTAACGAATTGGTGTGAATTTGTACACATCACCTGCCCCGCTTGTGCGGCGGAGAAGTGCCCATATCTGCAGCTGCAGGATATGGAGAAAGCAATGCGGCGATTTTTCTTGGTGGCAGGTGGTTTGTCGGTGTTGCTGCATGGCTATATCGCCTGGCGGCTGTTGCCGGCACTGGGTCTGAGTACCGTTGCTACCCTGCTGGGTGCATTGCTGTTCTTGCTTTCCGCTGTATTGGTGCCGCTGGGTTTGCTGATGTCGCGCTCGCACCGGCAACCGCTGGCAGACCGGCTGGCGTGGGTGGGCATGCTGCTGATGGGCTTGTTCTCGTCGCTGCTGGTGCTGACGTTGCTGCGTGAACCACTGCTGTTGGCCGGCTGGCTGTTCGCACCTGCCGGTCAGCAGTGGGCAGGCTGGTCCGCATGGGGCGTGCTTGGTCTGGCCATCTTGATGACGCTGGTCGGCTTTGTGAACGCGCGCCGCAGTGCACAGGTTGTGGATGTCGACGTGCCGATTGCCGGCCTGCCAGCCGCGCTGGAGGGGTTCACCATTGCGCAGCTCAGCGACATCCATGTGGGGCCAACCATCAAGGCCGGCTATCTGCAAGCGATTGTCGAGCGCGTCAACCGGCTGGATGCCGATGCGATTGCCATCACCGGCGATCTGGTCGATGGCAGCGTGGCGGCCCTGCGCGAGCACACCCGCCCGCTGGCCGGCTTGCGGGCGCGGCACGGTGTGTTCTTTGCCACCGGCAACCACGAATACTATTCCGGTGCACCGCAATGGATAGACGAACTGCGCAGCCTGGGTGTCCAGGTGCTGCTGAACGAGCATGTGGTGCTGCAGCGGGGCGATGCCAGCCTGCTGCTGGCCGGCATTACCGATTACACCGCGCATCAATTCGACCCGGCACAGCGCAGCGACCCGCAAGCAGCACTGGCCAACGCACCGGCACATGCCTACCCGCGCATCGTGCTGGCCCACCAGCCGCGCAGCGCGCCGGCCACTGCTGCAGCAGGTTTTGACATGCAGCTCTCGGGCCACACGCACGGCGGGCAGTTCTGGCCGTGGAATCACTTTGTCCGCCTGCAGCAGCCCTACACCGCCGGGCTGCATCGGCTGGACCGGCTGTGGATCTACATCAGCCGCGGCACCGGCTACTGGGGGCCGCCCAAGCGCTTTGGCGCCCCGTCCGAGATTACCCGCTTGCGACTGGTCAGCGCCTGATCTGAGCTTGGGTCAGGGCTTGCGGGCGGTCAGCTTCATCTCGTCGCGGCTCAGGCTCACATCAAAGCGGGAAATGACGTTCATGCCCATCAGCATTTCGTCGCCCAGTTCCGGCACCACCATGGCCGGCACACTCTGCAGCGTATAACCGCCAAACTGCAGTAGCGGGATGCGCGTTTCAAAGCCCTCCACTGTGCCGTTGGCAGTTTGTGAAGTCACTTTCTGGCCCACCGGCAGGCCGAGGGTCGAGGCCAGCTTTGTATCCAGCGTCACAGTGGTGGCGCCGGTATCCATCAGGAACACGACCTCCTGACCATTGATCTTGCCCTTGACACGGAAATGACCGTCGTTGGCACGCTGCAGCAGCAAGGTGCGCTGACCATTTTCACTGCTGAAGCTGCTGGGAGGCGTGGCTTGCCGCTCCAACACGAGCCGGGCGCCAAAGAACAGGATGCCGATGACGCTCAGCCACAGGATGACCAACACCGGCGTCGAGCGCATCATGCCTGCAACTGCTCCAGTTGTTCGGACAGCTCCAGCCACTCCAGCTCCAGCGTTTCGATCTGGGCCTTGAGTTCGGCCTCGCGCTGCAGTACCTGCTGCAGCTCGGACTTGCGTTCGGCGTCATACAAGGCTGCATCCTGCAGCTTGCCGGTCAGCTCGCCGTGTTCGGTCTGCTTGGGCGTCAGCGCCTTTTCGACCTTGGCCAGCTTTTGCTCTATCGGCTTGCGTGCACTGGCAAGGCGCTGGCGGGCTTCGGCCTCTTCGCGCTTCTGGGCCTTGCGGTCCGCGCTGCCATCCGAGGCACGCAGCGCCGTATTGGCCTCGGCACGGCGTTCCTGGCTGTAACGGCTGTAGTCGTCCAGATCACCATCGAAGGGACGCACGCGCCCGGCTTCGATCAGCCAGAAGTCATCGACGGTGGCACGCAGCAAATGCCTGTCGTGCGAAACCAGGATGATGGCGCCGTCGAAATCGGTCAGCGCGCGCGTGAGCGCCTGGCGCATTTCAATATCCAGGTGGTTGGTTGGTTCGTCGAGCAGCAGCAGGTTGGGCTTTTGCCAGATCAGCAAGGCCAGCGCCAGGCGCGCCTTTTCACCGCCGGAGAACGGCCGTACCGGCCCGGTCGCCATATCGCCATGGAAATCGAAACCGCCGAGATAATTGCGATGATCCTGCTCGCGCGTGAGCGGGTCCAGCTTCTGCAAATGCCACAGCGGGGATTCATCCAGCCGCAAATGTTCAAGCTGGTGCTGGGCAAAATAGCCGATCTTTAGCCCCTTGCCCTCTATGCGCTGGCCAGACAGCAAGGCCAGATCACCGCATAGCGTCTTGATCAGCGTGGATTTACCTGCCCCGTTGACACCCAGCAGGCCGATGCGGGCCTGCTTTTCCAGGCTCAGGTTCAAGTCATTCAGCAGTGGCTTGTCGGCGCTATAGCCCGAGGTTGCCAGTTCCAGCCTGATCAGGGGGCTGGGGCTGGATTCCGGTTCGCGGAACGTGAAGGTAAACGGCGAATCGACGTGCGCGGCCGAGATGGTTTCCATCCGTTCCAGCGCCTTCACCCGGCTTTGCGCCTGCTTGGCCTTGCTGGCCTTGGCCTTGAAGCGGGTGATGAAGGATTCCAGATGCGCAATCTCGCGCTGCTGCTTGTCGTAGGCCTGCTGCTGCTGCGAGAGCTTTTCGGCACGCTGCGCCTCGAACGACGCATAGTTGCCGGTGTACAAATCCAGCTTGCCGGCATCGACATGCAGGATGCCGTTGATGGTGGCATCCAGAAAGTCCCGATCGTGCGAAATGATGAGCAACATCCCCTGATAGCTGCGCAGCCAGCCTTCCAGCCAGACCACCGTTTCGAGGTCCAAGTGGTTGGTCGGTTCGTCGAGCAGCAGGATGTCCGAGCGGCACATCAGCGCTTGAGCAAGGTTGAGGCGCATGCGCCAGCCACCCGAGAACGTCGACACTGGCCGGCTCATTTCCTCGCTGGAGAAACCCAGCCCGGCCAGCAGCTTGCCGGCACGCGCCGGTGCGCTATAGCCGTCGATGGCCTCCAGCTTGCCCAATAATTCGCCATGCTGGATGCCGTCGCCAGCCACTGCTGCCAGCTCTGCTTCCAGCGCGCGTAGCTCGGCATCGCCATCGAGCACGTAATCAAGCGCAGAGACCGGGAGTGCCGGTGTTTCCTGCGCCACATGGCCGATGACCAGGCGGGGGGGGAGTTCAAGATCGCCAGCGTCGGCGTGCAATTCGCCGCGCAGCAGGGCAAAGAATGATGATTTGCCGGCGCCGTTGGCACCAACGACACCGATTTTCTGTCCGGGATGAAGCGTGAGATCGGCGCGGTCCAGCAAGACCTTGAGACCACGCCGCAGTGTGAGGGATTTGAGTCTGATCATCCGGCAATTCTAACAGCCGGAACGCATGCGCCGTTACTCAAGCATGCGGCATGCGGGTTTTCTACTGTAGATGGCGGGTGCCAATCAACCGTTCAGCTGTGCGCGCACCTGGCCAAGTGCCATTTCGGTCAGTGTCGCGGTGCCGCTCAGGCGGCGCAGCTGGCCCGAGTTGAGATGTTCAATCAGCTCGATCTGCGTAAAGCCCAGACCATTCTCGCCACCCCGGTTGGTCAGCAGGTAGCGTGTTTTCTGCGGGCTGATCCATGACAGGCGATAGCGGCGGAATTCACCGTTGTCCTCGCGCCACTCCAGCCACTCGCCACGCGTGGGCAGGCCATCGCTGGGTACGATGATGGGCTCGGCTGGTTCCATCACCACCGGAATGGACAGGTCTTCGCTGTGCTCGGCGGCCGCAATGGCATCGCGGATGGCCGGGGCTGGCTGTACCGATGTGGCCGGTACTGGCTGGAACACCGGGGCGGTATCTTGCGGCTGCACCTTCATGCCGCTGCGGATGGCGCCGGCATGCAGCTGCACCAGCTCGGCAAAGAAGGCTTGTGCCTTTTCCTTGTTGGCACCGGCGGCCTGTACGCCTTCCTCCAGCGTCTTGAGCATGGCAGGCAGTTCGTTGACGAGGCGCAGGCGCTCTTCCGCACCGCGCTTGGGCTGTATGCTCCACAACAGCATGTCCATGGCGGCCACACGCGTGGCAAACAAGGCTTCGGCTTCGCCCTCCGGGCCATAGGCGGCAACCAGTGCGCCGTGCCAGGTTTGCAGCAGGAAATCATTCACCAGCGGGCTGCTGAACGCCGACATCAGGCTCTGGCCGGCCATGCGGGCCTGAATCAGCGCGCTGGCCGTGGCCGAGGCCAGCTCCTTGATTTCGTTTTCAAGCAGCGCCTGTGCTTCGGAGGTGATTTTCTCCTCGGCGCGCTCGCCTTCGCTGGCGTTGAAGCGTTCCAGGTCTTCCAGTGCGGTCTGGAAGATGCCGATATCGTCGGCGTAATGGGTGGCAATCCATGCGACGGTGTCGTTGTACTTGACCAGTGCCGGGTCGTCGCTGGCCGGCTCGGCCTCCCAGGCCAGGCAGGCTTCGGCCAGCAAGTCGATCAGCAAGCGCGCCGGGTGGCTCTTGTTGCCGAAGAAGCCACCATCCAGCAATGCGGCCTTGAGCACCGGGATCTGCAGCCGGGCCAGCAGGCCCTTGGCTGCGTTGGCCAGGCGCGGGTCTTCGAACAGGCGGTCGAACAGCATCGCCACCAGTTCGAGCGTCATGGTATCGACGCGGTTCAGATCCCCAGCCCAGCGCGATGCGCGCAGCAAGGTCAGCAGGTTTTCCGGACCGCCGGTGCCAATATCACCTTCGCTGTGCTTGGGCGTGGGCGGGTCTTGCTGCAGCTTGTCCAGCACGTTGAACCAGACCGGGCGTACCAGCCGCTGTGGCTCGACAAAATCATGCGTGAGCTGGTCGAGAAAACCCGCCAGTGCGCTGTGATCCACCGACAGCAATTGCCTGCCGCCCGCACCGCCCTGCGCACCGCCTCCCGGCACGCCATATGCCGGATCGTAGCCAGCCCCCGCACCCTGCGGATAGCCGCCCTGACCAAAGCTGCCGGCTGCGCCGTCGGTTTGCTGTGGCGGCATGGCCTGCTCACCCGGCCGGGCAGCCGGGGACGGGGCACGCCGCTGCGGCGTGCGCCGCATGGTGGGCTGGATGTTCTGCTGAATCAGGTACTGGTTGATATGCTTGTAAACCGAGGCCACCTGCTCGGACAACTCGGTTTCCAGCGTGCGCAACGCCACCAGGCGCGCACCGACGCCGCTTTCCAGCTGCTGAAAAGCCCCCAGGAAAGCTTCGCAGATCGCCATCGGACTCAGCGGATTACCTTCGCTGTCGTCACCACCGCTGCTAGGCATCAGCGAGGCCAGCCGTTGTTCAAGCTGGGACAGCGTGTCGCCGCCCTTTTGCTTGAAGGCCGTGGCCACGTTGGTTACGGTGAGGTTCTGCTCGTAGTCATCGTTGGCCACCAGCGACATCTTGTCGGCATCAAGCTCCAGCTTGAAGTAGGCACGGCCGGCTTCTCCCTCGACGCCACTCTTCATGCGCTGGTTGAACGCATCCATGAACTGCTCGCGGAAGGCGCGAATGATCTCTTCTTTCTTTGACTTTGCCTCGACCCGGGCCTGGAAATAGGAATCGCGCAGATCACGATCCAGCGCGCTTTCGGCCAGCTTGAAGTAGTTTTCTTCCAGTTGGGTAAAGAAACCGTCCAGCGATTCGGTCAGCAGCTTGAGCGCCAGATCGCGGCAAGCGAGCAACGTTGCCGAGGGCGGCCCAGCCTTCACGGTGTGGCGTACGGGTTGCATGGCGTTATCTCGCATGTCGGGTCAGGTTTGCATATTAGAACATAATGATATGCGCAATTAAATACCTTTTGTCACTCTTATCCTACCTGTGGTTCGTCCACCACAGGGGTGACGCGGGCCACTTGTCAGGCAGCCCGATCCAGTGCGGGGCACCCGCATCCGCAATCCATGATTCATGCAGGTTTCCAGCAAGTGGCGGCAGTCTGACTGCGGGTATAGATTCAATGCAGGCCGGTGTCGGAAAAGGACGTTTCAATGGTTGCCAACAACCCCGTGCTTGCAGCGCTGCAAGCGTATGAATCCACCCTGCCGGACAACGGCAAACAGCTCTTCAGTCAATACTACGCCAACTTGCCCGAAGAAGATTACGCGGAGCGAGAAACAGCTGACTGGGCGGGCGCAGCGCTTGCACACTGGCGGTTTGCCGGCCGGCGCGCAAAGGGCGACTTCCTGCTGAGGGTCTACAACCCCACCCTGCCCGAACACGGCTGGCAGACCAGCCATACCGTAGTCGAGCTGGTGCTGGCCGACATGCCCTTTCTGGTCGATACCGTGGCCATGGCGCTGGGCCGGCTCGGGCACAACATCCACCTGGTGGTGCATCCGGTGCTGCAGGCCGTGCGTGATGCCGACGGGCAGCTGCAGCAACTGGATGAACACGGTGCAGCCGAATCCTGGATGCATTTCGAGATCGATCGCGCCACCAGTGCGGCAACGCTCAAGGCCATACACGACGAGATTTCCCGCGCGCTAAGCGATCTGCATAGTGTGGTGGCCGACTGGCCCGCCATGAATGAGCGCGTCAATCAGGCGTTGACCGCGCTGCGCAGCGGCCTGCCACCCATCCCCGCCGACGAGGTGGATGAAACCGTTTCCTTCCTCGACTGGCTGCTTGATGGCCATTTCGTATTCCTGGGCTGTCGTGATTATCGCTTCAGCAGCGATGGCAGCAGTCTCGACCTGGTGCCGGGCTCGGGCCTTGGCCTGCTGCGTGACCGTGGCGAGGGCGGCCCGTCGCGGCTTTATGCCAATCTGCCGGAGGACCTGCGCAAGCTGGCCTACGCCGCCGATCACCTGCTGGTGCTTACCAAGGCGGATACCCGCTCGACCATACACCGGCCGGTCTATCTGGACATGATCAGCCTCAAGGCGATAGACGACAGCGGCAAGGTGGTTGCCGAGCTGCGCATTCTTGGCCTCTACACCGCCAGCGCCTACAGCGCCCCACCCCGGCAAGTGCCGATATTGCGCCGCAAGATCGAGCAGGTGCTGCAGATGTCGCAGGCCAGCCTCAGCGGCCACCGTGGCAAGGCGCTGATGCACGTGCTGGATACCTACCCGCGCGAAGAGCTGGTGGAAATCGATGTGGCCGAGCTGGCGCGCATCGCCAACGGCATCGTCGGACTACATGAACGCAGCCGCGTGCGCGTGTTCTTCCGCGAAGACATTTACCGCCGCTATGTTTCGGTGATGCTGTTTGTCCCGCGTGACAACTACACCACCGAGGTGCGCATCAAGGCACAAGAACTGCTGACCCGGAAGCTGGGTGGCGACGGTGCCGAATTCAATGTGCTGCTGTCCGATTCGCCACTGGCACGCATCCACTTCATCGTGCGCCTGCCGCACGGTCACAGGCCCAGCTATGACGCACGCGACATTGAAGTGCTGATGGCCGAGCTGGCGCAGCGCTGGCAGGACGAACTCAAGCGCCAGTTGCTGCAGCACTGTGGCGAGGAGCTGGGGGCAGATCGCTTCCAGCAATACCAACGGGCCTTCCCGGCTGCCTATTGCGCCGACTTTCCGGCTCGCGTGGCCGTGCATGACATCGATGCACTCGATGCTGCACTGGCCGGCAATACCCTGCTTGCCACACTGTCGCCAGGCAATGCCACCGATACATTGCGCTGGCGGCTCAAGCTGTATCGCAGTGGCGAGATCGCCCTGTCCGATTGCCTGCCGTTGCTGGAAAACCTGGGCGTGCGCGTGCTGGACGAACGCCCCTATGCGCTGCACTTCGACGACGGCAAGCAAGCCTGGATCATCGATATCGGCCTGCAATTGCCGTCCGGCACGCAGCTTGAATCACCGGCAGCAAGGCAACGGCTGATTGATGCTTTCGGTGCGGTCTTTGCCGGCCAGGCTGACAATGACGGCTTCAACCGGCTGGTGCTGGTGGCCGGCCTCGCCTGGCGCGATGTGCTGGTGCTGCGCGCCTATGCACGCTTTCTCAAGCAGATTGGCCAGAAATATGCGGTGGAAACGCTGGCCGAAACGCTGCTGCGCTACCCAGGCTATGCCGCCACGCTCACCGAATTGTTCAACCTGCGCCTGAACCCGGCAGCACCCCAGGCCGAGGCCGCCGAAGCACTCGACCAGTCGCTGCACGCGCTGGCGGTGGCGCAAACCAGTGTGGATGACGAAAAAATCCTCAATGGTTTCCGGGCTGCCATCAGTGCTACGGTGCGCACCAATCACTTCCAGACCGATGGCGAGGGCCAGCCCAAGAGCTATCTGTCGTTCAAGCTGGCCTCGGCCCGCATCCCGGGCATTCCACAGCCGGCGCCCTTGTTCGAGATTTTCGTCTTCAGCACCGATATGGAGGGCACCCACCTGCGCGGTGGCAAGGTGGCACGCGGCGGGCTGCGCTGGTCGGACCGGCGCGAGGACTTCCGCACCGAGGTGCTGGGGCTGGTCAAGGCGCAAATGGTCAAGAACAGCGTCATCGTGCCAGTGGGCTCCAAGGGCGGTTTCATCGTCAAGAACCCGCCGGCCGAACGCGAAGCCTTCCTCGCCAAGGGTGTGGAATGCTACAAGACACTGATCCGCGGCATGCTGGACCTGACGGACAACCTGCAGGATGGTCGCATCGTGCCACCACCGCAGGTGCACCGGCTGGATGAGGATGATCCCTATCTGGTGGTCGCGGCCGACAAGGGTACGGCCACCTTCTCCGACATCGCCAACGGCATCGCGCATGATTACGGCTTCTGGCTGGACGATGCCTTTGCCTCGGGTGGCTCGGTGGGTTACGACCACAAGAAGATGGGCATTACCGCGCGCGGCGCATGGGTATCGGTGCAGCGCCATTTCAGCGAATTGGGCATCGATGTTGCCGCCGACCCGATCACCATTGTCGGCATCGGCGACATGTCGGGCGATGTATTCGGCAACGGGCTGCTGCGCTCGCAAGCGGTCAAGCTGGTTGCCGCTTTTGACCACCGCCACATATTCATCGACCCCACCCCTGACCCGGCACGCAGCTTTGCCGAGCGTGAACGCTTGTTTGCATTGCCGCGCTCGTCTTGGGCCGACTATGACGGTACGCTGATTTCTGAAGGCGGCGGCGTCTGGCCGCGTAGCGCCAAGACCATTCCGTTGTCGCCCCAAGTGCAGGCACTGCTGGGCGTGCAGGACAATGAGCTGGAACCGAGCGCCCTGCTGCAGGCACTGCTGAAGGCCCCGGTCGACCTGCTGTACAACGGCGGCATCGGCACCTATGTGAAAGCCAGTACGCAAAGCCATGCCGAGGCCAACGACCGCAGCAATGACGCGCTGCGCATCGACGGCCGCGACCTGCGCTGCAAGGTGGTGGCAGAGGGCGGCAATCTGGGCTTTACCCAGCTTGGTCGTATTGAGTACGCCCTCGCTGGCGGGCGCATCCTCACCGATGCCATCGACAACTCGGCTGGGGTTGATTGCTCCGACCATGAGGTGAACATCAAGATCCTGCTGGGCCGTATCGTCGCAGCGGGCGATCTCACGCTCAAGCAGCGCAATCAGGTACTGGCCGACATGACCGACGACGTTGGCCGGCTGGTGCTGCGCGACAACGAACTGCAAACGCTGGCACTGGCGCTGGAGGCCTCGCAAGCCATGTCACTGCTGCCGGTGCACCAGCGCTTCATGCAGCGCATGGAGAGCGAAGGCAAGCTGTCGCGCCGGCTGGAATACTTGCCCGGCGACAGCCAGCTACTGGAGCGCGTGCAAAACCACCAGGCGCTGACACGGCCGGAGCTGGCCGTGCTGCTGGCCTACGCCAAGATCGTGCTGTATCAGGACTTGCTGGCCTCGCCGCTGCCTGACGATGCGCGCTGGGACAGCCTGCTGGTCGATTACTTCCCCGCGCTGCTGGCCGAGCGTTTTGGCAGCCGGCTGGCCGATCACCCGCTGCGGCGCGAGATCATTGCCACCGTGCTGACCAATCATGTGGTCAACCGCCAGGGCATCAGCTTTGTGTTCCGGCTGGCGGAGGAAACCGAGCAAACGCCAGCCACCGTGGTGCAGGCCTGGATGGCGGCCACCCGCTTGCTCGACAGCGAAACCATTGCACTACGCATCGAAGCCGCTGCCGGCATTGCTGCCGAAACCCGCTTTTCATTGCTGCTGGCGCTGCGCCGCCACACCGAGCGCGCCACGCGCTGGGCTTTGCGCCAGCCCGATATCGTCGAAGACGGCGACTTTGCCCGCGTGGTGGCCGCCGAGTTCGCCGCGCTGGCGGGGCGGCAGCTCTGCGTTCACACGCCAGGTTCTGCATTGGTGGCATGGCTGGATGCCGGCGTAGGCGAGGCGCTGGCTGGCGAAGTTGCTGCGCGTGAGCAGACCGGCGCACTGTTCGATCTGGCACGTGATGCCGCCGAACGGGCCAGCGTGGGCGAGCGCATGGCGCTCTACCTCGGCTTGGGCGAGCTGATCGGTTTTGACTGGCTGACCAGCGCCATCGAGCGCCTGCCACGCGACAACCGCTGGCAATCGCTGGCCCGCCTTGCCGCGCGGGATGATTTGCTCGACATGCATGCAGCCCTCACCGGCCGGGTCTGGTTGGCAACCACAGGAGACGTGGTGCAGCGGCTGGAACAGTGGCAGCTGCAATCCGGCAACAGCCTGCAACAATGGCTGCGTATGCTGGCAGAGCTGCGCGAAGCCGCGCCTGATCTGGCGATGATTTCCGCCGCGTTGCGCGAGTTGCGTGGCCGGCTGGTGGGCTGACACCGACGCGGGTGCAGACCGCGTGCGCCGGGGTCACAAGCCGTAAAAATTGCCATGGCAAGCTGGTGTGCTTGGCGTTTCGCCAGCACACTGGCTATACCAAGGCAGGGTGCCGCCCGCGCGGCACCTGAACGCCGGCGATAGACCGGCAACGGCAAAACGGACACTGAATGAACAACCCGCTGGACTATACCCAGAAGCGGACGGTACTGATCGTCAACAGCGCGTCGGATGCGCTGGTGGCGCTCAACGATCTGCTCAAGCCCCATGTCGACATCAAGCTTGCCACCAGCGCTGAAAAAGCACTGCTTGCCGCGCGCTATGATGCAAATGCCATCGATCTGATCCTGATCGATATCTCGGCCCCGGAAATGGACGGACTCGACTGCTGCCGTCAGCTGAAGCAAGACGGCACAACCCAGCACCTGCCCATCCTGCTGATCGCCGATGCTGCAGCCCCGGCCGACATCGATGCCAGCCTGCGTCATGGCGCAGCCGATTACTTGGCCAGGCCGCTGCATCTGCCGCTGCTGCTGGCGCGCATCGAGACGCTGGTCGAGCTTTCCCATGCCCGCATCTTCCTGCACAGCCAGGATGAATACCTCAAGCATCTGGTGAAGGAGCGCACGCGCGATCTGGTTGCGATGCAGGATGCCACCTTGCGAGCCATGGCCGCCCTCACGCAGCTGGGAACCGGCCAGCAAGGTGCGCCGTTGCAGCGCCGCCAGCACTATCTGGCGGCACTGGCGTGGCAACTGCACGAGCACCCGCGCCTGGCTGCCGAGCTGGGCGAGGAAAAGATCGAGTTGTTGTTCAAGGCCATGGCGCTGTACGACATTGGCATGATCGGCGTGCCGGCGCAGATACTCAACAAGCCAGAGACGCTCTCGGCATCTGAAATGAGCGAAATCCACCAGCACGTTGCCCGTGGGCGCGAGCTGATCCTGGCCATGGCCAGGCAGGTCGATACCCCGTCCCCGTTGTTGCTAAGTGCGGAAGACATGGCGTGGGGTCACCATGAGCGCTGGGATGGCAGCGGCTACCCGCAAGGGCTGGCGGGCGAGGCAATCCCGCTGCCTGCGCGGCTGGTGGCCATTGTGGATGTCTATGATGCGCTGACCTCTGATCGCCCGTGGCGGCCGGCGCACACGCACGAGGCTGCGCGTGAAATCATCGGCAGCTTGCGTGGCAGCGGCTTCGATCCCGATATCGTCGATGCTTTGCTGGGCATCGGTGACAAATTGGAGCAAATCGCCAAGCATTATCCCGATTGATGCGCACCAATACGGTATAATGCCCGGTTTTCCAATCGATGCAGAACGTGATGGAAGCCGAACAGCTCAACCAGATCGACAACCACCTGACCGACCTCGCCAACCGCGCGGACGAACTGAAACGCTACCTGGATTATCCGGGCAAGCGTGATCGTCTTGAGGAAGTGGTCCGTCTGTCCGAAGACCCGGATATCTGGAACGACCAGAAGAAAGCACAGGAAATCGGCCGCGAGCGCAAAGCGCTGGAAGACGTGGTGGTGGTGCTGGACGAGGTGGCCGGTGGCGCCGCCGACGCCAAGGAATTGTTCGACATGGCCAAGTCGGAAGACGATTTCGACACCCTCGCCGCCATCGGTGAAGATGCGCAGGCGCTGGAAGAGAAAATCGCCAAGCTCGAATTCCGCCGCATGTTCAACAACCCGATGGACCCGAGTCCCTGCTTCATCGACATTCAGTCGGGCGCCGGTGGCACCGAAGCGCAGGATTGGGCCGGCATGCTGCTGCGCATGTATATCCGCTACGGCGAGCGCAAGGGCTTCAATGTCGAGGTAATGGAAGAATCGGAAGGCGAAGTGGCCGGCATTACCAGCGCCACCATCAAGCTGACTGGTGACTACGCGTTCGGCTTCTTGCGCACCGAAACCGGCGTGCACCGCCTGGTGCGCGTGTCGCCGTTTGACTCGAACGCGCGCCGCCATACTTCGTTCTGCTCGGTCTTCGTCTATCCGGAAGTCGACGACAGCATCGAAATCGAAATCAACCCGGCCGACGTACGCACCGACACCTTCCGCGCCTCGGGCGCCGGTGGTCAGCACATCAACAAGACCGATTCGGCCGTGCGCCTGACGCACATCCCGACCAATATCGTCGTGCAGTGCCAGAACGACCGCTCCCAGCACAAGAACCGCGACGAGGCATGGAAGATGCTGCGCGCCAAGCTGTACGAGCTGGAGCTGCGCAAACGCATGGAAGCCCAGCAATCGCTGGAAGCCGGTAAATCGGACATCGGCTGGGGGCACCAGATCCGCTCCTACGTATTCGACCAGAGCCGTATCAAGGACCTGCGTACCAGCTACGAAGTGGGCAACCTCAAGGGCGTAATGGACGGCGATCTGGATGGCTTCATCGAAGCCAGCCTGAAACAAGGCGTCTAAGCCCTGCCCTAAGGATTATTTGGCGCAACGCGCCGCAGCGAAAAACGGAATTGAAGATGAGCGATCAACAAGAACAAGTCGTCCAGCAAGACGAAAACCAGATCATGGCTGAGCGCCGTGCCAAGCTGAAGGCGATCCGCGAGGCAGGCATCGCCTTCCCGAACGACTTCAAGCGCGAGCACCTGGCTGCTGACCTGCATGCCAAATATGGCGAAGTCGAGAAAGAAGAGCTGGAAGCCAAGGCAGTCACTGTCAGCGTGGCTGGCCGCATGATGCTCAAGCGCGTGATGGGCAAGGCCAGCTTTGCCACCGTGCAGGACACCTCGGGCCGTATCCAGTTCTACATCAGCCGCGACAGCGTGGGTGAGGACGTTTACGCCAGCTTCAAGACCTGGGACATGGGCGACATCATCGCCGCACGTGGCACCTTGATGAAGACCAAGACCGGCGAACTGTCGGTGCAGGTGACCGAGCTGCGCCTGCTGACCAAGAGCCTGCGCCCGCTGCCGGACAAGTTCCACGGCCTGGCTGATCAGGAGCAGAAATACCGTCAGCGCTACGTTGACCTGATCACCAATGAGCAAAGCCGCGACACCTTCATCAAGCGCAGCAAGATCGTGCAGAAGATCCGCGAATACATGGTGAACGAGCGTTATCTGGAAGTGGAAACGCCGATGATGCACCCGATTCCGGGCGGTGCCACGGCCAAGCCTTTCACCACGCACCATAACGCCCTCGACATGCCGCTGTTCCTGCGCATTGCGCCGGAGCTGTACCTGAAGCGTCTGGTCGTGGGCGGCATGGAGCGCGTGTTCGAGATCAACCGCAACTTCCGTAACGAGGGGATGAGCACACGCCACAACCCCGAGTTCACCATGATGGAATTCTACGAGGCGTATGCCGATTACCAGCGCATGATGGACATGACCGAAGGCGTCATCCGTTATGCTGCCAAGGAAGTCATCGGCCACACCGTGATCGAATACCAGGGCAAGCAGGTTGATCTGTCCAAGCCGTTCGCGCGCTTCACCATCGCCGGCGCGATCCAGCACTACAACCCGCACTACACCAGCGAACAACTGCACGACCGCGCCTTCCTCAAGGCCGAGCTGGCTCGTCTGGGCGCCAAGCCGGTGCTGACCGACGGCATCGGTGGCCTGCAACTGAGCCTGTTCGACGAGACGACCGAAGAAAAGCTGTGGGAGCCGACGTTCATCATCGACTACCCGGCCGAGGTGTCGCCGCTGGCACGTGCCAACGACAATAATCCGGGCATTACCGAGCGCTTTGAGCTGTTCATGGTTGGTCGTGAGCACGCCAACGGTTATTCGGAGTTGAACGATGCCGAAGACCAGGCCGCCCGCTTCCAGTCCCAGGTGGACCTGAAGGACAAGGGTGACGATGAAGCCATGCACTTCGATGCCGACTATATCCGCGCGCTGGAATACGGCCTGCCCCCGACCGGCGGCTGCGGTATCGGCATCGACCGCCTGGTGATGCTGCTGACCGATGCGCCGAGCATTCGCGACGTCATCCTGTTCCCGCAAATGCGCCGCGAAGACTGATACGCAGCAATGTAGTTTGCAAGGCCGGCTTACATGCCGGCCTTTTTCATTTTTCGGCGCAAAATCCAGTCAAATCGCGCCATCTAGGGTGCATCCGTATCTGCAACCCGGCAGCTTTAATGTTAGGATTCGTCAGGTAGCCGCAGATGCTGACGAAATGACTCAGCATCCGGTCCGTGCAGACAGCCGGGCTGCGGCAGCGCAGTCAACGAATTTGTTTTAAACACCTATATTTGGGCTTCGGCATCTTGATCTGGTGGCGATAGACCCCGATATCAGCGTGAAGCCCATCAGGCTGAATCATCTTGGGACCCGGCGCAGTTGAACCAACTTGCGCAACGACAGGAGCAGAAGAAATGTCCAAGCAACAAATCGGTGTCATCGGTATGGCCGTCATGGGCCGCAACCTGGCGCTGAATATTGAAAGCCGTGGCCACTCGGTATCGATCTACAACCGCTCGCCGGACAAGACCGACGAAGTGATCGCCGAGAACCCGGGCAAGAAGCTGGTGCCATTTCATACGCTCGAATCGTTCGTAGACTCGCTGGAAACCCCGCGCCGCATTTTGCTGATGGTCAAGGCCGGCGGCCCGACCGACGCCACCATCGAACAACTCAAACCGCTGCTCGCCAAGGGCGACATCATCATCGACGGTGGCAACACGCTGTACACCGACACCATCCGCCGCAACAAGGAACTGTCCGACCTCGGCTTCAACTTCATCGGCACCGGCGTATCGGGCGGTGAAGAAGGCGCGCTGAAAGGCCCGTCCATCATGCCGGGCGGCCAGCGCGAAGCCTATGAGTTGGTGGCACCGATTCTGAAGGAAATCTCGGCCAAGGCGCCGGACGGCGAGCCGTGCGTGACCTATATCGGCCCGGATGGCGCTGGCCACTATGTGAAGATGGTGCACAACGGCATCGAATACGGCGACATGCAGCTGATTGCAGAAGCCTACGACATCCTCAAGAACGTGCTGGGCCTGTCGAACGCCGAGCTGGCCGACGTGTTTGCCGACTGGAACAAGGGTGAGCTGGACAGCTTCCTGGTCGAAATCACCGCCAACATCTTCAAGAAGAAAGATGAAGACACCGGTGGCGAGCTGGTTGACTACATCCTCGACCAAGCCGGTCAGAAAGGCACCGGCAAGTGGACCAGCAAGAGCGCGCTGGACCTTGGCGTGCCGCTGCCGCTGATTACCGAATCGGTATTCGCGCGCTTCATCTCGGCGCTGAAGACCGAACGCGTCGCCGCCAGCAAGGTGCTGAACGGTCCGGCCAGCAAGCCGGCCGTGGGCGACAAAGCCGCCTTCATCGAGAAGGTACGCCGCGCGCTGTATCTGTCCAAGATCGCCTCTTACGCCCAAGGCTTCGCACAGATGCGCGCCCAGTCGGAAGAAAGCAACTGGAACCTGCACTATGGCGAGATCGCCAAGATCTTCCGTGCTGGCTGCATCATCCGCTCGCGCTTTCTGCAGAACATCACCGACGCTTACGCCAAGAACCCGGCGCTGAGCAAT
Organism: Andreprevotia lacus DSM 23236; assembly: GCF_900176275.1. GTDB lineage: Bacteria > Pseudomonadota > Gammaproteobacteria > Burkholderiales > Chitinibacteraceae > Andreprevotia > Andreprevotia lacus. Next base: position 150,326 of record NZ_FWXD01000008.1, on the reverse strand, counting down.
CTGCTGCTTGATCCGTACTTTGCCGGCGTCGCCAACGAATATCAGGCTGCGTTGCGTGACGTGGTCGCCACAGCCGTGCAGGCCGGCATCCCGCTGCCGACCTTCGGCTCGGCCATTGCCTACTTCGACAGCTACCGCGCAGCCCGCCTGCCGGCCAACCTGATCCAGGCCCAACGCGACTACTTCGGCGCACACACTTTCGAGCGCACCGACAAGGAAGGCATCTTCCACGCCCAGTGGTTCTGATCCTGCCTTGTAGCCATCAGGCGCAGCACAAAAAATCCGGCCCTTGGGCCGGATTTTTCTTGCCCGCAATGCGGGCCGCCCCACTTGACTGCGGGCATGCAAGAAAAATGTCATGTCGCTGTTGCCGCAGCCCTCTAAACTGCACGGCATGAGCACCTATCTCGACCAATACTGTGAACGCATCGCACCCGGTTTGTGGGGCGAGCCGGTCAATACCCTCAGCAACCTGGCGTTCCTGCTGGCCGCGCTTTGGGTCTGGCGCGCATGGCGCGGCACCGAGCTGGGCGTGCGGCATGGCAAAACCATCTTGCTGCTAGTTGGCTTGATGGCGTGTATCTGCCTCGGCAGCACTTATTGGCATGTGGTGGCCGACGAAGAAGCCCTTTGGTTCGACATTATTCCCATCCTGCTCTTCATCAATGTCTATCTGCTGGCGGCGCTGCATTTTGGCCTGCACTGGCGCTGGTTTGAGGTACTGGCCGGCTGGCTGGCCTATCAGGTATGCAATCAGCTACTGGCCACACAGCTGCCGGCCGATACGCTCAATGGCTCGGTGTTCTATCTGCCCACCTGGCTGGCACTGCTGCTGCTGGCCATCGCGCATCGCCGCATTGCGCCAGAGATGGCCAAAGCGCTATGGCAGGGCTGGTTGCTTTTCAGCATCTCGCTGTGGTTCCGCACCTTCGACAAAGCGTGGTGCGAGGGCTTCCCGCTCGGCACGCACTGGCTGTGGCACACCCTGAACGGCCTGCTGCTGGGACGCCTGAGCCTGGCCATGTTGCGCTTGCGTAGCCAGGCTATCCGGCCGTGGAATACGCTGCCCTGATGCTGTACCAGCCAATGCGGCAAAGATGGATTTACGCCTGCTAGTGCAAACTGGTTAAATCCGGTTTTGTACGCGCGTTGGCCAGCCCCGTGGCTGGCTGACGCATCTGCCTTGGTAACGCAATTGAACACCATTCAGCCCGCGCAGCTCAGCATGAATGCTGACGGCATCCCCTATTCCGCCAGCTTTGACGACATCTATCACTCGCCCGATGGCGGCCTTGGCCAGGCGCAATCCGTGTTCATGGCGGGCAATGGCCTGCCCGAGCGCTGGCAACAGTGCGATGTCTTCACCATTGTGGAAACCGGCTTCGGCCAAGGGCTGAACTTCCTGGCCACCTGGCAGGCCTGGCGGGCAGACCCGCTGCGCGGCAAGCGCCTGCATTTCGTCTCGGTGGAGTTACACCCGTTCACGCCGGCCGATCTGGCCACCCTGCATGCCGGCTATCCGCAAGTGGCGGAGCTGGCTGCGCAGCTGCGGGCCCAATGGCCGCTGCTGACGCCGGGTTTCCATCGCCTGAGCTTTGACGATGGCACCGTCACCCTCACACTGCTGTTCGGCAGCGCCGATGCCATGCTGCCGGAGCTGGATGTACGTGCCGACGCGATTTATCTGGATGGTTTTTCGCCAGCCAAGAACCCCGATCTCTGGTCGCCCTTTGTGTTCCGTCAGTTGTGGCGCCTGAGCCATGCCCACACCACGCTGGCGACCTACTCCGTCGCTGGTGATGTCCGTCGCGGGCTGACCGAGGCTGGCTTCGCGGTGGAAAAGCTAAAGGGCTTCGGCACCAAGTGGGCCATGCTGCGCGGCAGGCTAGCCCGCATACCGCGCTCGCAGCCTGTCTATGCTGGCGAACATGCAGCCATTGTGATCGGCGCCGGCTTGGCGGGCTGCGCGGCGGCAGAACGGCTGGCAGCAAGGGGGTGGCAGATCAGTGTGCTGGAGGCTGCCGACGGCCTCGCTACCGGCTCGTCCGGCAACCATGCCGGATTGATGCACGTTTACTGCTCCCGCGACGACAACCTGCTGGCACGGCTTTCACGCGCGGGGGCTGCAGCCACTCTGCAAAGTCTGGCCCGCTTGCCCGTAGAAGCTGCACCGTTTCACGCGGCCGACGGCGTACTGCAACTGGCCAAGGATGCCGCCCAGGCCGGGCAAATGGCCGCCCTGGCAGCAGAGTCAAACTGGCCGCCCGAGCTGGTGCGCTTTCTTGATGCAGATGCCGCCAGCTTGCATCTGGGGCAGCCAGTGGCCCACGGGGGCTGGTGGTTTGCGACTGGGGCATGGATCAACCCACGCAATGCCTGCCAAGGCTGGCTAAACGCACATGGCGATCGCATCAGCGCGCGGTATGGCGCGGAAGTGACGGTGCTGCAGCAGACCGCTGCAGGCATCTGGCAGGCCCGTGATGCGCAAGGTATGTTGCTGGCGCAGGCGCCGGTCGTCATTCTGGCCAATGCAGCTGCCGCGCGCCAACTGGTGCAGGCAGCAGACCTGCCGGTCTGGGATGGCTGGCGGGTTGCCACGCGCATTGCAGACAGCGCAGCGCTGCCCGTGCATAGCCTGGCCGGGCGTGCCTATGTGACAGCGGCCTATCAGGGCGAACGCATCATCGGCGCCAGCGATTTCAGCGGCGACCTGCAGGCTGCCGAAGCCAGCAATATTGCCGCCCTGCGTGCGGTGCTGCCTCAGGTGGAAAACACGGCCTTGCAGGTGCTGAGCAGCCGCGCCTGCAAGCGCCCGACCACGCCGGACCGTTTACCGCTGGTGGGCGCTTTGCCGCAGCCATGGCATTCCGGCTACCCCGCCTGCCACCAGCCCTGGCAAATACCCCGGCAGGCCGGGCTGTATGCATCGCTGGGCTTTGGTGCACGCGGCCTGACCTGGGCGGTGCTGGCAGGCGAGCTGCTGGCCAGTCAGCTCAACGGCGAGCCCTGTCCGATTGAGCGCAAGCTGATCGACGCCATCGACCCTGCCAGATTCCTGCTGCGTGCCTTGCGGCGTGGCGAGCCTTATCAGGTGGCGGCCTTCGGCATGGCAAGTGATGACATGGAATGATGGACTCGCTTACTGATCAAAACAGTTTTGTTGCCAAATCACCATAACAGTCACTGGTTTTTGCACTGTGTAGTTCTGTTTGCCAATACAGTTTGCCTCTGCCTCGCGGCATGGCCGCAGCATATCCTGAATGCATTCCCCCACCGTTCAGGAGTCTGCCATGCCGCTACTTGCCCCCGATGAATTGCTGAGTCTGGACAATATTCGCGGCTGCTGGATTCACTGCGAACGCGGTTTGATCTGGATGACTGCCGATGGTAAAGACATCGTGCTGCGCAGCGGCGAATCCTGTCAGATCACCACCAGTCAGCGCGTGGTCGTACAGGCGGTCAGCATCGCGCGCTTCAGCGTGCTGGAGCAGCCGGTAATCCGGCCCGTGGCGCAGCCGGCCAAGGCTGCACGCCGGGTGCGCAGCTGCCCCCGCCCGTTCCTGCTTTCCGTCCGTCTGGAGACCACATCCGGTTGAGCGCTTTGTAAGGTGAAACTCGCCGGGCTGGCTATAGTCAGATCAAGACACCCTTCAAATTCGGTAATACCGTTTGAGCGGGTCTGCATACCTTTGCCCTAGCCCGGCACCCTCTTGAAAGGAGGTGCACCATGTTCCGTCCTTTCTGCAGTGCGCTCGCCATTGCTGCCTGCCTGATCACCACGCCCGCCCATGCCGAACTGATCGACGATCTGGCCGCCCTCAAAGGGGCGCTGGATTCGCTGTGCGGCAGCCGCTTCGACGTCATCATGCTTGATGAATCCGAACAGCTCCCCCCTTGCATGATGTCGTATTCGCAGCACTGCGAAGAGATGCAGTACCAGGGGCCGGCCAGCTGCGAGGTCGTCATGCGCCTTGCGCCGAGCGATGACGACGCAATGATGAGCGTTTCCACGTACTGACCCGGCAACCTGCCCGGACGACATGCTCAGGCGGCCTCTCCTGCCGGCAGCACGCTTGCCGCGCCATCTGCAGCACGTTGCGCAAGCAGTTGCTGGCAAAGCTCGCCCAGCCGCTGGATCGCCCGCTCATGACGGGTTGTCCACGGCTCCACCGCACAGATGCGCATGCAGTTCTGATAGCTGTGGCTGGGCGAAAACAGCTCGCCATAGGCAAAACTGATCCCTTCCGGCATGGCCAGATTGAGCAATTCGCGCGTATTGATGGCCTCCGGTAACTCGATCCACAGCGCAAAGCCCCCCTGTGGCACATTAAGGCGCGTATCGGCCGGGAAATAGCGCCGGATGGCTGCTACGGCACCATCCACCTGCTCTGCCACAATGCGGCGCAGCCGGCGCAGGTGGTGATCATAACCACCGTTCTCCAGAAAGCGTGCGATGGTTTGCTGGAACGCCAGCGGCGTCGAATAGGTGTTGATGAACTTCAGCTTTTCGATCTCGCGCCGCCAGCGACCGCCAGCCACCCAGCCGATGCGCATGCCCGGTGCCAGCACCTTGGTAAACGACGAACAGAGCATCACGTTATCGGTGGTATCAAAGGCCTTGGCCGGGCGCGGCCGGTTGCCGCTGCGATAGAACTCGCCGTAAATGTCATCCTCGATCAACGGGATATTGCGGCTGGCCAGCAATTCGACCAGACGTTTCTTGTTCTCGTCCGGCATCAGGCTGCCCAGCGGATTGGAGAAGTTGGGAATCAGCAGGCAGGCCTTGACCTCGCCATTGCGCGTGGCCAGCTCCAGCGCTTCAATCGAGATGCCGGTTTGCGGGTGGGTCGGGATTTCCAGCGCCTTGAGCTGGAAGCTCTCCAGGATCTGCAGCAGGCCGAAATAGGTGGGTGATTCAATCGCCACCACGTCACCCGGCTGTGTGACCGCCCGCAGGCAGAGGTTGAGCGCCTCGATGCAGCCATTGGTAATCAGCACGTCCTCGGCCTCGAAGTGCCCGCCCCAGGCCAGCGCCCGGCGCGCGATATGCCGGCGCAGCTCCAGATCGCCGGCCGGCTTGCCGTAGTCGGCCAGCATGCGCGGCTGATAGCGCGTGGTTTGTGCCAGCAGGCGCTGCAGGGGCTGGGTGGGAAATACCTCGGGCGAAAGCACGGCAAAGCCGAAGTCCACCTTGATCTTGTGCAGGTCATGCGCGTGATAGGGCCACAGCTCGGCCGGTGTGACCACGTTGCGTGGCACCGATGGTGGCTGGGTCAGCGCAGGGCAGACAAAAGCGCTGGCCGCCTCGCACACATAGAAACCGCTTTGCGGGCGTGCTTCGATCACGCCACGGTCTTCCAGCTCGCGATAGGCTTCCATCACCGTCGACAGGCTGACCTGGCGCTGCGTGGACAATTTTCGGATGGAGGGCAGCTTTTCGCCACGCTTGAGCAGGCCGCTGGCAATGGCCTGAGCCAGTTCTTCCGCCAACTGGAAGTACAGGGTATCGGCCTTGCGGCGCGGGTGCGAAAAGTCGGTCATGACACGGCGCTCCTGACGGTATCGTCAGACTATAGCGGCGCGCACAAAAGGGTAACAGTTAGGGATAACAGCAGGTGTTTTGATGATGAATGGCCCACACCAGCAGCACAGTTTGCTAGCGGGCTGCGGAAGCTGCCAGTGGTGCCGATGCCAGTGCAACGCTGCTGGCGGCAGAGGCCAGCTTGCGCGAATCGAGCACCTGAAAGAACACCTCATCCGGGCGGATCATGCCCAGTTCGTTGCGCGCACGCTCCTCAATCGCATCGGTGCCGGTCTTGAGGTCCAGCACTTCGGCCTCCAGTGCGCCGTTGCGTTCCCTGAGCTTGCCATTCTGCGTCTTGCGCACCGCCAGTTCCTGGTCCAGCTGCCAGACACGCAGCCAGCTGCCCTTGCCTATCCACAAGGGCCATTGCAGCAGGGCAATCATCAGGGCGAGAACGATAGCAAGAATGCGCATGAGATGAATCGTAATGAAAAAAGCCGGAACCCGCAGGCCCCGGCTTTGGATGTTACTACAGCTTGTGCTGCTACCGATTATTTCTTGACCTGGTAGAAAGCTTCGATGCCCGGATAGTAGGCAGCATCGCCCAGTTCCTCTTCGATACGCAGGATCTGGTTGTACTTGGCGATACGGTCCGAGCGGCTCAGCGAGCCGGTCTTGATCTGCATGCAGTTGGTGGCCACGGCCAGATCGGCAATGGTGCTGTCTTCGGTTTCGCCCGAGCGGTGGCTCATCACCGAGGTGTAGCCATGGCGCTTGGCCAGATCAACGGCGGCCAGGGTTTCGGTCAGCGAACCGATCTGGTTGACCTTGATCAGGATCGAGTTGCAGATGCCGCGCTTGATGCCTTCGGCGAGGATCTTGGTATTGGTCACGAACAGGTCGTCACCCACCAGCTGCACGCGGTCGCCCAGACGCTCGGTCAGCAGCTTCCAGCCGTCCCAGTCGCGCTCGCCCATGCCGTCTTCGATCGAGATGATCGGGTACTTGTTGGCCAGGCTTTCCAGGTAATCGACTTGCTGGGCGCTGGTCAGCTCGCGCTTGTCGCTCTTCTTGTACACGTACTTGCCGGTGGCCTTGTCGAAGAACTCGGAAGCGGCACAGTCAAGAGCGATCAGGATTTGTTCGCCAGCCTTGTAGCCAGCCTTTTCCACCGCTTGCAGCAGCAGGTCCAGTGCTTCTTCGGCATTGGCCACGTCCGGCGCGAAACCACCTTCGTCGCCCACTTGGGTCGGCAGGTGCTTGTCGTGCAGAATTTTCTTCAGTGCATGGAAGATTTCCGCGCCATAGCGCAGTGCTTCACGGAAAGTCGGCGCGCCAACCGGCACGATCATCAGTTCCTGGAAATCCAGGCTGTTGGATGCGTGCTCGCCACCGTTGATCACGTTCATCATCGGTACCGGCAGGGCCATCGGGCCCGAACCGCCAACGTAGCGGTACAGCGGCAGGCCGGCTTCTTCAGCAGCAGCCTTGGCAACGGCCAGCGACACGGCGAGGATGGCGTTGGCGCCCAGCTTGCTCTTGTCTTCGGTGCCGTCCAGATCCAGCATGGTCTTGTCGATGAAAGCTTGCTCGGCAGCGTCCAGACCGATGATGGCTTCAACGATTTCGGTGTTGATGTTCTCGACGGCCTTCAGCACGCCCTTGCCCAGGTAACGGCTCTTGTCGCCATCACGCAGTTCCAGCGCTTCGCGCTCGCCGGTGGATGCGCCCGACGGCACAGCCGCGCGGCCCATCACGCCCGATTCCAGCAATACATCGGCTTCAACGGTCGGGTTGCCGCGCGAATCCAGGATCTCGCGGGCGATCACATCAACAATAGCGCTCATTGGTCTTTCCTCTTTGGGATAGTGAAACGTGAACGTGCAAACCGGCTACCACGGTAGCCGGCTCAGATTACAAAGTGTGTTCGATGAAGCTGCCGGCCTTGACCGCACGGTCGATGGCTTGCAGCGTCACCAGCAATTCTTTCATCCTGCCCAGTGGCCACGCATTGGGGCCGTCCGACTTGGCGCAGGCCGGGTCCGGGTGCGTTTCGGCAAACACGCCCGCCACACCTGCGGCAATCGCAGCACGCGCCAGTACCGGTACGAATTCGCGCTGGCCGCCCGATTTGTCGCCCTGCCCGCCCGGCAACTGCACCGAGTGGGTGGCATCAAACACCACCGGGCAACCGGTTTCGCGCATGATGGCCAGCGAGCGCATGTCGGACACCAGATTGTTGTAGCCAAAGCTGGCACCACGCTCGCAGGCCATGAAGGCATCGTCGTTCAGGCCGGCTTCACGGGCGGCTTCGCGCGCCTTGTCGATGACGTTCTTCATGTCGCCAGGGGCAAGGAACTGGCCCTTCTTGATGTTCACCGGTTTGCCCGACTGGGCGCAAGCGCGGATGAAATCGGTCTGGCGGCACAAAAAGGCTGGCGTCTGCAGCACATCCACCACTTCCGAAACCGGCTTGATTTGCTCGATTTCGTGGATGTCGGTCAATACCGGCACGCCGATCTGTTCTTTCACCTTGGCAAGGATGCGCAAGCCTTCGTCCATGCCATAGCCACGGAACGATTTGCCCGACGAGCGATTGGCCTTGTCGAAACTCGACTTGAAAATGAAGTTGATGCCCAGCTCGGTGGTGATTTCCTTCAACTGGCCGGCCACATCGATGGAGAATTGCTCACCTTCGATGATGCACGGGCCGGCGATCAGGAAAAACGGCCGATCCAGACCAACGTCAAATCCACACAGCTTCATAGATGTTACTCCGTCAGGCGGTCGCCGGCCTTGACCGGCGACAAAGCGCGATTAACAGCTCAGGCCTTCACGGCCGTGTTCCTTGGCGTAGGCAATGGCTGCCTCGATGTAGGACTTGAACAGCGGATGGCCGTCGCGCGGGGTCGAGGTGAACTCCGGGTGGAACTGGCAGGCAAAGAACCAGCGATGCTTCGGCAGCTCGATGGTTTCCACCAGCTGCTCGGCACCAGCCGACTTGCCACTGATCGTCAGACCGGCTTCCAGCAGGCGCGGCAGGTAGTGATTGTTCACTTCGTAGCGGTGACGATGGCGCTCGGTAATACCGGTGGCGCCATAGATGCGTGCCGCAAGGCTGCCGGCTTCCAGGTTGCACTGTTGTGCGCCCAGGCGCATGGTGCCGCCCATATTGGAATTGGCATCGCGTTTTTCGATCTTGCCGTCGTGGTTGACCCACTCGTCAATCAACGCCACCACCGGGTAATCGGTATCAAGGTCGAATTCGGTCGAGTTGGCGCCCTTCAGGCCGGCCACATCGCGTGCGTATTCGATCAGCGCGATCTGCATGCCCAGACAGATGCCCAGGTAAGGAATATTGTTCTCGCGTGCATATTTAACCGCACGGATCTTGCCTTCCACGCCGCGCTTGCCGAAGCCGCCCGGTACCAGGATGGCATCCATGCCTTCGATGCTGCTGGTGCCTTCGGTTTCCAGCGCTTCCGAATCGATGTAGTGAATCTTCACATCGCTGCCGGTATGCACGCCTGCGTGCTTGAGTGCTTCGATCAGCGATTTGTACGATTCGGTCAGGTCGACATACTTGCCCACCATGGCGACATTGACGGTCTGGCTCGGGTTGTCGATCGCATCAACGATCTTGTCCCATACGCTGAGGTCTGTCGGCGGCAGATCAAGCTGCAGTTGCTTGGCGATGATGTCATCAATGCCCTGCTCGGACAGCACGCGCGGAATCTTGTAAATGCTGTCCATGTCCGGGCAGGACACGACGGCCTTCTCGCTCACGTTGGTGAACAGCGCGATCTTGCGGCGCTCGTCGTCCGGCACCATGCGGTCGGCGCGGCAGATCAGCACGTCCGGCTGGATGCCGATTTCGCGCAGTTCCTTCACGCTGTGCTGGGTCGGCTTGGTCTTGATCTCGCCGGCAGCCGCGATATAGGGCACGTAGGACAGGTGCACGAAACAGGTATTGTCGCGCCCCAGCGTCACACCCATCTGGCGGATGGCCTCAAGGAATGGCAGCGATTCGATGTCGCCCACCGTACCGCCGATTTCGATCACCGCCAGATCGGCATCGCAGGAGCCGAGGCCGATGAAGTGGCGGATTTCGTCGGTGATGTGCGGAATGACCTGCACTGTCTTGCCGAGGTAATCACCGCGACGTTCTTTCTTGATGACGGATTCGTAGATCTGGCCGGTGGTGAAGTTGTTGCTCTTCTTCATCTTGGCTTTGATGAAGCGTTCGTAGTGGCCCAGATCCAGGTCGGTTTCAGCGCCGTCCTCGGTGACGAAGACTTCACCGTGTTGCATCGGGCTCATGGTGCCCGGGTCCACGTTGATGTACGGATCGAGCTTCATCATGGTGACCTTGAGGCCACGTGATTCGAGGATGGCCGCAAGTGACGCGGCGGCGATGCCTTTACCCAGAGAGGAGACAACGCCGCCGGTAACGAAGATGTACTTGGTCATGGCAATGTGGAGCAATTTGAATCCCGCATTCTACCCGAGCCCAGCCCCGTCCTCAATTCTGGACAAGCATGCGTGAATATGCGTGAGGCAGCTTAAGCGCGCCTGCGGCCATAGGCGACACCCGGTTCGTCACCGCTGGCGGCCAGCAACATGCGGTCGAGCAGGCATGTGGGCAGCAAGCGCTTCAGATACCAGAATGCGCGAGCAGGCAGCGTCACGCGATAACGTGCCGCCGGACGGCGGGCCTGCAGCGCCTTGCGCACCGCCACCAGCACGGCATCGGGCGAGAGCGTGAATGGCGATGCAGGGCCTTCCTTGGCCAGCCGTGCACGCATGGCCTGATAGGCTGGTTCGTGAAAACTGCCACTCCCGCCTACCCAGCGCTCGAACTGTATCTGCGCATTGGCGCGAAAGCGGCTGCTGATCGGGCCGGGTTCTACCAGCACCACATGCACGCCACTGCCATGCAATTCCTGGCGCAGCGTATCGGCAAAGCCTTCCAGCGCAAACTTGCTGGCGTTATAGGCACCACGATATGGCATGGCCGCAAAGCCCAGGATGGAGCTGTTGAAGATGACCCTGCCCTGCCCCTGCTTGCGCATCACCGGCAGCAGGGCATTGGTCAGCTCCATGCTGCCGAATACATTGGTTTCAAACTGATGGCGCATGGCAGCGCGGCTGAGGTCTTCCACTGCACCAGGCAGGCCGAAACCGGCGTTATTGAACAGCGCATCCAGCCGCCCGTCGGTCTGTGCCAGCAGATGGGCGACACCTGCCGCTATGCTATCCGGATCGGCGATGTCGAGTACGAAACTGTCGAACCCTTCCGCCTGCAGCGCCTCTGCATCTTCAGTATCCCGCGCGGTGGCAAATACCCGCCAGCCATCCGCCCGCAAACCATGCGCAACCGTATAACCGATCCCCGAAGAACATCCGGAAATCAGAACAATTTTGTTTGTTCCGTCAACTGCTTGTGACATTCATCCTACCTATTCGTGTTTTTGTTGACTAAAACATTTCATAACTGCAAAGTTTGCGCTTCAAAAGAGTGCCCGAAGGCGCCGAACATTGGGATTTTCCCTTATACCCAGTCTGACGAACAGAAAAGGAAGTTTTAGCATGGCAAAAGTGGCGCTGATTACTGGCGGCATGGGTGGTATCGGTACATCAATCTGCAAGGCGCTGGCCGACGCAGGCTACACCGTGGTCACGACATACTCCAAGCCGGGCAAGGAAGTTGAATGGCTGGCATCGGGCAAGGAAGCGGGTTATTCCTTCCATGCCTATCAATGCGATGTGACCGATTTTGATGAATGCGTTGCGCTGGCTGGCCGGATCACCGCCGACGTCGGCCCGGTCGATGTGCTGGTCAACAATGCAGGCATCACGCGCGATGCTTCCTTCAAAAAGCTGGACAAGGTGAACTGGGATGCGGTCATCAAGACCAACCTGGACTCCGTGTTCAATGTCACCAAACAGTTTGTTGATGGCATGACCGAGCGTGGCTGGGGTCGTGTGATCAATATCTCGTCGATCAACGGCCAGAAGGGCCAGTTCGGCCAGACCAACTACTCGGCAGCCAAGGCTGGCATGCACGGGTTCACCATGGCGCTGGCGCAGGAAGTAGCGCGCAAGGGCGTGACCGTGAACACCATCAGCCCGGGCTATATCGCCACCGACATGGTCATGGCCGTGCCGGAAGACGTGCGCAACAAGATCATTGCCGGCATTCCGGTCAACCGTCTGGGCAAGCCGGAAGAGATTGCCGCGCTGGTGGCCTATATGGCGTCTGACCTGGCCGGCTTCATGACAGGGGCCAACGTCGCCATCAACGGCGGGCAGCACACCTGCTGATCTGCAGTAGCTGAGCAAGAAAAAACCCGGCGTTTGCCGGGTTTTTTCATTCCTGCCTGCTGCGACATCCGGTCAGGAAGCGTCGGATGCCTTTTGCTCGTCGCCACCAAGCGCCTTGAACACGTCGGCGGTAACCGCCAGACGCGCACGTGATGCTTCAATCAGCGATTGTTGCGCGGCAAACAGCGAGCGCTGGGCATCCAGCACTTGCAGATAGCTTTCCACGCCGGCCTGATAACGCGCCATGGCAATCTTCAAACGATCCGACTGGCGCGCCACCACGCGGCGCTGCGCCACCAGATAGTCTTCCAAGCCCTGCTGGTCGGACAGTGCGTTGGCAACCTCACTGAACGCGGTCTGCACCGTCTTTTCATACTGGGCGACGGCAATCACCTTGCGCGCTTCGGCCACGTCCAGACTGGCCTTGTTCCGACCCCAGTCAAACAGCGGCAGCTTGATTTGCGGCAGGAAGCTCCATGCCCCGCTGCCACTGCTGAACAGCGTGCCCAGCTCATTGCTGGCCACGCCGGTACTGGCCGTCAGTGTGATCGACGGGAAGAACGCTGCACGTGCCGCACCAATGTTGGCATTGGCAGACTTCAGTGCAAACTCGGCCTGGCGAACGTCAGGGCGCAGCAGCAAGGTGCTGGAGCTGATGCCTGCCGGTACCTTGCTGGCGGCCAGCGTGTCGACCAGTGCCGCCGAGGGTGCAGGCAGAGCAACCGGCTGGCCAACCAGCAGCTGCAAGGCGTTAACGGCATTGCGGGCCTGGCGCTGCAGGCTCACCTGCTCTGCCAGTGCCGAATCAACGGCGGCCTCGGCTTGCAGCGCATCCAGCTTGCTGGTGGTGCCCACTTCATACTGACGCTTCACGACCTTGAGGCTGTCACGGTAGGCGCCAGCTGTTTTGCCGGCATAGTCTGCACGCTCGTTCAGGCTGCGTGCGCTCCAGTAGGCATTGGCCACAGCCGTAATCAGCGAGATGCGCGCCGAACGCTGGGCCTCTACGGTACCCAGATAGCTGGCCTTGGCCGATTCGGACAGATTGGCCACGCGACCCCAGAAATCCAGCTCGTAGGCGGTAATGCCGACATTTGCGCTGTAAGTGCGTGAAACCACATCATCCGGCGCACCGGCCACCTTGGCCGGCACACGGTTGGCCGACTCGGCAGCGGTTGCGTTCAGGGTGGGCAGGCGATCAGCATTGGTTACGCCATACAGGGCGCGGGCCTCCTGAATACGGGCGGTCGCAACGCGCAGGTCGCGGTTGTTGTCCAGCGCAGCCTCAATCAGGCTGCGCAGTACCGGGTCGGCAAAGTAGGACTGCCACTGCGGCAGCGATACATCCTGCGCCGCAGTCGCGTTGCCTGCCGCCACCGGTACCGGCAGAGCCGGACGCTCGTAGGTCGGGGCCAGCGAGCAAGCCGAAATGAGCGCCGCCAGCGGGAGTAAAGTCAAAACATTTCGCATGGCGTTATCCTTAACGATGGTCATCGGTGATGTTGTCGCTGACTTCCGGTGCCTTGCGAGCCTTCTCGGGGAAGATGCGCCGCACCACCACGAAAAACACCGGCACCAGGAATACCGCAAACAGCGTCGCTGCGATCATGCCCCCCACCACGCCAGTCCCGATGGCATGACGACTGGCCGCACCTGCACCACTCGATGTCACCAGCGGCGACACGCCTGCAACGAAGGCGATCGACGTCATCAGAATGGGACGGAAACGCAGACGGCAAGCTTCCAGCGTCGCCGAGATCAGATCATGGCCTGCCTGCATCTGCTCACGCGCAAATTCGATGATCAGAATCGCGTTCTTGGCCGACAAGCCGATGATGGCGATCAAGCCTACCTTGAAGTACACGTCGTCCGGCAGGCCGCGCACGGTCATTGCCAGCACCGCGCCGAATACACCCAGTGGCACCGCCAGCAACACGGCAAACGGGATGGACCAGCTCTCGTACAGCGCAGCCAGGCACAAGAACACCACCAGCAGTGACAAGGCATACAGCGCCGGTGCCTGCGAACCCGAAACACGTTCCTGATACGACTGCCCGGCCCACTCGAAACCTACGCCCGCCGGCAATTGCTTGGCAATTTCTTCCATTGCAGCCATGGCATCACCGGTACTCTTGCCCGGTGCAGCCGTACCGGAAATCTTGTACGACGGCAGCCCGTTGAAGCGGTTCAGCAGCGGTGCACCCACCACCCATTTGGCGGTTGCGATTTCCGACAGCGGCACCAGGTTGCCTGCACCATTGCGCACCTGCAGTCGCAGCAGCTGCTCCGGCGTGGAGCGCGATACGGCATCTGCCTGCATCAATACGCGCTGGATGCGGCCTTCACGCACATAGTCATTGGCATAGGCTGAGCCGAGTGCAATCGACAAGGTGTCATTCAGGTCGCTGGCGGAAATGCCAAGCTGGCTGGCCTTCACGCGGTCGATGTCCAGATAGAGCTGCGGGCCCGGTTCCTGACCTTCAGGGCGCACGCCTTGCAGCGTCTTGTTCTGGCCAGCCATGCCCAGTGTCATGTTGCGGGCGTTGTACAGCGCATCGCGACCGACACCGCCACGGTCTTGCAGGCGGAAGTCGAAGCCACCCACCGAGGCCAGTTCGGGAATCGGCGGCACGTTGAGCGCGAAGATGAAGGCTTCCTTGAGGCGGAACAGCGTCATATTGGCCTTGCCAACCAGCGAGCCTACCTGGTCTTCCGGCTTGGGACGCTCATCCCAGTCCTTCATCCGCACGAACACCAGCGCGCCAGCCTGGCCGCGACCGTTGAAGCTGTAACCAACCACACCAACGGTACGCTGGATTTGCGGCTGCGCCAGATAGAAGTCCTCTACCTGCTTGACGATTTCCAGCGAGCGCTCACGCGTGGCACCGGCCGGCAATTGCACCATGGTAATGAAATAGCCCTGGTCTTCGTCCGGCAGGAACGATGCAGGCAAGCGCGAGAACAGCAAGGCCATGATGCCAAAAATCACCGCAAAGATGATCAGGCCCAGCCAGGTGCGCTTGAGCAGGCCCTGCACGATATTGCCGTAGCCATTGGTGGTGGCAGCAAACTTGCGGTTGAACCAGCCGAAGAAGCCCTTCTGCTCGTGCAAGTCACCCTTGTGGATGGGTTTGAGCAGGGTTGCGCACAAAGCAGGTGTCAAGGTCAGTGCCATCAGCGCCGAGAACGCCATGGTCAGGACCAGCGTGACCGAGAACTGACGGTAAATCGCGCCGACCGAGCCGCTGAAGAAAGCCATCGGGATGAATACGGCCATCAGCACCAGCGTGATCGCAATGATCGCGCCGACGATCTGACCCATGGCCTTCTGCGTGGCTTCGCGCGGCGCCAGCCCTTCTTCGGACATGATGCGCTCGACGTTCTCGACCACCACGATGGCATCGTCCACCAGGATACCGATCGCCAGCACCATCGCAAACAAGGTCAAGACGTTGATCGAGTAGCCGAACAGGTAAAGCCCGAGCAGCGAGCCGGTCAGCGCAATCGGCACCACGATGGTCGGAATCAGCGTAGCGCGCAGGTTGCCCAGGAACAGATACATCACCAGGAACACCAGCACCACGGCTTCAACCAGCGTGCTCAACACTTCCTTGATCGAGATTTCAACGAACTTGGACGTGTCGTACGGAATTTCCCATGCCACAGCCTTGGGGAAATACTTCGACAGCTCGGCCATTTTTTCGTTGACCAGCTTGGCGGTTTCCACCGCGTTGCCGTCCGACGACAGTTTGACGCCGATGGCAGCAGTTTCCTTGCCGTTCAGACGGGCAGACACCGAGTAATCCGAAGCACCCAGCTCGACACGCGCGACATCCTTCAGACGTACCTGCGCACCGTTACCGCCGTCGCGCAGAATGATGTTGCCGAATTCCTCGGGTGTATTGAAGCGCCCGCGGGTCACCACCGACGCATTCAGTTCCTGCCCCGGCACGGCCGGCAACTGGCCCAGTTCGCCCGTGGCAAGCTGCACGTTCTGCGCCCGCACTGCGTTGAGCGCATCCGACGGCGTCATCTTGAAGCCGGCCAGCTTGACCGGATCAAGCCAGATCCGCATCGCGTATTCGGCACCAAACAGGTTGGCTTCGCCCACGCCCTTCACGCGGCGGATCGAATCGAGCACCTGTGCGCTGACATAGTTGCCCAGCGCGGTGCTGTCGTACGAGCCATCCGGCGAGAACAAGGTGATGAACAACAGGTAGTTGTTGCGCGCCTTGTTGACCTGAATGCCCTGGCTGCGCACTTCTGCGGGCAAACGTGTTTCCACGCGCTTGATGCGGTTTTGCGCTTCCACCGACGCAATGTCGATATTGGTGCCGGTATTGAAGGTCAGCGTGATCGTGGCGATGCCGCTGCTTTCGCTGGTCGACTCCATGTACAGGAGGTTTTCCAGCCCGTTCATTTCCTGCTCGATCAGCGCGGTGACGCTGTCTTCAAGCACTTGGGCGCTGGCGCCCGGGTATGTGGTGGTGATGGTCAGCGCGGGCGGCGCAACCTCGGGATATTGGGCCACCGGCAGTTCCCGCAAAGCGAGCAAACCTGCCAGCACGATGATTAATGCGATCACCCAGGCAAAGACCGGGCGATCCGTGAAGAAGCGAGCCAACATGCGTGTTGCTCTCCTTTACTTGGCTTGGCTGGCAGCGGAGGCTGCGCTGGCGTGGGCATTGGCTGCGGCGGCAGGTGCGGATGCCGCACCCGGTGCCTGATACGGTGCAGGCTGAACGACCGCGTCCGGACGGATTTTTTGCAGGCCTTCGACAATGACCTGCTCACCGCCCTTCAGGCCGCTGGTGATGATCCAGTCACGACCGGACATGCCACCGGTTTGTACCGGTGCGGCAGCAACCTTGTTTTCCTTGCCGACGATATAAACGAACTGGCCTTGCGGGCTGGACATCACTGCGCGCTGCGGTACGCGGATCGAGCCGCCCAGATCACCCAGCGCCAGACGCACCGAACCGAACATGCCCGGCAGCAGCAGGCGGTCCGGGTTGGCGAATTCGGCACGCAAGGTCACGGTACCGGTGGCGGGATCAACAGTCTGCTCGGCGAACAGCAACTTGCCCTTGACCGGGTAGACACTGCCGTCTTCCAGGAGCAAGTCCACCGGCAAGGCGGCACCGGCTTTCAACTTGCCTGCCTTCATCATCTGCTTGAGCCTGAAGACCTCGCTGCCCGCCTGACTGAAGTTCACGTAAATGGGATCAAGTTGCTCGATGGTGGTCAGCTGGGTCGCCTCACCACGCCCCACCAATGTGCCTTCCGACACCAGCGCGCGGCTGGTACGACCCGAAATCGGTGCCGGCACGCTGGCATGCGCCAGATCGATGCGCGCCTTTTTCAGTGCGGCGTCAGCCGACAGCAGGTCAGCCTGCGCCTGTTTGTTCTGCGAGATGGCCTGATCCAGCTCCTGCTTGGATACACCCTCGACATCCACCAGTTTCTGGTAGCGCGCCAACGTCTGCTTGGCGATTTCGGCGTTGGCCTGTGCGCGCGCCAGTGCAGCCTCGTTGGCAGCCACGGTGGCAGACAGGGTGCTGGCATCGATCTGGAACAGCGTCTGGCCGGCCCTGACTTCGCTGCCTTCTTCATACAGGCGCTTTTGCAGAATGCCTTCCACCTGTGCACGGACTTCTGCCGAGCGATAAGCGACTACCCGGCCCGGCAGATCGCGGGTCAGCGACGAATCACCTGCCGCTGCGGTGATGACGGCGACTTCCTGCGGCGGCATCTGGCCACCAGCGCCGTGACCGGCGCCTGCGTCCTGCTTGCCGCAGGCGGCAAGTGCCAGCGCGATGCTGGCAACCAGGATGGAATTACGCAGATGGGACTGAAGCATCGTGAACTCCTGAGAACGAAATGTGTTTTTAGTGACTTTATCGTTGACACAGGCGTCAGCAACTAGGGGTTTCCCGCTGACCTGTGTCATCGCAATTACTTGTTTGGTGCGTATGCACGCAGAAAGGTGTCCACGATACGCTCGACCTTGCCCCGCTCCTGCTCTGGCAATGGCGGCAGGCCGCCAAACAGGATGCGGGTGTGATCGAAACCGACCACGACTTCCAGCAAAAACTCGGCGGCTTCGATCGGATCCGCCACCAAAAGACGACCGGCGGACATTTCATGTGACAACAGCGCCGCCAGTTGATCACGCGTGCGGCACGGGCCGTTTTCAAGCAAGGCATTGGCCAGCTCGGGAAAGCGCGGTACTTCTGCCACCAGTGCGCGATGCGCGCTGATGTTTTCCGCGCTCATCACATGCGCGCGAAAGTGCAGCGAAAAATCGATCAGCTGCTCGCGCAGCGCGCCATCGCGCGCTTCCAGCGTTTCATGCAGATCGGTACATACACGTTGAATCACGGCGCGAAACAATTCGGTCTTGCTGCCAAAGCGGTTGTAAACAGTTTGACGGGCCACCCCCGCTCGCTCGGCAACCTTGTCGATACTGGCGCGGAAACCCTCTTCGCAAAATAGCTGACGCGCGGCTTCAAGCACGCGGTCCACGCTGTCGCCCGGATGGGCCGGAGTTGCATTCATGGCAAAACTTGACGCGGTTAGACTAGTGAGTCCAGTCTAATTTAGACTACTCAGTCTAGTCAACCGACATGCGTTCTTTTATGTATGCCCTTGCCCGCCCTACTCCATCGGCGCAACCCATTTGCCTTGCCGGCGCAAAAGCGCATAGAATGCGTGCCTCTGCGGGCGTCGTCTAATGGTAAGACACTAGCTTCCCAAGCTCGGAACACGGGTTCGATTCCCGTCGCCCGCTCCAGATTTTTCAGTGAAAGCCCCGATGCATCGGGGCTTTTTCAATTCAGTTTTCAAAACAGGTCAGCTGCAGTTACCTGCTACAGCAAGCAGCAGAGCGGCATAGCATCCACTGCAAACGCCAAGGCATACAATTCTGTCCGGTGCATGCCATGTATTCGCTCCGTGCATGGCGCGTATCCTGATGTGATACCCACTTCAGCGTGCAGCACGCATTGAATGCAATGTACAACAAAAAGAACGAACGTTCTATAAAATATTCATGAATGCATGCGTGTCCATGCACGCGCGATTGCACTCACCGGCAAATATCCATCCACCTTCAAGGTTTAGCCCATCATGATCAACAACGATATTCTGCGCAGCGTGCGTTACATGCTGGATTTGAGCGATACCAAGCTGGTGGAAATCATCGGCCTGGCTGGCCTCTCGATACAACGCGAGAGCGTGGACAGCTTTCTCAAAAAGCCGGACGAAGCAGACTTTGCAGAGTGCAGCGACGAAGTACTGGCCTATTTCCTGGATGGGCTGGTGGTATTCCGCCGCGGCAAGGACGAAAGCCGCCCCGCCCCTGCTGTGAGCTGGCCGGTCAGCAACAACACCATTCTGAAGAAGCTGCGCGTTGCGTTCGAGCTGAAGGAAGAGGACCTGCATGCCATTCTCGCCAATGCGGGCTTTACCGTCGGGAAACCGGAGCTGAGCGCGCTGTTCCGCAAGGAAGGTCAGAAAAACTATCGCCCTTGCGGCGACCAGCTGCTGCGCAATTTCCTCAAGGGGCTGACGCTGCGGTTGCGCCCCTGAGGTTGCCCAAATTACAAAAAAAGCCCGCATGAATGCGGGCTTTTTTATATCGGGCGGCTAACGTCACTCATCCCGCTCGTGCACTTTGCGGCCAATCGGATTGGGCTGGTTGCGCGCCTTGGCCAGTTCGATCTGTTTTTGACGCTCCCGCGCACCAGCACGGGTCTTTTCACTCAGGCTGTCCCAGCAGTGGGGGCAGCTGATGCCTGGCACATAGTGCGGTGACTTGCGTTCTTCCACCGATACCGGCTCGCGGCAGGCGTGGCACAGCTCGTAGTCGCCCTCCGACAGATCGTGCCGCACCGTCACGCGGTTATCGAACACAAAGCAGTCACCCTGCCACCTGGTTTCTTCCTGCGGAACGGTTTCCAGGTACTTCAGGATGCCGCCCTTGAGGTGGTAGACCTCTTCAAAGCCAGCGCCCAGCATATAGCTCGACGCCTTTTCACAGCGGATGCCGCCGGTGCAGAACATCGCCACTTTCTTGTGCTTGGCCGGGTCGAAATGCCGCTGGATGTAGTCCGGAAACTCGCGGAAGCTTTCTGTTCTGGGGTCGATGGCGCCCTCAAAGGTGCCGATGGCCACTTCGTAGTCATTGCGGGTGTCGATCAGCAGTACCTCCGGATCGCTGATCAGTGCATTCCAATCATGCGGCTCAACATAGGTGCCGACGCGCTTGTTGGGGTCAACACCCTCAACGCCCATGGTCACGATCTCTTTCTTGAGTTTGACCTTGGTACGATAGAACGGCTGCTCGTCGCAGTAGGATTCCTTGTGGTCCAGCTCGGCAAAGCGCGCATCGCGCTTGAGCCATGCCAGCAGACCATCGATGGCGGCACGCGTGCCGGATACGGTGCCGTTGATGCCCTCTTCGGCCAGCAGCAGGGTACCTTTCACATCCAGATCAGTCATGCATTGCTGCAGCGGCTCGCGCAGCGCGATGTAGTCCGTCAAGGTGACGAACTTGTACAAAGCCGCCACCACGATGGGCGGGGTCTTGGATTCAGACATTGCAATCTCCAGGTGGTCACCCTCGCAAAGGGTGGACCGGGTGGCCGGCAAAGGCCGGCGGGGCTGCGATTCTAGCAAAATCAGCGCATGGCGCCAGCCATGAGCACGGCCGGGTGTCGGAAAATCACAATGCCTTGCGGAAGGTCAAATTGATGCGGAATTCACCCCACTGCGGGTGCACGCCAGGCTTGACCGGCAAAACGCCATGAAAGCGCATGCGCGCCGGACCGCCCCACACCACCACATCACCGTGCGCCAGCGGGATACGCTGCGCCTTGTCCGCGCGCGCCAAACCGCCAAACTGGAACACCGCCGGCAAGCCAAGCGATACCGATACGATGGGTTGGCTGAAGTCGCGCTCGTTCTTGTCCTGATGCAGCGACATGCGCGCGCCGATGGCATAGCGGTTGATCAGGCAGGCATCAGGCACGAAATTGCGAAAACCTGCCGTTGCGGCAGCTTCCGCAGCAAAGTTGCGCAACGTATCCGGCATCGCCGGCCACGGCAGGCCCGTATCCGGATCACGCCGGGCGTAACGGTAGCCATGCGCATCACTCACCCAGCCTGCCTCACCACAACCAGTCAGTGCCACCGACATGTGCAACCCGCTGGGTGTATGCATTTGCCGGAATGGTGCTTGCGCCGCGATGGCATGCACCGCCTGCGCCAGCACATCCGCTTGCGACAGGGCAAAGCCACGCAGCACGACTACGCCGGTATCGATATCCTCGCGCCAGTCCGGGCTGTCATCAAACAGCGAGGGCTGCAGATCAAGTTGCGTCATGAAAAATCATGCCCAAGGTGTGCCGTTGCCCGCTGCGCAGCTTGCTCACGCCGTGACGCAGCTGCACCCGATAGGTGCCGCGCGTACCCTGCACCGGCCGCTGATTGACGGCGAACACCACCGCATCACCCTGCCCCAGCGGCACCACCATGGGCCGTGATTGCATGCGCGGACGCTGCTCGGTCAGCACGAACTCGCCGCCCTCGAAATCCCGCCCAGGCTCGGACAGCAGAATGGCCACCTGCAGCGGAAATACCAGCTCACCGTACAAATCCTGATGCAGGCAGTTGTAGTCGCCCGGCCCGTATTGCAGTAGCAAGGGCGTGGGTCGCCGCTGCCCCGCCGCATGGCAACGTGCCAGCCAGTCAGCATGCGCTGCCGGATAGCGTGCAGCCACGCCCATTGCTTCGTTCCAGCGATTGGCTAATGGTGCCAGTCGCGGATAGAGCAAGCTGCGCAGGCTGGCTATCGGCTCAGGCAAGGGGTAGGCATAGTATTGATACTCACCGCGCCCGAAGGCGTAGCGCGCCATCACGATGCGGCTGCGGAATTGCGCAGCGTCGGCATAGCCGGCCGCCAGCGCGTGACAGCGCTCGGCGTCGAGCAAACCGTTGATCTGCGCCCAGCCTTCCTGGTTGAGCGCTTCTTCGATGGCGTGCCAATCCAGCGCGTCGATGCGCCCGGCCAGGGCTGTAGCCTCAGACAGTCGGGCGTTCATGCCTTGTGCTCCAGCGCCAGCTCGATATCGAGCAAGGCACGTTTGCGCTCCACACCCCAGCGATAGCCGGACAACTCACCATCGCTGCGCACCACGCGGTGGCACGGTATCGCCACCGCCAGCGTATTGGCCGCACACGCGCCGGCCACCGCCCGCACCGCCTTGGGTGCGCCGATGCGATTGGCAATTTCGGCATAGCTGGCCGTTTCACCAGCCGGAATGTCACGCAGCGCCTGCCAGACGCGCTGCTGGAATGCAGTGCCCTGCACATCCAGCGGCAGGTCCAGCCCCTTGGCCGGTGCTTCGATGAAACCAACCACCTGCGCCACCAGATGCTCAAATGCGGCATCACCGCCGATCAACTCGGCGCGTGGAAAACGATCCTGCAGCTCGCGCAGCAGCGCATCCGGGTCATTGCCCAATGAAATCGCACACAGGCCGCGCTGGCTTTGCGCCACCAGGATTGCACCCAGTTTGCACTGGCCAATGGCGAAGCGGATCTGCGCCTGCCTGCCTCCGGCACGGTAATCCTTGGGCGTCATGCCCAGTACTGCATTCGATTCAGCGTAGAAGCGGGTATTGGATTGATAGCCCGCCTCGTAGAGTGCCTCGGTGACGTGCGAACCCCGGCTCAGCTCATCGCGCATGCGTTCGGCGCGGCGGGCCTTGGCGTAACCCTTGGGGGTCAGGCCAGTCAGTTGCTTGAAGATGCGATGAAAATGATAGGCGCTGATGCCGGTAGCCTCGGCCAGTTCGTCCAGCGACGGTGGTACTTCGGCGGCATCGATGATGCGGCACGCGGCGCTCACCTTGGCAGCATATTGCTCCTGCAAGGAGGGCTGATCGGGCTTGCAACGCTTGCACGGGCGAAAGCCCGCGCGCTCGGCATCCGCGCAACTGGCGTGAAACGCTACATTCTCGGGCCGTGCCCGCCGCGCTGCGCACGAAGGACGGCAATACACCCCGGTGCTTTTCACCGAATAGTAAAAGCGGCCATCTGCGGCGTGATTGCGTGCTGTGATATCGGCCCAGCGCGGATCGCGTTCTACGGCGACGGCCTGTTCGGCCAGGCGGGCGGCGGTGGCTTCCTTGCGGGTCAAGCTGTTCATCATGCGCTCCTCAGCACTATGTTGAACCGGAATGTAGCGCCTTGCCAGCCCTCACTCACTCCGTTGCTTGCTTTCAAATTGATCTGATTTTCACGCCGGGCGGAATAGGCGCCGGCAACAAAAAACCCACCGGTTGCCCGGTGGGTTTTCGTCAACGCAGCGTTGCGATCAAACGGTGGCCTTGTCGGCTTCGGCTTGATAGCTATCGATCTCATTGAAGTTGAGATAACGATAAACTTCTTTCGACTTGGCATCCAGCACGCCCACGTCCGCCATGTATTCCTCAACGGTCGGGATGCGGCCCAGGCGCGATGCAATCGCAGCCAGCTCGGCCGAGCTCAGGAACACGTTGGTGTTCTTGCCCAGACGGTTCGGGAAGTTACGCGTCGAGGTCGAAACCACGGTCGCACCTTCGCGCACTTGTGCCTGGTTACCCATGCACAGCGAGCAGCCCGGCATTTCGGTACGCGCACCAGCGGTGCCGAAGGTACCGTAGTAGCCTTCTTCGGTCAGCTGCTGGGCGTCCATCTTGGTCGGCGGTGCAATCCACAGCTTGACCGGGATGTCGCGCTTGCCTTCCAGCAGCTTGCCGGCGGCACGGAAGTGGCCGATGTTGGTCATGCACGAACCGATGAACACTTCGTCGATCTTGGTGCCGGCCACTTCGGACAACACCTTCACGTCGTCCGGGTCGTTCGGGCAAGCCAGGATCGGCTCCTTCACGTCGGCCAGATCGATTTCGATCACGGCAGCGTATTCGGCGTCAGCATCCGGCTCCAGCAGGTTCGGGTTGGCCAGCCATGCTTCCATGGCCTTGATGCGGCGACCGAGGGTCTTGGCATCGCCATAGCCGTTGGTGATCATGGACTTGAGCAGCACGATGTTCGAGTTCAGGTACTCGATGATCGGCTCCTTATCCAGGCGCACCGAGCAACCGGCAGCCGAACGTTCGGCCGATGCATCGGTCAGCTCGAATGCCTGCTCGACCTTCAGCTTGGGCAGACCTTCGATTTCCAGGATACGGCCCGAGAAGATGTTCTTCTTGCCCGCCTTGGCCACGGTCAGCAGACCGGCCTTGATCGCGTACAGCGGAATTGCGTTCACCAGGTCACGCAGGGTGATGCCCGGCTGCAGCTCGCCCTTGAAGCGCACCAGTACCGATTCCGGCATGTCCAGCGGCATCACGCCGGTGGCCGCACCGAAGGCAACCAGACCGGAACCGGCCGGGAACGAGATGCCGATCGGGAAACGGGTGTGGCTGTCGCCACCGGTGCCAACGGTATCCGGCAGCAGCATGCGGTTGAGCCAGCTGTGGATCACGCCGTCGCCCGGGCGCAGCGAAACGCCGCCACGGTTGCGGATGAATTCCGGCAGTTCGTGGTGGGTCTTCACGTCCACCGGCTTCGGGTAAGCCGCAGTGTGGCAGAACGATTGCATGACCAGATCGGCCGAGAAGCCCAGGCAAGCGAGGTCCTTCAGCTCGTCACGGGTCATCGGGCCGGTGGTGTCTTGCGAGCCGACCGAAGTCATGCGCGGTTCGCAATAGGTGCCCGGACGCACGCCCTGGCCTTCCGGCAGGCCGACGGCACGGCCAACCATCTTCTGTGCTTGCGTGAAGCCCTTGGTCGACGCAGCCGGTGCGGTCGGCAGACGGAACAGCGTCGAAGCCGGCAGGCCCAGCGATTCACGTGCCTTGGCAGTCAGGCCACGACCGATGATCAGGTTGATACGGCCACCCGCGCGCACTTCGTCGAACAGTACGTCGGACTTGACCTTGAATTCAGCCACGGTGGCGCCGTTCTTGATGACCTTGCCTTCGTACGGGCGCAGTTCGATTTCGTCGCCCATATCCAGGCTGGATACATCGACCTCGATCGGCAGCGCGCCGGAGTCTTCCTGCGTATTGAAGAAAATCGGCGCGATCTTGCCGCCCAGGCAGTAACCGCCAAAGCGCTTGTTCGGCACGAACGGGATGTCGTCGCCAGTCCACCACAGCACCGAGTTGGTCGCCGACTTGCGCGAGGAACCGGTACCGACCACGTCGCCCACATAGGCAACGGCGTTGCCCTTGGCGGCCAGGTCTTGCAGGAATTTGATCGGGCCGCGCTTGCCGTCCTCTTCCGGGGTGATGCCCGGGCGGGTGTTCTTCAGCATGGCCAGCGCGTGCAGCGGGATATCCGGGCGCGACCATGCATCCGGGGCTGGCGACAGGTCGTCGGTATTGGTTTCGCCAGTGACCTTGAATACGGTCAGCTTGACCGATTGCGGCACTTCCGGACGGCTGGTGAACCATTCGGCATCGGCCCAGCTCTGGATCACGGCCTTGGCATTGGCGTTGCCTGCGTCGGCCAGTTCCTTCACGTCGTGGAAGTAGTCGAACATCAGCAGGGTTTTCTTCAGGCCTTCAGCGGCCACGGCGCCGACTTCGGCGTCGCCCAGCAGATCGATCATCGGCTTGATGTTGAAGCCACCCAGCATGGTACCCAGCAGCTCGACTGCCTTGGTACGGCTGATCAGGCCACAGGAATCCTTGCCTTGTGCCACGGCAGCCAGGAAAGCGGCCTTGACCTTGGCCGCATCGTCCACACCCGGCGGCACGCGGTGGGTAATCAGGTCAACCAGGAACGCTTCTTCGCCAGCCGGCGGATTTTGCAGCAGCGTAACGAGGTCGGCGACTTGCTGCGCGGTCAGTGGCAGCGGCGGAATGCCCAGCGCGGCGCGCTCGGCAACATGCTGGCGGTAAGCTTCTAACATGATGATTTTCCAGATGGGGTTGACGGGGCACGAAGCCCGATGCACGGCTTGGGGGCATGAACACCCTAGCCTTCCGGAGTGGAGAATACGCGCATCGTGCAGGCCATTCAAACGAGTAATCGCGACACCCGCTGTGAGATATACTCACACCATGAGCCAAACCCTGCCCCCGTTGAATGCACTGCGCGCTTTCGAGTCCGCCGCTCGTCTGGAGAGCTTTTCTGCTGCGGCGAACGAGCTGTTTGTCACACATGGTGCTGTGAGCAAACAGATTAAACAACTGGAGGAATGGCTGGGGGTGCAGTTGTTCGACCGTACCGGCGGCCGCGTCAAGCTGACCGATACCGGCTGGCGCTATCTGGTGCAGGTGCAGGACGGCTTCGACCTGATCGCCAACGCCACTGCGCAGCTCAAGGAGCCTACGCGCCAGCGCCGGCTGGTGATCAACTCCACCCCGACGCTGGCCATGCACTGGCTGTTGCCGCACATGGCCGAGTTTCAGCAGCAATATCCGGATGTCGAACTGCGCTTGATGACGTCCGACCGCGATATCGGCCGGCTGGACGCCCCGTTCGACATCGCCATCCGCCGTGGTCCGGGCGACTGGCCAGGCTATATCGCCAAGCCTTTTCTGGAGGAGCGCGAACTGCCGCTGTGCAGCCCGGCCCTGCTCAAACGCCTCCCCTTGCTGCGCCCGGCCGACTTGGCCAATCACACGCTGCTGTATGCCGACACGCGCCCGGCCGCATGGCAACGCTGGTTGACGCTGGCCGGCGTACCCGAGCTGAAACCGGCCGCCACCCAGCAGTTCGACCACTTTTACCTGGCGCTGCAGGCTGCCATGGACGGGCTGGGCATCACGCTGGGCCCTTTGCCGATGATGCAGGGCGAGATCGATGCCGGGCGGCTGGTCGTGCCGCTCGCCGGCCCGGTCGCGCCCTTGCGCGGCTATTGCTGGATCGTGCCCCGGCTGGCTATGGATGATCCGGCCATCGGCGCGTTCTGCCAGTGGTTGGAGGACGTGGCCGCACGCCTGCAAGGCGGTGGCCTGCGCATGAGCACCTGAAATGAGCTGGTTTGTTTACATGCTCGAATGCGTGGATGGCAGCCTGTATACCGGCATCGCCACCGATGTGGTCCGCCGCTTTGACGAGCACGCCAGCGGGCGCGGCGCCCGTTACACCCGCGCCCGGCCGCCACGCACCGTGGTCATGGTGCTGGAACAGCCCGACCGCTCGGCAGCACTCAAGGCGGAATACGCGATCAAGCAGCTCTCCGCCGTGCAAAAGCGCACCCTGGCCGCGCAAAACCCGTTGGCCGATGCCATGCGCGTTGCGCTGGGTTCCCGCACGGAGCGGTAATTTTCCGGCTGCATCGCAGGTATCCGTACGCAGCCACACCAGGCGGGTTTACCTCAAGCTGGAGACATGTAAAAGCACCACTGGGAGGGCAAGCCATGCTACCCGTGCTGACGAACATGCTGTCGCCGGCCCGTTTGCGCCGGCATGAAGACGCGGTGCGCCGCAAACCCGGCGCCGCGCCAAACGGCGATCTGGCCGATGTGCCACACAACCCCTACGGCGCGCTGCAGCCCCATGCGACCACGCAAGCTGATGGCGTTGCCGAGGCGGAAGCGCCAGTCATCCAGCCAGATGGCTGGCTGCTGGCGACAAGCCGTGACTTCCTTAACTGGCTGACGCTGACCGGTAGACAGGCAGCAGCCGGCCATACAAAAGCGGTCGATGCCAGCAAGGTCGACGCTGCCTACGCGTCGTCGACTGTGCCCGAGCCTACGCTCTCCGCGCTGGCCTGATTTCAGCGCCCCGGCAAGCGCATACCCGGTTGCGCATCGGCATACCAGCTGATCAGCGCATCCATGCCCTGCTCGCCCTCAGCCGGGGTACCCGGCAGATAATCTTCGGCGGCAATCGGCATATAGGGGCCGTGCTTGACCTCGAAAATCACGCCACCGTCGTCCAGCGACAACACGGCATGCCATTCGCCAGCCGGGGTTTCGAGCACCTTGCAGTCCTCACCCAGTACAGTGCGGCGGGTCACCACGCCGTCATCGCTGAAATGCAACACCACAAAACGCCCTGCCAGCGGGAATAGCACCTCGAAAGTGTGCGGATGGCGGTGTGGCCGCACATAGGTGCGCGGCTGCATGGCAATCGCCAGACGCTGGATCGGGTCAGGCAGCTCTGGATGAAAATTATGGTTTGCCCGCAGGCGCGGCGATTGTCGCGCCGTATCGGCCAGTTGCTGCAAGGTGGTGGTGTCGAGGGATTTCATTGCACGCTCCTTCATTCAGCCGCGCACCCTAACGCCGCCGGTTGGTGAGCGCAAGCATCTACGCCAAACTGCGACTCCGACATCCGCCCGGCTATCCGCTAGAATCCAGCCCATGAATGCCCTTGCCCAGCTATTCGACAGACTGCAGACCACCATTTTCGACAAGACCGCCGTGCGTGATCTGGTTACTACCGTCACCTTCCTGCTGGTGTTGCTGGTGCTGCGCGCCGTCATACGCCGGACCATCCTGCAGCGCAATGATCTGCCCGCCGAGGTAAAACGCCGCTGGTTGGTGACGCTGCGCAATGTAGCCCTGATCATCACCCTGGTAGGACTGGTGACCATCTGGGCGCATGAG
The DNA here is from genome assembly GCF_900176275.1 of Andreprevotia lacus DSM 23236. Lineage (GTDB taxonomy): Bacteria > Pseudomonadota > Gammaproteobacteria > Burkholderiales > Chitinibacteraceae > Andreprevotia > Andreprevotia lacus. The sequence continues at coordinate 121,862 of NZ_FWXD01000008.1, read as the reverse complement.
CTGCAGACGCTGGCCGTATCGCTGGTTGCCATTGCCGCCGCCATCGTGCTGGCCACCAAGGAAATGATCCTGTGCCTGATGGGGTCGATCTACCGCACCAGCACCAATGTGTTTACGGTGGGGGATCGTATCGAAGTCGCCGGTATCAAGGGCCAGGTCATCGATACCAACCTGCTGTCCTTTACCATTACCGAATCCAGCCACGTGCAGGCCAGCAAGGGCACGGTCGGGCGCGGCGTCACGCTGCCCAACAGCGTGCTGCTGTCCAATCCCTTATATAACGAGACCATGCTCGGCACCTTTGTCGTGCAAACCATACATATCAACATAGAGCGCAACGACGACTGGCAGCGCGCCGAATCCGTGCTGCTGACCGCAGCGCATGTGGTAGTTGATGAATACCGCGACGAACTGCAGCGCCACGCGCGTGAAGTTGCCATGAGCTACGCGCTGGAAACCCCCACGCTGGAACCGCGCCTGCGCATCTCGCTCGATGACCGCGAAGAAATCGGCCTGCACCTGCAATTGCCAGTGCCACTGGGGCAGCGGGCACGCATCGAACAGCGCCTGATCCGGGACTATCTGCTGGGCATGCAGGCGGCAACTGCGCCATAAACAACACCAGCAAGACCGCGCCGGCAACTCGGCCCCGGCAGTCTGCACGCCCTGCGCTGCTTGCGTTTGGCGACATGCTGCGCCAGCCATGGCTTCGGATTTATCCGGCCGTGCCAAGCAAACCTGCCGGTATGTGGCAAGCATATCAGTGCGGGTTGATAAAAAATGTTGCGCACCCGACACAGACTTGGCATAATGCGCAGCTTCAGCCCGTGCCGACCTTTTGAGCACGGGGATTGCATCGATACCTGACCTTCTCTCCGGTACAGCTTCACCCAGCGCTTTTGAACGCAGGGATGTGCGCGGTTCTTGCTGGTTAGCGTCGATGTCCTGCCGCGGATAAGCTCCGCCGAGATGTTGCGGGATTGGATTGCGACCAGCGCTGCTGCACCATTCGACGTCTGTTGAATCGACTCGAAGCACCGGCCATTCATTCGTACTTCGCCCTCTAGACCTTGGTTCGTTGCCATACGAACCCGGATGCGCATGGCTTTGCCATGGGTTTCCTGCCGGTTTTTTCTCGGCTTCGCTTGCGGCCTTACTTGCAAGGAATGCACGATGTCCCACATTGAAAACAACGACAACGCTAACGTAACCAAGCTCGACGCCGTCGTCGCCAGCGTGATTGAAACCGCTGCCGCTGAAACCGCCGCTGCAGACGCTGCACCGGTCGAAAACGGCTTTGCCGCACTGGGCCTCGCTGATGATCTGGTAGCCGACGTGGCTCGCCAGGGCATCACCACCCCGACCCCGATCCAGGCGCAAGCCATCCCCGTCATTCTCGAAGGCCATGACCTGCTGGCTTCGGCGCAAACCGGCACCGGCAAGACCGCGGCCTTCCTGCTGCCGGCCATCCAGAAGCTGGCCAAGCCGGCCGTGCACCACAGCCGTGGCCCGCGCGTGTTGGTACTGACCCCGACACGTGAACTGGCCGAGCAGGTTGCCAAGGTGGCGACCCAGTTCGTGCGCCGCATTCCGCGTTGCAAGGTCGTTGCTGTTGTTGGCGGCGTGCCCTACCCGGTACAACACAAGCAACTGGCCCAGCCGTTTGAAGTGCTGGTTGCCACCCCGGGCCGCCTGATGGACCTGATGCGCGGTGGTCGTATCGACTTCCGTCGCCTGGAACTGCTGGTGCTGGACGAAGCCGACCGCATGTTGGACATGGGCTTCATCGACGACATCAACACCATCGTTGCCGAACTGCCGGCTGAACGCCAGACCGCACTGTTCTCGGCCACGCTGTCCGAAACCATCCAGCGTTTCGCGCTGCCGATGATGCGCGACCCGAAGAAGGTCGAGCTGGCTGCCACCGGCACTCCGACCGAAAGCGTCGAGCAATCGATCCACTTTGCCGATGGCTACGAGCACAAGCAAAAGCTGACTGAAGCCCTGATCAAGGCCGCTCCGGGCACCCAAGCCATCGTGTTCACCGCCACCAAGGTGGACGCTGACTCGGTGGCCGACTACCTGCGCATGCAAAGCGTGCGCGCCGATGCCCTGCACGGCGACCTGCAACAGCGCGTGCGCACCAAGGTGCTGAACCGCCTGCGTCACAATGAAATCGACGTAATCGTGGCCACCGACGTGGCCGCACGCGGTATCGACGTGGCCGGTATTGGCCTCGTCATCAACTTCGACCTGCCGAAGTTTGCCGAAGACTACGTGCACCGCATTGGTCGTACCGGTCGCGCTGGTCGTGAAGGCCGTGCCGTGTCGCTGGTAGGCAAGAACGACTTCCATCTGCTGACCAAGATCCGTCGCCGCTACAACATTGCGCCGGCTACCCTGGCAGTGGAAGGCCTGGAAGCTCGCTTTAACCCGTCTGACCGTGGCCCGCGTGAAGGCGGCGGTTTCCGTGGCGGTCGCAGTGGCGGCTTTGGTGGCGGCCAGCGTGATGGCGGCGGCTACCGCGGCAACCGTGACGGCCAAAGCCGTGGCGGTTTCGGCGGCGGTCGTTCGGAGGGTGGCTATCAAGGCGCCCGCCCGGAAGGTCAACGCGATTTCAACCGCGATGGCGAACGCAGCTTCAAGCCGCGTGAAGATCGTGGCAATTTTGGTGGCGAGCGCAGCTTTGGCGGCGACCGCCCGCAACGCAGCGAGCGTCCGTTCGGTGATCGCGGCCAGCAACGCAGCTTCGGCGATCGTTCGTTTGGCGACCGCAACGGTGGCGAACGCTCCTTCGGTGACCGTGCCGCAGGTGGCGAGCGCTCCTTCGGCGATCGCGGCAATGGCGCCGAACGCAACTCTGGTGATCGTGGCAATCGCAGCTTTGGCGGCGGTGATCGTCCGCAGCGCAGCTTCGGTGATCGCGAGCAGCGTGGCGAGCGCAGCTTTGCCGACCGCGCCCCGCGCAGCTTTGGTGAAGGCCAGCGCGAACGCAGCTTCGGCAACCGTGAAGGTGGCAGTGGCGAACGTCGCTTCGGCGGCGAACAACGCCGCGAGGGTGGCTTTGGCGAGCGCCGCGAAGGCGGTTTCGGCCAGGGCGAACGCACCCGCAGCTTTGGTGACCGCGCAGAGCGTGGCCAGCCCAGCGGCGAGCGCCCGGCACGCAAGTTCCGCTAAGTCGTCCCCGACTTGAGAAGGCCCGGCCAAGCCGGGCTTTTTCATGCCTGCACGGCAAAAATTACGTTCCGGCAAGCAAATGGAAAGCACTCAACAAGGCTACAATCCGGCCTGCCGTTTGCCATACCCTCATCATCAAGGATAAACCGTTGCGCCTTTTGTTTACCTCCAGCAACCGCAGCACCCGTGCTATCTGGTGGGGGCTGCTTGCCTGCTGCGCCATCAGCGTACTGGTGCTTGCGCTGATTCCGGCGCAGGAATCACCCAGCACCGGTTGGGACAAGAGCAATCACTTGCTGGCCTTTGCCACGCTGACCTGGCTGGGCTGGCGCGCGTTTCCGCAGCGCGGCTGGCTCGTCGTCCTTGGCCTGATCGGCTTTGGCGGCCTGATCGAAATCCTGCAATGGTTTACTCCAGACCGCTCGGCAGAGTGGGCCGATCTGGCGGCCGACAGCGTCGCGGTTGTGCTGGTCTCACTGCTGGAGCTGGCTTACGCGCAATTGCAACGGCTGCGCCAGACCATCTGAGCGCCTGCAGCTACTCGGCATCCACCTGCAGCGGCGGCAAGCCGTGCCGCGCCCGCGCGCGGTTGCAGGCGGCCGAGAACACGCCGATTTCGGCCAGCGGGGCAAACTCGCGACACGGATTTGGCCGCTCGCGATAGATGCCGCAGCCCACCTGCTTGCCAATCTCGCCCATCAGCGCAATGCAGCGCGGCTGCGCATAATCGGTACCGCGCAAGCGCCAGGTGCGCCCCGATTCCGGGTCGGCCAGGCTGTCGGGCACACTGCCCCCTTCCGATTGCAACTCGGATTCATCAAAGCTCACGCGAAATGCCGCGCAGCACGCGCCACAGGAAAGACAGGGGTTCATACATGGGCCCAGCATCAAGACCCCGGCATTTTACCGCCTTGCCCGGGCGGGCCGAAGCCGCTATGCTGCCACCTCGCCACAATCAAGCCAAGCTACTGTTTTGAAACATGATTCAATCACGGTGCGCAATGCCACCGTTGACGACCTGCCCCACCTCACCCGCATTCAATCTGCCTGCTACCCCACCGAATACCTTGAAGCGACAGGCACTTTCGAGCGCAAGCTGCAGCTTTCGCCCGATTCGCACTGGTTGATCGAATGCGATGGCGTCGCCATGGGTTACTTTCTGACCCATCCGTGGGCAGGCAATGCCCCACCCGCGCTTGATCATGCCACCCTGACCCTGCCCGAACAGGCTGATTGCCACTTTCTGCACGATCTGGCGCTGCATCCTGCCGCCCGCGGCCAAGGGCTGGCGCCACGCCTGATCGAGGCTGCGCTGCAGTGGGGCCGTGCGCACGGCCTGCCGCGCACCATGCTGGTGGCGGTGCAAGGCTCGGTACCGTTCTGGGAGCGCTGGGGCTTTGCCTGCATCGGTAACGCTGCCGCCTATGGTGATGGCGCGGCATTGATGCAGCGCGCCGATGCCTTGTCAGGGTAGAATAAGCAATTGACCGACTGGAGTCCGCCATGCTGAAACGCAACCGCCCTGCCCGCCGCGGCCGCACCACCGCCGATGAGAACGAGCTGCTGCGGCTTGCCAATGGACTGGCCGATTCGTCCAGTCGGGTGGAAGACCTCTTCTGGGAGGCACAACTGCACCACAAGATTGCCAACCTGATCGCCGAGCGCGAGGAAGACGTGCTCAACAGCGCGCTGGACGCCGTATCGCAAGGCGATGGCCGTGCCTACGAGGCGCTGGCGGACATGATCGAAGGCGCCTGCGAAACCACGCGCATCATGGTCGATGGCCAGCCGTGGGATGCGCTGTTGATCTCCGCGCCGGCACTGGCCTGGTCGCGCTGGCAAATCGGTGGCGGCAGCATTAGCCCGGATACGCTCAAGAATCTCAAGGTACAGCTGGGCGCACATGTACTGGCTGCTGGTGCCCGTGTAGCGTTGGCAGATTTCCTGTTCAGCCCGGACCAGCTGCCACGCGGCTTTGTGCCGACCGCAGAATTGACCCAGACACTGGCCGAAGCCGCCATCGCCAACCAGAACCTGGGCGTGGATGCCCGCAGCTTGCCAGAGACCAAGGCATTCCTTGCCGATACGCGCTATCTGCTGGGCGTGGTAGCTGCACCCACCGGGCAGGCAATGTTCCGCTGGCAGGAAGAAGACGGCGACCGCATGCAGGCGCTGGAGCAATGGCAGAAACAGGGCGGCGCCGTCATGCAAGGGCTGCTGGCCGGGTCTGCATTCGAGTTTGCCATGCCGGGTGCCTATCACAGTGCGTGGCGCCAGTCCGACCGCCTGTCGCGCGGCTACTCCATCCAGGCCACGGTGGCTTATCTGACCATCGCACTGGGCATAGAGCCACGCCAGTTGCAGGCCGTCGTCGGCCAGTTCCACGGCACCCAGCTTGAGGAATACCGCGTCGGCTTCAGCAAGTATGGTGAAGATGCCGTGCTGCACGGCGTGGTCTGGCCGCTGCTGGACGGCGAAGACGAGCACACCGATTGCGTAGCCGAAATCGAAGCCATCCTCAAGGAAATCGGTGTCACCGCCATCCACGTGCACGACCAGGATTTTCCGCTGGAATACTGCGACGATTGCGGCAGCCCCTTCTATCCCAACCTCGATGGTGAATTGCTGCACGTCGGCATGCCCGAAGAAGAAGAGAACACCCAGCCGACCACGCTGCACTAAGCCTGCCGGCTCCAAAGAAAACAGCCCGCATCAGCGGGCTGTTTTTCCATCAGCGCGGCGTCGATCAGCCTTCCCGCTTGCCCAGCAGATGCTCCAGCACTGGCGCCAGTGCGGCCGGGCGGTTGCCGAAGGCTGCCAGCCTGCCCTGCACACGCGGCGCCAGATCAAGGTCATACGGCAAGCGCCCCGCCACCAGCCAGGTGCGATCAACGGGCAGCGCCGCCAGCAGCGCCTGCTGGCTGCTGAACAGCACTGCGTTATAGCTCTGCAGTACGATCTGCTCGGCCTGCTTTGCCAATGCAGCGATACGGGCGACGTCTTCGTTCCTGGCATTCGGCTCCAGCACTGCTTCGCTCACGCTCAAGCCGGCATCCAGCAAGCCCGGCAGCAAGGAGCCGCGCTCCTCCTTGTTCTTGCCCAGTGCAACCTCATCGATTTCGGTGTGGGTGTGCACCTCCAGCGTGATCAGCAGCACGGACTTGCCGGTATCCAGCGGGCGGAATGCACCGACCAGCTGCACGGCATCGGCCTGTACGCGGGCGGCCAGTGCCAACGCATCGGGTGTGCGCAAGCCGGCGGGCGGCAGCGGCAGGCTGCGCCAATCCTGCATGGCAGGCTTTTGCTTGAGCGCGTGAATGCGCCGGGTGGCCGTGACGATCTGATCTGCATCCAGCCTGCCCTGCCGGGCTGCGGCATACAGCGCTTCGGCCGCCGCTGTCTGGCGATGCGGCAAGTGCGATACCAGCACCATGTCCGCACCGGCCAGCACGGAAAGCACGGCGCCTTCGGCAATGCCGATGCCTTCGGCAATCGGCGCCATTTCCAGGCAGTCGGTCAGCACCAGGCCGTCAAAACCCAGTTCGTCACGCAGCAGGCCGGTCAGCACTGCACGCGATAAAGTAGCAGGCACGCTGGTATCCGGTTCGATGGCCGGGAAGACTACATGCGCGGTCATCATCGAATCGACGCCGGCAGCAATCGCAGCCTTGAACGGCGCCAGCTCCACCGCATCCAGCCGTGCCTTGTCGTGCGGCACCACCGGCAGTGCATAGTGGGAATCGGCAGCGGTATCGCCATGGCCGGGGAAGTGCTTGGCCATCACGCCGATGCCGGCATCCTGCATGCCACGCATGGCCGCCAGGCCATAGCGGTTGACCGTTGCTACATCCTCGCCAAAAGCGCGCACGCCGATCACCGGATTCAGCGGATTGTTGTTGATGTCCAGATCCGGCGCCAGATTCAGGTTAATGCCCATCTGGCGCAACTCGTCCGCACCGATGCGCGACAAGGCCACGCAATCGTCCACCGAGCCAACAGCCTGATACGCCATGGCAGACGGCAGCGGGGTGACGCCTTCTTCGATGCGCATCACCATGCCGCCTTCCTGGTCGATGCCGATCAACAAAGGCTGATCGCTCACCTCGGCATTGATTTCCTGCAGACGGCGACACATCGCGGCCACCTGTGCCGGCGTATCGATATTGCGGCGAAACAGGATCACGCCGCCAATATGGTAGCGGCGAATCATCTGTTCGATATGTGCATTGACCTCATAGCCTTCAAAACCGACCATCAGCAATTGGCCCACGGCACGGCGCAGCGCTTCGGACATGACCTCTCCTCATTTATCCATTGATAACAGCTCTCTAGCCGCAAGCTGCCGGCACGGGCACTTGTCATGCTGGCAACCAGTCTAGAAGAGGCATGACGGCTGCGGAATGTCGCACGCTCACGTATGATTTGTCCTGGAATAACATTCAGCCTTGGCAAGGGCCTGCATGCCACAGATCTATCAGGAGCGTTTCGAGCTGGGCGATGCCACGCAGCAACGGCTGGTAGGTGCGCAACTCAGCCATCAGGCGTCCTACCCGCCGATGTGGGACCGGGGCATCTTCATGTGCGGCATCAGCGAAGCCGGCGGTACGCTGGAAATCGAGCGCATCGACGCGCCTTTCCATGTGCTGCTGTTCACGCGGCAAGGCCAGGGCGAGCTGTTCGAGGGCGAGCAACGCTGGTACACCGGCCCGGATACAATTGCGGTCCTGCCCTCGGGTGGGCAGCGCGGTTTTCGCCACAGCGGCAGCGAGCCATGGCTATACGCCTGGGTGCTGCTCAGCGCGGTATCGCGCTGGCAAGGGCTGGCCCGGCCCCGCTGCAGTGTGCACGCCAGCCCGGACTGCGTGGCGCTGAATGAAGCTGTGGCGCTGTTCCATACCGAGGCCGAACGCTTTGACCGGCAGCCGGGCAGCGATCTGGCCCAGCCGGCGCTGGAACTGCTGGTGCTGGCACTGGAACGCGCGCTGCAGCCACTGCGCGAACATGCAGGCTGGCCACGCACCTTGCTGGCACTGTTTGACCACATCGGCGCCCGCTTGCAGCAAGACTGGCCTAACGAGCGCATGGCCGAGCAGGTCGGCATCACGCCCAATCACCTGCACCGGCTGTGCGTACAGCATTTTGGCGTGGCGCCGGCGCGTTATCTGTTTCAGCTACGCATGCAGCATGCGCGCGAGCTGTTGTTGCATGGGCAAAGCGTCAGCGCCGTGGCCAATGCGGTTGCCTATCGCGAGGTGGCCAGTTTCTCGCGCCAGTTTGCCCGCCATTTCGGCTTCAGCCCCAGCCAGACGCTGCCGCGCTTCAATCAACGCCTGGTGGTACCTGCTGCAGGGCCGCAGGCCTGATATCGCGGCGCGCCGCCCAGGTCAGTGCACGCCGGAGTGATCCAGCAGATAGTCCACCGCCGCCTTTACTTCATCATCGCTCAGCTTGGCATTGCCGCCACGCGCCGGCATGACGAAGTAGCCGGTATAGCCGTTGATGGCATTGCGGTAGAGGGCTGCGCGCCCCTCACCCATGCGGTCCTGCCACGCTGCATGGTCACCGAGTAGCGGCGCGCCATCGACACCGGGCGGCAAATGACAGGCAGCGCAGCTGGCCTTGACCACCCGCTCCCCCACGGGCACTGGCGCATCCGCAGCACGGGCAGTCAGCGCCAGCAGCCCGGCGCAGACGATGAGCAGACAACAGAAATGGTTCATCTTGTTCTCCGTGGCGAAAATGCGGGCAGCAACCCCACTTCAGCTCATTCTATCCAGTATGGGTGCGATTGCCATCACGGCAGCAGCAGCCCGGCATGGTAGACTGCGGGCCTGTCGATACTGATCTTCCCCATGTACGAACTGTTGATTGGCTTGCGCTACACGCGCGCCAAGCGCCGCAACGGCTACATCTCCTTCATGTCCTTTGCTTCCATTGCCGGCATCATGCTGGGCGTGGCGGCATTGATTGTCGTGCTGTCGGTCATGAATGGCTTCCAGCAGGAGGTGCGCAACCGCATCCTCGGCATGGCGGCGCATATCCAGATCACCGGCAACGACAATGTGCTGGCCGATTGGCCAAGCACCGCCCGCATCGCCAGCAAGAACCAGCATGTGCTTGCTGCGGCCCCTTATGTATATGGCCAGGGACTGCTGGCCAATGGCAGTCAGGTCAAAGGCGTGCTGATGCGCGGCGTGGACCCGCAGCGCGAACCACAAGTGAGCGAGGTGGCCAACCACATGCTGGCTGGTTCGCTGAACGACCTGCACCCCGGCGAATTCGGCACCGTCATCGGCTGGCAGATGGCCAACGAACTGGGCGTGCGCCAGGGCGACAAGATCACGCTGATCACCCCGCAAGGCCAGGTAACGCCGGCCGGGCTGATCCCGCGCTTCCGCCAGTTCACCATTGTCGGCATCTTCCGCGCCGACTATTACCCCTACGATGCCGGCTTGGCGCTGATCGAAATCTCCGACGCGCAAAAACTGTTCCGCACCGGCAGCGCCGTATCCGGCCTGCGCTTGAAGATCGACGACCTGTTCCAGGCCCGCCTGGTGGCGCGCGAGATCAACCGCGACATGCCCGATCAGTTCGTCAGCGACTGGTCACAAGAGAACCCGACCTATTTCCGCGCAGTGGAAATCGAAAAACGCATGATGTTCATCATCCTGCTCATCATCGTGATGGTGGCGGTGTTCAACCTGATCTCCACGCTGGTGATGCTGGTGACCGACAAGCAGGCTGATATCGCCATTCTGCGCACCTTGGGCGCCACGCCTGGCTCGATCATGAAAATCTTCGTCATCCAGGGCGCGCTGTCCGGCTTTATCGGCACCCTCAGCGGTGTGGTGTTCGGCCTGCTGGTGGCGTTCAATATCGGCACCATCGTGCCCTTCATCGAACGCCTGATCGGCGTGCGCTTCCTGGCCAGCGATGTTTATCTGATCACCGAGCTGCCGTCGCGTGTGCAGGGCAGCGACGTGACCACGATTGCCATCATTTCGCTGCTGCTGTCGCTGGCCGCCACCATTTACCCCAGCTGGCGGGCCAGCCGCATCAATCCGGCGGAGGCGCTGCGTTATGAGTAATGCACAGCAAGCAACCGGCGCGGTGCTGTACGCGCGCGGGCTGGCCAAGACTTATCAGGCCGGCAAGCTGGAAACACCGGTCCTCAGCGATATCGACTTCAAGCTTGATGCGGGCCAGACAGTGGCGATTGTCGGTGCCTCCGGCTCGGGCAAATCCACCTTGCTGCATTTGCTGGGCGGGCTGGATGCCCCCAGCGCGGGCAAGGTCAGCATTGCCGGCGTCGATGCCTTTGCACTGGGTGATGCCGCACGCGGCGCACTGCGCAACCGCCACCTGGGTTTTGTGTACCAGTTTCACCACCTGCTACCCGAATTCAGTGCGCAGGAAAACGTGGCCATGCCATTGCTGATCCGCCGTGAGCCACGCCAGGCCGCCTTTGCCACCGCCGCAGCCATGCTGGAGCGGGTGGGCCTTGGCCACCGGCTTGAGCACAAGCCCGGCGAACTGTCTGGTGGTGAACGGCAGCGCGCCGCCATTGCCCGCGCCCTGGTTACACATCCTGACTGCGTGCTGGCCGACGAACCCACCGGCAACCTGGATCGCCATACCGCCGATACGGTATTCGCGCTGATGATGGAGCTGAACCGCGAAATCGGCACCAGCTTTGTCATCGTCACCCACGACACCGAGCTGGCTGCGCGTTGCGAGCGTGTTTTCCACCTTGCCGACGGCAGGCTGCAACCGGCCTGAGCTGCCGATGCAGATTTTCCGCACCGATCAGCACCCGCTGCCCCTGCCGGCTGGCCACCGCTTCCCGGCAGAAAAGTACCGGCTGCTGCGCGAGGCGGTCGAGGCCTTCGCACCCCATCTCATCGTCGATGCGCCGGCGGCCAGCGATGCCGAGCTGCTGCACGCCCACACCGCCGACTATATCGCCCGCCTGAATGCCGGCGCGCTCAGCGCTGCCGAGGAGCGCGCCATTGGCCTGCCTTGGTCGGCCGAGCTGGTCACCCGTTCGCGCTACTCTACCGGCGCCACCCTCGCTGCCTGCCGCACCGCACTGCAGCAAGGTTGTGGCGTCTCGCTGGCTGGCGGCACCCACCATGCGTATGCCGAGCGTGGCAGCGGCTTTTGCGTGTTCAACGACAGCGCGGTAGCCCTCCGGGTGTTGCATGCCGAAGGCGTGATCAATCGTGCACTGGTGCTGGATCTGGACGTGCATCAAGGCAACGGCACGGCAGCCATGCTGGCTGATGCACCCGAGCTGTTCACTTTTTCCATGCACGGGCAGAACAACTTTCCGTTCCAGAAAGAGCACAGCGACTGGGACATCGAGCTGGCCGACGGCACCGGCGATGCCGACTACCTCGCCACCCTGGCCGGCGCACTGCCCAGGCTGCTTGAGCTGGCCCGGCCCGACCTCATCATCTATCTGGCCGGTGCCGATCCCTACGCCGGCGACCGTCTGGGCAAACTCTCCCTCAGCATGGATGGCCTGGCACAACGCGATGCCATGGTGCTGGATGCCTGCACCCGCTTTGGCCTGCCCGTTGCCATCACCATGGGCGGTGGCTATGCCACACCGATCAGCGATACGGTGCAAATCCAGACGCAGACCGTTCGGCAGGCGTGGGCGCGTTTCGGTTGAGCAGCTTGTAAGCTTTCAGCATGAGCGGTTGCTGGAGGGGAAGCCATGCGCAAGCTGTTATTGGCATGCTGGTGCTGTTTGTGCATGAGTGTGGCCACGGCAGACACCATTGTTTATCCACGCCATCAAGCCACGCACGACCCGCAACTCGACTACGTGCTGGCCGTGCTCAAGCTGGCGGTGCAAAAGTCCGGCAAGCGCTACACCCTGCGGCAATCCGACATCATCATGGTGCAAAGTCGCGCCATTGAAGAGCTTGCGCGCAGCAACGGCAGCATCGACATCATCTGGACCATGACCGATGCCGACCGGGAAACCCGCCTGCTGCCCATCCGCATCCCCATCGACAAGGGATTGATCGGCTGGCGCATCGCCCTGCTGCCGCCCGGCCGGGGCGAATTATTCAGCCGCGTCCAAACCCGGCAAGACCTCAAACCCTACACCGCCGGTCAGATGCATGACTGGCCCGATACCCGCATCCTGCGCGACAGTGGTCTGAAGGTGGAGACCAGCAGCAGCTATGAAGCGCTGTTCAAGCAGCTGGCCACCGGGCGCTTTGACTACTTTCCACGCTCAGTGCTCGAAATCAGCCAGGAGCTGGCCAGCCACGCCGAACTCGAACTCGCACTGGAACAGCATATCGTGATCGAATATCCGGCCGCATTTTACTTCTTTGTCAGCCGGCAAAGACCGCAACTGGCGGCCGATCTGCAGCGCGGGCTGGAAGCCGCCATAAGCGACGGCAGCTTCGATCGCCTCTTCCATCGCCAGTTCGACCCGGTATTGAAACAGCTGCAGCTGGAAAAACGTACCCGCATCCATCTGGAAAACGCGTGGCTGCCAGACAGTGCGCCGCTCAATCGGCAAGAGCTATGGTTTGCCATGCCTGCACCAGCACCTGCACTACAGCGGTAGGCGCATGGGTAGACCCTGGCGGCGCCCGCAAACCGGGTGCCGCCAATAAAATCTGGTTTAGCGGTGGGGCCTTACAATGATCGGTACACGGAGTAATTGCCGCGGGATGCCTCGCATATCCCCTGTACGACGACGGTCGCATATATAGACACACGGTGCTTTTCATTCCTCCTGCCACACTCTATATTGCGAGCGACTTCAATTGAATGCCCTCAATAAGCAAGCCGTGCGTTTGCCTAAAAATTGACCCGCTGTTTGCGCAATAATATGAAAAAACAAAAGACTGTCGAAGCATTTGCAAGGATCAAATGCAACACCATGCTGGCATTCTGCGTGCTGGCAGGCCTTGTGTCGGCGTCGCCCTGCGCCGCCCAACCCATCCCCGCAGTACAATCTTATGATCGCATCGTGGGGTTCTCGATCTATCCGCCACTGAAACCCAACGGTACTGCAGATGATGCGCTGAACACCGGCCAGGTAAAGCCCAGCTATTTCGGCATGGCCGAGCGCGCCAGTAAGCCGTGGCGCATTGCCTTTCTTTTTCCGCACATCAAGGACCCCTACTGGGTGGGCTGCGACTATGGCGTGATGACCGAGGCAAAACGCCTGGGCATCGCCGCGGACATATACGTGGCCGATGGTTATGACGACCTGAAAGGTCAGCTCAGAAAAATGAACGAGCTGATTACCGAGAAATACGATGCCATCGTTGTATCCCCGATAGACCTGGTAGCAAACAACCCATCGATTGCCAAAGCACGCGCGCAGGGCATTCCGGTATTCGAGCTGGCCAATGACAGCACCAGCGACGATTTCAATATCAAGGTCACCACCTCGTTGCGCGGCATGGGCGAGGAAGCCATGCGCTGGATCATTCGCGATGCGCAAAAACGCGGATTGAAGAGCATCAATATCGGCCTGCTGCCCGGGCCGCAAGGCGCTGGCTGGGTAACCGGCGAAGTGGAAGGCACCCAGGCTGCCGCCAAAAAAGCCCCGCTGGATATTCATATCCTCGCCATAAAATACGGTGATAGCGGCCGTATACCGCAATCACAACTGGCCGAGCAATTAATCAATGCACATGGCAAAAAACTGGATTACATCCTGGGCTGCACCGGCTGCGCACCGGCCGCCAGCGCCAGGCTCAAGGACGCCGGCCTGGATAAAAAAATCAAGGTAGTGGCTTATGATCTAACCCGAGAAATCGCCAACCTGATCAAAACAGGCGATATCGCCGCCTCTGCCGACACCAAGGCGGTCAGCCAGGCCAGAGTAGTCACCAGCGCTGTAGTAAACCACCTGGAAAAACGCACTGCGCAATCACCGCACACCATATTGATCAAACTCGATATGGTGGACCCCGCCAATTACGCGCACTACAAATTCGACACCAGCATTGCGCCGGATGATTTTGTGCCGGTATTTTCTTATAACCCGGCAGAGGATAAATAGCACCAGAAAGCGAGATATTTTGCAGCTGATTTTTCGTCGGCCAATCCCATTGCATAACTACATGCAGGGGGATGCTCAATGTCTAGTCCCTGACCATTACTAGCGACGAAGACGGCAGGGGGACTGGTCAGCGCAGGTGCAGGAGCGGGAAGAGCGGAGATTGCTCTAACCAAACAGTATTGAGACCTGACTCCGGATTTTTTTACCTTATTGTGGCAGTATTATTTTCTTCAGATTTCCCCCACATCCTGCAGAAGAATAATTTTCGACCAAATTTAAAAAAACCTTGAGATTTATCCTGTCTCGCCGCCTATTTATATAACCATCAGCATCAACCAACATTGATGCACTCCCTTCTCTAACAAGAGCGCGCACCCTCAATTTTGAGAATTTTCCAGGCCCTTTACGAGAAAGCGACTGCATTTCATTTATCAAGCCATTTTTATTTAAATCACAAATAACTGTTGGCTTCTCTATCAAGTCAGAAACCGAAATTGGCTTGTACGTCTCAATACCAAAAGAAACAATCCGAACACCCCCTGCAATAGACTGCCCACATAAAGTCACCGCTACAAATAGGGCTATTTTAAATTTTCTAATCATTTTCCGCACATTCATTTAAGCAGAGTTCCGGGGTCACAGAGTTCCGGGGTCAGGTCTCAATACTGTTTGGTTAGACGTTTTTCTTCATATCAAATCAGCCTGCGGCGATATTTTTGATTGGCTTTCTTGACCTAACCAAATAGTATTGGTATCTAATCCCGTTTTTTAACCCCATTTTTTTCTTAGAAATTTAGTGATAAAAAACACGACAATCAAGGCAGAGAAAATAAATAATAAAATAGCCTCACCTATTATAAGTATATTCCATCCGTCCCCAGGCAAATGGGGCTTAATATCATCGCCACCACCATTATCATCAACCCCATTCTCCCCAACAGAATATAAGATGAACGTACCTTTGTTAAAGCGATATATGACAGGCCTACCATTTAAATCTTGAAAGTCTACATCACTTAAAACGTACGGCCCCTTCCACTTCATGTCATGGCGCAAATTAGACTTCAAACAATCCAGTCCGCATCCCGCATTTGGATAGCAACCAAAATCGGCCCTAAATTTTTCAAGGCCATCTACAATTTTATCAAGATTGTATCGCTCTGCCTCATGCTCACTCTTACTTCCATATACGAATGAGGAAGCAAGAAGAGTCAAAAATATCACCGACAAAAATTTATTTATCACGACCATCCCTCACCTTCTTAAAGTCAGGCCATAAATTTTTGTTCATTTCATCTGCTTTTTTATAGAGTTCCGGGGTCACAGGAGTTCCCAAGAGTTCCGGGGTCACATCAGTTCTGGGGTCATGTCTTGCAATCATACATTTCCGCCGCCTTGATCGCCCGACTGACCGTGGCGTAGTGCACGCCGAAGTGAATCGCGATCTCCTGCATGGTGTAATCGCCAGTCCGGTAGGCTGCTACCATGCCCTGTTTTCGGTTTTCATGGCGTGAGTAATGATCAAGCGGCTGAGCCAGGGGCCGGCGCTGCGCTCGTGGTACTTCCTTGAGTGGCTCGCTGTCGATCAGCGCGGCCATGCGCGCGGCGAATTCGGGTGAGCCGAGAAAGATTTGCCCCACAAGCCGATCCCACAGGCTGGGCAAACCCACGCCGCGTCGGACGAAATCGGCATACGCAGCCATGGCGTTGTGGCGCCGCGTTCCGAATTGCCCCAGTAACCAAGCGGTTTGCAGCCAATCCGGCGCCAACGTTTCACCCACCATGCACAGATAGCTGCTCCATGGCCAGGATTCGGGCAAGGCCACCATGCCGGCACGCACGGGATTGAGCACCACATAGCGGCTCAGTTCCAGCAAATAGCCCTCTTTCTCGACCAGTATGGCTTTGTAGCGCCCCTGGAATACATGCCCTACACGGCGATGGCGGCGATTGACATGCTGCGTATACACACCGTTGAGCTGCCGCATGCCCTGCGCCAGATTACCTTCGGGCGTTTCAACAACCAGATGGTAATGGTTGCTCATCTGGCACCAGGCATGGATGACCCAGTTGTGCCGCTGGCACACCTGCCCCAGCAAGGTCAGCCACGCTTGCCGATCGGTATCGTCAAAGTAAATATCCTCGCGCCGATCACCGCGGGAAGTGACGTGATAGAGACCGCCAGAAAGTTCGATGCGCAGAGGTCGAGCCATACCAACAAGCTAGGAAACAAAATGTTGGATTGCAAGACCTGACCCCGGATTTCTGACCCCGGATTTCCGCGGTATCTGACCCCGGATTTTTCTACCGGATTTTTAGGTCAGACTGGGGTGAAATGCATGACCCCGAAGTCCTGGTGGGAACTGACTCTGAAGTTCAATCAGCCATTTCCCCATTTATTATTGCACGATAAGGAATTGGGGGTTTCCTAAGAAAGCTTACCTCCCCCATCATACGTTTTTCGCTATCCGCAAAAAAATACCGCACATGCTGATATCCTGCCGCCATCAGCAATTTCTGAACATTACTCAATTGTTCAAGCGATGTCGAGCTCTCAATAATTACATACGTTTCTGGAAATTTTCTCGAACGCTCATAAAGCTCATCGCCGAGCCGCTCCCATTTGACACTCCTCCCTTCTAGATAGTAAGCATGCCCATCCAGCCGAATACTGAGCACTGACTCAGCACGGGCAAATGAAACAAGAAGTAAAGCCAAAAATGGAAGCAAATTTTTCATATATCAATCACCTGTGTATCTTCTATAACGAGTTTCTGGCTGATTTTCAAACTGACCAGAAACATTATAAACTGCATCCCCATGAGCACTAATATTTAGTACTGTGTTGTTCGTTCCTTGAACCATCAACCCCGTATGTCCAGAGTAAGCCGTACCGCCTCCATTTAACTTATACGCGGCAACATCTCCCGGGAGCGGGCTTTCACTTGGCAGCAACATTCTCCAATTGGGTATTTTCGTCCTAGAATCTGCCCACTCTGCTGCCATTGGGGGCCTCCCATTTATTACTGGAGTTGCATCAGCACTCTTGGCCATGTCAAACACAAATTTATTGCATTTATTAGAGTTGATTGGAAAATTGTCTTTTTTTCTATCGTAAGCCCAGTCTTGACTACCATTATTCCTTCGTGCATTTTCATCAATTGCCTTTCTTTTCCTCAAATTTGAGGCGCTCCCCTCTTCTAGACCATAAAAATCGCTAGATACCAGTGGGGTCGAGTTTACATAAGCATATGTGGAATGACTCCCGCCATTAAGCCCAATCGGATCACTCTCAACATACCTACCCGTCGCCGGATCATAATCCCGGAAGTAGTTATAGAAGTGCCCGCTCTCAACATCATAGTACTGACCCGGGAAGCGCAGGTTGTAGGCAAATGTCGTACCGCTGTTGCTCGGGTCCTGGTTTGGCAGGGTGTCGCCAAACGCTTCGCTGTCCCAGCGCCACACCAGCTGGTTGTTGGCTGCGGCGGTGATCTGGCGCGGGGTGCCGAGGTGGTCGGCCCAGACGTAGTAGGTGCTGGGGTTTTGCGGGTCGGCGCTCGGTTTGATGACTGCAATCGGCGTGTCACCCAACCAGATGGTTTCCTGGATGGCGCTACCGTTGGCCTGGTACTCGCCCAGCAGGTGGCCGGCTTCGTCGTAGACGTAGCGCAGCGTGCCGTTGCCATTGGTCTTTTGCAGCCGTTGGCCCAGTGCGTTGTAGCTGTACTGGGTGATGGCAGCGCCACGTTGCAGCTGGATCAGGCGGCCGGCGTTGTTGTAGGTGTTGACCATGCCGGCGTCGTTGGCGCGGTTGCCGCTGGCGTCGTAGCTGTAGCTGTTGGCGTTGCTGCCGGTGGTGTTCAGCAGTTTGTTGCTGTTGGCGTCGTGGAGGTAATCGGTGTTGCTGGCGCCGTGGTTTTCGTTGGTGCGGCTGCCGTTACCGTCGTAGCTGTAGTTGCGGGTAACGCCAATGGTGGTGCCTTGAACAAGGCGGCCGAGTTCGTCGTAACCATAGGCTTGGCTCAGGCTGTCGTGGCTGGTATCGGTGATGCTGCTGATGTTGCCGACGTTGTCGTAGCCATGGGTGACGATGGTGTCGCCTGATGTGGCACCGGCAATGCGGCCATTGAGGTCGGCTGCCCTGCCCCAGAGCTGGCCGTTACCCCAGGTCCAGCTTTGCGCGCCGATGCTGTTGCTCCAGGCGATGTTGCTGATGAGGTTTTTGCCGTTCAGCTGTACGGCGCTGATGGCGCCGTTGGTCCACACATAGCTGATGGTGGCGCCAGAGGGGTAAGTGATGCTGGTAAGGGTGTTGTTGTTGCCCCAGCCATAGCCGACCTTCTGGATCAAGCTGGCGCCGCTGACGGTGGCGGTACGGCTGACCTGGGTGATGTGGCCCAGGGCATCGTAGCTGTAGCTGGTGCTGCCGTCGGCATCGCTGAAGCTGCCCAGGCGGCCAACACCGTTGAGGGCAGTGTCGTAGCTGAAGGTGTGAGTCTGATCACCGTAGGCGATGGTCTTGATGCGGCCGAGGTTGTCATAACCGTAGCTGGCGGTCTTGTTGCGTGCATCGGTCTTGCTGGCGGTGCGGCCGGCAGCATCCGGCGTGTAGCTGGTGGTGCCGGTATCGGGGCTGATCAGCTGGCGCAGGTTGTCCAGACCATCGTAAACGTAGGTGGTGGTGAAGCCTTCCGGGTCTTTGACGCTGACGAGGTGATCGTTGGCATCGTAACCCAGTGTGGTGAGCTTGCCCTTGGCATCGGTAATGGTTTTGAGGCGGTTCAGCGCATCGTAGGTGTACTTGGTAACCCGGTTATAGGCGTCCGTCCGCTTGGTGCGGTTGCCATTGGCATCATATTCAAAGGCGGTGACATAGCCCTTGGCATCCATGACCGTCTTCACGCGGCCCAAGGCATCATAGGTGTAGAAGCTGCTGATGATCGGGGCGTGGGTGGGCAGCACTACCGGAATGGGGGTGCTGGTCGGGGTCGGGGTTGCCGTAGGCTGTGGCGTAGCCGTCGGCAAGGGCGTTGGTGTTGCAGTGGGTAGCGGCGTCGGTGTTGCAGTCGGCAACGGGGTCGGTGTTGCCGTTGGCAGCGGCGTGGGTGTCGCTGTCGGTACCGGCGTGCTGGTCGGCTTCGGCGTGGGCGTTGCCGTTGGCACCGGGGTGCCGGTGGGTTTCGGCGTCGGTGTTGCTGTCGGCACCGGGGTGCTGGTGGGCTTGGGCGTCGGGGTTGCCGTTGGCACCGGGGTGCTGGTGGGCTTCGGCGTCGGTGTTGCCGTCGGCACCGGGGTGCTGGTGGGCTTCGGTGTGGGGGATGCAGTGGGTGCCGGTGTTGCAGTCGGCACAGGTGTGCCGGTGGGGGCCGGCCCGATATAGGTCCACAACGACGGCGTAGCAGCAGGGTTCCAGCCGGCGCCGACATAATCGGTCTGGTTCACGGTGGCCTGGTACAGCCCACCGTTATAGGTGACCTGCTGGCCGGCGGTGTAGGTGCCGCCCTCCTGCCAGGCTATGGGGGCGGTGGCCCCGTTGGCAATATAGGCGGTGGCGCCAAACAACAGCCCGGCCAGCAAGGCCGCAGCCGTGGTGCGGCCCAGTTGGTGCGCCAGCAGGCGCGGCGAAGAACGCTTGTGCATGTATCAGGTCTCGATCTTGATCTTTTACTGGGCCTTGGCCTGCTGGGCCGGCGTGGCGCGCTGGGTGGCGACTTGCTGCAGCGCGGTGGCCAAGGTGCCGTCCGGGTCGTAGCGGTCTTCGCGCTTGATGTTGCCGTCGTCAAACAGGTCGTAATGAATGCGGCCGTTGCGGCTGTCGCGAATGTCGGTCAGACGGTGCGCCGCGTCGTAGTCGTAGCTGAGCGTGCTGCCATCCGGGAAGTGCACCACCTTGAGCTGGCCGGCCAGGTCGTAATCAAACACGGTTTGCTCGCTGCCGGTTTTACGGGTTTTAAGGCGACCGCGCAGGTCATAGCCAAACGTGGTGGTTTGCTGGTTGATGTCGATCATGCTCAGCAGGTTGCCGTTGGCGTCGTAATTGGTGAACTGCGTGATCTGCCCGGCCGGGTTGCTGATGGTGGCCAGGTTGCCCTTGGTGTCGTAGGTGTAGGTCGTTACCTGGTTGCTTGGGTCGGTGGCGGTCCAGAGCAGGCCATAGTCACGGTAGGTCCAGCTCCACACGCGCTTGTCACCATTGCTGGCGGTGATCGTCTTCTTGATCAAGTTGCCCTTGGTGTCGTACTCGAACTTGGTGTTGCGGTTCGGTTCAGTTACGGTATCCGGCAGCGCCCAGGTGGGGTGCCAGGTTGTGGTGATGGTGCGGGCATCGGGTGTGCCGCTGGCTTCGGTACGGCTGTTTTGCAGTGCGCGCACCACGTCATAGCTATAGGTGGTGGTGGTGCCATTAAAATCGGTATGGCTGGCCAAGTTACCTGCCTTGTCGTAGCTTGTGCTGCTACTGGCAACAGCAGAGCCGGCGCCGGCAGGCTGGTCTACGCTGCTCACCAGCCACAACCCCGCATTCAGGGTAAAGGTGTAACGGCGCGTGACCGACAACGCATCAGTCACATCCGTCCAGCGCGGGCCAACTTTTGCATCCCCACCGAAGCTCAGGCTCTGGCGCTCTACGCCACCGGCATGCTCGCTGGAGATCGCCCGGCCTTTGTCGTTGTAGTGCCAGGTAGCAAAGCGGCCACTGTTCTCGTCGACGATGCCGGTCAATAGATAGAAATTGAGCGGGTCTTCGTAAACATATTTGCGCACCCCGCCATCCAGGTATTGAACGGTAGCAAGCCGAGAGAGGCTGTCATAGCCATAGCTGACTGTATTGGCTTGCCCGTTATCACAAATACTTTCTACAAGTCAAAAAAAGCATCAAACAAGCTGACTTCACCAGGTATATTCGATAAGCCAGCTAAAAAAGTAAAAACCGCCCTGCACTTACTGCTTTCAGTGCGGTTCAATGCAAGGCCACTTGTATTTTTCTCAGTGCTGCATTAATTTCTGTATTAACAGAATTTAGTGCCAGATCAGACCATGCACCTCACCCCCGTCAAACAAAAATTCGTCCTGCACTGGGGCGAAATGGGCACCCGTTGGGGCGTCAACCGTACCGTGTCGCAGATTCATGCCTTGCTGTTCCTGGCCGAGCAGCCGATGAATGCCGAAGACATCGCCGAAACGCTGGTGGTGGCCCGCTCCAACGTCAGCAACAGCCTGAAAGAGCTGCAGAACTGGGGCTTGGTCAAAGTGGTGCACGTGCTGGGTGATCGGCGCGATCACTTTGAAACCAGCAAGGATGTGTGGCAGTTGTTCCGCACCATTGTGGATGAGCGCAAGCGGCGCGAGTTCGACCCCACCTTGACGGTGTTGCGCGACTGCGTGATGGAACAGGGCGAAGCAGGCGACGAAGCAGCACTGCAGCGCATGCAGGATGTGCTCGATTTCATGGAGACGCTGACGGCCTGGATCAAGGAGATGGAGCGCCTGCCGCCGGAAACGCTGATGAAAATCCTCAAGCTGGGCGCGCGCGTGCAGAAAATGCTTGGCCGTGCTGACGACTGAGGCGACACAAGCTGGCAGCGCACTGCTGTGATTGATTCAAAGGCCCGCCTCGGCGGGCTTTAAAAGGCGCAGATATTTCTGTTCATGCAGAAAAAGGAGAAATCATGTACACGATCTACTTCGACGGCCATTGTCCATTGTGCCGACATGAAATCGGCATGCTGCGCCGGCTTGATCGCCACAACCGTCTGCGCTGCGTGGATATACACGGCCCGGACAACGATAGCGGCTTGCCGGCAAATGTACTGCTGGTTGATCTGCATGTTCGTGACGGTGACGGACACTTCCTGCGCGGGGCCAGCGCGGTGCGGGACATGTATCGCCGCGTGGGGCTGGGCTGGCTGGTGGCGATGACCGAGCTACCCGGCTTGCGCCAGCTGTTTGATATGGCCTACACCCGTTTTGCCGCGCGCCGCCGCTGCAACAAGGGACTTTGCGCAACAGGAGGCCAGCATGCTGACCGTGTACTTTGATGGCCAATGCGCGCTGTGCAGCACCGGCATGCACTATTGGCACGCTCGGGCTCCGCAGGCCATACAGCTGGTTGACGCCGCCAGCCCGGACTTTGACGCGACCACTACCGGCATCCCGCTGGCCGACATGATGTACGAAATTCATGTGCGCCGTGACGACGGTCTGTGGCTGCGAGGTGTGCCGGCGCTGGAAGCGATCTGTCTGGCTGCCGGCATGCGCTGGCTGGCATGGCCGCTGCGCGTGCGCCTGCTGCGGCCCATGTGGCGCCGAGCGTATATCCTGCTGGCGCGTTACCGCTACAGCATCAGCAGCGTGATCGCCCCGGCCTGCCCAAACGGCCGGTGCAGCACGCCGTTGTGGCGGGAGTAAGCCATGCGTGTACTCTTGTTGGGCGCCGATGGGTTTATCGGCCGCCATATCAAGGCTGCGTTGTTGCAACAAGGCGATCAGGTGATCGAAGGGGTGCGCTGCGCCAACAAGCCGGGGCAGATTGCTGTCGATTTCCAGCGCGATCTGGACAGCGCGAGCTGGTTGCCACGCCTGCAGGGCATCGATGCTGTGGTTAACTGCGTCGGGCTGTTCCGCGAGCGCAAGCCGGGCGATTTCGAAACCGTGCAAGTCATCGCGCCACAGGCGCTATACGCGGCCTGCCGGCAGGCCGGGGTACAGCGCGTGCTGTTGATTTCCGCCCTGGGGGCTGCGCCGGATGCCCCCAGCGCCTACTGGCGCAGCAAAGCTGCCGGCGAGGCCATGCTGCAGTCTTCCGGGCTGGATTGGCACATCGTGCGGCCGGGGCTGGTTTACGGTGCAGATGGCGCCAGCAGCCAGCTGTTCCTGCAGCTGGCCTCGCTGCCCCTGTTGCCACTACCTGCGGCAGACACCCTGCTGCAGCCCATCCACATTGATGACCTTGCCCATGGCTGTGCCACCCTGCTGCACCAGCCAGGCTCTCGCATTGTTGCCGCGACCGGGCCACGCGTGTTGACGCTGGCTGACTATCTGCGCGAACTATCCCCCAGGCAACGTTTGTGCCGATTGCCGTTTCCTGACTGGCTGGCCAATTTGTCTGCGCAGATGTGCAACGCGCTACCCGGCAGCCTGCTGACGCGCGACAGTCTGGCCATGCTGCGTATCGGCAGCCATGCCGACAACACGGATTTTGCCGCGCTGTTGCCGGCCCCCATGCAAACCCCGGGCGCATTTGTGACGCAAACGCAAAGGCTGCAGCAGCGCCTGGGCGGGGCCAGATTGATGCTGCGCCTGGGGCTTGCATCGGTCTGGCTAGGCACGGCGGTCGTCTCGCTGTGGGTGTACCCGGCAGCCGCCAGCGAGCAGTTGCTGGCAGCCTGCCATGTGCCGGCGGGCTTGCAAGCACCTGCGCGTATTGCTTCATCGTTGCTCGATGCCGGCTTCGGGCTACTCACACTCTGGCGGCCCGGCCGTTTGCTCTGGCAGGCGCAACTGCTGCTGACTGCAGCGTATACCGTGCTCGTTGCCCTATTTCTGCCGGATTTCCTGGCTCACCCATTCGGCCCCTTGCTCAAGAACGCGGTGCTGGTGGCCGCCATGCTGGCGCTATTGCATACCGAGGACGACTGACATGCTCTATCTATTCATCAAGACCCTGCACATCCTGTCTGCCACCCTGATGTTTGGCACCGGTTTCGGGACTGCTTTCTACATGTTCTTCACCAACCGCAGCCGCAATGTGCAGGCCATCGCGGTGGTCACGCGCTGGGTTGCCCGTGCCGACTGGTGGTTTACCACGCCAGCGGTCATTTTCCAACCCTTGTCTGGCTGGTGGATGCTGCAACAGGCCGGCTGGCAAGCGGGCTGGAACTGGGTGGGGCTTACCCTGCTGCTCTACACCATTGCCGGCCTGTGCTGGCTGCCCGTGGTCTGGCTGCAGCTGCGCATGCGTGATATGGCGCAGCAGGCTGCCCAAGCGGGGCACACCGCCCTGCCCGTGCGCTATTGGCATATGGAGCGCTGGTGGACGGTGCTGGGTTTCCCGGCCTTCGGCGGTTTGCTGGTGGTGTACTGGCTGATGGTGGCCAAGCCGTTCTAGCGCGCCGCGCAATTGGCTACAATGGTCATTTGCTTGCGAACCAGCTCATGACTACGCCCACTCCAGCACCAACACCGATGAAACCCTGCAAGAAATGCGGTGCCCCGGGCGAGCACGGCCGTTCCGGCTCCAAACGTTTCTGGGTACAGTGCGGCAAATTCGGCCGCAATGGCAACTGCAATCAGATCAGCCAGCAGGCCGACAGCAAGAAAGAAGCGCTGGCGCTGTGGAATGCCATGAACACTTGATTTGGCAAGGCTGCTCACACTTTCGTCTTGCACGCCACGTGATGCGCAACACCACCACGCATGCGCTATACCCGATAGCAGCACGGCAAGTTTCCTTCAACATGAAGCCACCCGGGATTGACGACGGGGGCGCATCACAGCCTAAACTGCAGCCATGAGCACAAGCCGCTATTTTATCGGTCTGATGACCGGCACCAGCCTGGATGGCGTCGATGCCACCATCGTCGATTTTTCCGACATCAAGCCGCGCATGGTGGCCGCACACGGCCACCCGCTGTCGGACGAGCTACGCAGCGCGCTGATGCGCCTGCAGGCGCCCAGCGAGAACGAGCTGCATCTGGCGCAACTCGCGGCCAACAAACTGGCAGGCGTTTACGCTGATGCCGTGCTGGCCTTGCTGGCCAAAGCCGGGCTGCAGGCACGCGACATCGTCGCCATCGGCAACCATGGACAAACGGTCAGGCACCGGCCAGAGCTGGGCTTTTCGGTACAGCTTGGCAATCACGCACGCCTTGCCGAATTGACCGGCATCACGGTGGTCAGTGACTTCCGCAGCCGCGACATTGCTGCGGGTGGCCAGGGTGCCCCACTGGTGCCTGCTTTTCACCAGGCGCTATTTGGCGGCACCGGCAAGCATCGTGTCCTCGTCAATATCGGCGGTATCGCCAACCTGACCGATCTGCCGGCCAGCGGCAAGGTCACCGGCTTCGATACCGGCCCGGGCAATGTGCTGATCGATATGTGGATACAACGCCACCAAGGGGAGCGCTTTGATGCCGGCGGCGCCTGGGGTGCGAGCGGCACGGTCATTCCCGATCTGCTGCAATGGCTGCTGGCCGAACCGTATTTCTCGCAACCTGCCCCCAAGAGTACCGGCCGCGACCTGTTCGACATCGGCTGGCTGGAGGCGCAGCTCACCGGCCGCAATGACGCCCCTGCCGATATCCAGGCCACGCTGACTGCGCTGACCGCAGACAGCATTGTTGCCGCCATCAAGAGCTGTGGTGACGACGTAGACGAGGTCTATCTCTGTGGCGGCGGTGCACACAACCCGCTGCTGATGGCACGGATTGCAGCCGGGCTGGCTGGTGTGCGCGTCGGCACCACCGAACAGCTTGGCCTGGATCCGGACTGGGTAGAGGCGTACGCCTTTGCCTGGCTGGCCGAACGCTGCCTGGCCCGCAAACCGGCCAATCTGCCGGCGGTGACCGGTGCACACGGGCCGCGCGTGCTTGGGGCAATCTGGCCAGCCTGATGCAGCCATAACAGCGCTCCATCGGCAGGCACGCGGCATATTCCTGTAAGCCGCTCGGCAATCGACTATATCGGTTACATCGCATCGCGCGAGTGCGGAGATTGCCATGCCCGGGTTCACGCTACGCCACCGCCCCATCGTCGAGCAGATCGCCATGCTCACCATCATCGTGTGCGTGCTGGTCTTTGCCGCGTTGATTGCCATGACCAGCCTGAGCGTGAACCGCGTTGCGCTGGACACCGCGCAGAAAGGGCTCAGCGATCAGCTTGAACTGGTCAAGGGCAGCCTGAAGCTGGCCTACGAGGGTGCCCTGCTCCGCTCCGAAGGCACCATGGAGCTATTCCAGAAACAGCTACCGGGCGAATTTGCCATTTCGGCAGAGACCCAGGCCACCGGCAGCGCCGGCGATGCGCCACTGGTCAAGGCCGGCGAGCTGGTCATCAACGGCAATACCGATATCCTTGAACGCCTGAAGCGCGAAACCGGGGCCGAGGCCGCCGTGATTGCCCGCACCAGCGCTGGTAAATTCGTGCGCATCACCACGCTGCTCAAGGACAAGGACGGCAAGTCGATGCTGGGTTCCAGCATCAAGGCGGATGACCCCATCCTGCAGGCCATTACCGGCGGCCACGATTACCTCGGGCTGGTAATGCGCAATGATCACTATTACCTGACCCGTGCCCGCCCGATCAAGAACCCGGGAGGAGAAATTGCCGGCTGGTACCAGACGCGCATCGACCTGTCGCGCGAGCTGGCCACGCTGGGCAAGGTGATCGATGGCATCAAGGTCGGCAAGACCGGCTATGTGTACATCCTTGCGGCAGACAAGGACAAGGTCGCGCGCTTCATCATCCACCCGCAATATCCCGGTAAATATGCAGGCGACGTACTGCAGGGCGATGCGCTCTCCACCATAAGCCACCTGGTTACGCAAAAAACCGGCACCTATCGGTATGACTGGCCTAATCCGGATCAGGGCAACCGGCCTGCTGCAAAAATCGTGGTGTTTTCCGCCGTACCAGACTGGAACTGGGTAGTGGCTTCCGGCAGCTTTCTGGACGAATTCACGGCCGACAGTGTGGCGCTGCGCAACCGGCTGATCGTGGCTTGCGTCATTTTTGGTGCATTGATACTGGTGCTGCTCTATCTGGCGCTCAAGTCACGCCTCAAGCCGCTGGCCAGCGTGGTTGGCGCGGTGGACCGGTTTGGCGCAGGCGACCTCTCTGCCCGCATCGACATCCCCGCCGAGGAAAGCAGCCGCAACGAGATCGCCCAGCTCACACTGCATTTCAATCACGCCGCCGAGCGCCTGCAAGCGCTGATCGGCGAGATACGCAGCACCGCCGACGCGGTTGACGGCACGGCACGCAATATGGGCGATGCCGTCGAGCAGGTTGCCTCCAGCAGCATGCGGCAGAGCGAATCCGCCTCCAGCATGGCCGCAACGGTAGAACAGATCACCGTCAGTATCGGGCACATTGCCGATACGGCCGGCAGCGCCAGGCAAGCGGGCCAGTCCGCGCTGGAGGCCAGCAAGGATGGCCGGCGCCTGATGGAGCGCACCGTGGAGGAGATGCAGCGCATCGCTACCGCAGCCAACGACGCCTCCGGCCAGATCAGCCGCCTGGGCGAACGGTCGAGCGAGATATCCAGCATCGTCGGCGTCATCAAGGAGATCGCGGACCAGACCAATTTGCTGGCGCTGAATGCCGCCATTGAGGCCGCGCGCGCAGGCGAGCAAGGGCGCGGCTTTGCCGTGGTGGCCGACGAGGTACGCAAGCTGGCTGAACGCACCAGCGCGTCCACGCAACAGATCAGCCAGCTGGTGGGCGGCATTGTCGGGGATACCCAGCAAGTGGCTGCCGAGATCGTCGCCGTATCCAGCCAGATGCGCGAAGGCGTGCAATCGGTGGAAGAAACCGGCAGCGTGCTTGAGCGCATCCACAGCGAGGCAGATCGCGTCTTCAACGTGTTGCAGGACATTGCCGAGGCCACGCGCGAGCAAACGGTCGCCAGCTCGCAACTGGCACGTGGTGTGGAAAACGTGGCGCACAGCGCCGAAGCCAATGCGTCGATCGCGCAGCGCAACAGCGGCTCGGCCAGCGATCTGCGCGAACAGGCGCGCGTGCTGCATGACAAACTGGATCAGTTCACGATCTGAGCAGGATCAATACGCAATACGCATGCAAGCGGGATGAGAGCGGCATGCAGGTTTCGGTTAAACTGCCACGACAACTGATACAAAGTGGCGACCATGCATCAGCACAACCAGTTTGACCTGTTCACAACCCGGCGCTTTCTGCCGCTGTTCATTACGCAGTTTTTTGGCGCTTTCAACGACAATCTGCTGAAAAATGCCGTGGTGGTACTGATCAACTTCCACGGCATGCGCATGCTCGGCCTGTCGCCGGAGCTGATGATCCAGCTCGCCGCCGGCTTGTTCATCCTGCCCTTCTTCCTGTTCTCGGCCACCAGCGGCCAGTTGTGCGAAAAGTATGACAAGGCCGTGGTCGCCCGCCTGGTGAAGGTACTGGAAATCGGCATCATGCTGATCGCCTCGCTGGGCTTCTGGCTCAACAACGGCGTGATCCTGATGTCGACCATCTTCCTGATGGGCATCCACTCCACGCTGTTCGGCCCGCTCAAGTTCAGCGTATTGCCACAATACCTGCAACCGCAGGAGCTGGTGGGTGGCAACGGCATGATCGAGATGGGTACTTTTGTCTCCATCATCATCGGCCAGATTGCCGGCACCCTGCTGGTGAAGGCCGACCCGACCCACATCACCATCGTCACCGCATTGCTGCTGTGTGCCATCGTCGGCTATCTGTCATCGCGCCAGATGCCACCTGCGCCCAGTGCGGTGCCTGACCTCAAGGTGGACTGGAACTTTGCCAGCCAGACCTGGGGCATGATCGCACAGGCCAGCCAGAGCCGGCCGGTCTGGCTGTCGCTGCTGGGGATCTCGTGGTTCTGGTTTCTTGGCGCGATTTATCTCTCCAAACTGCCGACCTACGCGTCCGACGTATTACACGGCGACGAAACGGTTTATACCTTGCTGATGACGCTGTTCTCGCTTGGCGTCGGCCTGGGGTCGATGTTTTGTGAACGCTTGTCCGGCCGCAAGGTCGAGCTGGGCCTGGTGCCGTTCGGTTCCATCGGCCTGTGTCTGTTCGGTATTGATCTTTACTTTGCTACCCCGGCTTTCTCTGCCACCGAGTTGACCTGGTACAGCTTTGCCCAGCAGGCTGCACACTGGCGTTTGATGGTGGACTTCCTGCTCATCGGTGTATTTGGTGGTTTCTACATCGTACCGCTGTATGCGTTGATGCAATCGCGCGCACCGGCCGACTTCCGCTCGCGCGCCATTGCCGCCAACAACATCATGAACTCGCTGTTCATGGTCGGCTCGGCCATCTTTGCCGCCACGCTGGCGCATTTTAAAGTCAGCATTCCGCATGTATTGTTGATTGCCGCGCTGCTTAATCTGGTCGTCGCAGCCTATATCTATACGCTGCTGCCGGAATTCCTGATGCGCTTCCTGGTGTGGATTGCCACCCACACGCTGTACCGCATCCACCAGGAAGGCCTGGAGCGCATTCCCGAGGAAGGTGCCTGCGTGCTGGTATGCAACCACGTCAGCTTCATGGATGCGCTGATCCTGGCCGGCGCGGTGCGCCGCCCGGTGCGCTTCGTGATGGACCACCATATTTTCAGGATTCCGGTGCTGAGCTTCATTTTCCGCACCGCTGGTGCTATCCCCATCGCGCCCGCCAAGGAAAATGCCGAGCTCAAAACCAAGGCATTTGATCGTGTGGCCGAATATCTTGAGCAAGGCGAAGTGGTCTGCATCTTCCCCGAAGGCGGCATCACGCGCGATGGCGACATCCAGCCCTTCCGCCCCGGCATCGACGACATCATCCGTCGTACCCCGGTGCCAGTGGTACCCATTGCGCTGCAGGGCCTGTGGGGCAGTTTTTTCAGCCGCAAGGATGGCGCAGCGATGATGAAGATGCCGCGCGGTATCTGGTCGAAAATCGGCCTGCGCGTGGGCCAGCCGGTGCCGGCAGCCGAGGCCAGCAAGGATGCGCTGGAGCAGAAGGTGCGAGAATTGCGCGGTGACTGGAGATAGCAGCCAGCCCCGACCGGGACTGAACCAGCACGCCACCCCAAGCAAAAAGGCCGTCAATGACGGCCTTTTTGCTATTGCGCTACCAGGACATCAGCACGGGCACTTGCCACCTGCAGCCCTGTCCGCACTCGGAAAACGCGCCTCCAGGCAGTAACGATAGAAATCGTTGCGGCTCATCGGCGTTGCGTCCGGGTGGCGCTCGCGCATGTGCTGCAGGTAATACTCGTAGTCATGGATGCCCACCATCAACCGGCAGGTCTGCACCACTTTGCGCGCGGCATCCTTGAGGCCGCCCAGCCAGTCCGACCCCAGGCTGTAGCGCTCGAAGTCGGCCTGGCTCATCGGCTGACCGCTGCCGTGCTGCACGGCATGTTGCTGCAGGTATTGGGCATAGGCATCACCACGTGGCGCAGGCTTGCCCAGCAGGTGTGACAGATCAAGCATGGCTGGGCACCTCGCCTCGGTATTGCGGATCGATCTCGCGCGCCGTCACTTCACGCGCGGCCAGTGCGCGGCGGATATTGAAGAAAGCAGCAATCAACATCACCACCGCCACCAGCATGAAGAAGCCGCACAGCGCCGCATTGATCTGGTTGTTGAAGGCGATGCGCTGCATGTCCGCTACCGTCTTGGCCGGTGCCAGCAAGCTGCCCTGCACTGCGGCAGCGTTGAACTTGTCGGCCACGGCCAGGAAGCCGATCTTGGGGTTGCTGCTGAATATCTTCTGCCAGCCTGCACTCATCGAAGTGATGAACAGCCATGCGGTCGGCAGCACCGTCACCCACGCGTAGCGCTCCTTCTTCATCTTGAACAGCACCACCGTGCCCAGGATCAGCGCCATCGATGCCAGCATCTGGTTGCCGATACCGAACAACGGCCACAAGGTATTGATGCCGCCCAATGGGTCAACCACGCCTTGATAGACGAAATAACCCCAGCCACTGACAGCGACAGCCGTGCCGATCAGGTTGCCCGCCCACGAACGGCTGCGACCCAGCCCCGGCACCACTACGCCAGCCAGATCCTGCACCATGAAGCGGCAGGCACGCGTACCGGCATCGACCGCGGTCAGAATGAACAGCGCCTCGAACAGGATGGCGAAGTGATACCAGAACGCCATCATCGCCTTGCTGTGGAAGATGTCGGTCACGATGTGCGCCATACCAACAGCAAAGGTCGGTGCACCGCCCGCGCGGGACAGAATGCTCTTCTCACCCACGTCGGCAGCGATCTGGCTCAGCATCTCCGGCGTAATTACGAAGCCCCAGGCGTTGATCGCTTGCGAGGCCGATTCCACCGTCTTGCCGATCAGCGCGGCCGGTGAATTGAGCGCGAAGTACACGCCCGGGTCGATCACCGACGCGCAGATCAGCGCCATGATGGCCACGAAGGATTCCATCAGCATCGCACCATAACCGATCATGCGCATGTGGCTTTCGCGCTCGACCAGCTTCGGGGTCGTCCCGGAAGCCACTAGCGCATGGAAGCCCGAGATCGAGCCGCAGGCAATGGTAATGAACAGGAAGGGGAACAGGCTGCCCGCAAACACCGGGCCACTACCGTCGATGAAGCGCGATACCGCCGGCATTTTCAGATCCGGCGCAGCAAACACGATGCCGACCGCAAGACCGACGATCACGCCGATCTTGAGGAAAGTGGACAGATAGTCACGCGGCGCCAGCAGCAGCCACACCGGCAACACGGAGGCCACAAAGCCGTAGATCACCAGCGCCCAGGTCAGCTCGGTGCCATGCAAGGTGAACAACGGGCCCCAGGTCGGGCTGTGCGCGATGTCCTCGCCGTAAATGATGGCCAGCATCATCAGCACGAAGCCGATCACCGAAATCTCGCCAATGCGGCCGGGGCGGATGAAGCGCATGTACACGCCCATAAACAAGGCAATGGGGATCGTTGCCGCAATCGTGAAGGTGCCCCACGGGCTGTCGGCCAGTGCCTTGACCACCACCAGCGCCAATGCGGACAGGATGATGATCATTACCCCCAACGCGCCCAGCATGACCACCACGCCGGCAAATTGCCCCAGCTCCTGCTTGGCCATTTCGCCCAGCGAACGGCCATCGCGGCGGGTGGAAATGAACAGCACCAGGAAATCCTGCACCGCGCCCGCCAGCATCACGCCGATCAGAATCCACAAGGTGCCAGGCAGATAGCCCATCTGCGCCGCCAGGATCGGCCCCACCAGCGGGCCGGCGCCGGCAATGGCGGCAAAGTGATGGCCGAACAGCACCCACTTGTTGGTTGGCACGTAGTCGAGGCCATCATTGCGGCGCTCTGCCGGGGTCAGGCGGCGGTCATCCAGCTCGAAGACCTTGTCGGCAATGAAGCGGCTATAGAAGCGATACGCTATCGCATAGCAGGCAACAGCGGCCGTCACCAGCCATACTGCATTGACATGTTCTCCCCGGCTCAGTGCCAGCGTGGCAAACGCAAACGCGCCCACCAGCCCGACCAGCAGCCAGACTCCCCATTTCTTCACTCCGTCCATGCATACCCCCTTGAAGACATCGCCTTGCCTGCGCAACGTTGCGCGGCTGTAGTCCAGACTATAGAACTACTTCTTTCGCAAGACTTGCGATCTTCCACTCGCGTGCGTGGATCGGGTATCAGGGGTTTCCGGGATGGGTTGCCAGCAATGGCGCCAAAGCGTCTATTAGCCTTGGCCTGGGTTCAGGCAAGTTTGAGGCCGATGATGCCAGCCAGAATCAGCACAATGGACGCGATGCGCAGCATATTGACCGGATCGCCAAACCAGACCATGCCCAGTACCACCGTGCCGACGGCACCGATACCGGTCCAGATGGCGTAGGCCGTACCAGCCGGCAGATGCTTCATGGCATAGGCCAGCAAAACCATGCTGACCGCAGCAGTTACAGCAAAGATGAGGGTTGGCAGTGGTTTGCTGAACCCTTGCGAAGCCTTGAGGGCAAGTGCCCACGCTACTTCAAACAGGCCAGCAAAAATGAGGGAAATCCAGGGTAACAAGGACGGGGACATGATCAGCTCCATTACATGGGGCCGTCCCCGTCGATAGGCGCAGCATGGGGTCGTCCCCATACTGGAAAGAATGTAACCAGTTTATCGCCGCCATCATGCGCTGGCAGCGAAAAAGTACCAGCGGCCGGGGCAAGATCACCCCGGCCTGTTGGTGCTCAAGCCAGGCCGCGTTGCAGATCGGCAATCAGGTCGTCGATGTTTTCCAGACCGACCGAGATGCGGATCAGCCCTTCGCGGATACCGGCAGCGGCGCGCGCTTCCGGCGTCACACGGCCGTGCGTGGTGCTGGCCGGGTGGGTAATGGTGCTGCGCACGTCACCCAGGTTGGCCGTGCGCGACAGCAACTGCACGCGATCAACCAATGCCCACGCCGCGTCGCGGCCGCCCTTGACCTCAAACGACACGATGCCGCCACCGCCCTTCTGCTGTTGCTGCGCCAGCGCATATTGCGGGTGCGACGGCAGGCCGGGGTAATACACGCGTTCGATTTGCGGTTGTTGCTCCAGCCATTGCGCCAGCTTGAGTGCGTTGTCGCAATGCGCGCGCATGCGCAGCGGCAGCGTTTCCATGCCTTTCAGGATCACCCAGGCATTGAATGGCGACAGGCTGGGGCCAGCAGTGCGCAGGAACAGGTACACCGGGTCAACCAGCTCATTCTTGCCCGCCACAGCGCCGCCCAGCACGCGCCCCTGCCCGTCCAGATACTTGGTGGCCGAGTGCACCACCAGATCAGCGCCGAGCTTGAGCGGTTGCTGCAGGATGGGAGTGCAGAAGCAGTTATCGACCGCCAGCAGCGCGCCATTGGCGTGGGCGATATCGGCAATCGCCCGGATATCGGCCACCTCGGTCAACGGGTTGGACGGTGTTTCGAGGAAGAACAGCCTGGTGTTGGGCTTGGCCGCAGCCTGCCACGCCGCCGGATCGGTCGGGCTGGCATAGCTGATTTCCACGCCGAACTTGGCAAAATACGTGTTGAACAGCTGGATGGTGGCGCCAAACAGGCCATTGGAGGCCACGACATGATCACCCGCCTTCAGGTGTGCCATGCCCAGCGCCAGAATGGCCGCCATGCCCGAAGCAGTAGCAATCGCCTTCTCGGCACCTTCCAGCGCGGCCAGGCGCTCTT
This sequence comes from Andreprevotia lacus DSM 23236, assembly GCF_900176275.1. Classification (GTDB taxonomy): domain Bacteria; phylum Pseudomonadota; class Gammaproteobacteria; order Burkholderiales; family Chitinibacteraceae; genus Andreprevotia; species Andreprevotia lacus. The sequence continues at coordinate 87,757 of NZ_FWXD01000008.1, read as the reverse complement.
CGAATGCGGTCACGGTCGGATTGGTGAAGCGCGAGTAGATGAAGCCGGGAATCTGGTTGGTGAACTTCAGCGACGCTTCTTCTGCACTGCCGACACAGAAACTGGAGGTCAGATACATCGCATCCGAGTGCTCGCCGAATTCGGTGCGCGTGGTGCCAGCGCGGATAGCCAGGGTGTCGGGATGAAGGTCGTCAAAGTCGAAGTCTTGCATGGCGGGTCTCGAAAAGCGTCATAACGAAAACGGGAGCATCTGCTCCCGTTTATACCGCAAAGCGGCAAACTGTTGTGCACACAGTTTGCCGATTTAGCACTGATATCAGATCAGATTTTGCTCGGCCACGCCGATATTCATGTCCAGCACGCGGGTATCCGGGTCACCTTCCTTGAACTTGGCCGACAGCGGCGACAAGCGCTTGGCTTCCAGCGCATCCAGATACTCATCGGTGATGTCGCCGGTGATGTAGTTGCCGTCGAAGCACGAGGTCTCGAACTCGGTAATCAGCCCCTGGCTGGCATCACGGCAGGCGGTGATCAGCGCATCCAGTTCCTGATAGATCACGGCATCGGCGCCGATTTCCTCGGCAATCTGCTCTGCGGTACGGCCGGTGGCGATCAGCTCGGCACGGGTCGGCATATCGATGCCGTACACATGCGGGAACTTGACCGGTGGCGCAGCCGAAGCCAGATAGACCTTCTTGGCGCCGCAATCGCGCACCATCTGCACGATTTCCTTGGAGGTAGTGCCACGCACGATGGAGTCATCCACCAACAGCACGTTCTTGCCACGGAACTCGACCGCGATCGGGTTCAGCTTCTGGCGCACCGACTTCTTGCGGCTGGCCTGGCCCGGCATGATGAAGGTGCGACCAATGTAGCGGTTCTTGATGAAACCCTCACGGTAAGGGATTTTCAATTCGTTCGCCATTTCCAGCGCCGAATCGCGGCTGGTATCCGGAATGGGGATGACCACATCGATATCCAGCGCCGGCACCATGGCCTTGACCTTGTCGGCCAGTTGCGTACCCATGTTCAGGCGCGCCTCGTGCACCGAGATACCATCGATGACGCTGTCCGAACGCGCAAAGTACACGTGTTCGAAGATACAGGGGGCCAGTTTGGCGTTCGAATGGCACTGGCGGCTGCTCAGCTCGCCCTCAAAACTGATGTAAAGAGCTTCGCCCGGCGCCACGTCGCGCATCAGTTTGAAGCCCAGCGTGTCGAGGGCGACCGATTCACTGGCCACGATGTATTCCGGGCCTTCCGGTGTGTCATGCACACCCAGCGACAGCGGGCGGATGCCATGCGGATCACGGAAAGCAATCAAGCCGAAACCGGCTACCAGCGCCACAACCGCATAGGCGCCGCGCACGCGCTGGTGCACGGCGGTAATGGCATCGAAAACGATTTCAGCGGTCAGGCGCGGGCCATTGGTGCGCTTGGACAGTTCGTGCGCCAGCACGTTAAGCAGCGCTTCGGAATCGGAATTGGTGTTGATGTGCCGCAAGTCGGTGCGGTACATCTCGTCTTTCAGTTGCTTGTCGTTGGTCAGGTTGCCGTTGTGCGCCAGTACCAGGCCAAACGGGCTGTTGACGTAGAAGGGTTGCGATTCAGCCAGGCTGGAAGCCGAGCCTGCCGTCGGATAGCGCACGTGGCCAATGCCGACGTTGCCCAGCAGCGAGCGCATGTTGCGAGTGCGGAACACGTCGCGCACCAAGCCCTGGCCCTTGTGCATGTGGAACATCGGGCCTTCGGCGGTCACGATGCCCGCGGCATCCTGGCCACGGTGCTGCAAGACCAGCAGCCCGTCATACAGCATCTGGTTGACGGGGGTTTTAGCAACGAGGCCGACAATGCCACACATAATCCACAATCCTTAAAAACCAGCTGCGGCGGTTGCCACAGCTTCACAAAAACCTGCTTCAGCGTGCTGAAGTCAAAGCGCCCTGCCCGCGCTCACTCGTAGTGTATGCGCTGCGCCAGCGCCGTCGGCAGCCACGGCAGACTCAGCTTGGCCAGCTCTTCAAACGGCGGGCTGAACATGGCGTCGCGCCAGACACGTGAACTTGGAAACGACGTCAGGCCAGCAATCAGCACCAGCAGCAACACGAACAAGGTGCCGCGTGCCAGACCAAACACCGCGCCCAGCATGCGGTCGAGCGGATTCAAGCCAGTCGACTTCAGAAACTGCGTAATCGTGATGCGCAACAAGGCGCTGAACAGCCATACACCTGCAAAAATCGCCACCAGCGCAGCCAGATAGCGCAAGCGCTCATCCGGGATGCCAGCGGGCATATATACCGATATGGGGGCTGCATAGTGGATTGCCAACCATGCTGCGACAGCCCAGCCGACCAGCGCCATCACCTCCTGCACCAGGCCGCGCATCACCGACAGCAGGATGGACAGGCCAACGATGACCAGTACCGCGTAGTCAAACCCTGTCACAATGCTCCTCAGTGCACCAGTTGCGGTGCATAACCCAGTTTTGCCGCTTTCTGCATGACCTGCTTGGCGTGCGCATCATCGCCGGCCGCAATGCGGATGCGTGTCAGCGCCACGCCCTTGTTGGCTACCGGCTCCGCATACGCGGCAATGCCGTTGGCTTTGAGCTTGCCCAGAATCTCGTTCACCTTGGCCTTGTCGCCATAGGCGCCGATCTGCACCAGCGTCTGGCCTGCATGTGCGGTAGCGGCAGGTTTTTCTGTCTGACGCTCGGCCGGTTTGGCTTCGGCATCATCCAGACCATCCAGGATTTTCTGCGGGTCTTTGGCGGGTTTGTTTGGTTTGGGTTTGTCGGTCGGCTTCTCGGCAGGTTTTTCCACCGGTTTCTCAACCGCGTGCGGCTCAGGCTTTACAACAGGCTTGGGGCTGGGTTGCGCCGGGGTTTCGACCTGGGAATTGACCAGTTTGCCCGGCAGGCTCACGGGGGCCAGCGACGGCACTACCGTCGGCTCTGCCACGGCTTGAACTGGCGATGCGGCATGCGCACCTGTGGTGGCCTCGGTCGCAGTGTTCGAGATGCCGGTTGCGGCAGGTGTCGACGCGCCCGGCGCACTGGCGATGATCTCGACCGGATGTGTCATCGTGGCCGGCGGCTCGCCGTCCAGCACGGTCCACAACACGATCAGGGAGAAGATGACCAGTGTCACCGCGCCAATGAGGCGACGACGCGCACGTTTACGGAGTTGCAGCAGTTCTTCGCTAACGTTGTCTCGTGCCATGAGCTATTGACCGCGGGCCGCCATCACTTCAGCGACGGTATAGAAGGATCCGAAGGCGAGGATTCTATCATTCTCGCCGGCTGTCCGGGTGGCAGCTTGCCACGCAGCAGCCACACTTTCGCAGGCATCGACCTGTGCACGCGGCTGGCTGGCACGAATGCGGGCTGCCAGTGCATCGGCGGGCTCGGCGCGTGGCAGGTCCGGCGCAGCCACGTGCCAGTGCGCGATGCGCTCACCCAGGATGCGGATCACCTCATCGATGTCCTTGTCTGCCATCATGCCGAATACCGCGTGGGTACTCTCGGCGTAGCCCATCTGATCGAGCGCCGATTTGAGTGCACGCGCCGCGTGCGGGTTGTGCGCCACGTCCAGCACCACCTGCGGCCGGCCCGGCAACACCTGGCAGCGTGCAGGCCAGTTTACTTCGAGCAAGCCACGCTTGATGTCGGCCAGCGCAACCGGCAGCTGCGCACGTATGGATTGCAGCATGGCCAGCGCCACCGCGGCATTACCCAACTGATAAGGGCCACGCAATGCCGGCATCGGCAATGCGTGCTTGCGGGCGTCGCCATGCCAGAACATCCACTGCTGACCTTCGGCTTCTTTCTGCCAGCCGAACTCCGTGCCGATCAGCGCCAGCGGGGCGCCGATGCGCACGGCCTCGTCGATCACGCTCTGCGGCGGATTGGTGTCGCCGCAAATGGCAGGCCTGCCCTGACGGAATACGCCAGCCTTTTCACGGCCGATGTCCTCGCGGTTGTCCCCCAGATAGGCCTGGTGATCGAGATCGATACTGACGATGGATGCCACATCGGCATCGAAAATATTCACCGCATCCAGTCGGCCGCCAAGGCCAACCTCAAGAATGGCCACATCGACACTGGCATCGATGAAGACTTTCATCGCCGACAGCACGCCAAACTCGAAATACGTCAGCGACGTATCGCCACGCGCGGTCTCGATGGCGCGGAAGCTCTCCACCAGCAGGTCGTCACCGGCCTCCTGCCCGTCCAGCATCACACGCTCGTTGTAGCGCAGCAGATGCGGCGAGGTATGCGTACCGACCTTGTAGCCTGCAGCCGTCAGGATGCTGGTGAGAAAGGCGCAAACGGACCCCTTGCCATTGGTACCGGCAACAGTGAGCACCGGAAAGCCCGGCTTGAGCCCCATCACATCGCGCACGTGGCTGACGCGAGCCAGCCCCATGTCGATGGACTTGGGGTGCAATCCTTCCAGATAGGCGAGCCAGTCAGGCAACCGGCCCGCGTCGAATACCGCCATCAGGAAGCAACCGGAGCCGGTTGCTTGAGGAACAGCGTGAGCAATTTGGCCAGCTGCAGGCGCATTTCACGGCGATCAACGATCATGTCGATGGCGCCCTTCTCCAGCAGGAATTCCGAGCGCTGGAAGCCTTCAGGCAGTGTTTCGCGCACGGTCTGCTCAATCACGCGCGGGCCGGCAAAGCCGATCAATGCACCCGGTTCGCCCATCACCACGTCGCCGAGGAAGGCGAACGAGGCCGACACGCCACCCATGGTCGGGTCGGTCAGGATGGAAATGAACGGCAAGCGCTTGTCGGCAAGCTTGGTCAGTGCAGCCGAGGTCTTCGCCATCTGCATCAGCGAATTCAGGCCTTCCTGCATGCGCGCACCGCCCGAGGCGGAAATGCAGATGAAGGGCAGATTGTTTTCCAGCGCAACCTGCACGCCACGCACAAAGCGCTCACCCACCACAGAGCCCATCGAACCGTTTACAAAGCCGTATTCAAACACGGCAACGACGACCGGCACGCTATGGATGGCACCTTGCTGCACTACCATCGCGTCGTCTTCGCCACTGCTGTCCTTGAACTGGTCCAGCTGATCGGCATAACGCTTGGTGGCCTTGAACTTGAGGATGTCGACCGGGCGCACTTCGGCGCCGATCTCGAAACGGCCTTCCGCATCCAGCAACATGTCGAGACGACGGCGGGCGGAAATGCGGTTGTGGAAGCTACACTTGGGGCAAACTTCGAGGTTGTTTTCCAGATCAGTGCGGTACAAGGTGGCACCGCAGGCCGAACACTTGTGCCACAGCCCTTCCGGCACTGCCGACTTGGCGCCGGGCTCGCGGCTCTTGATCTTCGGGGGCAGCAGCTTTTGCAACCAGCTCATTGTTTACTCCTGTTATCACGGGGCTGGACCGGCACGGGGCCGATCAAGCGCGAGCGGTATCCATCGCGGCGCGAACGCCTTGCAGGAAGGCAGTCAGGCGGCCGGCCAGGCCGTCTTCACCCGCTTCGACTTCCTGCACCAGTCGCGAACCGATGACGACCGCATCGGCCACGCTGGCCACCTTGCGCGCCGATTCGGCATCGCGAATGCCAAAGCCGACGCCGATGGGCAGCGAAATGTGCTCGCGCAGCTCAACCAGTTTGCTGGCCACACTGTCGACATCCAGATGGGCCGCGCCAGTCACGCCCTTGAGCGAGACATAGTACACATAGCCGCGCGCGAGACGTTCCACGGCTTGCAGGCGTGCCACCGGGGTGGTCGGCGCCAGCAGGAAAATCAGGTCGATCGCATGTTTTTTGAGGATAGCCGCGCATTCTTCGGCTTCTTCCGGCGGCAGATCAACGGTCAGCACGCCGTCGACACCGGCTTCGCGCGCAGCGATGGCAAACGCTTCGTAACCCATGGCTTCAACCGGGTTGGCATAACCCATCAGCACCACCGGGGTCTTGCTGTCGGTCTTGCGGAACTCGGCCGCCATGGCCAGCACCTGGCGCAGCGACACCTTGTGCGCCAGCGCGCGCTCGGAGGCACGCTGGATCACCGGGCCATCGGCCATCGGGTCGGAAAACGGCACCCCCAGCTCGATGATGTCGGCGCCGCCAGCCACCAGCGCGTGCATCAATTCAACCGTGATACCCGGGTTCGGGTCGCCAGCGGTCACAAACGGGATCAGCGCCTGACGGCCTTGGGCCGCCAGCGCCTGCATTGTGGATTCAATTCGGGACATTGTGATGTTCTTCTTGGTTTAAAGCTGGATGCCTTCGAGCTTGGCAATGGTCGGGATGTCTTTGTCGCCACGGCCGGACAGATTGACCAGCAGCACCTGATCCTTGGACAGCGTGGGCGCCAGGCGGGCTGCATAAGCCAGCGCATGGCTGGATTCGAGCGCAGGGATGATGCCTTCAAAACGGCACAGGTCGTGGAAGGCCTGCAGCGCTTCCTTGTCGGTGGCAGCCACATATTCGGCGCGGCCGATATCCTTCAGGTAGCTGTGCTCCGGGCCGACGCCCGGGTAGTCCAGGCCGGCAGAGATCGAATGCGTTTCGATGATCTGGCCGTCGGCATCCTGCATCAGATAAGTGCGGTTGCCATGCAGTACGCCCGTCTTGGCATTGGCGGTCAGCGGCGCTGCATGGCGGCCGGTTTCCACGCCATCGCCACCGGCTTCCACGCCGATCAGGCGCACGCCCGGCACTTCCACATAGGGATGGAAAATGCCGATCGCGTTGGAGCCACCGCCCACGCAGGCAATCACGGCATCCGGCTGGCGGCCGATCAGATCGACCATCTGCAGCTTGGCTTCATCGCCGATCACGCACTGGAAGTCACGCACCAGCATCGGGTACGGGTGCGGGCCGGCGCAGGTGCCGATGATGTAATAAGTGCTGTCGACATTGGTGACCCAGTCGCGCATGGCTTCGTTCATCGCGTCTTTCAGCGTTTTGCTGCCCGACGAGACCGGCACCACGGTGGCACCCAGCAGCTTCATGCGATAGACATTGGGCGACTGGCGGGCGACGTCTTCCGCGCCCATGTACACCACGCATTCCAGACCGTAGCGCGCCGCCACGGTGGCAGATGCCACGCCATGCTGGCCGGCGCCGGTTTCAGCGATCACGCGCTTCTTGCCCATGCGGCGGGCCAACAGCGCCTGGCCAATGGTGTTATTGACCTTGTGTGCGCCGGTGTGATTGAGGTCTTCGCGCTTCAGGTAGATCTGGGCGCCACCCAGTTGCTCGGACCAGCGCTTGGCGTGGTAAACCGGGCTGGGGCGACCGACGTAGTGCTTGAGTTCGTAACGATACTCGGCCATGAAGTCCGGATCGACGATGGCCTTTTCATACTCGACGCGCAATTCGTCGAGCGCAGGCATCAGCGTTTCAGCAACGAAAATGCCGCCGTGCTGGCCAAAGTGACCACGTTCGTCGGGCTGGTGATAGCGGAGCGGTTCGTTCATTACTTTCTCACTTGGCAGACTATGTGTTTGCGGCAGCAACGGCCTGGATGAAGGACTGGATACGCACCCTGTCCTTCACGCCACGACTGGCTTCAACGCCGCTGGATACATCAACCGCCCACGGCCGCAACTGGCGCACCGCATCGGTTACATTCTCCGGGTGCAGCCCGCCGGACAGAATCAACGGCAGCGGCAAATCCCGGGGCAACAGGGACCAATCAAACGCTTCACCGGTACCGCCCGGCGTGCCATCCACGAAGGCATCGACCAGCACACCTCTCGCATCGGCATAGCGCGTGCAATATTCTACCAAATTTGTATCGGGTTTTACCCGCACCGCCTTGATATAAGGGCGGCCAAACTGACGGCAGTAGTCCGGCGACTCGTCGCCATGGAATTGCAGCAGGTCTATCCCCGTCTGCGCGATCACCTCGCGCACGAAGGCGGCATCGGCGTCGACAAACAAGCCGACACTGCTCACGAAGGCCGGCAGCGCTGCAACAATCTGCGCCGCAACAGCGGTTTCGACATGACGCGGGCTGGGCGGATAGAACACCAGGCCGATGGCATCGGCACCGGCTTCGGCGGTAAAACGTGCGGTTTGCGCGTCGCGCAGGCCGCAAATCTTGATACGCGGGTTCATCAAATCAGTCCGTAACGGGGTTCCGGCTCGGTGGACAAGCCAAACTCAGCCGGATAGCTTACACCAGCAAGGTAGAGTCCGTCCGGCATGAATGTCGGTGGCGCCACGCTGCGGTTCTGTGCCGCCACCAATCCGGCCATCCATTCCGGCGCTTCGTTGCCCCTGGCAACGTGCAGCAAGGCGCCCATCAGATTGCGCACCATGTGGTGCAAAAAGGCGTCCGCAGAGAAATCGAAATAGATCATCTGCCCGTCAACGCGCATGTCCAGACGGCTCAGCGTTTTGACCGGCGATTTGGCCTGGCATTCGGCAGCACGGAAGCTGGAGAAATCATGCGTGCCCAGCAAATGCGGAATGGCAGCGCGCAGCGCATCCAGATCAAGCTGTTGATGCGCCCACCCGACCCGGCCGGCCAGCAAGCCCGGACGTACCGGATGATTGAGCAGCAGATAGCGATAGTGGCGCGCCGTCGCGACAAAGCGCGAATGGAAATGCTCGGGCACCTCGCGCGCCCACAATACGGCCACACCCTCGGGCAAAAAGCTGTTCACGCCGCGCACCCACGCCGTCAGTGAGCGATTGGCATCGGTATCGAAGTGAACGATCTGCCGGCTGGCATGCACGCCGGCATCCGTGCGGCCGGCCGCATGCGCGCGAACCGGGGCGCCGGCCATCTGCGACAACGCCCGTTCCAGCGCACCCTGCACCGTGACGCGATCAGGCTGAACCTGCCAGCCACTGAACGCGCGGCCATCATATTCAAGCGCCAATGCATAGCGCGTCATAAGGTCTTTCCAGTCAAAGCAGGCGGCATCCTTGCAACAAGGCCGTCATCTTACAGCCTCGCCCCGCCGCACCCAAGCCCTTGCCGCACCGGCCGGGCGCAAAAAAACAAATGGCGTGCCTTGCATCTGCAAGCGCACGCCATTTGTCGCAGCCGTCACGCAGCCGCGCGCTGATTACAGTGTATCGAGCAAGCCGTGTGCTTCCGCCTGCTGGCCAGCATTACCCTCGCTGATGGCCTCTTGCAGGATTTCGCGTGCGCCTTCCACGTCACCCATGTCGATATAGGCCTTGGCCAGATCGATCTTGGTCTGCACCGGATCATCGCCGGCAAAGTCGGCATGTTCATCAGCCGGCACAGCCACGGCGCTGACTTCCACTTCTTCTGCACCCAGGTCGAGATTGATGTCGTCCAGATTCAGGTCGGCCATCGCATCGGCAGCCGGCGCAGGCACAGCAGCTTCCACAGCCTCTTCACCCAGTGCGAAGTCAAAATCAAGACCCAGATCGGATGCAGCCTCCTCCGCAGCAGCCACCGGCTCGCTGGCCACCAGGGCTTCCGGTTCGGCCGCAGGTGCCGGCGCCGGAGCCGGGGCGGTTTCAGCCATCAAGTCATCCAGCGAGAAGTCGAGATCATCGCCCAGCTCTTCGGCAGTCTCCATCGGGGCGGTATCGGCAAAATCAGGCACCGACAGCAGCTCGGCCGGCTCTTCCGTCGTGGCGACCGCGTCAAGCGCAGAGGCTGCGGCAGTGGTTTCCGGCAGCACCAGATGATCCAGATCGAAGCCGAGATCATCGGCTTCAGCAACCGACTCCGGCTCGACCGGTGTTGGCGCCGGCGGTTGCGACATGCCCAGATCAAACACATCTGCCGGCGATGCCGGTGTCGGTGCAGGCTCTTCTTCAAACGGCGCGCCCAGATCGAAATCCAGCTCTTGCGATGCGGCTGCAGCAGCCACGGCAGCCGTGCTTACTGCAGCGGTCGCGGCAAAGCCGCCACCCGACTCGGTCTCATCCTTGCGCTTGTACAGCGGATTTTCCGGGTCGATATTGCGCCCCATGAATGCAGCCTGCTCCCACACCGGGCCCTGGCCGTTCAGCTGGGCATACAGGTCGGAAGCGACTTCTTCAAATGCGGTCTTGTCCTTGCGTGCCGAATAGATTTCCAACAGCTTCAGACGGACTTCGTGGCGGTTCGGATCCTTGGACAGCGCGTCACGCAGGATTTCCTCGGCCTGCGCGTCGCGGCCATAGGCCATGTAGACCTCGGCCTCGGCAATCGGGTCGACTTCATCAGTGTCGATGGTGCCCAAGCCCTGGCGACTGAAGTCGGTGAGGAAGGAGTTTTCGGTCGGCTGGGTGCTGATCACTGCGCCACCGGTATTGCCCAGCACGGTATTCGGCTTCAGGTCACCGCCGGTAATGATGCTGTCGGCAAAGTTGCCCGGACGGCTGCGACGGCGCCACCAGAACAGACCGCCTACGGCGGCCAGAACCACCGCCAAGCCACCACCGCCCAGTGCGACCGGATTTTCCAGCAAGGAATCCATAAAGGACTCTTCCTGCACCGGTGCAGGCGCCTGCTTGGCATGCTTGCGCGCTGGCGCACTGGCCACGGCAGACGCAGATGCAACGGCAGATGCCGCTTCAGCAGTACCCGACGCAACTGCCGAGGCAGCTGCTACTTCAGTGACGGCAGAAGCCTTTTCGGCCGAGGCAGCAGTCGGCGCAACGGTAGGTGCAACCGTCGGCTCCGGCGCCTTGGTCGGTGCCGGTGCGCTCGCAGCGCCCTTGCCCTTCACCGACAGGGCCTTTTCCATGTCATTGACGTTTTTCTGCAGCTGGCCAACGCGCGAATTGGCTTCGTCCAGCGCCTTCTGGCGGGCGGCGGCCTCTTCTTCCATCGCCTGCACCTTACCCTGCGCCGGAGAGGTGCCCTTCTTGCCCTTGGTATCGCCCTTGGACAGCTTCAGCACGTCCTTGCCCGATTCGTTCTGGCTGGCGCCCTTGTCTTCAACCTTGGCGGTAATCTTGCCGGACGACGACGGCTTCTCGCCGGTATCCACCGGCGCTTGCTTGCTGGCAGTATCGGCCAGCTTGCTGCGATAACCCTTCCAGTTTTCCGACTGGACACGGATTTCCTGCGCGGCTTCGGACTTGGTCACCGCGGCAATCTGTTCGCGATCCGGCACATTCAGGATCTTGCCGCGCTTGAGGCGGTTCATGTTGCCGTCAAACGCATCCGGATTGGCCTTGTACAGGCTGACCAGCACTTGTTCCAGATTCACGCCTTCCGGCTTGACCTTGTTGGCAATCGACGACAGCGTGTCGCCCGATTTGACGGTATAGCTGCCAGCGGCCTCGTCGCTCGGCGCGGCCGGCGCACTTGCTTCGGTCTTGTCCGACTTGGCCTCGCCAGCCGGAGCGGCAGCCTTGGCATGATGCCCCTTGCGCGTGGACTTGGGCGGCTTGATGGCGCTGGAGACACGTGTGCCCGGCAAGGCCTCGGTGGCGCTGCGCTCGCCCGACTGCGCGCTTGCAGACTGGCCGCCGTAACCGACCGGATCAAGCAGCGCGGTATATTCACGCTGGATACGGCCATTGGCCCAGTTCAGATCGACCAGCAGGTCGAGGAACGGCTCACCGACCACCTGCGAGGAGGTCACCAGCACATAGTACTGACCGCCGGCACGCTTCTCGATATTGAAACGCAGCCCCAGCGACGATGGCGGATAAGGGATCTGCGCATTGGAAAACGCCTCGGGCGAAGCCAGGCTGACCGCCAGCGAATCCGCTTCCGCGGCTTGCACGGAGACCAGATCAATCTCGGCCCGGAACGGCTGGCCCAGCCCGGAGATCACATTCAGACGCCCCAACCCGGCCGCATGAGCAGACCAGGAGCTCGCCAGCAACAAGGCAAGCGCGCAAGCTTTTAATTTCGACTGGATTGGCACGGTACTCCCCCACAAGGCATATACAGCAACACGCAGACAGCTTCTTTTACTATCGGCTGGCAACATAACATCACCTTACACATGCGCGCAAGGCAATGCCAATCTCAAACGCAATCAGTTGCAGATATAGCAAATGTTGATTCAAGGCGAAAAGCACTATTTGCGGAAATCAACGATAAAAGCGGACGTTGCCGCACGCTATTTCCACAGCTAATAGTTGCGCAATCAGAAGGACTTGATCGGTATCGACCGCTGCCGTGGCACCCGGGCCAGCGCCCAATGCGCATGCGCCCATTGCCAAATATCGGCCAGGTTTGATTTGCGCAACGCCGGCGGCGGATTCTGCCCCAGATAATCGAGCGCCAGCCAAAGATTGGAAACAGCACCATCGGCTTGCAGCGCGGGCGCCAATGTCTGCTTGCTCAGTTTCTCGCCAGCTTGATTGACGAGGACCGGAATATGCACGTAACCCGGGGTCGGTAATCCGAGCAATCGCTGCAAATGAATTTGGCGCGGGGTTGAATCAAGCAGATCGGCGCCCCGCACAACATGATTCACGCCCTGCAACGCATCATCGACCACCACGGCCAGTTGATAGGCAAACAACCCATCGGCACGCTGCAATACAAAATCACCCACCACCTCGGCCAATACCTGTTGCTGCAGGCCCTGCACCCCATCCGCAAACGAGATCAATTGTTCGTCCACCCGCACGCGCAGCGCGCGCGCCTCTCGCCCCGGTGGCAAGCCATTGCGGCAGGTGCCGGGATAAACCGGGCCATCCACCCCGGCATGCGCCAGTTGTGCCACTTCCCTGCGAGTGCAGCAGCAAGGGTAAAGGCGGCCGGATTGCTGCAGCTGCACCAATGCGGCCTTATATAGATCACTGCGCTCGCTCTGCACCGCCAGCTCGCCATCCCAGACAAAGCCGTGCTGCAACAGACTGTCGACGATGCGTTGTGCCGCACCTGGCATCACGCGCGGCGGATCAAGGTCTTCCATGCGCAACAGCCAGCGCCCACCACGGCTACGCGCCTCCAGGCAACTCGCAAGCGCAGCCAGCAGCGACCCCAGGTGCAAGTCACCCGTCGGACTGGGGGCAAAACGGCCACAATAAGGCTGTTGCGGCTCGGGCAGATCGATTTTCGGCACAGGGAGTGACTCAAGCATGGTTTACTGCGGACGAGCTTTGATAGAATGAGCAATTGTCGCCAGAACAAAGAGAAAAGGAAACGCCATGACTTACGTCGTCACCGACGCCTGTGTGAAATGCAAGTACACCGACTGCGTGGATGTATGCCCGGTCGATTGCTTTCATGAAGGCCCCAACTTTCTGGTCATCGACCCCGACGAGTGCATCGACTGCACGCTGTGCGTGGCCGAATGCCCGGTAGAGGCCATCTACGCCGAAGACGACGTGCCGGCAGACATGCAGCAGTACATCCCGCTCAATGCCGAGCTGGCCCAGCTGTGGCCGGTCATCGTCGAGAAAAAAGACCCGCTGCCGGACCACGAAGAGTGGGCAGGCGTGCAAGGCAAGTTCGACCAGGTCGAACGCTGACCCCCTCCGTCCACCTGGCGAGCGCTGCGGCACATCGCGGAACGCAAGCCCGGGAATGGACGGACGGCAAAACGGCTGCTTGAGAAGGCGGCCGTTTTTGTTATATAATCAGCCCTTTCGTCCCTTGCCTGACCGTGGTCGCACTCGGCAGGCTTTAAACCACAAGGAAAACTCATGCGACACTATGAGATCGTTTTCATTGTGCACCCGGATCAAAGCGAGCAAGTGCCCGCCATGATCGAGCGCTACAAGACCCTGATCGCGGCCGGTAACGGCCAGATTCATCGCCTGGAAGACTGGGGCCGCCGTCAACTGGCTTACCCGATCCAGAAGATCCACAAAGCACACTACGTGCTGATGAACGTCGAAATCGGCCAGACCACTCTGGACGAACTCGAGCACGCCTTCAAGTTCAACGACGCCGTTCTGCGCCATCTGACCATCAAGATGGAACACGCAGTGACCGAAGCGTCGCCGATGATGAAGGAAGAAAAGTCGCGCTCGCTGACCAGCGAACAAGGCCAAGCTGCTGCTTAATTGGATCGCAATCGAGTTGAATTGACCGGCAGGCTGGCAGAAATGTCGGCATTGCGGCACACCCCGGCAGGAACGCCGATCGTGATGTGTGTAATCGCACATCAATCACTGCAAACCGAAAATGGCAGCAATCGCAAGGTTGTGGCCGAAGTCGAAGCAAAAGCGATCGGAAAAACCGCACAGGCAATTAGCCTGCTGCAGCCGGGACAAGCGCTGCAGCTGTCCGGTTTTATCGCCAGTGCCAATCTGAAACAGCCCCGGCGACTCGTTTTGCATATCGATGAATTTGAATTACTGAATTGAGGTCTACCATGTCCCGCAATCTGTTCAAGCGCAGAAAGTTCTGCCGCTTCAGCGCCGAAGGCATCAAGGAAATCGACTACAAGGACACCGCGATCCTGAAGGATTTCATTGCTGAAAACGGCAAGATCATCCCGGCCCGCATCACCGGCACCAAGGCACGCTATCAGCGTCAGCTGTCGGCCGCCATCAAGCGCGCCCGTTTCCTGGCCCTGCTGCCGTACACCGACCTGCACTAAGCCGAGGAGAGAACCATGCAAATCATTCTGCTCGAAAAAGTAGGCAACCTGGGTCAACTGGGTGATGTGGTCAAGGTCAAGGACGGCTTCGCCCGTAACTTCCTGATCCCGCAAGGCAAGGCCAAGCGCGCGACCGATGCCAACCTGAAGGAATTCGAAGCTCGCCGCGCCGAGCTGGAAGCCCGCCAGGCCGACATCCTCGCCAACGCACAAGCCCGCGCTGAAAAGCTGGTTGACGCTACTGTCACCATCGCTCAGAAAGCCGGTGTTGACGGCCGTCTGTTCGGCTCGATCACAACTGCAGACATCGCTGCAGCCGTGACCGCGACCGGCATCGAAGTCAGCAAGTCGGAAGTGCGTCTGCCGGAAGGCCCGCTGAAGACCATCGGCGAATTCGAAGTCGCCCTGGGTCTGCATCACGACGTGACCGCACAAGTGAAGGTGATCGTGGTTGGCGAGCAATAAGCCGCATCACGCGCATCAGCACTGACAAAGGGGCATCTTCGGATGCCCTTTTTGTTTTTCACCGCCGATACCGCTACATCTGCATGGCAGCCCGGCAGCATCTTATAATGGGAATCTGCCCACGCCAACCATCGCCATGCGCAAGCTCACCAAGCCCACCGAAATTGCCCGCGAGACCCTCAAGGAGCTGACCCAGCAACGCCTTGAGCCCAGCCCGGACCATTATGCAGAGGTGTATCACACCATTGCCGGCACGCCGGAAGAACAGCGCCTGCCACCCGTGGTCCTGCAGATCGAACAAGCACTGGGCGCCCTGCCACGCCAGTCGCCCGAGCTCAAACGCACGCTGGACCAACTGCGCAAGGCAGCGCGCAGCGGCGACTGGCCCGCCATACCGGCACTGATCATCAAGTACATTGAGCTGCAGGGCGGCCAGGCCGGGCTGACCCAATCCTGGGCAGACCTGGTACGCAACCTCATCAAACAATGGGATTTACGCAATCCCGCTTATTCGCACAGCAAAAAGTCCGAAACACTGGAGCGCGTACTCATCCACTTCGGCAATGATCCCGAGCAGCTGAACGACAAACTCTCCGGACTGATACGCAGCTGGGGGGAAACCAGCACGGAAAGCACCGTTGCCGAGGAAACCGGCACTACCGCATCGCAGACTGCAGCCGGCAGCGGCATCTCGTTCACCAGTACCCAGCCCCTGCCAGCCTATTCGCCCGCCTCCGCAGACAGCAGCTGGCAACAGGGTCTGGCGCAGGCCATGACACTGGGGCTGGCGCCACGGCTCAGGCACTACCCTGAACTGGCCGACGAAGCCAGCCAGATCGGCAGCGAGGCGCTGGCAGCCACGCTGGATGCGGACGTACAGAAATTCAACGCCCGGCTGCGCAAGTTCTGGCTCAAGCTTGAATTGCTCAATGACCAGGAGCAGCGCCTGTGCGACGGGCTGCTCAATCTGCTGCGCCTGCTCACCGACAATATGAGCGAGCTGGTGGTCGAGGACGACATGCTGCACGGCCAGATCGCCGTGGTACAGCACATCATGTCGCAGCCGCTCGACATGCGGCTGATTTACGATGCCGAAGCCGGCCTCAAGGAAGTGATTTACAAGCAGAGCATGCTCAAGCGCAGCCTGCTTGAGGCGCAGGACGCGCTCAAGTCCATGATCGCCAGCTTCATCGACCGCTTGGGCAGTCTGTCCGACAGCACCGATCAATACCAGGGGCGCATTGCCGGCTATGCCGAACAGCTGCAGCAGGCCAATGACCTGGGCGATATCCGCCATGTGATGGCGTCGCTGCTGCAAGACACCCGCTCCATGCAGCTCGACGTACAGCGCAACCGCGATGAAATGCGCGAGGCCCGCGCCAAGGTGGACCAGGCACAGGAGAAAATCGCCCAGCTGGAAAACGAGCTGCGCGAAATCAGCGAGAAGATCCGCGTCGACCAACTGACCGGCGCACTGAACCGGCGCGGCATGGAAGAAGCGTATGACACCGAGACCGCCCGCGCACTGCGAAGTGGCAAGCCGCTATCGCTGGCACTGCTGGATATCGACAATTTCAAGCAACTGAATGACAGCCGTGGTCATGCTGCAGGCGACGCCGCCCTCACCCATCTGGTGGCCGTCATCAAGGATTTGCTGCGCCCCACCGACGTGGTCGCCCGCTACGGCGGAGAAGAGTTCGTGCTACTGCTACCCGAAACGCGCATCGAAGAGGCAGTGCCGACACTACAGCGTCTGCAGCGCGAGCTGACCCGGCGCTTTTTCATGCACAACAACGAGAAAGTACTGATCACCTTCAGCGCCGGCGTGACCGAAGTCGAGATGGGCGAACACCGCGCCCATGTGCTGGAGCGTGCCGATGCAGCCATGTATCGCGCCAAGAAAGGCGGCAAGAACCTGGTGGTGGTGGCCGAGCCGAGCGACAACGCCGGCCCAGCCTGATACCGGCCAGCAGCAACGCCGCCGGCGCGCATCACACCTGCTCGATGAACAACTCTTCCGGGTGCACCACGGCCGTACCCAGCTTGCCGACCACTACGCCTGCAGCGCGGTTGGACCAGTTCATTGCCGCCGGCAAATCCAGCCCGGCCGCCAGCATCAGCCCCAGCGTGCCGATCACCGTATCGCCGGCACCGGAGACATCGAACACCTCTTGCGCCACCGTCGGCTGATGCGCCACGCCTTGCGCCCGGAACAGGGTCATGCCCTCCTCGCTGCGCGTCACCAGCAGCGCCTGCAGGTCGAGCTGCTCACGCAGCGCCTGCGCACGCACAGTGAAGTCGGCTTCGTCGCGCCAGCTGCCCGCCACCTGGCGGAATTCGCTGCGGTTGGGTGTCAGCAGCGTGGCGCTGCGGTACGGCGCGTAATCATCGCCCTTGGGGTCCACCAGCACCGGCTTGCCGGCATGCCGTGCCGCCGCAATCATCTCGCGCACGTGCAGCAGGCCACCCTTGCCGTAGTCGGACAGAATGACTACATCCACCCGAGCCAGAAGGTTGCGGAACTCGTCCAGCTTGCTAGCAAGGACGTCGTGGCTGGGGGTCTCTTCAAAATCAATGCGCAGCAATTGCTGCTGGCGTGCCAGCACGCGCAGCTTCACCGTGGTGGCAATCTGTGGATCGCGATACAGCGTGGTCGTTACGCGCTCGGTCTGCAGCAGTTTTTCCAGACTGCTTCCGGCCTCGTCATCACCGATCACGGCCAGCAGATGCGCCTGCCCGCCCAGCGCGGCGATATTGCGCGCCACATTGGCAGCCCCACCGGCACGTTCGTCCGTCTTGCGGATGCGCGCCACCGGCACCGGCGCCTCGGGCGAGATGCGCTCGACATCGCCAAACCAGTAGCGATCAAGCATTACGTCGCCCACCACCAGCACGCGAGCGCCGGCAACCGCCTTGCGCAGTTCAGCCAGATTCATGCCTTACCTCTCAGCGACGGCCAATCGCGTCGTATTCCAGCCCGTGCTGGCGCACAAAGGCCGGCTCGTACAGATTGCGGCCATCCAGAATGAGCGGAGTCTTCAGCTTGGCCTTGACCACCTCGAAATCCGGCACCTGGAATTGCTTCCACTCGGTCACGATCAGCAGTGCATCCGCACCTTCCAGCGCGTTGATCGGGTCTGTCGCATAGGTGATGCGCTCACCCAGATGACGGCGCGCCTCGGTCATGGCAACCGGATCAAATGCCACCACGCTGGCCCCATGCGCCAGCAAAGCCTCGATCAACACCAGGCTGGGCGCCTCGCGCATGTCGTCGGTGCGCGGCTTGAATGCCAGCCCCCACACGGCAAAGCGTTTGCCGCTCAGGTCGTCGCCAAAGCGGCTGATCAGCTTGTGCAGCAGCACCTGCTTTTGCCCCTCGTTGACGGATTCGACCGCGTTCAGCACCTTGAGCTGCATGCCGTTCTCGACCGCGGTCTGCTGCAGCGCCTGCACATCCTTGGGGAAGCACGAACCGCCATAGCCACAACCCGGATACAGGAAATGGTAGCCAATGCGCGGGTCAGAGCCGATGCCGCGGCGCACGTGCTCGACGTCCGCACCCAGCTTCTCGGCCAGGTTGGCGATTTCGTTCATGAACGAGATACGCGTGGCCAGCATGGCATTGGCCGCATACTTGGTCAGCTCGGCAGAGCGGATATCCATCACCAGCGTGCGGTCATGGTTGCGCTGAAACGGGTGGTAGATGGCCTTCATCACGTGGATAGCGCGTTCGTCCTCGGCGCCGATCACGATGCGATCCGGGCGCATGAAGTCCTCGACCGCCGCCCCCTCCTTCAGGAATTCGGGGTTGGACGCCACGCTGAATTCCAGCTTCACGCCACGCGCCGCCAGCTCCTCGGCAATTGCTTCCTTGACCTTCTCCGCCGTGCCGACCGGCACCGTGGATTTATCCACCACCACCTTGTAGTCGGTCATCAAGCGACCGATATTGCGCGCTGCGGCCAGCACGTACTTGAGGTCGGCCGAGCCATCCTCGTCCGGCGGCGTACCCACGGCAATGAACTGTACGGTGCCATGCTGCACCGACTCGGCCACATCGGTGGTAAAGCGCAAACGCCCTGCCGCCACATTGCTGGCCACAATGGTATCGAGACCCGGCTCGTAAATCGGGATGCCACCCGCCTTGAGCAAGTCGATTTTCTTGCTGTCGAGGTCCAGGCAGACCACATCGTTGCCATACTCGGCGAGGCAGGCGCCAGTCACCAGGCCAACATAGCCGGTGCCAATCACGGTGATTTTCATGCAGCTTCCAGACTTTGATTGATGGTTTGCAGGGTAGCGAGCGGATCGGCACTTTGCGTGATCGGGCGACCAATCACCAGATAGTCGCTGCCGGCAGCAATGGCCGCCTGCGGCGTCATCACGCGGCTCTGGTCATCCAGCGCGGCATCGGCCGGGCGGATACCCGGGGTGACCAGCTTGAAATCACGCCCGCATGCGGCCTTGAGCATGGCGGCCTCTTGCGCCGAACACACCACGCCATCCAGGCCGCAGTCGCGCGTCAGGCGCGCCAGACGTTCCACCTGCACCGCCGGCTCCGGCAGGCCGATTTCGGCCAGTTGCGCGGCATCCATGCTGGTCAGCACCGTTACGGCGATCAGCAATGGTCGTTGCGGCAAGCCCTCGAGTACATCGCGGGTGGTTTCCATCATCTTGCGCCCGCCCGAGGCATGCACATTGACCATCCATACCCCCAGGCCGGCAGCCATCTTGCATGCCTGTGCCACGGTATTGGGAATGTCATGGAATTTCAGGTCAAGGAATACATCGAAACCGCGCGCAATCAGCGCCTCGACCAGTTGCGGGCCGGCAACGGTAAACAGTTCCTTGCCGACTTTCAGCCGGCACTGGTCGGGTGTGACGCGGGCGGCGAAAGCCAAGGCCGAAGCGGCATCGGGATAATCGAGCGCAACGACGATACGGGGATCGGACATCAATAACTTTCCGTTTGGTGTAGACGATTCTTGCGGCCGCGCACCGGGGCAAAAACTTCCCATTCGGTGCAGGCCGGGCAATGCCAGAAATACTGCTTGGCCTTGAAGCCGCAGTGATTGCAGAAATACATGGACTGCTCGCGCGTGGTGTCGTTGAGCAGCTTGACGATGATCTCCAGCTCGACTTTCTGATCGTCCGGCGCCACCAGCATGTGTGCCTCCAGCACCTTGCGCAGGCTGGGCATGGTGGGATGGGTTTTCATGCGCTCACGCACGAAGGCATAGGCGGCATCCAGGCCCTGTTGCGCCAGAATGCGCTCGTAGGCCAGATCAAGGACATCCAGTTCGGGGTATTGCTGCAGCAGACGCAGCAGCAAGGTCAGACCCTGCTCGTGCTGCTCCAGCGCATCATAGGCATTCAGCAGCGCACGCGCGGCCAGCGCGAGGTAGAGCGGGTCCTGGTTTTCCAGCAACAGCCATTGCTCAATGGCGCCCTGCTTGTCGCCGGCGGCATCGGCGATATCGGCCAGCAACAGACGCGCCCGGGCGCATTGGCGGTTGGCCTCCAGCGCTTGCTGCAGATAGGCACGCGCCTCATCGGTATGCGAACGGGTGTGCGCCTGCACGGCAAGTTCACAGTAGAACTGCGCAATCTCGTGCTGATAGTTGTGGCTATCGTCACGCAGTTGCCGCGCAGTCTCGATCGCCTTGTGCCAATCCTTTTCCTGCTGGTACACGGCCAGTAGCTCGGTGCGCGCCTGGCGCGCGTAATCGGTATTTGCCAGCTCGGTCAGGATGGCCTCGGCACGATCAAACAGTCCGGCCTTCATGAAATCCTGCGCCAGCTCGAACTGCGCCTGCTGGCGCTGCGTATCGGCCAGATCACGGCGCGCAAGCAGCTTCTGGTGCATGCGGATGGCGCGCTCCAGCTCGCCACGACGGCGAAAAAGGTGGCCCAGCGTGAATTGCAGCTCAACCGTTTCCGCGTGATGCCTGGCGATATCGACATAGACCTCGACCGCGCGATTGGTCTCGCCGTTCAACAGGAAATTAAGGCCCTTGAAGTACGAGGCCGGCAGTGAGCGCGTTTCCGACAGCACATGCTTGATATCGACACGCGCCGCCAGCCAGCCCAGGCCGAAGAAAATCGGAAAGGCGATCAGCCACCAGAATTGGGTATCAGGCATGGGTTGCCCTGCAGAAAGACGCGAACAGCGCTGGATTAAACGGCATCGCGCGGCTGCTCCAGCACCACGTCCACCGCGGGCGGCGTTGCGGCCTGGCGCACGCGCAGCTCGCGGCGCAGCTTGATGGCCTCGCGGCGATAGCGGATGACCTTGCCGACCAGCGCCAGTACACCTACCAGTGCACCCAACACGAAAAACACCAGCAATTGCAGCACCAGCGGTGCCGTCCAGCCATATCCGGCAAGAAAGTTGATGGTGACGGGCTGGGCATTGCGCAGCGCGAAAACCAGCGTAATCAGAAACAGGAGGATCAGGATCGGCCAGAGCAGGATGCGCATAAAGACTCGCTAACGACGTGGCGGCCATCACACGGCACGCCAACAGCATGAATGCCCTGCATTGTAGCCGATTCCCGCGCCGGCTAGCAGCAGGGCAAACGGCAAGCTTTCAATATTGCCAGTCTGACATGACAAAAGAAAAACGGCGCCCTTGTGGGACGCCGTTTTTCATTACCTGCATTTACAGCAATTCGTCAACGCGTTCGCGCAACTCTTTGCCCGCCTTGAAGTGAGGCACAAACTTTTCCGGTACCTCTACTTTGGTACCAGACTTGGGATTGCGCCCCAATCTGGGCGGCCGGTAGTTAAGGTCGAAACTGCCAAAACCACGAATCTCGATGCGACGACCTTGCGCCAGGCTTTTCGCCATCGCATCGAGGATGGTCTTGACGGCCAACTCAGCATCTTTCGCCACCAGTTGCGGATATCGCTCGGCGAGTTTTGCAATGAGTTCAGACTTGGTCATACCACCGTCGCTCAAGGCAATTACTCGTTCGAACCAGACAGCTTGGCCTTGAGCAATGCACCGAGGTTGGTCGTACCAGCAGTGGCATCCGACGACAGTTGGCTCATTGCAGCCTTCTCGTCGCCCATGTCCTTGGCCTTGATCGACAGGTTGATCGAACGGTTCTTGCGATCAACGTTGATGATCATGGCTTCGACTTCGTCACCTTCCTTCAGGACGGTGCGGATGTCTTCAACGCGGTCACGCGAGACTTCGGTCGAACGCAGGTAGCCTTCGACGTCGTCAGCCAGCAGAACCACGGCACCCTTGGCGTCCAGGGACTTGACGGTACCCTTGACGATGGCGCCCTTGTCGCTGCTCGACACGTAGTTGTTGAACGGATCACCTTCCAGCTGCTTGATGCCGAGGCTGATGCGCTCCTTCTCGACGTCGATCGACAGCACGATGGCTTCGACTTCGTCGCCCTTCTTGAAGTTGCGAACCGCTTCTTCGCCGGTAACGTGCCACGACAGGTCGGACAGGTGAACCAGGCCATCGATGCCGCCCGGCAGACCAACGAACACACCGAAGTCGGTGATCGACTTGATCGAACCCTTGATCTTGTCGCCCTTCTTGAAGTTGCCTTCGAAGTCGTCCCACGGGTTGGCAGCGCACTGCTTCATGCCCAGGCTGATACGACGCTTGTCTTCGTCGATGTCGAGGATCATCACTTCGACTTCGTCGCCCAGCGACACAACCTTGGACGGGTGAACGTTCTTGTTGGTCCAGTCCATTTCGGACACGTGGACCAGACCTTCGATACCTTGTTCGATTTCAACGAACGCACCGTAGTCGGTCAGGTTGGTCACCTTGCCGAACAGGCGGGTACCTTGCGGGTAGCGGCGCGACAGGCCAACCCACGGATCTTCGCCCAGTTGCTTCAGACCCAGCGATACGCGGTTCTTTTCCTGATCGAACTTCAGTACCTTGGCTTCGACTTCGTCGCCCACCGCGAGGACTTCGCTCGGGTGCTTGACGCGGCGCCATGCCAGGTCGGTGATGTGCAGCAGGCCGTCGATGCCGCCGAGGTCAACGAACGCACCGTAGTCGGTGATGTTCTTGACGATACCCTTGATGATCGCGCCTTCGCGCAGGGTTTCCAGCAGCTTCTGACGCTCTTCGCCCAGGCTGTCTTCCAGCACGGCGCGACGCGACACAACGACGTTGTTGCGCTTGCGGTCCAGCTTGATGACCTTGAATTCGACTTGCTTGCCTTCGAACGGGGTGGTGTCCTTGATCGGACGGATGTCGACCAGCGAACCCGGCAGGAATGCGCGCAGGCCGTTGACCATGACGGTCAGACCGCCCTTGACCTTGCCCGAGATCACACCGGTCATGACCTGACCACGTTCCAGGCAGTCTTCCAGCTCGATCCAGGCGGCCAGGCGCTTGGCCTTTTCGCGGGAGAGCTTGGTTTCGCCGTAGCCGTTTTCCAGGCTGTCGATTGCTACCGGTACGAAATCGCCGACCTTGACGTCAACTTCGCCATTGTCGTTCTTGAATTCTTCGACCGGGATCAGGGATTCGGACTTCAGACCGGCATTCACGGTCACGAAGTTGTTGTCGATAGCCACGACTTCAGCGGTGATGACTTCACCCGAGCGCATTTCCTGGTTCTGAAGGCTTTCTTCGAACAGGGCGGCAAAGCTCTCCATGGAGCCCGACAGAGTTGCAGTAGTCATTGAGGAATTTTCCAAATACTCCCATGCCCAGACAGGCGGGGAGCGGGGGGTTAGTTGTACAACAGTCGCCCCGGCCTTGCGCCGGTTTGACCCCAAAGCGATCCAGCCCGGCCACAACGCCCGGGTCAGATCAATCGCAGTATTTTAAGGATTTCTTTTAAGCAGTTCAAGCACTTGGCTGGTTTATTCGCGACTGCCACCACGCCAGAACCTGCGCAACGGCCTCTTCGATGCCCAGTTGCGTGGTTTCCAGCAGCTCGGCGTCAGGCAACTGTTGCAGCGGCGCTACCGCACGGTTACGGTCGCGCTCATCACGCGCCTGCAGGTCGGCGGTGATGGCGGCCAGATCGGCAGCCTCACCACGGCCCAGCAATTGTTTGTAGCGGCGCTCGGCACGTGCCTCGGCGGTGGCCGTCAGGAAGACCTTGAGCGGTGCGTGCGGGAACACGACCGCGCCCATGTCGCGGCCATCGGCCACCAGGCCCGGCAGCTGCGCGAATGCCTGCTGGCGCGCCAGCAAGGCGGCACGTACCGCCGGCAGCGCGGCCACCACCGACGCACCAACGCCGATCTGCTCGCTGCGGATGGCCTCGCTGACGTCCATACCGCCCAGCAGGATGAGCGCCCCGTCGAACACCACATCCAGCCCAGCCGCCACAGCGGCGACACCCGCCTCGTCCTGCCAGCCTACGCCCTGCTGCTGTGCAGCCAGTGCGGTCAACCGGTAAATGGCACCGGAATCGAGGTAGTGAAAACCGAGGGCATCGGCCACGCGCTGGGCAACCGTGCCTTTGCCGGAAGCGGACGGGCCGTCGATGGCAATGACGGGAATGAGGGACATGAATACTCCAGAAAACAAACCGGCGGTCAGGGCCGCCGGGCGAGTTAGGGCCGTACAACCGGTCGAGCGTGGCTCAGCCACGCCCCCAGCTGCTGCGCGCTGCGCTGGCACGTTCGATATAGCTGGTCAGGCCGTTGCTGTCACCGCCCTCGACCAGCTCGATCACGTGTTGCAGCTGCGCGGCATTGGCCTTGAGATCGGCCAGAATGGCATCGCGGTTGGCCAGCGCGATATCGCGCCACATATCGGGGTGGCTGCCGGCAATGCGGGTGAAGTCGCGAAAGCCACTGGCGGCAAAATCCAGACAGGCGGCGGCATTGCGACGATCCAGTACTGCGTTCATATAGGAGAACGCCAGCAGGTGCGGTACATGGCTGACGGCAGCAAAGATGCCGTCATGCTCGGCCGCATCCATTTCGTAAACGTTGGCGCCACAGGCCTCCCACAACGCACGCACTGTGGCGACCGCACCGGGATTGCTCTCGGCCAGCGGCGTGAGCACTACGCGGCGGCCTTCATACAAACCATATTGCGCCGCCGCAGCGCCCGACAGCTCGGACCCGGCAATCGGGTGCCCGGGCACACAATACAGCAGGTGCTGCGGCAAATGGGCACGGAACAAGGCGGCCACATCCTGCTTGGTGCTGCCGCCATCGGTCACGATGCAGCCCGTCGGCAAATGCGGCGCAATCTGGGTCATCAGCCGGCCCATCTGGCCCACCGGCGTGGCCAGCAAGACCAGATCGGCGCCCTGCACTGCCGCCGCAGCGTCAGACGAGGCCTCGTCGATGACGCGCAGCTGCAGCGCACGCTGCAGATTGTCGGGATTGCGCCCGACACCGACCACCTTGCCCACCCGCCCTGCCCGCTTGAGTGCGAGCGCGAACGAGCCGCCGATCAGGCCAGTGCCCAGCAGCACCAGTTTGTTGACTGAGTTCATTGCGATTCGAGGATGTCCACCAGGATAAGCCGCGTGGCAGGCGCATCGGCCGGTGGGTTGGCCACCGCTTCTTCACGCACGCGAAGGCGATAGCTTACACCGGGTTTGGACTCAAAGCCTTCGATTTGCTGATAAAGCAACGTCCACGGCTCGCTGTCCTTGCTGCGCACCTGCAGGCATTCCATCTTCCCCACGCCGCTGCAGCCCACCTTTTGCGGCGCCACGCTCAGCTCTTTCTCCACACCATCACGGCGCTGCAGCGACACCAGTTCGCCGTGGGCGCCGCGCAACACCACGCTGTGCTGCTGCGGGTTCAGCCCGAAGCTGCTGACCTTGTCCAGCGTAGCCAGCACCGCGTGTTCGATGGTGGCGACTTCATTCTGGATGCACATCATGCGCGTGCCGGCCAGCGGGCCCAGCTTGATAGTGCTGTCCATGTAGCGGATACCGCCCATGAAGCGGTTGCAGCCTGAAAAACCGCTAACGCGATCACCCTCGACGGTCATGCCGATGCGTGTATCGGTCGGGCGGATCACCTCGCCCTCGGTGGTAATCACGCGGTCGATGCGGTAGTCGCCGTCCAGTAGCGAACGGGCCTGAGCCATGCCAGTCACGCTACACAGGGCCAGTGCAGACAGCCAGATGGAAGGATGCATGTATTTTCTCCTGTAATGAATATCGGTTCGTGGCGACAGCGGGATGCGACCACACTGCACGTCACACATGACGGCCTATAGCCTGCGCAATGGCGCGCAAGCTGCCCATCAGCGTTTTCAGCTCCTCCGGCGTCAAGGCCTGATCGGCATCGCACCATGCATCGCACGGGCTGGGATGCATTTCAATCAGCAGGCCGTCTGCCCCGGCGGCAACGGCGGCTTGTGCCAGCGCCGGCACCATCCAGGCTTTGCCGCCGGCATGGCTGGGGTCGACGATGACCGGCAAGTGTGTTTCACGCTTGAGCACCGGTATCGCGGTGATGTCGAGCACGTTGCGGTAGGCGGTCTCGAAAGTGCGGATGCCGCGTTCGCAAAAAATGATGTTGTGGTTGCCGCCGGCAGCGATGTATTCGGCGGCCATCAGCCATTCCGCGATCGTTGCCGAC
This sequence comes from Andreprevotia lacus DSM 23236, assembly GCF_900176275.1. Classification (GTDB taxonomy): domain Bacteria; phylum Pseudomonadota; class Gammaproteobacteria; order Burkholderiales; family Chitinibacteraceae; genus Andreprevotia; species Andreprevotia lacus. Next base: position 61,274 of record NZ_FWXD01000008.1, on the reverse strand, counting down.
AGGCCGCGCTTGAGGATGACCGGCTTGTTGACCCGCCCGACTTCCTTGAGCAGATCGAAATTCTGCATGTTGCGCGCGCCGATCTGGATCACATCCACGTCGTACGCCATGAAGGTATCGAGCATGCGCACGTCCATCAGTTCCGTCACCACGGGCAGATTGTGACGTTTTGCCGCTTTCTGGAAGTATTCCAGCCCGGTTACCCCCAAACCCTGGAAGGCGTAGGGACTGGTGCGCGGCTTGAATGCACCGCCGCGCATCATGCTGCAGCCGGCAGCAGCCACCGCGTCGGCGGACAAGTTCATCTGCTCCTGCGTCTCGACCGAACACGGCCCGCCGATGATCTGTACCTGCGGCCCGCCGACAGGAATGCCGCGCACGTTCACCACCGAGCCTTGCGGATGCGTATCACGCGCGACAATCTTGTATTGCTTGGCAATACGCGTAGCGCGCTCGACGCCAGGCAGGATTTCCAGGTGCGCCAAATCCAGCTTGTTCTCGTCGCCAATCGCGCCAATGATGGTCAACTCGGCGCCGCGCGATACATGCTCCTGCAAGCCGTTGTCGCGGATGTATTGCACCACGCCGTCAACCTGCGCGGGGGTGGCCTGACGTTGCATCACGATAATCATGTTCCGGCTCTCTCTGTCTGCACGGTGCCGCATGGCACCGGGTCACGTTGTCGATGCGTCTGACGCTAGGTCATCCACCCTTTCATCACTATTGGGGCAAATCCTAAAATCGACTGTCAGAAATTACCGGATTCGCCGACTAAAATGCCTGAATCAACGCCAGTGAGTGCCTCATGGACCTGTTTACCCACCTGCTCAACAGCCTCTACACCATGGCCGCCATGGTCGAAGCACGCGATGCCTATACCGGCGGCCATTTGTGGCGTGTGTCGCAATTCTCCCGCCTGCTGGCGCAGGACATGGCCCTGCCCGATGCCGAAGTGGCACGCATCACGCTGGGCGGCTTTCTGCATGACCTGGGCAAGATCGGCGTGCCGGATGCCATCCTCAACAAGCCTGGCAAGTTGACCGACGAAGAATACGCAGTCATCAAGACGCACCCGGCCACGGGCGACAAATTGCTGGCACAACACCCGTTGGCCGCACTGGTACGCGAAGCCATCCTGATGCATCACGAAACGCCGGATGGCCAAGGTTACCCGGCCGGGCTGCATGGCGAGCAGATTCCGCTGGTTGCGCGCATCGTCGGCCTCACCGATGCCTTCGACGCGATGACGTCGACGCGTCCTTACCGCGCCGGCATGCCGATCGAGCGCGCGCTGGACATCATCGGGGACAATCTGGGCCGGCAATTCGACCGGGAGCTGGGTGAGCGCTTTATCGCACTGGGTCATGCCGGCGCACTGACTCATATCATTGGACATTCCGAACCCGGCATCCCGCTGCAAAGCTGTCCGGCCTGCGGCCCCATCATTGCGGTGCCGCGCAAGGCGCGCAGCGGCGATTTGCTTGATTGCCCCAATTGCCGCAGCGAGTTGCGCACGGTTGGCAGCAATGGCGACTGGCGCTTTGTAGCGACGGGGCGCAAAGCAGCCGCGCAGCCCTTGCCCATTGACCACGAATTGATTGCCGGGCTGGTGCAAAGCGCCCGCCAGCACCTCGACCCGGCCTTGCTTCAGGCCGCCTGAGGCGGTTCGCGCAGGCCGGCACGCGCCACCAGCCAGCCCAGCAAGGCGATGCCCGCTGCAATCAGGAAACAGCTAGTGCCGCCTAGCGGCACCCAGGCCGCTCCCGCCAGCACACCACCCAGACTGCCCCCCAAGCCGAACGAAGCGCCGATATACAGCGCCTGCCCCTTGCCTTGGTGTGGCCCGGCAAAATGCCTGTGCACATAGCTCATGCCGGTAGCGTGGCAGATGGCAAAGGTCCAGGCATGGCCAAGCTGGGCCAGCAACAGCAAGGCCAGATGGCCGCCGCTGAAGGCAATCAGCAACCAGCGCCCGGTAGCCACCAGGAAACACGACAGGAACAATTGCCGCGTGGACCAACGCGCGGTCAGCCATGGCATGGACAGAAACACGCAAACCTCGGCCGTCACGCCCAGCGCCCACAGCCAGCCCACGCTGCTTTTGGCCACGCCCAGATCAGTGACGAAGATCGAATAGAAGCTGTAATACGGTCCGTGCGACAGCAGCATCAGAAAACAGCAACCAAACACCACCTGCACCTCGCGCCGGGCCATGATTTCGCCAAAGCCTGCGGCGCGTTCGTGTGCATGCGCCTGCGCGGGTGCCTTGGGCAGCAGGCAGGCATAGGCCGCCAGGCCGCACATGACCCCCAGCACCGTCCACGGCAGCACCTGGATGCCGAATGCCTGCATCCAGTACCCGCCAACAATCGAGGTCACGATGAAGCCGATTGATCCCCAAACGCGCAAGCGCGCATAGCGCCCGCCATCGCCCTTGAGCAGATTCATGGTCAGGGCTTCGACCAGCGGCAGCGCAGCACTCCAGAAAAAGGTGGCAAACAGGACGGCAGCCAGGATGCCGCCAAAACCGTGCACGAAAGGCAGAAAGACGAAACCGGCCACCGCGCCCGCACCGGCCACCCGCAAGATCAGCGAGCGCCGCCCGGTGTGATCGGCCAGCCAGCCCCATGCTACGGGGGCATAGATGCGGTTGATCTGCGTCAGCGAGGTGAGGATGCCGATCTGCCAGGCCGGAAACGACAGCGCCGCCAGATAAACACCCCAGAAAGGCTGAAACAAGCCGGTAAATGCGAAGTAGCAGAAATAAAAACCGCCGATCGCAAACAGACCGGCGGTGCGGGGTTGGGTCATGCGCTCACTGGCCCTTGAACTGCTGGGCGGCGACGCGCAGGTAATAGAACATCGACATGATGGTCAGCACCCCGGCCACATACAGGGCCAGTTGCCCGAACAGCGGGGTGGGAATGCCCGGCAGCAGCGGCCCCCACCACAGCAGCAGCAGGATGGCGATCATTTGCGCCGCAGTCTTGAGCTTGCCGATGTAGGCAACCGCCACGTTTTTCGATTTGCCCAGTTGCGCCATCCACTCACGCAGTGCCGAGATGGTGATCTCGCGCCCGATGATGATGACCGCCAGCCACGCCGGTGCGCGGCCCAGCTCGACCAGCAGGATGAGCGCCGCGGCCACCATCAGCTTGTCGGCCACCGGGTCGAGGAAGGCGCCGAAGCTGGAGGTCTGGTTCCAGCGGCGCGCCAGATAGCCGTCGAACCAGTCGGTCAGCGCGGCGACGGCAAAAATCAGCGTCCCAACGATGTTCTTGACCTCGATGCTTGGCAGGTCGTTCGGCATGTAGAACAGGCCGACGAAGACCGGAATCAGCGCCACGCGCAGCCAGGTCAGGAATATGGGCAGATTGAACGGCATCGACAGGCGATCCGGGAGGCGGTAAATGCTGTATTTTAGCCACAAGCGGGGCTTGCTTGAAGCAGTAAGCTTGTTAAGTAAGCGTAAATGGTCTGCGACAGCTAACGTACACACTGCGCGGCAATGGCCTGCACCACCCCGCCTTGGGCATCTTCCAGCCAGGCGGCTACCCCGCTGCGCTGCAAATCCTGCCCTGGCGGTGGCTGCAATACCACGTGCGTTTGCAGCTTTCCGTCGGTACCCACCGGGAACGGCCCAGCCAGGCGGCGCACGACCGCGTCGTGCAGCAAACGCTCGCCCTTGTTTTCACCCGCCTGCACCTGGCTGCTCAAGCCGTCTTCATACAGGGCCAGATAAAGTTGCTGGTTCGGCAGCGCATCCTCGATCCGCATGGCTGCAACCAGCCCCTGCGGGTCAGCCTGCAGCAGCATCGACAGCGCGGCGGCAGGTTTTGCTTGCGCCTTTTCCCTGTTGCGCAGCACGTCATAGCCCCCGATCCAGCTGCGCGTGTCGCGTCCGTTCAGCAGCAACTGCGGGGTGTAGACAAAGGACGCGCCACTGGTACGAGCTCTGGACTGCTGACGTCTGGTATAGGCCGCATCGGCAAAGCGGTCGCGCCAGCCGAGGTAATCCCAATAGTCGACATGAAACGCCAGCGGGATGACCCGCGCTCTTGGCAGGCCTGCTGCGGCAAGGCCGCTCAACCAGCGTTCCGCAGGCGGACAGCTGCTGCATCCCTCCGAGGTGTACAACTCGGCAAGTACCGGTGCCGGCTCGCTGCTGTGCGTGGTCGACATGCGGCACGCCGGCTCTCCCGCCAGCGCGGTCGCAGCCAGCAAGGCGCCGGCCCACAAACTGTTGATCGTTTTCATAAGCTACTCCATGACGGATGCCTACTTAGTCGTTGCAATTGGCGCGAAAATGACAGCAGCCATGACGGCCGTTCAAGAGATTGTCAGGCCATTGCAGGGTGACGGACGTACATGGCCTTGGCCTGCCCTGCGCCGTATAGTTTACGGATAAGGGAGTTGCTGCGCCGCGACGCGTAGATGAGCTGACATGCAGGCCGGAATCGAATTGCGCCGCCGCGCTCAGGGAGTCTGTCGCCATGGCAATCCGTCGCCCAGCCCGCCGCTATGCGCTGGCACTATGCACTTTCACTGCAATTGGCCTCCCTGCGGCGCATGCGCAGCCGGGCGATGATTCGCCGTCGGTCGAGGTCAATGCCGCCGTGCAGCACGATCAGCTGCATTCGCTGCGCGGCACCATGCCCCGGCCGGATGACTTTGCCAAAAGCCCCCGCGAACACCCGATGCACAAGCTGCCCTTCCTCGACGGACCGGGCAGCCCGCCGGACGGCGCCTTGCAACAGAGCACCCCGCTGACCGCCGCCACATTGGCCGGGCTGGGGGTAGACGGGGTAGGCGCAGGATTCGTCGGCCCGCAAGGCGCTTTCACCGTGGACTCCGCCCCACCCGATACCAATGGTGCGGTAGGTGCCACGCAGTATGTGCAGCTGGTCAACACCGCATTGGCGGTGTTTGACAAGGCGACCAAACAAGCCATCTATGGTCCGGTACCGGTCAACACGCTCTGGCAAGGCTTTGGCGGCCCGTGCGAGGCCGACAACGATGGCGATCCGGTAGTGGTCTACGACAAGGCCGCCGGGCGCTGGATCATCAGCCAGTTTGCCGTGACTGCCGCGCCCTATTACCAGTGCGTGGCCGTCTCGCAGAGCAGTGATGCCACGGGTGGCTACTACCGCTATGCGTTCAACTACGGCAGCCTCTTTCCGGATTATCCGAAAATCGGTGTGTGGCCGGACGGCTATTACATCACCTTCAACATGTTCAAGAGCAACTCGTTCATCGGCGCCAAGACCTGCGTCTATGACCGCAACGCCATGCTGACCGGTGCATTGGCCGCCCAGCAATGCTTCCAGCTATCCAGCAGCTACGGTGGCCTGCTGCCAGCCGATCTCGACGGTGCCACGCCACCACCGGCCGGGGCGCCCGACTACCTGCTGGCCCTTGCGGCCGGCAAGCTCAACCTCTGGCGTTTCCACACCAACTGGGCCAACCCGTCGCTCTCGACACTGACAGGCCCGATTGCCATCCCCGTAGCCAGTTTCAGCACCGCCTGCGGCGGCGGCACCTGCGTACCGCAAGCAGGCACCAGCCAGAAGCTCGACTCACTGGCCGACCGCTTGATGTACCGGCTGGCCTATCGCAACTTCGGCGATCACGAAGCGCTGGTGGTCAATCATTCGGTCAACGTCAGCAGCGGCCGGCGCAGCAGCAATAGCGGTGTACGCTGGTATGAAATCCGCAACCCCGGCGGCACGCCAGTGGTCTATCAACAGGCAACCTATGCACCGGACAGCAGTTACCGCTGGATGGGCTCCATCGCCATGGACAAACAGGGCAATGCCGCACTTGGCTATAGCGTATCCAGCGCCAGCCTGCACCCAGCCATCCGCTATACCAGCCGCGCAGTGAGCGACCCGCTAGGCACCATGCAGGCGGAAACCAGCCTGATCGAGGGTTCCGGCTCGCAAAGCGGCTACAACCTGGCCCGCTGGGGCGATTACAGCGCGATGAGCATAGACCCCGCTGACGACTGCACCTTCTGGTACACCAACGAATACCTGAAGGCCAATGGCGCATTCAACTGGAGCACCCGTATCGGCACGTTCAAATTCCCCGGCTGCAATTAAGCGCAAACCCGGTTGCTGGCGGACCAGAACAGGCCCGCCAGCAACAGGGCGTGCGCCAAGCCGCAGGGCGTGCTCGCGGCTACATGCCCGGCCCGGCGCCCTTTCAATGTGCCCAGCCACACCATCAGACCCGGTTGAAAATAAAACGATCGTTTGATATTGTTGCTTGATCATTCCCACCGGGTACCTTGCCATGAACGCTGCGCTGTTCCGCCATCTGGTCAACCTGTGGCCACCATTCCTGCTTACCGGCATCCACGCCACCCGCATCACGCCGGACTACCATGCGCTCGATGTCGAGCTGCGCCTGCGCTGGTACAACCGCAATTACGTCGGCACGCATTTTGGCGGCAGCCTGTTTGCGATGACCGATGCGTGGTACATGCTGATGTTGATGCAGATTCTGGGTGGTGAGTATTACGTGTGGGATCAGAGCGCGCGCATCGACTTTCTGGCGCCGGGGCGTGGCGTGGTCAAGGCGCAGTTCCGGCTTGATGCCACCGCCGTGGCGCATATCCGCGACCAAACGGAAAACGGCGACAAATACCTGCCCGAGTTTACCGTCGATATCATCGACGCACAGGGCAGTGTGGTTGCGCGCGTTTACAAGACACTATATGTTCGCCGCAAACCCCGCGCCCGCCCTGTCACCGCCTGAAACCATGCACATCCGCGCAACCCGCAGCGAAGATTTCCCCACCCTGTTCGATTTGCGCGCCCGCACGCGCGAAAACGCCATGAGCGTGGCCGAACTGGCCGCACGCGGCATCACGCCGGACAGCGCCGCCGAGGCGCTGCACACCGGCTTGGTGCGTGGCTGGCTGTGCGAGGTGGATGGGCAAATTGTCGGCTTCGCCAGCGGCGACCGCGACGGTGGGGAAATGCTGGTGCTGGCAGTGCTGCCCGAATACGAAGGGCGTGGCATCGGCCGGGCACTGCTTGCCAAAGTCACCGCCTGGCCGGCCGAATGCGGCCACCAGCGCATCTGGCTCAGCGCCAATCCGGACAGTGCAGTGCGGGCATACGGCTTTTACCGCCATTGCGGCTGGGTGGCGACCGGTGAGCTGGTCGATGGCGAAGAGATCATGGTGTACCAGCCGGCCGGCTGATCCCTCCGCATCAGCGCAATGCGGCGTAAATACGCTCAGCCAGCTCTGCATTGATGCCGTCCACCAGCATCAGGTCGTCCACACTGGCGGCCTTTACCCCCTGCAGGCCACCGAAACGCGCCAGCAGCTTCTGCCGCCGTTTCGGCCCTACGCCTTCGATATCTTCCAGGCTGGACGCCACCCGCGCCTTGGCGCGCCGCGCGCGGTGGCCGGTGATGGCAAAGCGGTGTGATTCATCGCGGATTTGCTGGATCAAGTGCAGCCCGGCGTGGTCGGTCGGCAGGCGGATCACCGCATGCGTGGTGGCCACAATCAACTGTTCCAGCCCGGCCTTGCGCGTTTCGCCCTTGGCCACGCCCAGCAAGGTGGGCTGGGTCAGCCCCACTTCGGCCATCACCTCCTCGGCCTGCGTCAGCTGGCCCTTGCCGCCGTCGATCAGGATCAGATCGGGCATCTTGCCCTCGCCATTGGCCACCTTTTCATAGCGGCGCGTCAGTACCTGCTTCATCGCCGCATAGTCATCACCACCGGTAATGCCTTCGATGTTGTAGCGGCGGTACTCCTTGGGCTGCATGTCGCCACGGTCAAACACCACGCACGACGCAACCGTGGCTTCGCCCATGGTGTGCGAGATATCAAAGCACTCGATGCGCTGCGTTTCTTCGGGCAGATCAAGCGCCTCGACCAGCGCGGTCAAGCGCCCGGCCTGGCTGGCGGCCTGCGCCTGCCGCTGCAAGATGGCCAGCTCGGCATTCTTGGTGGCCATTTCCAGCCACACGCGGCGCTCGCCGTTCGGGTTGCTGTTGATGACGACCTTGCGCCCGGCCTGCTCGGACAAGAGATCCGCAATCAACGCGGCACCATCCGGCGCGGGGTTGCACAGCAGCAAGGGTGGCACGCTGCGTTCCAGGTAGTGCTGGGCGAGAAACGCAGCTAGCGCCTCAGCATCGTCGTAGTCCTCGCCATGGCTAGGAAAGATGTTCTTGTCCCCCACGTGGCGGCCACCGCGCACCATGGCCAGATTCACGCACAGTGTGCCCTGGCGGATCACGCAGGCGACGATATCGGCATCCAGCTCGTTGGTATTGCTGGAGACAAACTGCCGCTCCTGCACCTTGGCCAGCGACTGGATCTGATCACGCAAGGCAGCCGCCAGCTCGAAGTCCCAGCTGTCCGATGCAGCCTGCATGCGTGTTTCCAGCTCCTCCAGCAGCTCGGAGCCCTTGCCGCTGAGAAAACGCTCGGCATGCTGCACGTCGCGCTGATAATCCTCGGGACTGATCAGGTTCACACAGGGGCCAGAGCAACGCTTGATCTGGTACAGCAGACACGGGCGCGAGCGGTTGGCGTACACCGTGTCCTCGCAGGTGCGCAGCTTGAATACCTTCTGCAAAAGCTGGATCGACTCTTTCACCGCATAGCCGTTCGGAAACGGCCCGAAATAGCGGTTGCGCTTATCCAGCGCGCCCCGGTAATACGCCAAGCGCGGCGACTTGTGGCCGGTGAGTACCACATAGGGGTAGCTCTTGTCGTCGCGGAACAGGATGTTGTAGCGCGGCGACAAGGCCTTGATCAGATTGTTTTCCAGCACCAGCGCTTCGGCTTCCGAGCGCACCACGGTGGTATCGATGCGCGCAACATGCGTCAGCATCAGCTTGATGCGCGGGCTCTGGTCGTTTTTCTGGAAGTAGGAGCCAACGCGCTTTTTCAGGTCCAGCGCCTTGCCCACATACAGCACCGCGCCATCGGCCGCGATGTAGCGATACACCCCGGGCAGATTGGGCAGGGTTTTCACTTGCGCGAGCAGCGCAGTCCAACGTTCGTCGGGTTCTGGCTGTGCAGTGGGCTGGGCGGTTACGTCATCGGTCATGCCGCCATTTTAACGCGTTGCCTGCCCACAAAGCGCGTGCGTACTGAATCTCGACCACAAATCCGGTTGGCATGATCCAGCGCAAACCACACCGTCATGCAACAGGCTATAAACGAAAGTGTAAGGAAAACCCGCATGGACGCCCCTGCGCAACGCGGGCACCTTACGCGCCCGGAGATTGCGCTTTCCGGCCCCAGCCACCCGCTTCGGCCCGCCAGCGCAATCGACTGCCCTCACAATGGCCAGCACAGGATTTGCACCATGTCGCAACGCGATGGCTTCACCTCTACCTTTGGCGTACTCGTCGCCACACTGGGCTCGGCCGTCGGCCTGGGCAACATCTGGAAATTCCCCTACCTGACCGGTACCAACGGCGGCGCCGGCTTTCTGCTGGTGTATCTGCTGGCCACCCTGCTGGTCGGCTTGCCGGTGATGATTGCCGAAATCATGCTCGGCCGCACCGCACGCGCCAATGCAGTCTCCACCTTTGCGCAGCTCGCACCGCGCCAGCCCTTCTGGCAGAGCATAGGCTACATGGGGCTGGTAGCCGCCGTGCTGATCCTGGCCTTCTATACCGAAGTCGCCGGCTGGGTATTTTCCTACATCGTCAAGGCGCTGGCCGGGCAATTGCAATTCAGCGATCCGCACAGCGCGGCAGGCACCTTTCAGTCGCTGGTCAGCTCGCCCATGCAAGCCTTGCTGTGGCAATGGCTGGTGCTGGCGTTTACCGGCGGCATCATCATGCTGGGCGTATCCAAGGGCATTGAGGCCGTCACCAAGCGGCTGATGCCGCTGCTGTTCCTGCTGCTGGTGCTGCTGTGCATCCGCAGCCTGACCCTGCCCGGCGCCATGGGCGGGCTCACTTTCCTGCTCAAGCCGGATTTCAGCAAGATCACCACCGGGGTGGTGCTGACGGCGATGGGGCTGGCGTTCTTCAAGCTCTCCATCGGCATGGGCACCATGATTACCTACGGCAGCTATTTCCGCGCCGAGCAGAACATCCCCGCTACCGCGCTGCGCGTGATGCTGGCGGACTTGAGCGTGTCGCTGCTGGCCGGTCTGGCCATTTTTCCGGCCGTATTCGCGTTCGGCTTTGCGCCGTCAGCCGGGCCATCGCTGGTGTTCATGACCATTCCAGCGGTGTTTCACAGCATGCCGGGGGGCAGCATCTTCATGGCGCTGTTCTTTCTATTGACCGCCATTGCCGCTACTGGCGCCATTCTGTCCATTCTGGAGGTACCCGTCGCCATGTTGACCGAGCGGCTGGGCTGGAGCCGCCGCAAGGCCACCATCCTGTCCATTGTCACCATTGCCGTGCTGGGTGTGCCAGCAGCGCTGTCGCAAAGCAGCACAGCGGACTGGAAGCTGTTCGGGCTGAATGCGTTCGACCTGTTCGACTTCATCAGCTCCAACATCTTGCTGCCGCTGGGTGGCATCCTGATCGCGGTCTACGTGGGCTGGGTGTATGGCCTGCCCAGGCTGCAGGCAGCGCTCGGCAACGACGGGCAGCTGCAGAACAGCGGCGTGATACGGCTGGTGCATGTGCTGGCGCGCTATGTAGCGCCCTTGCTGATTACCGTCATCCTGCTCAAGGGCCTGGGCGTATTCTGACCCTGGCTCACCAGTCGATGCGGGTTGCGGCATAGGCGATCAGCGCCACACTGACCGCCACAAAGCCCAGCCCCCAGCCCAGATGGCTGTGATGTGCGATGAAACCAATGATGGGTGGCCCCACCAACAAGCCCAATGAACCGGTGGTAGTCGCGGCAGCCAGCGCCACCGGCCCCTGCCGCGCGGCCACTTGATACAGGCACGGCGATACGGCGGCCACCCCCAGCCCGACCGCAATAAACCCCAGCAGGCCGGGCACAAAGCCCCCCATTAGCACTGCAGCGCCCAAGCCACCACCGGCAATCACGCCGCCATACAGCAGCAGCGCGCGCGGGCCGAAGCGGGTGCGGGCCAGATCGCCAAACCAGCGCGACAGCGACATGGTGACCGAGAAACAGCCCAGCCCCCAGGTCGCCATGGCATCGCTCGCGCCAGTGCGCTCTTTCAGATAGAGGGCGGTCCAGTCCGACATCGAGCCTTCGACGATGGTGCCGCCAAACACGCCCAGCACCAGCCACAGCGCAGCGCCGGTCGGCACGGAGAAAGGCTGGCGTGCCACGTCCACCTCGTTGCGCGGCGGGTCCGCCACCAGATGCCGGCCAGCCCAGCCTGCGGCCAGCCACATCAACAAGGCAACTGCACAAAAATGCAGCGGCACGCTGGCGGTGAAATTGGTAAAGCCATAGGCAATACCAGCTGCTGCCAGCGTACCCAGGCTGAAGGTGGCATGCAGCCGCGACATGATGGCCTTGCCGCCTTGCAACTCGACGGTCACCGCTTGTGCGTTCATCGCCACGTTCAGGCAACTGACCGCCAAACCTTCCAGCACCATGACCACCAGCGCAAAGCCGTAGCTGGGTGAGTACCCCAGCGCGATCAACAACAGCGGCAACAGCGCACTGGCCAGCCAGCACAGCCGGCGCGGGCCGAGCTTGTGCAGCAAGGTGGCGGTGATTGGAAAGGAAAACACCGAGCCCAGCCCGCTGGCCAGCAGCAGATAGCTGATGTCGGCATTGCTCAGGCCCAGCATGGTCTTGAGTGCGGGCATGCGCGCGGCCCAGCTGCCATAGTTCACCCCCAACAGCAGGAACAGTGCGGCAACGGCATAGCGGGATGTGGCAGAAGAGGGGGAAGCAGTCATCGGATCGGCACAGTTGGCAAGCATCGGCCCAAATATCAGCCATTCCTGCTTTATAGCGCCGAATCGCCCTGCAGATCAGCTAGGGAAAATACCGGTGCCGGCGCATCACCACCGCGCTCGATCACATAAACAAAGGCCAGCAGCTCGGCAATGGCACGATACAGCTGCGGCGGAATGCGCTGGTCAAGGTCTACCTGCATCAGCAAAGCCACCAGCTCGGGCGATTCGTGCACGAACACACCAGCCTCGCGCGCCTTCTCGATGATCTTCTCCGCCGTAATGCCCTGCCCCTTGGCAACGACCTTGGGCGAGGCCGTGCCCTCCTGATACGCCAGTGCCACAGCATGCTGCCGGTCCGGCTGCGGGCGGAAGGTCTTACGTGCCATGGGCTGCCTCGGCATTCACCGTGCCAGGCTCCGGCTCGCCATTGACGGCAAACACGGGCACCGCCGCCAGGGTCAGGCCGGCTGCGACAAACTGTTGCCCCAGCTGCTGTTGCCCGGCCTGCAGGCGTTGTGCGGCCTCGGGGGTGTCAGTCTGGAAACGCAGCGAAAAACGTCCCTGGAACAGATCGGTGCTGATCGACACATTGCCCAGGCTGGGCAAATGCAAATCCAGCCGGCTTTGCCAGCGCATGGCCTCGGCATCATCGGGGCTGTTGGCGTCACGCTCGCCACCATCCTGTGTCTGCAGCTGCCAGCGCATCGGTTGCCCCGGCCAGGCCTGCCCCTGCCAGACCAGCGGTTTTTGCTCCAGCGCGTTCAACTGCTGCTGAACCAGGCTCTGGATGGGCGGGCGATCATCGCCGCCCTGCACGGCCAGACTGGACAATGCAGCGCTTTGCAACTGGGCGCGGTCAGTCATCAGAGGCGTGTCCGCGTCTGCCGCCGCCGGATTGGCTACAGGCTGTTGCGCAGCGGATGCTTGCGCCGGTTGGTTCTGCGGTTCGCGCAGCAGGGCCTGCAAGGGGCGCTGCCCGCCAGCCCATTCAACCTGATGCGATTCATAGAACAAACCGCTCTCTGCCACTTTCTGCTGCAGGCGGCTGGCGATCTGCGCGGGATCGGGTGTGCCCTCGAACAAGGCTTCGGCTTGCGTCAGCTGCAGGCTGGCAGTTGCCTCGTCTTTACCGCCCAGTACGGTGCTGAGAAATTGCGCGCCCTTGCTGAGGGCCGCCTGCTCGGGCTGTGGCGCACCGGCTGCGGTCGGATGGGCATTATTCTGCTGCTGTGCGGCTGGTGGTTGGCGTTCGACCAGTGCGAACGTCAGCTTGGGCTGGTCTGCCACCACATCCAGCACCAGTTTCTCACCCGGCTCGGTATTGCGTGGCAGGTTGAGGTCCAGCAACTGGTCCTTTACCAGTACCGCAAAGCGCCCACCCGGCAATTGCCCTGTGACAGTGGCTTGCACGCGCTCGCCGACGGTGAAGCGCAGCTCGCCCGACTCGGCAGGGCGAATGACGTCAAACAGCCCTTCCTGGACCTTGAGATACTGCTGCAAGATACTGATAGCGGTATTGCCGGGCAGCATGCCTGTGCGCTCCTTGCGCTCCTATCCCTGGTGTGGCGGGCAAACCCTGTGGCATTGCCCGGACACCTGCCGGTGGACCAGGCAGACAAGCCTTGCCTGCACCGCCGCGCCATGTTTTGAGCAGCTTTTATTCGTTGCGGCGATAAAGCGCAACAATCAAATCGGCTTCACCACGTGTCAATCCGCATGCCGACGCAACATGATTGGCGTCGGCCCCCAGCCTGGCCATGCGTATGGCCTGCGCATAAGGTGTTTCTTCTTCGGCGTCGCTTAAGGGATGGCCGGCATTCCCGTCCTGAATCAACGCGGGTTGCTGCAGTTGCAGCGCCGCAAGCCGTACCTTGAGGCCTTCGACCTCCTGGCGCAACGCAGCGATTTCACCCCGCTGTACCTCAAGCTGGTGGTGCAGATCACGTCCCGGACCTACTCGGTTGTTCTTGCGCAAAAACAGCAGGAGCTGGGCAACATAGAAAAGAATGAGGACCAGTGTGCCATACAGCAGTTGCTGCCAAGTCACCACAATGCCGCCATTCATGATCTCTGCTCCCGGGCACCAGGCAAATCCGCGCCTCTGATTGGAATCATAATCAACACTTGCGGCAAAACCTAACCCATCGGTACACCGGACCACACATCACGATCAACGGCCAGCTCAGCGATATGCCTGCTGCAACTTGCTGCTGGTGGTACTCCCCTGCAGCAGCGCGGCCAGTTCCGGGCGCCAGGCCTCGGCGTGTTCGGCCAGGCCATCCACCAGCGTTTGCAGGTTGCGCAGCGACTGAGCCAATGCATCCCGCTGGGCCGGTGCCATAGCCTGCCAGTCTATGTCGCGCAACTGCCCCTGCAACACCTGCCATTGCGGCATGGCGTCAAATACCGCCTGCCAGTCACCACGGCTGACTGCCTCATTAAAGCGCGCAGCCAGCGCATGCATGGCTTGCACAATGATGGAAACATCAGGCACGGCCATAGCTCAAGGCACTATTCTGACCACGATCTGCCGGCATTTCAGCCACCTCTGGCTGCGTGGCCACACCAGTGGTGATGCTCTCCCATGCTTCACGCAACTGTGTCAGCAACGTCACGACCTCATCCAGCAGCTCGGGCCGGTTGCTCAAATTGGCCTCGAACAGCTGCCCCAGCATGTAGATGTAGAGCGCATCCAGGTTCTCTGCCAGCTCGCCGCCCTTTTCCCTGTCGAGGGCAAGACGCAAGCCTTCATCCAGAATGGCAATCGCACGCGTAATCGCGGCCCCCTTGGCGGGGATATCACCATTTTGCATGTGAAACTTGCCAAGCTGGGCCGCCTTGATGGCGCCGTCGTAAAGCATGACGATCAACCTGCCCGGGCTGGCGGTTTCAACCGCCGTTTCCAGGCTTTGCTTGCCATAGGCATCCAGCGCTTTCTTGACCGCGGCCGTCATAGTATTCCCTTCCCGGTCTTTGGGGTGTTCATGTTGCCATTCCTTGGGCTGGCGTCACCGCCGCCATCCCGGTTACCTCAGACTGCTGAGCGACGCCAGTTGCGACGTCAGGAAACTGCTGGTGTTCTTCATCGATGCAACCAGCGAATCCAGCGCGGTGTACTGGGCGCGATAACGTTTTTCCACATCGGCCAACCGCGTGTTGAGGGTCTTGCCCTGGTCGTCGATATCCTTCATGTCCTGCTTCAAGCCATTGATACGGCTTTGCAGCAGGCCATTGCTCGACATCAGGTTATCTATGGTCTGGTCCAGACGGCTGGCAAAGCCACGGCTGAATGATACCGAACCCAGATCACCGGCTATAGTAGCGGTTACGCTAACCTGCAAGCCCTGCGCATTACCGGCGCCAGTCAGCATCTGGCCACTGCCGGTCGCAGTTTCGCCATTGATGGTACCAGCAACGTCGGTACCGCTGGCGTTAAGGAACTTCAAACCGTATGTTGCCTGCGCATCACCGCCAACACTGGTGATCTGCACATTGGACGCACTGCCATAGCGGTTGGACTGCATGTCGAACGCGCCGGTCTGGTCGTTGTAGGTGACGGTCACCGACACACCAGCCTTCTTCAGTGCACTATCGCCGTTGATCTTGGACTGCATTTCGGCAGCCAAGGCAGCCGGCGATGAATAATCACCCTGCGTGAGCTGGATCTGGCCGGACGACACACCATCCACAGCCACCATCAGTGTGTCGTTACCGTTGTTGCTGCCGCTGTCGGCATGGATGTTCAGCGCGCTCTTGGGCGTAAACGCCACTGATTGCGTATCGGTCACGCTGCCGTTGACACGGCTGATGTCGAATTTGCCGCTGGTGGCGTTGTAGTTCACCGTAAAGGTGCTGCTGCCGTCCTGTGCTTGCAGCTGCTGCTTGATCTGCGCGGCCAGCCCGGTACGGGTGTAGTTGCCGTTGCTCAGCGTCAGGGCAATATTGTCGCTCCCCAGCGTCAACGACATGGCCTGATTGCTGGCATCGATCTTGGTATAGAGCGCTTCAACCCCGGAAATCTTGGCGCGCGTGGCCGGCGTAGTCACGCTGATTGCATAGGTGCCGGGTTTGGTGGCATCGGATGCGCCAATGTAGGTGGCTTGTGAATTGCTGGTCGAACCGTTGACGGCAAACAGGTTAGCCACGTCATTCGGGTTTGTGCTCAGCGCACTGTTCAGCTTGCTGGTATCCAGCGACAGATTGCCGGTCTTCCAGTCCATATTGATCCCCACGGCACTCAAGCCCTGGAAATAGCTGCCGGAACCCAACGATTGATTCAGCGTTCCACGAATCTCCGATTGCAGCGAGCGCACCACATAGTCGCCATTGAGCACGCCGGCTTTTTGCGTGGGGTCGGTCGCATCGGCGTTATAGAAGCTCAGGTCGTTCACCGACTTGGTGAAATCGTTGTAAGCCTTGACGAAATCCTGCACCGATTGCGTGATGCCCGAGGTATCACGCGCAATATTGAGCGATGTCGTTACCGGTTTGGAGTTGCTGTCCAGCGCACTGATCTTGCTCAGGTTCAGCGTTACGCCCTGCAGCACGTCGGTCACTGTATTGCTGGATTTGACGATATCGATGCCGTCCAGCGTGAACTTGGCGTCCTGCGCGGCTTGGGTCTGCGTCAGCTGGTTGACCGCATCGGTGGCGGTCGGGTCATAGGTAAAGCGCGACAGGCCGCTGGCATCGGTATTGTTGCCATCGCTGTCTGCTGCCGTGATCTTGATCCCGTTGGTGCTGCCGCTATCCGTCGAGCTGAGCAACAAACGAAAACCGGTACCGTCATTGATGATGGATGCGGAAACGCCGGCATTCTTGGCATTGATGGCGTCACGCAGGCCGGTCAGCGTGTTGTTGGTGCTGTCGATCTTGATATCAAAAGCGCCCTTGTTGCCGTTGGCCAGGAAAGAACCGCCAGACACAGAACCGAACTGGATCGTCAGCGTACCCTGCCCCACCGGATCACTGACGGTGCCAAAGGCAACGTCCGTTTTCAGCTTCTGGTTTTGTGCCAGTTGCGTCACGGAAAGGCTGTAACTGCCTGCCTGCGCCAGGGAGGTGGTCGACACCGTGCCAATGCTGCTGTCACCCAGCGTGCCCTTCACGCTCTTGTAGGTGCTGGCATTGGACAACGAGATGACCCGCGCCTGGAAGGTGGACAGCGAACTCTGCAAGGAGCCCAGCGCTGAAATCTTGGTCTGGTCGGCCTGGCTTTTCTGGGTCAGAACCGTCAGCGGCTGCTTTTCGACATTCATCAGCGACGTGATGATGCCCTCGATATCCAGCCCGGAGCCGATGCCCGCCGAAGTGATCGATGCCATGGTGGATACCTCTATGCAGCCGTTTGCCTACATATCGGCAAATCAGGCCTGTTCTTTAATCAACATGCCCTTGAATTGATCAATGGCCTTGGCAATGGCCAGCGCTTCCTCCGACGGGATCTGCCGGATCACATCCTTGGTCGCAGTATCAATCACCTTGACCAGCGGCGTGCCCGTATCCTGATCGATGGAAAATTGCAGGCTGCTGTTGGAAAACAGCTTGACCGTATCGTTCAGTTTTTTAACCGCATCTTCCAGCGGCTGCTGTCCCTGTGCGGAACCGCTTGCATTGACCGCAGTAGAGGTCACATTCAAAGCCTGCAGATCAGCCTGTGCATTGGGACGCAAGGCTTGACGCTGCTGTGGATCGACCGTTGACGGGATGGACCCGCTCAGTCCTGAAATAGCCGGGATTTGCATAATGAACCCCCTCCTACGGGAATACCCCGGCGCGGATGAACCGGGCCGGGGCACACTGCTACTTGAAGCTTACCTTAGACTGCTTAGCCGCGCAGCAGGCTCAACACTTGTTGCGGCAGCGAGTTGGCTTGCGACAGCATCGCGGTACCAGCCTGTTGCAGAATCTGCGACCGTGTGAGGTTAGCGGTTTCCGAAGCGAAGTCGGTATCCTGGATCCGGCTACGTGCAGAACTCAGGTTTTCGGACGTTGTGGCCAGGTTCGAGATCGTTGCGGAGAAGCGGCTTTGCAGTGCACCGAACTTCGCACGTTGATCGTTGATCTTGGTCAGCGCGTCGTCGACGATACGCAGGGCTTGGGTAGCACCTTCGATGCTCGACACATCCAGCTTTTCAACCGTCTTCAAGTCAGCCGAGTAACCCGAGCCGGCACCAAATACCGTACCAGTCGAGTTACCTGCGCTGGTGAAGAACACGCCCGAGCTGAAGGCTGCAGTCGTGGTGGTCAGCGAGTAGGAGTTCGACGAGTTCAGCACAACCTGACCGGCAAAGGTCACCTTGCCCGAACCGGCCGACGCCACCGACGAAGCAGTCAAACGCTGGTCAGTACCGTTGGAGGTGGTCGAGTCGTAGTTCCAGCCGCTAACACCAGCACCGAAGCCGCTCGAAGCACCGCTGGCCGAGCTCAGCACGATGTTGGAGCCATCGTCGTTGGTCAGCTTGATACCGTAAGTGGTAGTGCCGTTGCTGTCCTTGAAGGTAGCCAGCTGGGCCGTTACACCGGTTTGCGACGACTTGGCGTTGAATGCAGCGATACCTTGCTGGTAATCATCGGCTTCGATGGTGCCGTCGTTGTCGGCGTCGGTTACGTTGAAGGTCACCGACTGGAAGGTCGAGCTCTTCGAAGCAACTGCCAGCGTGTAGGAACCCGAACCCATCGAGATCACCGATTCGGTACGGGCGGCAGCCTTCACACCGGTATTGGCCTGATTGATCTTGGCCGCGATGTCGCTGGCCATGTCGGTGTTCGATACCGAGATGCTGGTGCCGTTGATGCTGAAAGTACCCGAGGTGCTGACAGCGCCGCTTGCAGCATTCACAGTACCGGTAGCGCCGACAGCCTGGCCGCCTGCACCGGTAATGAAGTTACTGGTGGTCAGTGTGCCTGTGCCATTGCCATCACCAATCTGATAAGTACCGTACTGGCTGGTACGCAGGTTGGCAGTGGTCGCCGTGATGGTTTCGTTCGCGTTGGCGCCAACCTGGTAGGTGGCAGCGGTGAACGTACCGTCAAACAGCTTCTGGCCGTTGAATTGGGTGGTGGTCGCAAAGCGGTCCAGTTCCGAAGTCAGCTGGCTGACTTCCGAATTGGTGGCCTGGCGGTCGCTGTCGGACAGTGTAGCGTTGCCCGATTGCACGGCCAGTTCACGGATACGCTGCAGGATGTCGCCCATTTGCGACAACGCGCCTTCACCTGTTTGCGCCAGCGAAACGCCGTCGTTGGCGTTGCGTTGGGCCTGATCCATGCCCTTGATCTGGGCTGTCATGCGCTGGGAAATCGCCAGACCTGCGGCGTCATCCTTAGCGCTATTGATACGCAGACCGGAGGACAAGCGCTGCAGCGAGGTGTTCAGGCTCGACTGCGAATTCGACAAGTTGCGCTGCGAATTCAGCGACGCAACGTTCGTGTTAATTACTGATGCCATGATGGTTTCTCCTCACGAGAAAACGTACTTTTCAAGATGCTCCGTCGGATGCGACGCTGCATCCTTGTATGCTGTATCGGCGGGGCTGAAGGAAACTTTAGGAAAAAATGATGCGGGTCCTGCCAGAGGAAACCCGCATCACGTTTTGCTGCACCAAAACCACGCCGGAAGCGCAGTTCAGTCCGGCATCCAGGCCTTGCGCCAGGTATCCAGATGCTCGTCCTTGAGCATCCAGTCGCGCAGCACCACTTCACGCAGCGCATCCCCCATGGCAAACGTGCCGTCCAGATCGGCCAGATGGCCACGTATGGCATCCACCCAGTCCTTGTGGCGGTTCTTCACCCGTGTCACCGGCAGATCGCCGCGATAGCAAACGATATCGGTACACACCACCGGGAAGCCGCATGCGCCATATTCCAGCAGACGCAGATTGCTCTTGCACTCGTTGAACTGGTTGTATTCCAGCGGCGCCAGCGCCAGATCGAGATTGAGACTGGCCAGCTTGGCCGGATACTCGGCGATCGGCACGCCGTTGTGGAATTCGTGGATGAACGGGCGCAGCGCATCCGGGCACATGCCGAAAAACACCCACTCCACCTCGCCCGCCAGTTCCTTCACCACGCTGGTGATCAGTTCCAGATCACCCGTGTGGCTGGAGCCACCACCCCAGCCCACACGCGGCTTGCGGCCAGCACGGCGCTGGCCCTGCACGTTCGACCACCAGTCCACCGGCAAGCGGTTCTCCACCACGCGGATATCGCTGTGCATGCCGGCATAAGCTTCGGCCAGCGGCGCAGTAGACACTACGAAGCGATCTACCAGCGACAGCGAACGGCGCAGCGCCTTGACGATATCCTTGGGCATATGGCTGCGGTGCATGCTCTTGAGCGGCAGATTGGGCAGATAATCATCCAGCTCATACACCTTGAAGGCCGTCGAGAACTGCTTGAAGCCGCTCATGAACGCGTATTGTTCATCGGTGATCTGCCGCTGCAGCACCAGCACATCGGGCGAGATGCGCTCCAGATCAACCGGGTTGAGCAACTCCCACGACATACCGCCGCTAATGCGCTGACCCTGCTCCATCGCCATGAAGGGCTGGATCACGCGGTACTGGCCGCACCCCATGCTGTCGGCCGGGTGCGCCAGCACCACCGGGGCCGGGCGCCAGCTCAGCGGCTGCCAGGTCAGCAGCGGGCGCGGATCGATCTCGTAACCGTTGCCATTGACGCTCAGGTTCTTGTTGTAGGCCGGGTCACGCGCCAGCAGCGGCAACCACTTGTGGTACATGGCGGCCTGCTCGGCCTGGAAGCGCTTGCGCTTGGCCTCCTGCTTCTGCGGGTCGATCTGGGTCTGGCTGACGCTGCCTTCATGCATCACTACCGCATGCGGTGTCCATACCGTCAGATAGCCGGCCTGGCCAACCTTGAGGCAGAAATCGACGTCGTTGTACGACACCGTGAAAGCCTGTTCGTCCATGCCACCAACTTCGAGATACACCGACTTGCGCACGGCGAGACAGGCTGCGGTCACCACCTGGTAGTTCTGGTCCACCACCAGCCGGTTCATATAGCCCGGCGCATCGGCAGGCAGCCCGATGAAGGGGTGATCGGCCGGGCCACGCAGGCCCAGCACCACGCCGCCATGCTGGATGCGGCCATCCGGGTACAGCAGCTTGGCGCCGACAATACCCACCTCCGGGCGCTGCGCATGGTTTAGCAGTTGCTGCAGCCAGTCCGGCTGCACAATGGCGGTATCGTTGTTCAGCAGTACCAGATAATCGCCACGCGCCTCGCCAGCCGCGTAGTTGTTGATGGCGGCAAAGTTGAATGGCTGCGGGTAGCGCAGCACGCGCACGCGCTCGACCCCCATGGCGGCAATGCCATCCAGATAGGCCTTGGCCTCGGCCGTTTCACTGTTGTTGTCGACAATCAGCAGTTCGTAGTTCGGATAGCTGGTCAGCTCCAGCAACGATTCCACGCAACGGCGCAATACCGGTAACTGATCCTTGGTGGGCACCAGGATGGACACCAGCGGTTGCTCGGCATGCTCGAACACCACACGGGTCAAGTCGGTGCCAGCGATGCCGATTGCGGCGGCACGCGCGCCGATGCGCTGCAAATGCGCCTGCACCGCCTGCCGGTGCAATTCGGCATTGGCGTTCAGCCAGTCACCCAGCGGCACGCCGGCATGGCCCAGCACCTCGGCAATATGGCCAACGGCGTTGAAACCCAGCTGCTCGGCGGCCTTGAAGGCAAAGTCGATCAGACTGAGCTCACCCAAGGCAGCGCTCAGCCCCCCCAGTTGCAGATAGGCAGGCCGCGCAATGGCCAGCATGCGGCCGATGTAGCCCTGGCTGCGCAGCAAATCAAGATTGAAGTCCGGCTTGAAGATCGGCATGTCGAAGGAATTGCCATCGGCCAGCACAGCATCTTCATCGTGATAGAAACACGCCACCTTGGGCTGGCTGCGTATCTGTTCTTCGAGGAACAGGAAGGCGTGCTTGTCCAGCATGTCGCCGGCATGCAGCAGATACACCCAATCGGTTTGCGCCTGCTGCAGGACGGCGTTAAGCGGATCTACCCAACCCTCGGGGCAGTGATACCAGAATACATTCTCGCCGGCACCAGAAGCGGGCTCTGGCGCGGTGGACAGAATCAGTATCTGCGTGGCCGGGCGCAACTGGCCCACCAGGCTGCGTATGCTGCGCACCAGCTGCGCCATGGCGCCTTCGGTATCGATCAGCACCGGCAGAATGTTGACCGGATGATCGAATTGCGCCGCACGTGCGTCGAACCACATGCCCTGCGCAATGGTCAGCTGGCGCTCGGCCTGCCAGCGCAGATAGACCGACTCGCCGGCAGCGGCAGATGCACCCTGCGCCTGCGGCAAGCCAGCCGCGCCGGCCTGCATTTCCGCATCCAGGCTGGCGATCATCTGCTGACGTGCATTGCTAACCAGCTCGGTATTGATGCCAGCATGACGGCCGTAGATATCGCGGAACAGCGCCGGGAAATTCTTGCGCTGGCGCTGCGACATACGGTCCTGCTCGGTCTCGCGCACGCGCACTTCCACCGTTGGCGCTTCCAGATGCACCAGCTGGTATTGGCCGGACAGGCGCAGCAGAAACTCCCAATCCTCCAACGCCGGCAGGCTTTCGTCGAAAAAGCCGATGCGCTGTGTGGCAGCCAGCGGGTGGCACCAGGTGTTGACCGGGATGTAATTGGAGACCTGCAGGCGCTCCAGCGAGAACCCGCCATGCCGGTACGGGATATCGCGGCTGCGCTCGATGCGCTGGCCATCCTGCAGGATTTCACCCACATACCAGGCATCGGTGTAATACACCGCATTGTCGTCAGCCTGGATGCCCTGGCGCAGCGTTTCCAGATGATCCGGCAACATCAGGTCATCGTCGTCCAGATAGCAGACGAAACGACCGCGCGCGATGCGCAGCGCGGTATTACGCGCGGCCGACAGGCCACGGTTCTTTCCTTGCCGCACATAGGTAATCGGCAGGTCAGCGAATTCAGCCAGCACGTCCTCGACCGGTGCGCCATGGTCGTTCACCAGCAACAGCTCGAAATCGCGGCAAGTCTGCTGCGCCACGCTGGCAATGGCATCGCGCAGCATGTCCGGCCGGTTATACGTCGTGATGATGACCGAGAACAGCGCCTCGCCAGCGGCCTGCTGCGGTGCAGGTGTCGCCACAGGCGCGGCGGCAACCAGCACGGCGGCCGGCACGAACAGCGCCTGATAAATGGCCGTGGCACGTTCGCGGTATTTTTCCTGTACCTCGGGGGCGTAATTAGCCAAACGGGCGGTATACAAGCCCCAGATGCGCGCAGCCGCAGCCTGCATGCGTTCCCGCGCCGCCGGGTCGGCCAGATTCAGCTCCAGAATCTCGGTATGTTCGGCCAGCGGCTTGTCCGAGCCGTAGAAACTCTGCGAAATCTGCCCGCCGTGCACCCGGTAGCCCACGGAGGCCTGATGCAGGAACACGAAATCGGGATACTGGCGCGCAATGCGTGTCCACAGCTCCCAGTCACCGGCGACCAGATCAGGGCGATGCAGCGGCCCTTCGGCCAGTCGCACCGCGTCAAACACGCTACGGCGCAGCATGACTGCTGATGGCGTGATGTAGTTGTCGACACTCAGCAGATCAACCACTTCATCACGATGGCCGAAATAGCTATGCGGATAGTGGCCCGCATGCTCGGCATAGCGCACCAGCTTGCCGTCTTCATCTATCCAGTTGCACTGCGTGTACGCCAGCGGGGCTTCCGGGTGCAGCTCCAGCGCCGCAAACATCGAGGCGAGATGGCCTGGGTAAATCAGGTCATCCGACCCAAGCACCACCACATAGCGACCACTACCCGATTCCACGCAGTGGTTGTAGTTACCCATCATGCCGAGGTTTTTCGGGTTGACCTCGTAACGAAAGCCGGACCGGCCAACGAAGCTGTCGAGCACCTGCAGCGTATCGTCGCTGGACTGGTCATCGAATACGATCAACTCAACGGATACGCCCTCCTGCGTCAGCACCGATTCTATGGTCTGGCCGATATAGCGGGCATTGTTGTACGACATCACTGCAACGGTGATATCCGGGCGGGCTGCTGCTTGCGTCATAGAGAACTGTTCCGCTCAGAAAGCGTGATGAATATGGGGCCAGGATGCCACCGGGCCATCGCCGGTCAGCAAATGGCCGGCATGATCGGCAAAGAAGACTTCGCTGGCGCCGGGGTTGAACAACAGCCAGTCACGGAAATCGGCAATCTGTTGCTGCAGGAAACCGGCATGGCGCTGTGCCAGACGCAATCTGTTCACCAGATCGTCCTGCGAGCGCACCACCAGGCCGATATTCTCGCGCCGCTCGAACTGAATGCCGTACATGCCGGCTTCGCCAGCCACATCAGGTGCAAAGAACAGGGCTGGCCGACCAAACGTGAACGCGTAGGTGAAGCCCGTGCCGGATATGTCGGTCAGCATCAAATGTGTTTGCGCATAGGTATCGAAATAGTTGCCCGAACGATCCAGCTCGAAGCAAGGATGATCACCAAAGCGCGCTACGATGCGCTCGACTACCGGCTTGTCCTGATCACGCCAGGATTCCATGTGCGGGCGGAACACCACCCGCATGCCATCAGCCAGCATGGCCTCGACCAGCTGCTCGCCATAACGGTGCAGAATGGAGAATCCTTGGTTGATGTAATAGGCATGCGTGGGGGCGAACACCACGGTCAGCTCGTCCGGCGGCGTGAGGCTGGATGCGGCCAGCTGGCGGCGCTGGCCATCCAGCTTGGGATAGCCCAGCGGCATCAGCAATTTACGCTGCCAGCGGCGGTCATTGCCCAGTGCAACAAAATCATCAATGTGGTGGCGGCCTGCGCAGGCAATCACATCGTAATGGTCGAACATGGCACGGTCGTACACGCCATCCAGCCCGGTCAGCGACACCAGAAAGTGCACGCGGCGCGCACGGCGCGGGAAGTGGGCGTTTTGCCCCACATACGGTGTGAGGTAAAGATCAGCCTCCTGCTGGCCTACTGCTTCCAGCGGCACCTCGAACGCATATTCAACCCCCGGCGCCGGTGCCAGCGGGAACGATGCGGCCGGAAAAGCATTGAACCAGCGCACCCGCCAGCCGCGCTCGGCCAGCAAGGCCGGAATCTGCCCCAGATTGAGCACATGCGAAACGTGATAGCAGTAACACAGGACTTCACGGGACATCAGGCGTTTTCCTGCTCGCCAACCTGGGCGAGGAATGTGGCGTAATCGCGGATATAGTCATCCGCATCGTAGGCATGCGAGGCAAACACCAGCAATACGGCATCCGCGCTATAAGCATACTGGCTGGCCCAGGTCATTGCCGGCAGATACAGCCCGCGTTGCGGGCCATCGAGCACGAACTCCTGCCGCGCCTTGCCATCATCGGCCACCACACGCACGCTGCCGCGCACGCAGATCAGGAACTGCTCGCACGCCTTGTGCGCATGTTCGCCGCGTACGTCCTTGCTGGGCACGGCGAACACCATGAAATAGCGATTGGGAATGAACGGCACTTCGCTGGCGAAATTACCCACCGTCAGCGCGCCGCGCATGTCCTCGAAAATCGGAAACTCGCGCAACTGCACGCCGTGTACACCGGTATCGGTGGTGCTGCCCACGTGCGGGGCATGCGGCTCGGGCGATACGGCTGCATTGTTGGTGGCATAACCGACGATACGGCCCGGATTACCCACCACGATGGCATAGGGCGGCACCGAATGCGTAACCACGGCCCCTGCGCCCACCATTGCATACTGGCCGATGGTCAGCCCCGGCAGGATGGTGGCATTGGCGCCAATGGAAGCGTGATGCTCGATGCGCGTGGCAGCAAACGCTTCCGGATACTGCTTGCTGCGCGGAAAGCGGTCGTTGGTGAAAGTGGCATTCGGGCCGATGAACACATCATTGCCCACACGCAGGCCATCCCACAACTGCACGCCACACTTCACCGTGACCCGGTCGCCCAGCACCACGTCGTTCTCTATGAACACGTGATCGCAGATATTGCAGTCGGCGCCGATCCGGGCGCCGGGCAGCACATGGGCAAATGCCCATACGCGCGTACCCTCGCCCACGGTCTGGCTTTCACACAAACCGGCAGGATGAACGAAATGGCTCATGGTTGCCCTCCTTGTACGGTCTGCCGGCAAGCGGCAATCACCTGATCAAGCTCTGCATCGGTCAGTTCCGGAAAGCACGGCAAGGTCAGCAGCTCGGCAGCAGCAACCTCGGTCACCGGCAGGCTTGCCTGCATTGGCAACGCGGCCTGCTGATGATCCGGCACCGGATAGTGCACGTCGCTGGCGATGCCTGCCGCCGTCAGCGCGGCGCGCACTGCATCGCGCTGCGGCGCGCGTACCACGTACAGATGTCCCACATCGCCCTCGCCCGGCGCGGGCGGCAGCTGCCAGCCCAGCCCGGACAAGCCGGCGTTATAGCGCGCGATGATGGCGCGGCGGCGCGCGTTCCAGCCATCCAGATGTGGCAGCTTGCAGCGCAGGATGGCTGCCTGGATTTCATCCAGCCGGCTGTTGCGCCCGCCGGCCATGCCCACGTGGTATTTGCTGGTCCAGCCGTACTGGCGCAGCCCGCGCAGCCGGGCGAGCAGCCCGGCATCGCTGCTGACCACCGCCCCACCATCGCCCAGCGCACCCAGATTCTTGGTCGGGTAAAAACTGAACGCGGCCAGATCGCCCACGCTACCGGCCAGCTTGCCATTGCGCCGCGCACCGTGCGCCTGCGCGCAGTCCTCGATCACCGCGATGCCACGCGGCCTGGCAAACGCCACTACCGCCTCGACATCGGCCATACGGCCATACAGATGGGTAACGACGATGGCGCGGGTCTTGTCGTTAGTGGCCGCAGGCAACAGGCTGACATCCAGCAACATGCTGGCTGGGTCGATATCGACATAGCGTGGCGTGGCACCGACGGCATGGATCGCCGTGCCGGCATACATGCCGGCATTGGCTACCGTGACTACCTCATCGCCGGGGCCGATGTGCAGCGCGCGCAAGGCCAGTTCCAGCGCATCGGTACCGTTGCCGACCGCCACGCAGCCTGCCACGCCCAGATAAGCCGCAAATTCGGCCTCGAACGCCTGATTCTCCGGGCCAAGGATGTAGTAACCGCGCTGCAGCACGCGGTCGATGGCGACGCGGATTTCGCCATCCAGCGGCCCGTTGTGCCGGGCCAGATCGTTAATCGGCAACATGGCTGAAGTCCACCTCTGCATAAGCCGCCAGATCGCTGGCGGAGTCCACCTCACCCCACGGGCCAACCACCGGCACGGTACCGATGCGCCAACCAGCCGCCAGGCCGTGGCGCAGCAGCGACGTCATGTCCAGCTTGTCTGCCGTGCTGCCGCGTTCGTCCAGCAGCGCTGCCACGCGTTGCCAGGCATCCGGCGTGAACTTCAGGAGGCCCATGTACTGGCCTTCAATGGCCTCCACGCTGTCGCTACGCGCGCCGATCTCGGCCAGGCGGCCATCGGCATGGCGGCGGAAGGTTTCCGCATCGGCCAGCGGGTCATCAAAGCGTTTCTGCCACACAGCCAGCCAGTCCGGATCATAGGAAATGGCCAGTTCGTCACCGTTGGCGGCCAACGCGCGCACCGTGGCAGCGGAATAGAAAATATCGCTGTAGCTGACGATGCAATCATCGGCCTCCAGCCAGCTGCGTGCCTCGGCCAGGGTGCGCACCATATTGGTTTCGGCCCAGCGCGGGTTCTCGAAGTACTGCACCGGCTCGGTAAAACTGGCAGCGCTATAACCCCGCACGATGGCAATCTGGTTGATGCCAGCGGCGCGCAATGCAGTCAGTTGCCAATCCAGCAGGCGGCGGTCATGCAGGCGGGTAAAGCACTTGGGTTGTTCGGCGGTCAGCTCGCCCATGCGGCTGCCGCGGCCAGCGGCAAGAATGATGGCTCGGGTCATGTCGGGTAACTCAGTTGATCCAGCTGCACATGCGGTGCAGCGGCAATGAAATGGGGGTTACGCAGGCTTTCGGTGTTGTAGCGCATGGGGACCAGCCCGGGCAGTGCACGCAATTGGCAGCCGCACGCCTGCAACAGCGCGTCACCGGCGGCGGTGTCCCATTCGCTGCTGCCGGTAAAACGCGGGTAGATATCCACTTGCCCGGCCACCAGGCGGCCGAATTTGAGCGCGGAGCCTATGGCGACAGCGGGCGGATTGCCATTGAGCGCGGCAAAATCGCCTGCCTGCGGCACGTCGTGATGGCGACTTTGCGCCAGCGCCCTGCCGCCCCACGGTTGCGGCAAAGCGGTGCTGTTGCCGCGCACCGTGCACCAAGCGCCCACGCCGACCGCGCCGTAATACAGCTCGTCGATGGCCGGCGCGTAAATCACGCCATGCGTGGCCCGGCCCTGCTCGATCAGCGCGATGTTGACGGTGAACTCGCCGTTGCGGTCCAGAAAATCCTTGGTGCCGTCGAGCGGATCAACCAGCCAGAAGGTCGTCCAGTGCTGGCGCTGCGGGTATTCGATGGGCGTTTCTTCGGACAACACCGGCCACGGGAACGCCAGTTGCAGCTCGCGCAAAATCACCCGGTTGGCAGCCAGATCGGCTTGCGTCAGCGGCGAGCCATCGCCCTTGGTCTGTACGCCAAGGTCCTCGCGCGCATAGACCGCCATGATGGCATCCCCAGCCAGGCGGGCAATGCGCACCAGTTCGGCTTCGATGCGGGCGTGGTCGTGGCTGGATTGCATATCAGGCAAAGTGCTGTTCAATCAGCGTGCGGTCAAGTGCGGTGGGCACGGCTTCGCGCTCCGGATGCCACATGATGCCCAGCACGCGCTGGCCGTGATGACCGGCCGCCTCTACGCTGCCATCGGCCGCATGGGCCAGCGGGCGCAATACGTCGCCCTGCTCGGCAATACCCCAATCGTGATAGCTGTTCACCTCGGCATCGAGCACCAGATCGCGCAGCAGGCCACTGACCTGATGCCGCGCTGCCACATGCCCTGCTACGCGCTGCAGGCTGCCACCAAAGTAATGCACCATCATCTGCAAACCACGGCAAATGCCCAGCACGGGCTGATGTTCGGCGAGGGCAAGATCAAGCAAGGCGCGCTCGGTATTGTCCCGTTCCGGGCTGCTGCCACCGTATGCGCTCAGATCATTGCCACCGGAAAGCACCACGCCGTGCGGGCGCACCGCCCGCCAGAGTTCGGCCACGAGTTCAGGCCGGTTGGGCACCGGTACCGCCAACAAACCACATTCAGCCAGCAAGTGCACCAGACGCTGATCAAGCGCATCGCGGCGTTCATCGCGCCCGGCGATGACGTCAACCCGCTGGCTGACCAGCACCGGCCTCAACGCAGCACCTCGACGCGACGATTGGCGCAATCGATATTCAACATACGGGCTGCCGACCATTTGCCATACAGTACCTCGCCCGAACCGATCACCGCCGGCAGACCCAGCTCGTTGGCACGGATGGCCATGTGCGAGTTCACACCACCATAGGCAGTGATGAAGCCGGCAATATCGTGCGAGAACAGCCAGTCAAAGCCCGGATCGGCGCTCGGAATGGCCACTATGGCACCCACCAGATGATCCCGGTCCTTGTACGACACCACCGGCGCGGTCACTTGCCGCTGGGTAATGAAATTGGGTTCGGTGGCCGGCATTTCGAACGCAAAAGCATCTTCGGCACGCGTCAGCAGCGGCGGCAGCACAATCTGACAGGTTTCGGCATAGCGCTTGCGGCCCCGAGCAATGCTTTCGCCGATCAAGGCCACCGGATCGACCCCGGCCGCGTGAAGCTCATACACGCACTGGATATCGGCATACGCCATGTCCTCCAGCGAGAAACCATGCTCGCGGCCCAGCTCGCGGAACAGCGACATCGCGTCGGACAGGTTGCGGCAGAACACGAACTTGGCGTATTCGCGCAGCTCGATGCCGGCTTGCAGGAAGTCGAACAACCCCACCACATCGTGCGTCAGTCCATGCTCGGCCAGCAGCTTGCTGATGGCGCGCATCTGCGCCAGCGACAAGGCAAATGGCGATGTAGGCGTATGCTCTGCCACCTGGCGCTGCCAATCAAAATAAAGGTCCGGCGCTTCGTCGTAACGTGGCGACAGCAAGTCATAAGTGCCTGGCCGCAAATGGCCGTACTTGGCAAGGAAGGTGGTGCGATCCAGTTGCACCAGATCGCGCGTCATCTGCCCGCTGACGGTATCCAACCCGTTCATGAAGGCATCGTAATTGGCACGGTCCAGCACGCCTACCGACACCAGCGAGCGCAGCATCTGCACCGCAATGAAGCCCGCACGCGCCAGCCCGGCAAACGGCAAGGTGCCATAGCGCTTGCAGTCTTCCAGCAGCCAGTAGATACGCGTCACGCGATCGATATCGGCGGCAAGAATTTCGTCGCGACGTGCGGCCAGCACGGCCAGCTTGTCGCGGTCCGAGCGCCACAGGCCGGTTTCGTTATCGACGATGCGGTTGGTCAGATTGCGCAGGCTATCGGCCAGACGCTGGCGCTCGGCCTCGGTGAAACCAGCCTCGGCCAGCTTCTCCAGCCGCTGCGGCAAATCCAGCGTGTAGCACGAGAACACGATCTCGAATTCGACCTTGTCGTGCAGATTGGGCGCGGCCAGCAAGCGGTCGACGTAGTAGTTGACCAGCTTGTCGGCCAGCGAGCCATCGATATCGCGCGGCACGAAGGAATTGAAGCTGACCCGCACATCGATATACGGCAGGCCATGGAAATGCAGCATCAGCGGAAAGCTGCGCAGATTGCGGTAGCCGTAGTTATGCCGCTGGTAGGCCCAGATACTGTCCGTCACCAGTTCTCTATATAAAGACAGTGACAGCGGCTTGGGGCGCACCCCGATGATTTCGGCCGGATTCCAGTCCGGCATCACACCATACACGGTGCGCCTGCCATGCAGAAAGGGCTGCGGCCGCACGCCCTGGCCGATCTTGGCGCTGATGTGCTCCAGCATGCGGTAGTGGCCAGCCGCCTCGACCTCGGGCGCGGCCAGCAGCAAGGGGCGCACCTGCAGCAGCACCAGCTCGCCACCATCGGTTACGGCAAATTCGATATCCAGCGCAGCGGTGCCAAACACCTCGCCCAGCTCGGCAATCATCGCCACCACGCCAGCCAGAAGCCCGGACTGCGGTGGCGCCAGGTGATGGATGTAAAACGTCTTGAGCTGGTTGGACTGCCCGGCCGTCACGCTATCGGTGCGGCTGCTGCTGTCGTCGTAGTTGAGCACGTAGTACGGGGCACCGGTGGCCGGGTCCAGCCCGAAGGCCACACCCGCCATCTGCACCCGCGCCAGCATGGGCTGCACGAACACTTCATTGGCCGGATTGATGCTGCCATCGGCCTCACGCATGGAGGCCAGTACGGTCTCGATGGCTTGCGGCAAGTCATCGGGTACAACGTGCAAGACCGATTCGAACCGGCCCGCGAGCGATCCGGCAGCACTGTCCTCAGCCTGCGCGCTGCTGCGCACGGCCATCTCCGGCCAGCGCGCAGCGCGGATTTCAGCGAGCAAGGCATCTGCATCTGTCTGCCAGCGCGCGACGTCAAAAAGCCGCTGCGGCAGCAGCCGTGCGCTGCGCAACACGGGCTGCAATGCTTCAAGGGTACGTGCCTTGCTCAGGAACTGCATGC
The DNA here is from genome assembly GCF_900176275.1 of Andreprevotia lacus DSM 23236. Lineage (GTDB taxonomy): Bacteria > Pseudomonadota > Gammaproteobacteria > Burkholderiales > Chitinibacteraceae > Andreprevotia > Andreprevotia lacus. Next base: position 29,797 of record NZ_FWXD01000008.1, on the reverse strand, counting down.
AATCAGTCCTTCAGTTGCGCTGCCCACAGATTGGTCACGTAGGGGATCGGGATGCTGTCCACACCCAGACCACGCAGATAAGCGGCAATGGCTTCGACCACCGCAGTGAAGCGGTCACCCGCCTGACGCTGCAGGGTGGCGTGCGAGCGCCAGGCCTCGATGCAATCTTCAATACCCTGCTGATGCAGCACCTTGCCTTCAATGCGGTGGACAGGGCCGAACAGGCCGCTGGCATTGATGACGTCGGTCTGGTCTTCACGACGCGTGCCGTAGCCATAGCCCTCGACATGCTCGCGGATGATGGCCTCAATGCGCGACTGGATCGGATCATCCAGATCGCGGTGGTTCCACATGCAGGCAAACCAGCCACGCGATTTCAGGATGCGCTGGGTTTCCTTTAGCGCTGCCGGGCGGTCGGTCACGTTGAACGACGAGCCAAAGGTCACCAGCGCATAAGCGTGATCCGGCTGGCCGGTATGCTCACCCGTGCCCTCGTGCCAGCGCACATTGCCCAGTGCCTCGGTACGCTTGATGCCGTTGGCACGCATCGCGTCGTTCGGCTCTACTGCCACCACCTGGAAGCCGCGCGCAGCCAGCATCAGGGTCAGGTGCGCCACGCCGGCGCCCACGTCGCAAACCGGGTCGCCCGCCTTGACGCCAGCCAGCTTGACCAGATCGTCAATCGCGCTGTCGGCATAGTCGGGCCGCTGCAGATAAGCGTCAGCGAGTGTGGTGTAGTCCCATTCGGTTTTCAAGGCAGCGCTCCTGGATAAATTCAATGGTGCCGTGGCTTACGCCACCGGCCCGCCGGGCTGTGGCAAGGTAATGCCCAGCGTGGAAAGAATATGCTCGGCCAGCTGTGCCGGGGCCGTTTGAGCATCATTATGGATAATCACGTCGGGATTGGTAGGCAGCTCGTAAGCCGGGTTAAGCCCGACCACCTCGTGCGATGCTGCCGGATCGGCATAAAAAGCGCGGCGCTCGAACAGATGATTCTCCGGCGCAACGACATAGACCTCGCTATAACCATCGATATTGCTGCGATTCCAGTGCCGCACTGCAGCGAACATCGAGACCGTTGCACACACCACGTCTGCCCCCTGGTCATGCAGCATCTTGCACAGTCGCGCATAGCACATGGCCAGATGGCGCCGCTCTTCCACGCTATAGCCATGCTGCCCGCCAAATACCTCGCGCAGGCGGTCGCCATCAAGCAGCACCGCACGGCGGCCAGCCGCCAGCAGGCGCTCATACAGCGCCGTGCCTATGGTGGTCTTGCCGGCACCAGCCAGACCTGTCACCCAATAAACCCGGGCATCAGCCATGGCAACCCCATGCAAATGAACTGGCCTTGCGCACTACGCGGCGCTGCAGCGCCGGAACGACGGGCATGCGTTTGTCTCTCCCTTGTTCATTGCATCTTAAGGAATAAAAAAGGGCGGTGCCAGCAGGCCCGCCCCTCTGTTTGCCTAAGTGTTGATTACACGCGGCAAAAATCTTTCAGATATGCAGCAAATTCGTCACCGACTTCCGGGTGCTTCAGGCCGTACGCCAGGGTGGCCTTCAGATAGCCCAGCTTGGAGCCGCAGTCGTAACGCGTACCCTTGAGCTTGTGCGCCAGGATGTGTTGCTCTTGCATCAGCGCGAAAATGCCGTCGGTGAGCTGGATCTCGCCGCCCTTGCCCGGCTGCACATGCTGCAGATGATGGAAAATGCGCGGTGTGAGGATGTAACGCCCCACCACGGCCAGATTGGACGGTGCTTCTTCCGGCTTCGGCTTCTCGACGATATTGCTGATGCGCAGCTTGCCGTTCACGTCGTTCACTTCGACGATGCCATAGGAGCTGGTGTCCTCGTGCGGTACTTCTTCCACGCCCAGCACCGCGCAATGCGTATCGCCGAACACTTCGACCATGCGCGCCATTTCGGAGTTGGTGCCGCCATCAATCAGGTCGTCGGCCAGGATCACCGCAAACGGCTCGTCGCCCACCACCGGCTGTGCGCACAGCACCGCATGGCCCAGACCCAGTGCTTCTGGCTGGCGGATATAGATGCAGGTGACCGACTTCGGGATGATGGACTGCAGGATATCCAGCAGCTTCTGCTTGCCCTTGGCTTCCAGCTCGTTTTCCAGCTCGTAGGCCTTGTCGAAGTGGTCTTCGATGCTGCGCTTGTTACGGCCGGTGATGAACACCATTTCGGTGATACCGGCATCCAGCGCCTCTTCCACGGCGTACTGGATCAGCGGCTTGTCCACCACCGGCATCATTTCTTTCGGGCTGGCCTTGGTGGCGGGCAGGAAACGCGTGCCCATGCCGGCAACCGGGAATACCGCTTTACGTACCTTCTGCATCGAATCAGTCCTTGCGAGGGGTTGAGCCAACAAGCCAAGCCGCAACGCAGCGCCACGGACCTGATCGGCCTGGCGCTGGGCGAGTTCATCAGGCCATTGCGAAACGGCCGAGCGCCCGAGTCCGAGCGCATCGGCCAGCCGCGTCTGGCTGCCGAACAAATGGATGGCTTCCTGCTTATTCATCGCAGCCATGTTTATTCAAATGAACAAACCCGTCAAGCACGAATTCCCGGAATGTGAAGTTTAAAAATTTAAACAATTACACACCAAGCAAGCTACGCAGGCCGGCTTCATCCAGCACTGGTACGCCCAGTTCTTCGGCTTTGGCCAGCTTGCTGCCGGCCGCTTCGCCCGCCACCACGTAGTGGGTCTTTTTCGATACGCTGCCCGACACTTTGCCGCCAGCCGCCTCGATCAACGCCGCAGCTTCGTCGCGTGACCAGTTGGGCAAGGTGCCAGTGAGCACAAAGGTTTTGCCATCGAACAAGCCTTGCGCGTCACTTTGTGCCGGCAGTGCCGTCAGCAGTTCGTTACGCAATTGCTCAAGCTGTTCGAGCTGCTTACGTTGCTCTGGCACAGCCAGCCATTCGGCCAGCGCACCCTTGACCTCGGCCGGCAAGGTCAGCGCATCAATGCGCGCGGCATCGGCCTGTGCCAACACCGCCAGCTCCACGCCCTGCTCCAGCAACTGCTTGGCACGGGACTCGGTCAGCTTGGGTATGCCGGCCGCGACCAGCAGCACCAGCGGTTCAAGCTGGCTACGCAGCTTGGTGCTGGGGGCGTGCTCATCGTTAGGCGCCACACCGGCTGCCAGCAAGGCATCGAGCGCTTGCTGGTTCTTGGCCTCGGCAAAGAAATCGGCAATCGACAATGCCACGGCATTGCCGATATCGGGTAGCACGCGCAGCAGCGCGGCCGGCGCGCGACGGATCAGCGCCAGTGATCCCAGCCAGTCGGCCAGCGTCTTGGCGGTCGATTCGCCCACATGGCGTATGCCCAGCGCGAACAGCAAACGCGCCAGCGGCGGTTGCTTGCTGGCGGCAATGCCCTCCAGCAGATTGTCTGCCCACTTGGTGGCCACCTTGCCGGCCAGCACGGTGTCCGGCGTGGCGCCGTCGCGCTCGTCGGCGCGGCGCTTCATGTCCAGCAAGTTTTCCAGGGTGAGCGTATAGAGGTCGGCAATGCCATGCACGTAATCCAGTTCCACCAGATTATCGATATAGCGCTCGCCCAGACCTTCAATGTCCATCATGCGGCGGCCGGCAAAGTGGCGGATGGCCTCCTTGCGCTGGGCCGAGCAGAACAGGCCGCCCGAGCAACGCGCAATCGCCTCGCCCTCTTCGCGCACCACGTGCGAGCCACACACCGGGCACGCCTTGGGCAGCTCGAACGGCGCATAGCGCGGCACACGCGCCGGTTCGGCAAACATGTCGGCCGCCGGCTGCTCATCCATCGGTCGCTGCTCCAGCACCACGCTGACCACCTCGGGGATCACATCGCCGGCACGGCGCACCACCACGGTATCGCCCACGCGCACATCCTTGCGGCGCACTTCGTCCTCGTTGTGCAAGGTGGCATTGGTCACGGTCACGCCACCAACGAATACCGGTGCAAGGCGAGCCACCGGGGTGATGGCCCCGGTACGGCCCACTTGCACATCGATGGCTTCGACCGTGGTCAGCGCCTCTTGTGCCGGATATTTGTGCGCCACCGCCCAGCGTGGCTCGCGGGTGCGAAAACCCAACTCACGCTGTTGCGCCAGGCTATTGACCTTGTAAACGATGCCATCGATATCGAATGGCAAGCCATCACGCTTTTCGCGCATGCGGCGATGAAAGCCAACCAGCCCCGCACCGCCCTGCACCACGTCGCGCTCAGCACAGACCGGGAAGCCGAACACTGCCAGCGCATCCAGCAAGCCGGAATGCGTACGTGGCATCGCGTCCCAGCCCACCACCTCGCCCAGCCCATAGGCGAAGAAGGACAGCGGCCGCTGTGCGGCAAGCGCCGGGTCGAGCTGGCGCACCGCGCCTGCGGCGGTATTGCGCGGGTTGACGAAGGTCTTGTCGCCACGCTCGCGCTGCCGCTCGTTCAGCGCCTCGAAATCATCGCGACGCATATACACCTCACCACGGACTTCCAGCACAGCCGGCGCATTGCCGGTCAAACGCAGCGGGATCTGCTTGATGGTGCGAATATTCTGCGTGACGTCCTCACCTGTCGCCCCGTCGCCGCGCGTAGCGGCCTGCACCAGCACGCCGCCTTCGTAACGCAAACTCATCGCCAGTCCGTCGAACTTCAGCTCGGCCGCGTATTCGACTGGCGCATCGCTCTCCAGCAAACCCAGCTCGCGCCGCACGCTGGCATCGAAGTTGAACGCACCGTTCTCGGTCACATCAGTTTCGGTGCGGATCGACAGCATGGGCACCACATGCGTCACCGGCTCGAAATGCGGCAGGATGATGCCGCCCACGCGCAAGGTCGGCGAATCAGGGGTCTTGAGCGCAGGATGGGCCGTTTCCAGCGCCTCCAGCTCGCGGAACAGCCGGTCGTATTCGGCATCTGGCACTGTGGGCAGATCAAGCACGTAGTATTCGTGCGCGTAACGGTTCAGTAGCTCGCGCAGCTCGGCCGCGCGTTGTTCAGGAGTCAGGGTCATGGGTGTCCCGGCGGCTTAGACCGCCACGTTGCGTTCGGGGAAGGCCTTGCGCCAGCGGAAGATTTCCACGCTGGCACGCAGGCCGCAGGTCCAGAAAGGGTCGGTTTGCATCCAGTCGCGAATCGCGGCCTCGCTATCGGCTTCGACGATCCACAAGCCACCTTCTGCGCGCTCCGCAGCCTCGGGCCACAACGAGCCAGCCACCAGCACTTGATCCCGGTGCTGTTCCAGCCAAGCCAGATGCGCCGCCAGCACCTCATGGCGCAATGCAGCGGTATCGGGTCGGTCATGAAAGCGGACGATGTAGCGCATGATCAACAGGTTTTTGGGCTGTGGAATGCAATGCGCCGCTGAAAACAGCGGCGCATCAAGGTTCAACGGAACAACAGCATCAGGCAAACAGGCGCAGCGCCGCCATCGAGCCCGGCGCAATGCCACGGTCATCCATGCGGGCATAGATGCCGGCCAGCTGCTTGCGGATATTGGCCAGACTGGCCGAAGTCAGCGGCTTGCCGTTGTCGTCCACCAGATCGCCAGCCAGCGTATTGGCCAGTGTGTGGGCAAACTCGTTCAGGTAGTCAAACACGGCCAAGCCACCTGCCACGCGCGGCACGTCGAACAGCAGCGTCAGCCCTTCCGAGGTCGGGCCAAACGGGCGCTGGTTCTGGTTGGACAGCGTAAACAGGGTCTTGCCCGAATCGCTCTTGTAGTGGAACAGGCCATCACCGGCGCGCGCCAGCCCGGCCTGCTCGGCCAGTGCACGCACCTTGTCCATGGCAAACGGTTGCGTTACGGCCAGGATGTTCAAGCCGATCAGCACATCAACATCGGCGCAGAACGCATCCAGATCGGCAGCGGCCTGCAGCTTGGCGCTGCGTTGCGGGAAGGTGACGACAGCTTCGAAATCATCGGCGAACTGCTGCACGCCCATGCAGAATGCATTCAGCTGTTCTTGTGTCAACGCGCCCTGTCGGTCAGCCAGTTGCAGGCCCACGCGCAGCTCGGCAAACGACGAACGGCTGTTGGGGGTAACGATCTCCCACTGGTCATCGACATTCAGGCCGATGATTTCCACGCGCTTGCCGGCGGGCAAGGTCGGGATATCTGCGGCTGCAATCAATTCACCAGCATGGATTTCAGCAACGAAATCGAGCTTGGGATCAAGCTGGCTGGTGGCCAGTACCTCGACATCTTCGCCATCCAGCGAACCACGCGCCGGCGCCGGTTCACGTACGGCAATTTCGCGTACCACGGGCTCACGCATGACGGGTTGAGGCGCAGGGGCCGGCTCGCGCACCACGGGGCGCACTGGTTCCGGCACAGGCTCGGGCGCCCGCACTGGTGCAGGTGCCGCAGTGCGTACCGGGGCCGGGGTGTTCACGACGGGGATGTCATCGTCGAGATCATCATCGAAGTCGTCGGGCACGCCGGTGGGCAGTTGCGGCTCCTGCCGCGCTTCAGTGCGCGGCGCGGCCACGGTCGGCTCCAGCCGCGTGCCGGCGGCACTGCGCACCATGTTCTTGGGCGTATCCAGCAAAACATCGGGCTGATTGCGGGCAAAGGCCTTGTTGGCCTGCTTGCGGTAGCGGTATTCCTGCCACCAGTTGAATCCGTATACGGCGGCGACCAGCGCGCCACCGGCAATCAGTGAACCCAGTTGCAAATCGGTCATGGTTGTCTATCGGTCGATTTGAGGGGAGTTATTCGTAATGGCATTAGGTCAGGCGGGCACGGCATCACGCATTTCCAGCGCGGCTTCGATATCCACAGAGACCACCCGCGACACACCTTGTTCCTGCATGGTGACGCCCACCAGCTGCTCGGCCATCTCCATCGCCAGCCGGTTGTGACTGATATAGAGGAATTGCGTGCGATCGGCCATTTTTTTCACCAGTTCGCAATAGCGCAAGGTGTTCGCATCGTCGAGCGGGGCATCCACCTCATCCAGAATACAGAAGGGCGCGGGATTGAGCCTGAACAGCGAGAATACCAGACTCAGCGCCGTCAGTGCTTTCTCGCCGCCGGAAAGCAGGTGGATGGTACTGTTCTTTTTACCGGGCGGCTGCGCCATGATCTGCAAACCGGCGTCCAGAATTTCGTCTCCGGTCAGTACCAGCTCGGCGTGGCCACCACCAAACAACGTGGGGAACAGCTCTTTCAGATTGGCGTTGACGGTGTCGTAGGTGTCCTGCAGCAGGGTGCGTGTTTCCCGGTCAATGCGGCGGATGGCCGATTCCAGCGTTTCAATCGCCGCGTTCAGGTCGGCCGCCTGCGCTTGCAGATAGCCAGCGCGCTCGCGCGCTGAATTCAGTTCTTCCAGCGCGGCCAGATTGACCGCGCCCAGATTGTTCACCGCCTGGCTGAGCCGGCCGATTTCTGCGGTCAGGGTAGATATCTTCACCCCTGCGCCCAGCTTTTCACGCAACACCGCCTCATCGGCACCCGCTTCGGCCAGTTCTTCGGCAAAGCGCTCCAGCGCCAGTCTTGCTTCCTGTTCTTTGAGGCGTGCCGCGCTCACCTGCTCGCGCGCCGGTTCCAGACCCAGCTCGATACGCTGTTTTTCCGCCTCGCGCTCGCGCATGGTCTGCGCGTAGCCATTCAGCGCATCACGCGCCCGTGCCAGTGCCAGTTCCTTTTCGCTGCGCAGGTTCACCGCCTGCTGGAAATCGACGTCGAACTCGCCTTCGTCGATCTCTTCCAGCTCGATGGCCAGCGTTTCGGCGCGCTCTTCCTGCACTGACTGTTGGGTGTCCAGCTCTTCCTGCCGTCGCGTCAGCTCGCCACGGCGTGCATCGGCTGCCTGCACGGCAAACCGTGCTTCCTGTGCATGGCGTTCGGCCTGACGCAAGCGGCTGCGTTGCAGCTCGCACGCGGCTTCGGCCTCGGATTTGGCCAGCCGCGCGTTGTCGAGTGCTTCTTCCAATGGCAGCAACGCGTCACTGGCGTTATCAATCAATGCCTGTGCTTCGTCCTGCGCCAGCATTTCCTCTTCCAGCTGCTGAGCAATCAGTTCGCGTTCGTCCTGCAGCTGCGTGCGCTGCGCCTGCGCCTGGCGGTTGGCTTCTTCGGCACGCGCCAGTTCGCGCTCCACCTTGCCGGCCTGATCGCGCTGCTGCTGCAGTGCGGGACGCAGACTGCGCAGCTGTTGCTCTCGTTGGGCGAGTTGTTGTTCGGTTGCAGCCAGCTGTTCGTCCAGCGTGGTCAAACGTGGCGTCAGTTGCTGCAGTTGCGCTTCTGCCTCATGCAGCGCTTGCTTGCGTGCCACCAGACCGTTGCCGGCCTCGTTGCCGCCGAAATGCAGCGCCATGGCATCCAGTCGGTGGCCCTGCGGTGTTACCAGCTGCACACCCGCCGGCAATAGCGCGCGCTGCGCCAGCGCTGCCGGTATATCGGCCACGCAGTAAACGCCAGCCAGCCAGTGCCTCAAGTGTGCCTGCCAGCGCGCGTCGCGGCAGCGCACCTTGTCCAGCAACGGGGACAAGCCCGGCACCATTGACGGTACCGACGCATTACCCGGCAAGGCCAGCATTTGCCGACCCGGCGCTGCGTCGTCCGGCACAGTGTCCGCCCAGCGCGCCAACAAGCGCTCGCCCAGCAGGGCTTCCACTGCATCGGCCCATTCCGGGTCTACATCCAGCGTATCGAACAAGGGTGGCAGCGCATCCAGCCCGTGCCGCTGCAACCAGTCGGCCAGCGGCTGGTCATCATCCTGACGCAGCATGTCCTGCAGTGCAGCGATCCGCGCCGACAGCTGCGCCACATCAACACGCACCTGCTCGCGCTCGCTGCGCAATGCAGCCTGCTGCTCGCGTCCGGCCTGCTGGGCGGCCTCGGTATCGGCAATGGCCAGCGTACTTTCTTCAATTTCCAGCGCCAGCGTGGCAAGTACTTCACGCTGCTCGCCCAGTACATCGGCATCGCCCTGCCCCAGCCGCGCCAGCTCGCCATCCAGTCTTTCCTGACGTGCCTTCAGGGTGGTCAACGTTTTCTGCTGGTGGGCAATCTGCTGTTGCGCCAGTTGCGCGCGGGAACGCGCTGCGGCCAGCGCATCGCGCGCCGATTGGAATGCCGTATCGGCATTGCGCAGCGCAGTTTCCAGCTCGGGCAAGCGCTGGTTTTCTTCCTCGAAGGCCAAGGTGGCCTCTTCGGCGGCAAACTGGCCTTCCTCGTGGCGGCCCGCCCACTCTTCGTGCTCGCGCACCAGCTCGCTGCGGCTTTGCGTCAGCCGCGCCAGATCGGCACGCACACCAGCCAGCTGCTGGGTCAGCCGTTCGCGCGTCTGGCGCAGGTGCAGCAGTTGCTGTTCCAGCCGGGCCACACCGGCGTTGGCGTCATACAGGGCACCCTGCGCATCGTGCAGCGCATCGCTGGCGGTGAAGTGTTCTTCGCGCAGCGTTTCCAGCGCGGCTTCCAGCGCGCGCAGCTCTGCCAGTTGTGCTTCGAGCGCGTTTTGTGCAGTGTCGATGTCGCGGCGCGCGTTCTCGACGTCGCGCGCGGCATCCAGCTTGCGTTGCAGCGCCAGCAGGTTCTGCTTCTCGGTAATGCTGTCCTTCAGTTGCTGGAACTGTGCCGCGACCTCAGCCTGCGCCTGCAGTTTTTCCAGCTGGCGCGTCAGTTCCTGCTGGATGTCGTCCACCCGCGCCAGGTTGTCGCGCGTGTCGGCCAGCCGCGATTCGGTCTCCTTGCGGCGCTCCTTGTATTTGGAAACGCCGGCAGCTTCTTCCAGAAAGTGCCGCAGCTCTTCGGGCTTGGATTCGATGATGCGGGCAATCATGCCCTGCTCAATGATGGCGTAGCCGCCCTTGCCCACCCCGGTGCCCAGGAACAGATCGGTAATGTCGCGCCGGCGCACTTGCAGGTTGTTGATGTAGTACGACGATTCGCCCTGCCGCGTCAGCAGGCGTTTGATGGATATCTCGGCATACTGGCTCCACTGCCCTGCCGCCAGCCCCTCGGCGTTATCGAACACCAACTCGACCGAGGCCCGGCTGACCGCCTTGCGCGTGGTCGAGCCATTGAAAATGACGTCCTGCATCGATTCGCCGCGCAACTGCTTGGCCGACGATTCGCCCAGCACCCAGCGTACCGCATCGATCACGTTCGACTTGCCGCACCCGTTCGGCCCGCAAATAGCCACGCGCTGGCCTGGAACATGAATGCTCGTAGGGTCAACGAAGGATTTGAAGCCGGCCAGCTTAATGTGAGTAAGGCGCACTGAGGGTGACTATTGCGTTGCGTGCGCTGATTGTAGCGGTGGCGAGGCCGGACGCGAAGCGCAACACACCTGCTGCACGGGCGCATGCACACGGTCTATGCTGATGCAGCAGGCTGCACACACCACCATCCAGATGGAATCAGACCCATGCATATCCCGGCAGACAAGGTGATCTACCTCCCGCCCGGCGCTGGCCGCAGCTACAAGCTGGGCGGCATGCGCAGCGTGTTCAAGGCAGATGGCACGGAAACGACAGACCGGTATTCGATCTCGGAATGGTGGCTGGATGCCGGCCAGGCAGGCCCCGGCGCGCACGTGCACGACAGCAACGACGACATCTTCTACGTGCTGGCCGGCACCATCACCTTCCTGGTCGACGAGCAGGAAATCGACGCAGGGCCAGGCAGCTTTATACGCGTACCTGCAGGCATAGTGCACGACTTCTGCAACCGCAGCGGGCAACAGGCAGGCATGCTCAACATTTATATCCCGGGCGGTTTCGAGACCGACATGCCGGACATCGTGGCGTGGTTCGAGGCCCATGCCCAAGGCTGATGAAACGGCGCAAGCCCGCTTGCGCATCGCCCTCATCCTGACCGAATTCCCGCCTCACTATGGTGGCATGCAAACCCATGCGGCACACCTGGCCGCTGCATTGCATGCACGCGGGCACCAGATCCGTGTGTATACCTATCGCAGCAATGGCGACGCAGAGCTTGCCGATGCAGAATCGCATGATCGCAGCACGCCTTATCCCGTGCAGCGCGTGCTCAGCCGCATCGGCTACTGGTTCAATCACGCCTTGCTGACACGACAGCTGACCGACGAGCCCTGCGATCTGGTTTATGCCTCCAACGTCTATTACGGTCTGCTGGGGCCGGCGCTGAAGGTGCCGGTGATCTGCCGCTCGGTCGGCAATGATGTGCTGCGGCCATGGATCATCTACCCGTTTCGCCTTGGCAGCGGCGTGAGCGCCTGGCCTTGGCTGGAATCCACGCTGTATCGCCTGTTCCGCCGCTGCAACAGCCCCGAGTGGATAGAAGCGCTGTTGCGCCGGGCACGCAGTACGCTGATGCAAGGCAATGCGCGGGCAGCCACGCACATTCTTGCCAACAGCGCCTACACCACGGCGCTGCTGCAATCGGTCGGTGTTCACCCTACCCGGCTGCAACAACTGCCCGGCGGCGTCGATTGCGCCGCGTTCGCACCGCCCGATCCTGCCACGCGCGATGCCCTGCGCGCGGCACTTGGCCTGCCACCCGGCACCTTCGTGCTGTTTACGGCTTGCCGGCTGGTGGCAAAGAAAGGCGTCGATTTTTTGCTGCAGCAGATGCCGACCGTACGCCAGCACTGGCCGGCGGCAAGGCTGCTGATCGCCGGCGACGGACGCGAACGCAGGCGCTGCGAGGCGCTGGCACAGCAGCTTGGCATTGGCGACGCGGTAACCTTTCTCGGCCGCCTGCCGCACGAGCAGCTGCGCCGCTACTACTGGGCCTGCGACGTGTTCGTGCTGGCCAGCCGCATCACGCGCAACCGTTACAGCGGCCAGTGCGATGCCGAAACCATGGGGCGCGTGCTGTGTGAGGCCAATGCTGCCGGCGCACCGGTACTGGCCAGCAACTCCGGCGGCATCCCCAGCGTGATCCGCCATAACGACAACGGGCTGCTGTTTGAAGCAGACAACGCCGCCGACCTGCTGGCCCAGTTGCAACGACTGCATGATGATGCCCCACTGCTGCAGCGGCTGCGCGAGCGGGGGCTGGAGCGGGCGCGCAAGGAGTTTGACTGGCCGCACATCCTGCGTGCTCACGAGCATGCCTTTGCTGCCACACGTGTGGATGAGGCTGGCAAGCACGCGGCTGCGCTCAACACACAGGCCGACACCTTGCCTTCTTTTTTGTATGCTGTCGGGGAACCAAGCGGCGCGGATCAGGCTCAGCCATGAGAACCGTTCGCAAAATCCGGCCGGCAGCTTTGCACTCACCCGCCCTGGGTTCACGCGCTGTCCTCGCGTGCTTTGCCAATACCGCCACACCGAGCTCGGCCGGCAAGCCCAGACCAACCTGCGGCCGCAGCGATCACCACGCCCTCGCCACTGAAAAAGGATATCGATGCATCACGACACCCCCTTGTTGAACATGCTGGTTGGCGGCTTTGGTCTCGCCTTCGTACTGGGCACGCTCGCGCACCGGCTGAAACTGCCGCCGCTGGTGGGCTATCTGTGTGCCGGCGTGCTGGTCGGGCCGTTCACGCCCGGTTTCGTCGCTGATCAGGGGCTGGCCAACGAGCTGGCCGAAATCGGCGTCATCCTGCTGATGTTCGGCGTGGGGCTGCACTTTTCGCTCAAGGATTTGATGGCGGTGAAGTGGATCGCCATCCCCGGTGCCGTGGTGCAGATCGCGATTGCCACCCTGCTGGGCATGGGCATGGCCTGGGGCATGGGCTGGCATGTGGGCCAGGGGCTGCTGTTCGGGCTGGCCTTGTCGGTTGCCAGCACGGTGGTACTGCTCAAGGCGCTGGAGGACCGCAATGTGCTGGAAAGCCCGCAGGGCAAGATCGCCGTAGGCTGGCTGATTGTCGAAGACCTTGCCATGGTGCTGGCGCTGGTCTTGCTGCCGGCATTGTCCGGTCTCCTGGGCGGCAAGGCCGTTGAAGGCGCGGCTGGCACCAGCATCGCCATGACCCTGCTGATCACGCTGGCCAAGGTGGCCGGCTTCGTGGCCTTCATGCTTATCGTTGGCCGCCGTTTCATTCCGTGGATGCTGGAACGCATCGTCTGGTCCGGCAACCGCGAGCTGTTCCGGCTGGCTGTGCTCGCCACCGCGCTGGGGGTGGCTTATGGCGCTGCGGTGACGTTTGGCGTGTCGTTCGCGCTGGGCGCGTTCTTTGCCGGCATGGTGCTGGCCGAATCCGAATTCAGCCACCGGGCTGCGCAAGAGTCATTGCCGCTGCGCGATGCATTCTCGGTGCTGTTTTTCGTATCGGTGGGCATGCTGTTCGACCCGCGCGTGCTGCTGAACGACCCGTGGGCGGTGCTGGGCACCGTCGCCATCATCGTGGTGGGCAAATCAATTGCCGCGCTGGGCATCGTGCTGGCGTTCCGCCACAAGCTCAATACCGCGCTCACCATCTCGGCCAGCCTGGCACAGATCGGCGAGTTCTCGTTCATCCTCGCCGGGCTGGGCATGCAGCTGGATTTGCTGCCGGCACGCGGTCACGCGTTGATCATTGCCGGCGCGATCCTGTCCATCCTGCTCAACCCGCTGATTTTTAGCGTGGTGGATCGCTTCAAGCGGCAGGAGCCGGCACCGCAGCCTGCGCAGTAATGTGCGGCGGCAGCGAACCGTCGCCCTCGCTGCGCAGCACCTGCGAAATCACCACGCGATAGCCCTTGAGACATCGGGCCGGCGCCCACGCTCAATCCTTGTGGATGACGATCTTGGGGAACTTGTTGCTGAAATCCTGCGCTTTTTCGGCCACCTTCACCGCCACCTTGCGCGCAATCGCCTTGTACAGCTCGGCAATCCGGCCGTTGGGTTCGGCAGCCACGCTGGGCTTGCCCTGGTCAACAGCAAGACGGATCGACAGATCAAGCGGCAACTGGCCCAGCAGGTCCACGCCATAGTCGTTGCACATCTGCGCGCCGCCGCCCTGGCCGAAAATCGGCTCTGCATGGCCGCAATTGCTGCAGATGTGCACGCTCATGTTCTCGACGATGCCGAGGATGGGCACCCCCACTTTCTCGAACATCTTCAGGCCCTTGCGGGCATCCAGCAGCGCAATGTCCTGCGGCGTGGTCACCACCACGGCACCGGTCACCGGCACCTTCTGGCTTAGCGTCAGCTGGATGTCGCCAGTGCCCGGCGGCAGGTCGATCACCAGGTAGTCCACGTTATCCCACAGCGTATCGTTCAGCAGCTGTTGCAGCGCCTGCGTCACCATCGGGCCACGCCAGACCATGGGCTGCTCGGGGTCAATCAGAAAGCCGATCGACATGGTTTGCACGCCATGGCTGATGATGGGTTCGATATGCTTGTTGTCCGGCGACACCGGGCGTTGCTCGGCCACGCCCATCATCAGCGGCTGGCTGGGGCCATAAATGTCGGCGTCCAGCAGGCCAACGCGCGCGCCCTCGGCTGCCAGCGCCAGTGCCAGATTCACCGCCGTGGTCGATTTCCCCACGCCGCCCTTGCCCGACGCAACGGCAATCACGTTCTTCACGCCATTCAGCAGCGGCACGCCGCGTTGCACCGCGTGCGATACGATCTGGCTGTTTACATTCACCACCACACTCTGTACACCGGCAACGGCACGCACAGCAGCTTCGACTTGCGCTGCCACGGCGGCAAACTGGCTTTGCGCCGGATAAGCCAGCACCACGTCGAGCGTGACCTGCCCGCCATCGACCTTGAGATTGCGGAATGCCTTGGCAGCCGCATAGGGCTTGCCGGTATTGGCATCGATAAGCGCGTCAAGCGCGGACTGGATGACGGCGAGATCGGACATGAAGGGCTACCTGCAGACAGCAAAGCATGGATTGTCGCAGGAAGGGGGACCGCAGTACACGCTTGCAATGCGTGCACTGCGCAATCTGCCGGTCAGAACGGGTTGCCGAGCGCGAAATAGAACCGCGTTTTGCGGTTGTCACCCCAGGCAGCCGTCAGGAACAGCGGCCCGATATACGAATCCATGCCCCAGAAGAGCGTATTGGAATAGTGCCAGCCATTGTTGTCACCGCCTTGCTGGTTGAAAATGCGCCCAGCCTCCAGCGCAATACCGATATTGCCGAGGCGTTGACCAAACGGCGCAAACGGGTGGTACACCGCTCCGCGAGCATAGATTTGCGAATCGCCGATGAGCTCCTGCACCCTATAGCTGGACAGATTGAAAAGGCCGCCCAGCCAATCGATATCGGTGAACGAGGTATCGCCCGATTCAAAGTGCCCCTTGAGCAGCAAGTGGCCGGCATAGTCGCCCCAATGCCCTGCCTGGGCCACCCGGAAGCCCAGCGTATCGACCTGATCGGCACTGGTGCCGCCCGCCTTGAGCGCATGGTAGGCATAGACCCGCGCTGCCTGGCCGCTGGTGGGGAAGTTGGGCTGATCAAGCTGGTCATAACCCGCGCTGACGCGGATGCCGTAGTCAAACTGGGTCAGATTGGGCAGCAGCGGATCACCAATGCTGCGGTTGAGCTTGGCGCGCTGATACAAAAAGCCCAAGCGTACTTCGCCAAAGCGCGTCCAGCTGGTGCCGATGTCAACGCCGACCCGGCCTTGGTCATACAGGTACTGCGCCGTCTGCTCGTCGTCCACCCACAGCGCAATCGGGCGCTGGCGCCAGCTGGCGAACGGCGAGACGAAGAATCGCCCGTCCAGATCAAGCGGCTGGTACAGCTCGGTGCCCAGCAACTTGTCGCTGCCCAAGCGCACGGCGGCCTGCAGATCACCGCCCAGCGAATTGATCCAGGGGCGGCGCAGCTTGGCTGTCAGGCTGTAGGGGTTGTTGCGGTCAAAGTCGGTGCCCAGCGCGATGCCGAAGCTGAGGTAATTGGGCCCCCATTCCTTCTCCACCGGTACCAGCTTGAGGGTCTGCGTCTTGCCGTTGTCGGTCAGATCGTAATTGAGGCGCGAGAAATCGCCGCTGGCATACAGCTGACCCAGCTCGCGCGACAGTTTTTCGGCGTCGACCACCTGGCCGGGTTCGATCTCCAGCGAGCGGCGCAGCGCATCGGGATTGATGCGCTTGAGCTCGGCCATTTCGATGCTGTCTATCGGCTTGGGGGCCAGTCGTTTGTCCTGCCGCGCGATCAGCCAGCCACGAAATTGCTCATCCGGTGCGGACACCTTGCGCAAGCGATCCAGTACTTTGCGGGCTGCGTTCTCCCCTGCGGCGATCAGTGCCGGCGCCTTGTCGAAATCGGTGGATGTGAGGGTGCCGAAATCGGGCTGGATCAGGATATCGCGTGGCCCCAGTGTCTTGATCTGCTGCTGCACATTCTGCGCGATCATCAGCCGGCTGAGCTGATCGACCACATCGAATACGCTGCCGATCTGGTCGCTTTTCAGCGGCGTCGCGCCCACATCCACTGCGATGACCAAGTCGGGATGGCAGGTCTGCCTGGCGACATCGACCGGCAGATTGCGGGCAATACCGCCGTCGATGAGCTGCTGTTTATCGAGCGGCACGGATGGAAACACCCCGGGTACCGCCATGCTGGCGCGCATGGCAGTCACGATATCGCCCCGGTCCAGTACCACCATGCGGCCGGTTTCGATATCGGAAGCAACAGCGCGATACTGGGTCGACAGATGATCGAAATCGGGCGTCGTGCCCGCCAGGGTCATTTCGCGCAAAAAACCTTCGATGCGTTGCGTGCTGATCACTGCCTTGGGCAGGCCCAGCTTGCCTTCGTCGGTCACACCCAGCGCAAACGGCACCACCTGCGGCTTGTCGTCTTCCTTGTTGCGGAACAACTCCTCGGTGCGCGGCGAACGCGCGCTGATCAGGATGTTCCAGTCAGCCTTGAGTACGCGCGCTTCCAGCTCTTCGGGCGTGCGGCCCACCGCATAGCCACCGGCCACCAGTGCGCCCATGCTGGTGCCCACCACACAGGCCACCGGCACGTGTGCCTCTTCCAGCACCTTGAGTACGCCAACATGCGCCAGCCCGCGCGCACCGCCGCCACCCAGCACCAAAGCCACACGCGGTGCATCTGCAGCGCGGGCCAATGGCATGCTGGCCAGCAAGGCAAGCAGGTATGTACACAGCAATCCGGTCGTTTTTACTGCACTTCTCATCACTGGCGGCCTACACTTTCATTATCGCGCCACGTAGTGTAAACCATGCACCTGATTGCCCATCGCGGTCTTGCCCGCAGTGTTCCCGAAAACACACTGGCGGCTTTCGCTGCAGCACTGTCTACCGGCTTTGAAGGGATAGAAACCGATCTACGCCTGAGTGCCGACGGCGAGGTCGTGCTGTTCCACGACCGGATTTCGCCGTTGGGCGAGCCGATCTCATCGCTGACGCGCACTGCGCTGTCGCAGTCCGTCGGCTATCTGGTGCCCACGCTGGCGGAAGCGCTTGATGCCTTCCCTGATACGTACTGGAATCTGGAAATCAAGGCGCCGGAGGCTCTCGACCAAGCGCTGGCACTGGTCGCGCATCGCGGTATCCAGCAACGCGTGCTGGTGACCTCGTTCCATCATGAAGTGGTGGTGCAGGCCGCAGAGCGGCTGGATGCAGATTGCGGCTTCCTGCTGCACATGCGCCCGCCGGCCCTCAATACCATCCTCTATCCCGCCTTGCCCTGCCCCCGGCTGCGCACACTGGTATGGCATTTCGAGATGCTTGATCCGCATCTGCTGACTCAGGCTAACGCGCTGGGCTTCCGCAACTACGTCTATGGCGCGATGACCGACTACGAACACATGCTGTGCCACGAGCTGGGCGTGCACGGCATCATCACCGACTACCCGGAGTTTGTCGGCCTCAAGCCCTGCCCGGCGCTGCAATAAGCCGCCAGCTTATCGCCTGAAAATCAGCCCCGTCCTGGCTGAATGGATCGGACACCGCCGTTGCCCCCAGTGCCAGCCAGCCGGCCACATCTGCTGCTGGTGCCAATAGCCGCAACGACAACCAGCCGGCCTCGGCGGCCCGTTGCTGCAATGACGCCAGCAATGCCAGCGGCAAGCCGGCCTGAATCTGGCTGCGCAGTTCCACATTGCCACCGGGCAACAAACGGCCTGCCGCTTGCAGCATGCCATCCGGCCGCCATTCGCCCAGCCAACCCGAAGGTGCAGCAGGCACCGGGCTGAACGGTGCAGCGGCGCAGCGTGCCGGCAGGGCGGTGGCAAGCAGCACCCGCTCAGCCAGGGGATAAACGATATTGGCAGCGCCCTCGTCACGAATGAACACGGACGTACCGACCTCAACCAGATCAAACAGCTCGGCCACATCGGCATTGCGCATGCGTACACAACCATGCGATGCCGGCACCCCCATGGGCTCGGCATCCGGCGTGCCGTGGATATAGATATAGCGCCGCATCGAATCAACATTCCCGCCCCGGTTGAAGCCGGGCTGGCTGCCGCTCAGCCACAGGATGCGGGTCAGTATCCAGTCGCGTGCCGGTGCCGCGGCGTGGGCATCGGCGGTGCAGATTTCCCCGCTAGGGCGGCGTGCACGGAGCGCACTGCCCAGTGGCAAACCGGCGCCGATCTTGGCGCGGATGACATGGGCGCCGCGCGGCGTGCGGTAGCTGCCGCTCAGTTCACCGGCGCCGTTGTGCGCGGTAGACACAGGGTAGCTGCGCAATACCCCGCCGTCATCGGCCAGCAGGGTGAGTATTTGCGCAGCAAGATCAATGTCGATTTTTCGGGCCATGCCCTATGGTGCCAGCTTGCCTGCAAGGCGACCAGCCGATCAGTTCACCTTGCGTACCTTCACTTTCTGCACCACGTCCGCCGCGTCGAACTGCACGATCAGTTCGCGATTGTCATGTGTCATCTCCACCACATCTGCAACGTCACCAACGATGGGGATCAGGCTGACCAATAGCGGTACCTTGACCACATCCTGATAGATCCAGACCTCATGCCCGGCATCATCCAGCGAAGTCTCACTCGGTGGACCCATCAGGCTGCGCACCTGTTCGCGGCGGGTCACACCCACCACGATGTGTTGATCGGCCTGATCCATCACGCGGCTCTGGTTGTGGTTCGCGCCCGGCGAGCTGGCGCAGGCGCCCAGCTGCAGCACCAACAACCCCAGCAGCAACGCAGACATCTTTCGGCCCGGTTTCATGTGCATGGCTTACCTCTGGCGCGCCTCTGCGGAGACCTGGCGAACCGCCGCAACCACCTCTTCCGGCGCATCCTTCTGGATATAGTGGCCGGAATCCGCAATCGTCTTCATGTTCTTGATGCCCAGCAGGCGCAACCAGTCCTGGCGCAGGCGCTTGAGCGCATTTTCATACTGGCCACGCTCCTCGGCCTTGAAACGGCCGCTGACCAGCAGCCTGATCGGTACGGCCGGCATCTTGATGCCATTGAAACGCTCCAGGCATTGCGCCTGTGCATCAAATTCCGCCTTGTCGGTGCTGCTGAACGCAGCCAGGCGTGCCAGACGGATCATTCCGACGGCATCCGGCGCATCGCGCTGTATCGTTTCCCAATGGCGCGGGTGGGTCGGGTCCAGCAACACCATGCCGGCGACATCCTCGGGATACATCGCTGCATAGGCGTATTGGTATAACCCGCCGATCGAATGACCAACCAGAATGTATGGCGGCTTGATGCCGGCATTGCGCAGCAACTGGCGTTGCTCGCTCGCTATCGTGCACGGATCGCGCGGGGTCTTGCTGGCCGGCACGCGGTTGTGACCGGGCCGGTCAAAAGCAAATACCTGGTTGTTGGCTGCAAGCTCTTGCAACACGTCATCCCAGGCTTCCTTGCCATCAAGCAAACCGGCCTGCAGCACCACCGTTGGCGTGCCGACACCCTGCAAGGTATATGCAGGCTGGTTCTTGCCGCCGTGGCGGCTACCGGGGCCACCCATGCTGGTGGAACACCCAGCCATCAGGGCCAAGGCGGACAACAACATCAACGGGCGCAGCAATTTCGGCATCCTGGTTTGCGTCATGGTTTCAATCTCCAATAGCCCCACACGGGGCCGGACAGGCTGCATTTCAACGCCGGGAAATTACAGCAATGAGAAAGCAAGGCGTAAAAAATACCCGGTCGGGTGCGAGCGGGATCACTTGAGGGCGCGCCCGTGCCCAGCCATCAAGCGGCAAAGGCACGGGGCAGCGGGAACAGAGGCAAGATCAGCCCGCAGACTCCGCAGGAACCGGCGCTATCGCCTTGGGCGGGCGACGCGAGAACCAGCGCCGGCCGCGCAAGCGCAGGCCATCGACCATTTCATACACTACCGGCACTACCAGCAGGCTGAGCACAGTGGAAGACAGCAGCCCGCCAATCACCACCACCGCCATGGGGGCGCGGAAGCTGGCATCGCCATTCAAGCCGAATGCCATGGGCAGCATGCCGGCCACCATGGCCAGGGTGGTCATCATGATGGGGCGCGCACGCTTGCGGCAGGCATCGACAATGGCGTCGGTGCGGGACATGCCCTCGTCCCGCTCGGCCATGATGGCGTAGTCCACCAGCAGGATGGAGTTCTTGGTCACCACCCCGACCAGCATGATGATGCCGATCAGCGATGACATGGAGAAGCCAAAGTCGCATATCCACAGGGCCGCAAACGCACCACCCGCTGCCAGCGGCACTGCCGACAGGATGGTGCCGGGTTGCAGGAAATCATCGAACAGCAGCACCAGCACCACGTAAACGCACACGATGCCAGCCAGGATGGCAAACAGGAAGTTGCTCATCAGTTCCTTCTGCGACTCCAGATCACCGACCTCGACCCGGTGCACACCAGGCGGCAGTTGCTTCATTGCCGGCAGCGCATCAACCAGCGCGGCAGCATCGCTGAGCGAGCGGCCGTTAAGCTCCATGTCCACCGTGATGTTGCGCGACCGGTTGTAGCGCTCGATGCGCGATGGCCCGCTCTCCACCGAGAAACTCGCCACCGTTGCGAGCGGCACCGTGCCGCTGCGTGCAGGCACGCGCAGCTGGCCCAGCGCATCCAGATCGCGCCGCGAGCGTTCGTCCAGCCGCACGCGGATGGGCACCTGCCGTGCCGGCAGATTCAGCTTGGGCAGGTTGATGTCGTATTCGCCATCGGTCGCCACGCGCAGTACCTGGCTCAGCGCCAGCGTGGATACGCCCAGATCGGCCGCCTGAGTGGGATTGCGGTGCACAACGATTTCCGGCCGCAACAGGCTGGCCGTGGTGCTGACATTGCCGAAGCCCTGCAGGCCACGCATATCACGCGCCAGCGCCAGCGCGGCAGATTGCAGCTGCACCGGGTCGTCGCCGGACAGCACCATCGAGTATTTCTCGCCCGAATCACCTGAGCCGATGGAGAAACGTGCGCCCGGCACATGCCCCAGTCGCTCGCGCAACGCGGCCTCCACCTGCTGACGCGAGCGCTGGCGATCCTTCTTCAGGGTGAGCAGCACGGTGGCATTATCCACGTCGCCAATGCCGGCGCCGCTGTCACCGCCCAGCTGGCTGCCCAGACCTATGGATGCAAACACGCTTTGCACCTCCGGCTCGTGCAGGGCTGCAGCGCGCACGGCCTCGACCACGGCCACCGTGTCATCCATGGTCTGGCCGGGTGGCGCGGTGACGTTGACGGTGACTTCGTTCGAGTCATCGGCCGGAATGAAATCCTCCGGCAATGTGGCGGCAAACAGCAGCGACAGCACGAAGAATGCGCCAGCCATCACGGACGTCTTGCGCGGGTGCGCCAGACACCAGTGCAGCACGCGCAGGTAGCGCCGCATCAGGCGGCCCGGCTCAGCCGGGGCTTCGGGTTGTGCTGACGGGACCAGCTTGACGCCGGCCTTGAGCAGATAGGCCGCCATCATCGGCGTGAGCAAACGAGCCACCAGCAAGGAAGCCAGCACGGCAACCGAGGTCGTCAGCCCGAATTGCTGGAAAATCACACCGGATGCCCCGCCGATGAAGGCCATGGGCAGAAACACACCAACCAGCGCCAGCGAGGTGGCAATCACCGCCAGGCCGATCTCGTCTGCCGCATCCAGCGCGGCCTGGAATGGCGTTTTGCCCATGTGCAGATGGCGCTCGATGTTTTCCACCTCGACGATTGCATCGTCGACCAGAAAACCGATCACCAGCGTCAAGGCCAGCAAGGTCACCGTATTGAGCGTATAGCCCAGCAGATACATCACCAGAAAGGCCGGCAACACCGCCAGCGGCAAGGTCACCGCAGAGATGGCCGTTGCACGCCAGTCACGCAGGAACAGCCACACCACCACCACGGTCAGCAGCATGCCCTCGAACAAGGTACGCATCGAATCGTCATACTGCTGCTGGGTAAAGCCCACGGTACTGCTGACTTCGTTGATGTGCACCTGCGGATAGCGGGTGGCCAGCCCGGCGATGGCGGCGCGCACGCGGGCTGCCACATCGACTTCGCTGGCACCCTTGGCCATCAGGATCTGGAAACTCACCACCGACTTGCCGTTGAGCAGGGCCATATTGCGCCGCTCGGAGGTGGTGTCTTTCACCTCGGCAATATCGCCCAGCCGTACGCTTTGCTGACCACCGGCCAGCGGTATGGGCAGGTTGGCCAGATCATCCACCGAGCGTGCCATGCCATAGGCGCGCAGCGATTGCTCGCCACCACCAACCCGGCCGTGGCCACCGGCTGCATCCTGCTGCACGGCCAGAATCTGGTTGCCGACGTCTGCCGCGGTCACATTCAGCGATTTCAGCCGGGTCGGGTCCAGCTCGACCGCTACTTCGCGCCGCACACCACCCTGGCGGGTGATCTGGCCCACGCCGGACACGCTCAGCAGCGTTTTGCCCAAGGTATCGTCAACGAACCAGGACAAATCGACCTCATCCAGGCTGGCCGAATCCACGGCATAAGTAAGGATGGGCGAGCCGCTGGTGCGCACGCGCGATATCAGCGGGTCGCGCACATCCGGCGGCAAGGATGCACGGATCGACGAGAGCGCATTGCGCACCTCCTCCATCGCATCCTGCATGTTCTTGTTCAACCGGAATGTCAGCGTGGTTTCCGAAGCACCTTCGATTACCGTCGAGCCGATGTGATCGACTTGCCCCAGGCCCGCCAGCGCGTTTTCCACCTTGCGGGTGACTTCGGTTTCCATTTGCGACGGCGTGGCGCCGGGCAGCACCACGCCCACTGTAATCGCCGGCAGATCGATATCGGGCAGATCACGGATCTGCAGGCGATCAAACCCCAACAAACCCGCCAGCGTCAGCACCACGAACAACAGGATGGACGGAATGGGGCGGCGTATGGACCAGGCCGAAAAATTCATGACTTGCCCTTGCTGGCTGGTTTGTCCTTGGCAGCATTCGCACCATCCACCACGCTGACTTTGTCGCCCTCCTGCAGAAAGGCACCGCCCTGAGCCACCACGCGGTCATTCACGGTCAGGCCGTCGGTGATTTCGACATCCTTGCCCCGGCGCGCGCCCACGGCCACCTTGACGGGCTTGACCAGTTGCGCCGGATCAACCCGCATCACATAGTTGAAGCCATCGCGCAGCACCAGCGCGGTTTGTGGCACCGTCATGGCGGGCTTGTTGGCAATGGCGAACTCGCCGGTCACCAGTACGCCGGGCTTGAGCACCTTGCTGGGCGCCACGTCGACATACACCAGCGCACTGCGCGAATCGCGATCAGCCGTCGGCGCCAGCTGGCGTACCTTGCCCTGCACGGCCTGCCCCAGCGGGTCATGCAGCGTCACATCCTGCCCGACCTCGATCCGGGCCTGCTGCTCGGGGCGCAGCTCGGCACGCCACTCGATGCGGCCCTTGCGGATCAGTTTGAACAATTCACCGCCGGCATCGCTCATCGCGCCCACAGAGGCATTGCTGGCCGCGATCACGCCATCATCGGGCGCAACAATCCTTGTGTACTGCAGCTTGAGCTCCAGCCCCTCAACCTGAGCCTTGGCTACCGCCAGCTTGGCGGCACCGGTTTTGGCTGCTGTCTCATAGCCCAGCAGGTCCTGCCGGCTGATGGCGCGCGACTCATCCAGCTTTTTGGCCCGTTCGTACGAGAGCTGGGCCTGCGCGTAATTGGCTTGCGCCTCATCCAGCAATGCGCGCTGCAAGGCCAGATCAACGCGGATGCCCGCATCGTCCAGCTTGGCCAGCAGTTGGCCCTTGCGCACGGTATCGCCCACGCTGGCCAGCACGTCCACCATGCGCACCCCGTTGATCTCGGCACCGATGCTGACTTGCTGCCAGGCTTGAATGGTGCCGCTGGCAGAAATGGTCTCCGACCAGGGCTGCGTGCGCGGTGCCACCAGTGAAACGGCCAGCGCGGGCTTGCTTTCCTGCTTGGCATCCGGTGCCGAAACGGCGTTGTCACAACCGGTCAACGCCACGCAGGACAGTGCCGGCAAAACCAGCAAAAAGGCATGTAAAGGCTTGTATCGCATCATCATGGGGTCAACGCATCGGTAAGTTGGGCAAGAATGCCGGGTTGTTCGTTGTCATCGGGAGCGGTCTGCCAGCCACCACCCACCGCCTTGTAGAGCGAAATCCACGACTGGGCCTGCTCCAGCTGCTCGGCATAGCGCGCCTGTTGGCTGGACAGCAACACGCGCCTCGCCTCTTCAAGCGCCAGCAGGCTGGCGGCACCTTCGCGGTACTGGACATTGGTGGCGTCGAAGTAGCGCTGGTAGCCCTGCCGTGCCAGCTCGACGTCATCGAGCCGCTGCGCCGCTGCATTCACGCGCACCAGCGCGTTTTCCACTTCGAGCACGGCATTGCGTACCTTGCCCTGATAGGACGCCATGGCCTCCTGATAGAGCCCGCGCGCATAATCGACATCCGATGCGCCCTTGCCGCCATCAAACAGCGGCAGCGAAACCGACGGGCCGAACGACCAGGGATGTAGCGTGGTCTTGAGGTCGCTGCCGTAGTACGTGCTCTGGTTGAAGCCGATGGAGCCCAGCAGCTTGACCGACGGCAGGCGCGCAGCCTGCGCAACACCGATATTGGCGTTGGCGGCTTCCAGCATGCGCTCGGCGGATGCGACGTCTGGCCGCTGGGCAATGGCCTGCGCCGGCACCAGGTTCCATACGGCAGCGGGTGCACGCGGGATTTGCGCCGTACCGGCATTCAGCCGCCGGTAGAGATCGGCATAGGGCAAGCCGGTCAGCGCCACCAGCTGGTTGAGCGCGCTGGCGTAGTTGGCCTGCCAAGTTTTCAGCGTGCTGCGGGCCTCGGCCACCGAGGCCACGGTACGGTCCACATCGGCCGGGGCGGCAAAGCCGGCATCCAGCTTGCGCTGGGTGAGTGCATCGGTATTGCCGCGCGATTCAAGATCGGTCTCGGCAATGCTCGTCATCGCCTGCGCATAGCGGGCCTGCAGATAGGTGTTGGCCACCTCTGCCGCCAGCGCCACCTGGGCACCATGCAGATCAGCCTGGCGCGCAGCCAGTTGCGCCTTGGCCGACTCGACACCGCGCCGCGTACCGCCAAACAGGTCCAGCTCCCAACTCAGATCGAGCGAAGCTGACCGGTTGGTGTTCAGCGGCACATACACGCCCTCAGTGTCGGACGAGCTGGAGCCATTGCGGTTGATGCCGGCAGTGCCGTTCAGCTTGGGCAGCAGTGCAGAACGGCTGCTGCCTGCAGTCGCTCTTGCCTGGCGGATGCGTGCCAGTGCCGCATCCACTGTCGGGTTGTTGTGCTGCGCGCTGTCGATCAGTGCAGACAGTTCGTTGTCGTTGAATTGAGCCCACCAGCGCGATGTATCCATCACGGCGGCACCCGCTGGCGTGCTGGCAGCCCATTGCTCGGGCACACCGGCCTGTTTGAGGTCGGGCGCCTGAAAATCCGGCCCCACCGTGATGCAGCCGGTCAGCGACATGGCCAGCAACAGCACGCCAAGGCGCGGCAGGTTTCTCACAGGCACGCCCATCATGCTTCAACCACCACGGCGGCAGACTGGCGTGGCAGCGCGGCAGACAGCACCTGGCCCAGCACGGCAATACGCGGTGTTTGCATGATGGACTGGTGATTGCCCTTGACCGGCACGATGCTCAGCCGCCCTTGCAGCAAGGGCGCCCAGCCCAGCGACTTGTCTTTGCGTTGCGAATCGGTCGCGGCGAACAAATGCACCGGCACGCTGTTGTGCGGCGGCTGATAAGCGCTGACCGCCTCGACAAACGCGCTTTGCATGGCGTTGTTGCGCTTGTACATATCGATTTCCTGCAGCTCCTGTTCGTCGAACTCACCTGCCACAGCGGCCAGGATGTCGTCCACGGTCGGCAATTGCGCCAGTTGTTTCACTTTCTTCTGCGGCAACCCGATCACGTGCTGCAGATTGAGCAGCAACATGGCCCGGTCGCGTTCGGCCTCGCTGGCCTGTGCCGGATCGCTCAGCCATTTGTTCAGCTCGTCGCTCATGGCCTGGTTCTGGAATAGTGTGTCGACCAACCCCAGGAATTCGACCACCTCGCCGGCCTGTTGCAGCTGGTGGGCCATCTCGTAGGCCACCTTGCCGCCAGCCGACCAGCTCGCCAGCCGGTACGGGCCCTGCGGCTGCGCTTGCCGCACTGCCTGCAGATAGCGCGTGGCCATGGTTTCGATACTGCGCAGCGGCATTTCGCCCTCGTTCAGCCCCATCGCGTTCAAGCCGTACACCGGCAGGCCGGGCGCCAACCACTGCGCAAGGTCAGCAGCGTAGCCAACATTTCCTTCAAGCGCGTGAATGAAGAACAGCGGCAGCTCGTCATTCCCCTCGCGCAGCTTTGTCAGCAAAGCGCCAGCATGCAGCGCCAGCTGGTCGGCCGCGATGGCGGCACTGAACTCGGCCAGTGTGGGTTTGAGGAACAGCAGCATCAGCGGCACGTCCACCGCAAAATGCTGGCGCACGCGTGACAGCAGCTGCACCGCCAGCAGGGAGTGCCCGCCCAGCTCGAAGAAGCTGTCGTCTCGGCCGATCTGCTCCAGTTGCAGCACGGCGGCCCACAGCCCGGCCATGGCGATTTCGGTCTCGCCCTGCGGGGCCACATAGGCGCGACTGCCGTAATCACCCTGCTCCGGCGCCGGCAAGGCCTTGCGATCCAGCTTGCCGTTGGGGGTGAGCGGCATGCGTGCCAGTTGTACGTAAAGCTGCGGCACCATGTGCTGCGGCAGGTTATCGAGTGCATAGGCACGCAGCGCTTCCACGCTGGCAGCGCCGACGTAATACGCCACCAGCCGCTTGTCGCCCGCGACATCCTCGCGCGCCAGCACCGCAACTTCCTGGATTTCCGGGCAATGGCTCAGCCGTGCTTCGATCTCACCCAGCTCGATACGGAAACCACGCACTTTCACCTGGAAGTCATTGCGGCCCAGGTACTCGATAGCCCCGTCAGCGCGCCAGCGGCCCAGATCGCCCGTCTTGTACAGCCTTGCCGATGGATCATTGCTGAACGGATCGCGGATGAAGCGTTCTGCCGTCATGCCCGGCTGGTTGAGATAGCCACGCGCAACCCCAACGCCACCGATATACAGCTCGCCGGCCGCATGCAGCGGTACCGGGCGCAGGCGTGCATCCAGCAGATAGACGCGCACATTGGCAATCGGCTTGCCGATGGGCACCACGCTGGCCAAAGGTTCGGGCTGGCACAGATGGGTAGTGGCACACACCGCTGCCTCGGTCGGGCCGTAGGCGTTGATCAAGCGGCGACCTTCGCTCCAGCGGTTGGCATCCTTGGGCTGGATCGCCTCGCCGGCCACGATCAGCGTTTCGGCGTGGAAGGGCAAATCGTGTTCAGCTTCACATACCGGCAAGGCCGACGGCGGCAAGGTCACGTGGCTGATGCGTTTTTGATGCAACGTCTGCAGCAGCGGGCGCCCCGGCATCATCGCATCGCGCGGGGCCAGGCACAGTGCTGCACCGCAGGCCAGCGCCATGCCGACCTCGGAAATGCTGGCGTCAAAGCTCGGCGATGCAAACTGCAGCACGCGGCTATTGGCGGTCACCCCAAACGCATCGATCTGCGCCTGCACCAGATTGGTCAGCCCGCGATGCGCGTTCATCACGCCCTTGGGCTGGCCGGTGGAACCGGAGGTGTAAATCACATAGGCCAGACTGCGCGGCGTCAGCCCCACTTCGGCGGCAGGCAAATTGGCCGTAGCCTCACCAGCCCAGCTTGCCTGATCGGCCAGCAGATCGATTACCCTCGTGTCTTCAACGCCGGCCTGTTCCAGCACGTCCGGGTAATGGCCGCCGCAGCTCAATACCAGCTGCGGTGCGCTATCGCGCAGCATGTAGACCAGCCTTTCTTCCGGATAGGCCGGGTCCAGCGGTACATAGGCACCGCCAGCCTTGTGTACGGCCAGTATCGCCTGCACCAGCGCCACGCCGCGCTCGGCAAACAGCGCCACGCGCCCTTCTGTCTGCAAACCACGCGCACGCAGATGGCGTGCCAAACGGTTGGCCGCAGCATTCAGCTCGCCGTAGCTCAGTTCGATATCGCCATGCACCAGCGCCAGCGCATCCGGCCGCAGCGCAGCCTGTTGCTCGAACAGCTCGTGCAGGCACTGCGTATCGGCAAATGGTGCCTCCGTGTCGTTCCACCGTGCTACCAGCAGGTCTCGCTGCGCTGCGGGCAGCACATCCAGCTCTGCCACCGCCTGCGATGGTGTCTGCTGCAACGCGCTCACGACAGCCTGCAGTGCGCCATTCATCAGCTCGCAAACCTGTTGCGCCGTCACCGGTGCAGCCACTTGCGCGGTCAGCACTATGGCCTGCCCCAGATCGTCGACTGACAGACCCAGCGGATAGTTGGTGCGCTCGCGGGCAGAGATTTCCTCGACCAGCTCCTCTGCCGTCGGCACAGCAGCGCCCGATTCTGCCACGGCCGCCTCGAAATCGGTTTCCAGAGGCGTGTGTCGATAGTTGAGCAAGGCGGTGAACAGCGGTGCGAGCGGTCCGACCGCACTGCAACGCTGTGCCAGTGCCAGCGGCGCGTGCTCGTGGCGCAGCAATTGCGCCAGCAGCTGGTGCGTCTGCTTCAACGCATCCGCCACGCCCAAGCCGGTCAATTGCACCCGTACCGGCAGGGTATTGATGAACATGCCCAGCACACGGTCAGCCTGTGCGCCGCCCTGCAGACGGCCAAACAACACGGTACCGAACACCACGTCATCACGCCCCGTCGTCCGCGCCAGCACCAGCGCCCACGCCAGATGCATCAGACTGGCCACGCTGACGCCACGCGCACGGGCCTGGTTGCGCAACGCAGCAGTCAGCTCGCCCTCCAGCAGCAGGTGGGCTTCATCGATGTCCAGACCATCGCTCTGCACATCCAGCATGCCGAACGGTGCGGTCGGCTCGTCGACATCCCCCAGCATCTTGCGGAAAAAGTCTTCGTGCTCCTGCGCGCTGACACCCAGCCGCGCTTGCGCCACAAAGTTGCGGAACGGCAGCGGTGCGGGCAACTCGGCCACACGGCCGGCTTCAATCTGCTGCGCCTCGTTCAGCAACAGCTCCACCGTGGTGTGATCAATCACCAGATGGTGTGCCAGCACATGCAACAGCCAGCGGCCGCTGCCAGCCTCCTCGGCAATATGGCAGCGCAGCAGCGGCGCCTCATCAATGGCGATGCGGGTATGCGCTGGGTCAAAGCGTTCCTGCAACTGCACCTCAGCCACTTGCTGCGGGTCCAGCTCCAGCTCGACTACCGGCAACTGCACCTGCCGCAGCACTACCTGCACTGGTTGGCTCAAGCCATCCCAAGCCAGACGGGTGCGCAGGATGTCATGGCGGTTTATCACCTGTTGCAACGCAGCCAGCACACGCTCCAGCTGCGCCTTGCTGGCAAAGCCATACAGACTGGGCAACAGATAGGCATCACCGTCGCTGTCCATCAGATGATGAAACAGAATCCCCTCCTGCAACGGCGCCAGCGGGTAGATGTCCTGCACATTGCCTGC
>NZ_FWXD01000046.1 GCF_900176275.1 Andreprevotia lacus DSM 23236 | reverse complement strand
TTCATCACTCGGATCGTGGTGTGCAGTACTGCTCGAGTTACTACCAGAAGCTGCATCGGCAGCATGGGGTGATCTGCTCGATGACGGATGGGTATGATTGCTACCAGAATGCGCTGGCAGAGCGAGTGAATGGCATTCTCAAGACGGAGTTGTTGTTGCAGCGGCCTGCGGACCTTGCGCAGGCCCGGCGGATGGTGGGTGAGTCGGTCGCGATTTATAACCATGAGCGGCCGCATCTGTCGTTGCAAATGCAAACGCCCGATGCGGTGCACCGGGCGTCGTTGGCAGGATAATGCGGGTTCAAACCAGCTGTTTTGGGTGTCAACCTAATTCAGGACGGGTCACGGGCGTGTCAGCACCTAGTCCATGTCTGCCTTGGCCGTGTGCCAGTTGGCCAGCACCTGCTCCAGCAGCGGGCGATGCGCGGCATAGTGTTGTTTGTCCGAGGACAGTGCAACATTGTAGAAATGCGAGGGCTCGCTGCTGTTGGCCATGATGCGGCGCAGTGCCGGCACCTGATCCCGGATGATGAGCCGGCCGTCGTCCTTGCTGCGGTATTGCAGCACCAGCCTCACGGCCTTGAGTGCGCCCAGCCGTGCCGGCCGCAGCGACAGCACCTTGATGCGCCGATGGCGCGCACGGTCGCGGGCAAAGCCGAGTTCGGCCTGCACTGCGTCGTGCAGCGATTCGTACAACATCGCGTTATAGGCGGCAAAAATGTCGATGCCGTTGTCGCCACCATCCAGCGGCAGATAGCGGCCGTGGTCGCTCATGCACGTGCAGCCATCGTCACCCTGCACGCACCCCACCGAATTCCACAGGCCGCGCAGCCCGGATGGAATGCGCACCGTAAAGCCATATTCGTTGTAATAGCGGCCATGTGTCGGCACCCCGGCAGGGCATTGATCGGCCGCGCCGGCAAAACCGGCGGCGACCAGCCATAGTGCTGACAGTGTGTGCCGAATTGTTGCGTTCATTCATTGCCCCGGTCACGAATGCGCCAGCATGCGATAAGCATGCGGGTTTGCACAGCGGTACGTGGCACGTGTCGGCTGCGCGCCGTGCCGCTGTTCACAGCGCTGCAGGCAGGTACCTGTGTGGCAACGGATTTGTTCTGTTTTTGTGAACTGTAAATTCTTTATTGTCTAGTTTATTGCCGGCAATGGCTGGCGCATGATGGCGCCGTACCCAATCGCAATGCCCTCTACAACAAGGAGCCACAACATGAAAATCGCCATTATCGGTGCCACTGGTTATGTCGGTAGCGAAGTCGTCAAGGAAGCGCTGGCGCGCGGTCATCAAGTAACCGCCATCGTGCGCAATATCGACAAGCTGCCCCAACACGCACAGCTGACCGCCAAACAGGCCGACGTCTACAACGTGGCCGAAGTGGCCGCTGCCGTGGCCGGCCATGACGCAGTGATCAGCGCCTTCAACCCGGGCTGGACGGTGGACAACATCCGCGAGCGCTTCCTGCAGGGCTATCGCGCCATCACCGAGGGCGTGAAGCAAGCCGGCGTGAAGCGTTATCTGGTGGTGGGCGGTGCCGGCAGCCTGTACGTGGCGCCGGGTCTGCAACTGGTAGATACGCCTGATTTCCCGGCGCAGTGGAAGGAAGGCGCGCTGGGCGCGCGCGAAGCGCTGAACCTGATCAAGACCGAAACCACGCTGGACTGGACCTTCCTGTCGCCGGCCATCCTGCTGGAGCCGGGCGAGCGCACCGGCAAGTATCGGCTGGGTCTGGAAGAACCGCTGTTCGACGGTGCCGCGCCGGCCAAGATCAGCACTGCCGACCTGGCCGTGGCCATGCTGGATGAAATCGAAGCACCCAAGCACATCCAGAAGCGCTTTACTGCCGCGTATTGATGGCTGGACGGGATCGGTTCGGTCGGCTGATCCCGCGACAAAGAGCGTGCCAAGGCACGCTCTTTTCCTTTTGGGGCGCTGCCGTACGGCTTGTGTGCATTGCCATGGGCGGTGGCAAGTTGCGGCTGATTGCGCGTTTGCAATGGCATGCCCGTATCATGGCCGTGCTGCCCATCCGGGCGGCAGCCAGGCTACAGGAGCAAGCATGAGTGCCAGTCCGGAATTCGTTGCATACGTCAGGGAGCAACTTGCAGCGCTAGGCCCGCTGGCTGATGGCAAGTTCTTTGGCGGCCATGCCTTCAAGCATGGTGGTACGCAGTTCGCCATGGTGATGGGCAATACGCTGTATTTTTGCGTGAATGACCAGACCCGCAGCAAATACGAGCAGGCTGGCTCGGAAGCCTTTTCGTATGCCACCAAAAACGGCCGTGTTCAGGTGCGCAAGTATTTTTCTGCACCGGCCGAGCTGTTTGAAGACAGCGCCGAGCTGCTGCGCTGGACGAACGAGGCAATAGCTGCGGCGAAAGGCGCGCGATAAGCGCTGCATCCCGGCAGGCGCTATCTCGTGTTCAGCCACGCATCCCACGGCGGGGCATCGCCCCATTCAAGCAGTAGAAAGTCGATGAAGCTGCGCACCTTGGCCGACAGGTGCCGCCGGCTGGGGTAGACCGCATGCAAGGCCAGCTCGGGTGATTGATAGTCGGCCAGCACCTGTTGCAAGCGGCCGGATTCCAGATCGGCGCCGACCAGAAAGGTCGGCTCGTGGATCAGCCCGGCGCCGGCACAGGCGGCGGCCACCAGCAAATCGCCGTTGTTGGCGCGCAGGCTGCCCGCCACCTTGACCGACTGCGCCACGCCATCACGGCTGAAGCGCCATTCGTCACCAATCGAGCCATAGGTGTAGATCAGACAGTTGTGCGTGGACAGATCGGCCGGGATGTGTGGAGCACCGTGCGTGGCCAGATAGGCGGGGGCGCCACAGGCCACCACGCGAATGGGCGCCAGCCGGCGTGCCACCAGATTGCCGGCCAGCTGGCTGCTGATGCGCAGCGCCAGATCGTAGCCTTCCTCAACCAGATCAACCGTGCGGTCGGATAGCGTCAGCTCGATTTTCACCTGCGGGTATTGCGCCTGATAGCGCGGCAAAATGGTGGCGAGATGGCGCACGCCGAAGGCTACCGGCGCATTCAGCCGCAGCACTCCGGCCGGCTGCGCGGTTTCGCTGTCCAGCATGGCTTCGGTTTCGGCCAGATCGGCCAGGATCTGGCTGGCGCGCTCGTAATAGGCACGGCCAGCCTCGGTGAGGCTGAGCTTGCGCGTGGTTCGTTGCAGCAGGCGCGCGTTCAGGTGGTTTTCCAGTTCGCCCACCAGTCGCGAGGCTGCCGTGGTGGAGATATCCAGCTGCTCGGCCGCGCGTACAAAGCTGCCCGCCTCCACCACCTTGGCAAACACCTGCATTGCCGCCAGCCTGTCCATGAGATTGTCCCGCCATCCGTTATTAACCATTGCATTTTGGCGCGTTTATCGCGCAATGCAATCGGATCACACTGGCTCCATCGCTTCCGGCATCTCGCCGGATCATCCCAGGAGCAGGACATGAATATCACCCTCATCGGTTACGGCAATATGGGTTCCGCCATCGCAAAGCGTGCACTGGCGGCCGGGCATCAGGTCACCTTGGCCGGACAGGATGCCGCCAAGGCACAAGCCGCCGCGCAAGCAGTCGGCTCCGGTTGGGCGACGGTAGCAACCGCCGTGGCGAGTGCCGATCTGGTCATCCTGGCTACGCCGTTCGGTGCGGCGGAGGCGGTGGTGCGCGCCGCCGGCGGCCTGGCCGGCAAGGTGGTGATCGACATCAGCAACCCGGTGACGGCGGATTTCAGTGGCTTGGCCATCGGCCATACCACGTCGGCCGCCGAGGAAATCCAGCGCCTGGCGCCGCAGGCTGCGGTAGTGAAGGCATTCAATACCGTGTTCGCGCAGATGTTTGACGGCAGCGCCGAAGTCGGCGGCCGGCCGCTGCAGGTGTTTACCGCCAGCGACGATGCGGCTGCCCGGCAGCAGGTGGGTGATTTCATCACCAGCCTGGGTTACGCGGCGGTTGATGCCGGCCCGCTGCGCAATGCCCGCCTGCTGGAGCCGCTGGGCATGCTCAATATCACCTTCGGCTATCACCTCGGGCGCGGCACCGGCATTGCGCCGGCATGGCTAGCCCGTTGATTGAACGGTATTTTTCATACACAGGTGGCTGGTTTGCGTGGGCAAGCTGGCCGCCTGTCGTTTTCATGACAGCGCGATCAACTGCTGGATTGACGATCATTTCTTACTGATGCACGCTTGCGCCATCCAGCCGCCATGAGCTGGCTTACATAAAAAACGGCACCGCTCCACGGTTGGCCGGGATGGAGAAGGACTTATGCGCAAGATCATGCTTGGCGCGGCAGCGTTTGCCGCGCTGTTGGCGCTTGACGCCCACGCGGCTTGCCGCGGCAACTGGGCCGAGGGCAATACCTATCAGGCCGGCGATGTGGTGACCTACAACGGTCAGAGCTACACCGCACTCAGCACCCACACCGCCTACACCGGTACCAACTGGAACCCGGGAGCCACGCCGACATTGTGGAAGACCGGCGGTAGCTGCAGTGCGACACCGGTGCCGACCGCAACCCCGACCGCAACACCCAAGCCGACTGCAACGCCGGTTCCGACGGCAACGCCCAAGCCGACGGTGACGCCTGCGCCTACCGCCACGCCAGTACCGACCACAACACCAACAGCGGCCCCGACCCCCACTATTGCCCCGACAGTTACGCCGCAGCCAAGCGCGACACCTGTGCCGGTTGGCGGTTGCTATGCGGCATGGCAGAGCGCCGTTGCCTACGGTGCCGGCAGCATGGTGCTGTATAACGGCCGCGCCTATCAGGCCAAGTGGTGGACACAGGGCGAGGTGCCCGCGAGCAATTCCGGTGATGGCAAGCCGTGGCAGGATTTCGGCGCTTGCGGTAGCGCGACTGCGGTGCCAACCGCAACGCCGGTTCCAACGGCTGCCCCGACTGCTACGCCCAAACCGACGGCGACCCCGGTGCCGAGCGCAACACCACAACCAACCGCAACGCCGCAACCGACTGTATTGCCGACGGCGACGCCTGTTCCGACCGTGGCACCAAGCGCAACACCGGCCCCGACTAGCGCACCGACGGCCACACCGGCGCCGACAGCTACACCAGTGCCCACGACTGTCCCCAGCCCGACGCCCACCAGCGTACCGGGCAGCTGGGTGCTGCAGAACACCTTCCAGAACGACAGCATCGGCCTCTACAGCGCCAGCGCCTTCCAGAATGACTGGGGCATTGCGCCGCAAAGCTCGACCGGCGTGGCGGCCGGCCGACTGTCCATCGTGGCCGACCCGGACAACAGCACCAACAAGGTGCTGCGCGTCACCTATCTGGCCGGGCAGATCGGCGGCGATTCGGCCATGACCTTCGATGCCCCGCTGGGTGGCGTCTACAAATCGCTGTGGCTGCAATACAAGGTGCGCTTCGACAATGCCTTTACCTGGGTCAAGGGTGGCAAGTTGCCGGGGCTGGGCGGGGGCGATACGCCCACCGGCTGCATCCAGAACGGCACCTTCGATGGTTTCACCACCCGCATGATGTGGCGTGAAAACGGCGTGGCCTTCAGCTACCAGTACTACCCGGGCAAGAAGGAAGAGTGCGGCGACTATTACGCCGTGGCCACCAAGTTCAAGCCGGGCGTGTGGTACACGCTCACGCAGCAGGTCATCATCAACGATGCCGGTGCGTCGAATGGCGAATTCCGCCAGTGGATCGACGGCGTGCTGACCTTGCAGCAAAGCGGCCTGCTGTTCCGCAATGCGGCGGCAGTGGGTGTATCGGCGATCAAGATGGATACCTTCTTCGGTGGCTCCAGCACCGATTGGGCGCCGGCGACCGATCAATACACCTATTTCGACGATTTCCGCGTCAGCGCCGATTCACCGTTGGCACTGGTCGATACGCTCAAGCCTATCCCGCCGCACATAGACCCGATCAATGGCTACAGCCAGTGGTCCAGCGCCGGCACCTATCAGGCCAACGCGCTGGTCTACCGCATCGATGCGCAGGGGGCGTACCACTACTACAAATCGCGTGGCTACACCGCTGCCAATACCGACCCGCTGAGCAACAGCGTGCTGGATATCTATTACCAGGTGTATTCGCCGATCAAGCTCGATACCGCGCAGAAGTGGATCGAACTCACCACGCCGTGGCAGTAAGCAATATGACTCAGCAAAAAACCCGCCCGCTGGCGGGTTTTTTGTTGTCGTGATGCATGTAAATTTCTTAAGTATCTGGCAAGCTGGTCGATATAAAATGCATACATACCAACCGGTACCAAATATGAAGATCAGCGCCAGCCAGCCGGGTGTGCAGTGGCCGACCGCTCAGCCCCAGTCCCAGCCCCAACCCCAACCTCAACCGCAAGTGCACGCCGCTGTGCAGCAAGCTGCCAGTGGTGCCATCAAGGTGGATACCAGTGCGTTGCGCCCGTCCACCATCGTCACCCTGGGCAACTCGAAGATTGATGATGGTTACCGCAATCTGCTGTCCTCGTTCAAGCAGGGCTTGTCTGGTGCGTCGCCGGAGCGCAAGACAGCCGCGCGTGCCCGTGTGGCGCAGATCAAGCAGCAGATCGAGCAGATGCAGAAATTTGCCACCAGCCTTGATCCGAAAGCGGCCAAGGCGATGGCACAGCAAATCCGCATGCTGGCGCAGCAGTTGCGTTCGGCTGCGGCCGAGTTGTCTGGTGGTGGTGGCTCTGCCGTTTCGGTGCCCAACCCCACCATGGCGGGCGGGCAGACTGCCGATGCCGGCGCGACCGCGCCAGAAGGCGATGCCAGCGCGCCGGCAGAAAGCGCCGCGGCGGCCAGTGCCGCTGCCGAGGCCAGTGATGCCGCCGCCGATGCCAGTGCCAGCAGCCGCGAGGCAGAACAAGGCAGCAGCGATGGTGACGACAAGGCCGGGGACAAGCCACAGGACAAGGACGCCGCCGGGCATCAGGGCATAGGCCGTACCGTGGGCAGCGAGAGCGACGAGCAATCCACCAAGGATCGCAGTATGGTGCGCGAGGTATCCGGCAAGCTCAAGGCGCTGCTGGCGCTGGTGCGCTCGCAATTGCAGCATGGCCATAATCGGGATTCCGACGATGCCGGGCGCGACCTGCAAGCCATCGACAAGATGCTGCAGGCCGGCGATGCTGCCAGTGCGCAGACGGCGGGGGGGGCCGCAGGCGCCGCAGACGCGGCAGGTACGCAAGCCGGCTGATTGAGCCGTGGCAGCACCCGATCAACGCCTCGCAGCCAGATCGCCAACAGGTTCCTAGCTCAGATCGTCATTCATGCTCAATGCTTCGCCATCGCGCAGCTGCCGCGTGGCCTCCTGCAGCACGGCAATCTGGTTGCGATAGTTGCGGCAGTTGCTGCAGATGGGTAGATGGGTTTTCACCAGCAGCCATTCGCCGGGC
The DNA here is from genome assembly GCF_900176275.1 of Andreprevotia lacus DSM 23236. Classification (GTDB taxonomy): domain Bacteria; phylum Pseudomonadota; class Gammaproteobacteria; order Burkholderiales; family Chitinibacteraceae; genus Andreprevotia; species Andreprevotia lacus. The sequence goes on along the minus strand of NZ_FWXD01000046.1, from coordinate 11,942 downwards.
TTGAGCGGGCGATCCTGCGCGTCGGAGATCAGGCGCGACACCTTTTTACAATTTGCCATCGCAGTCCTCCTCGCCATAGCCTTTTTCGCTGAGACAGGTGCGCAGCTTGAGCCGCGCACGGTAAAGCAGCACGCTGCAATGGTTGGCGCTGACGGTCAGCTCATCGCAGATGTCGCCGGTTTCCAGCCCGAGGAACTCGCGCATCATGAATACGCGGCCGGTCTGCTCGGGCAGGTTGTCGAGGCAAGCCTCGAACAGCCGCCAGAATTGCTTTTGCTGCAGCGCGGTTTCCGGCTTGGGCCACGGCTGCGGCTTGCTGTGTTGCGCCCAGTGGCCTGATTCGTCGAACAGCAGACTGTCGAGGATTTCCTCGCCTTCGACCTCGTCACCCAGCGCCGACAGGTTGATGGTGCGCTGCTTGCGGCGCAAGGTATCGATCAGCTTGTGGCGCAGAATGCCGAACACCCAGGTCTTGTGCTGCGACTGTCCGGCAAAGGTCTGCTCGCCGGCCCAGGCCGCCGCCAGTGCCTCCTGCACTGCATCCTCGGCGGCCGCGGTATCGCGCAATTGCAGCTGGGCAAAGCGCAGCAGGTCGCGGCGCAGCTTGTTCAGGTAGTCGGCATCGGCATGCCAGGTGGTGGCGTCGGTCAAGCGGCTTCCGTCGGGGGCGTAGGGGTCTTGCAATGCTGTCGGCATTTGATCGCATTGTCCAGCGACCAGCGATTCGGGCCGTGCACCAGCAGATAAGCCAGCAACACGCCCCACAGCACATGGTCCTTGATCATGATGGCCTCCAGCCCCGGATAGGAGATCACCGCCACCGCATTCAGGATGAACAGCCCCGCAGCGGCAAAGCGTCCGCCCAGGCCCAGCACCAGCAGGATGGGCAGGATCAGCTCGCCAGCCGCACCCCCCACTGCGGCCACCTCTGGTGGCAGCACGGGCACGTGGTATTCCTCGCGGAACAGGTAGAGCGTGCCGTCCCAGTTGCGGATCTTGGTCAGGCCGGACAGGAAGAACACGCGCGCAATGTAGATGCGCGCGACAAGGGCAAACAGCGGTTGCAGTGCTGCCGCCAGTTTTTCGAAGCAGCCATACAGGCGGCAGGCAAGGTGCAGGGCTTTCATGGTGTGGTGTCCTCGAAGTCACAGATCAGGCCATCGGCAAACAAGCGGGCCAGTACGGGGTTGGGATCGGTGTGTGCCAGTGCCAGTGCGTCGCCCACGGCTTGGCCTGCCAGCAGGGCGGCCAGCCAGTGCACGTCGTCGAGCCGGGTGTGCTGTACGCCGGCCCTGCTGCGCCAGACCAGCACCGCTTGCCCGCCAGCCGCCAGCGCGGCATCCGGCCCGCCCTGATGCATGGCGAGAATGTCGGCAATCGGCCAGTCGGTGGACTGCACCAGTGCGACGGCAGGATGCAAGCGCAGGCGTCCGCGCATGAAGCCGTCGCCATCCAGTGCAGCCAGCCGCTGCGGGTCGAGCGCGGCAACATCGTCGGCGTAATAGGCGCGGTGCATGGCCCAGTCCAGCCGGGCCACGTCGGCCAGATAAGGCAGATCACGCGCGGGGGCGAAACCGGCAATGAAACCGGCCAGCCCGGCGCCGTCGTCATGCAGGTTGGCTGACAGCGCCGGCGTGGTTTTCACGTATTCGCGCGCCAGCGCGCGGAAGTAATCGTCGCCGACCAGTGCCGCCACGGTAGGGAAGGCGGCAGGCAGGGCGTCGATACGGTTCAGCCGCGCGTTGTTGCGATAAACCGCAATGCGTTCGCGGCTGGCGTCGCTCAGCGCCTGTGCTTGATGGTCGGTGTCGTTCAGCGCGTGCGCGAAGTCGGCAATGGCCTCGGCATAGCTCAGCATGGCACGGCCTCCGGCTGCGTGGTGCGGGTGATGTGCGCGGCCAGCTCGCGGTATTCGGCCAGCAGCCCGGCCAGTGGCGGTAGATTGCAATCGCGCTCCAGCAACACTGGCAGCGGGCCGAAGCGCTGCAGCGCGGCATCCAGCAAGGCCCAGACTTCGGCGCACACGGGGGCGCCATGCGTATCGATGGTTACGCCATCAACGGTCTCGAAACCGGCGACATGGATTTCACCCACGCAACCGATGGGCAGGTAATTGATCTCGGCCAGCGCATCGCTGCCCAGATTCAGGGTGTTCACGTACAGATTGTTCACGTCGAGCAGCACGCCACAGCCGGTGCGGGCGACCAGCTCGGCCAGCAATTCGGCCTCGGTACACTGTTCATGCTGGAAGGCGACGTAGCTGGATACGTTCTCGATCAGCAATTGCCGACCCAGTACGTCCTGCACCTGCGCAATGCGCGCAGCCAGCAGCGGCAGTGCACCTTCAAGGCGCGGTACCGGCAGCAGATCGTTGAAAAAGCGCTGCTGGTGGCGGTTCCAGCACAGATGTTCGGACACCAGCGCCGGTTGGATGCGGTCCACCAGCTGCTTGAGTTGCTGCAGATGCTGCTCGTCGAGCGGATCGACACTGCCCAGCCCCAGCCCGACGCCATGCAGGCTGACCGGGTAATCGGCGCGGATGGCCTCCAGCGCGGCAATCGGTTCGCCGCCACCAAAGTAATTCTCGCTGTGCACCTCCCACCAGGCCACGACAGGGCGCTGCGCCAGCACATCGGCAATGTGGGGCGAGCGCAGGCCGAGGCCGGCAAGGGGGGCGAGGGGTGTGTGGGTCATGGTGGTTTCTTGGCGGTTGAGAGGGGGCGGCCCGGCATGATGGCCGGGCCGTGAGCACGCGGCCGGATTACATGGCCTTGAGCGTGCCGCCCATCTTGACGCAGGTACCGGCAGCAACGGCCTTGAATTCCTTCGGGTCGCTGTCCTTGCTGGCCTGGCCAGCGCACGAGTGGCTGTTGCCTTTACAGTCGTTCTGGCCGGCTTTGGCGATACCAAAGCACTTTTCCTGCTCGGCAGCCAGCGCAGGTATGGCAAGGGTTGCGCCCAGCAGGGCGGTCAGGGCGGATGCGGCGAGGATTTGCTTGTTCATGATGGTGACTCCAGATAAGGGCAGGGAAAAGGCTGTTTCAGATCGTGTGAGACCGGGGGTGAATGCCGCTGATTACATGTCCTTCAGCATGCCGCCCATCTTGGTGCAGGTGCCTGCAGCCACGGCCTTGAATTCCTTGGGGTCGTTGTCCTTGCTGGCCTGGCCGGCGCAGGAGTGGCTGTTGCCCTTGCAGTCGTTCTGGCCGGCTTTGGCGATGCCGTAGCACTTTTCCTGCTCGGCTGCGAATGCCGGTGCTGCCAGGGTCACGCCCAGAATGGCGGTCAGTGCGGAAGCGGCGAGAATTTGCTTGTTCATGGTCGATCTCCAGATGGGGGGTTACAGACAGAGGCAAACGTGCCTCCTGCAGCTTAGGTCGACCTGCCCCGGCGTATATGACACAGCCATCGAAAATAATTCTTGAGCGGCAGTGGCAAGCCCGCGAGTCAGCGGGATGAGCGGCAGTTTTTTGATTGTTCCATCAGGTTTGAGTAATCAATTGCCCGATATGAATTGAAAACACTGTTGTATTGACTAGGCTGAAAGTCGGGTTTTTCATGGCGGACTTGTAAGGAATTGGCCCGTATCTGGATGCAGCAAGGAGATGGCAATGCAGTGGCTGGCAAACATGAGATTGATGACCAAGTTGATCACCGCATTTGTGCTGGTGGCGTTGGTTTCGGTGGCAATCGGCATGCTGGGAACGGACAAGCTGCGCCAGGTAAACGGCATGCTGGACAGCATGTATACGGACCGGCTGGTGCCGGTGCGTGATCTGGGCCGGGTGCAGCAAGAGGTTGTACAGCACTACCGGCGTCTCTATGTCGACATCGTGCTGAACGATCCGGCCGAGTCTGCCCGGGTGGCAGATCAGAACCGGGAGTCCGAACGCATTGTTGACGAAACCTTCGGCGCCTATACCAAAACCGTTTTGGTGGATGAAGAAAAGCGCTTGATTGCGCTGTACGGCCCACAGCTGGCCACATACCGCGCCTCCGCCAAGAAGGTGCTCGAGCTGCAGCACGCGGGCAATCATGAGCTGGCCATCAGCACCGTCCGGCATGAGACGCGCCCGGCTTTCGATCAACTGCTGGGCACGGTGGCGCAACTGGTCAAGGTGAATGATGAAACCGCGCAGAAGGTGAATGCCGAATCGGCGGTGCTGACCGCGCAAATGGGCCGTATGCTCAATGGAGCAATGATTGGTGGCTTCATCCTCGCCTTGGTCATCGGTTTTGGCGTGACCCGCATGATCGTGCGCCAGATCGGTGGTGAGCCGGTCGAAGCCATGCGCATCATGCAGAAGGTAGCCGATGGCGATACCTCGGTGAACGTGCAACTGCGCGAGGGGGACACGCGCAGCATGATGTACAACGTACAGCAGCTGATCCAGCAGCTGCAGACAGGGTCACAGATACTGGCCCGCATCGCCAAGGGCGATCTGACCATGCAGGTGCCGGTGCGGCAGGGCGACACCATCAGCATGTTGTACAGCATACGCCAGATGGTGAAGCAGCTGCGCCAGGTGATAGGTGAGGTGGGGGCATCGGCCGGCTCGCTGGCCTCGGCCTCGGAGCAAGTGTCGGCCTCGGCGCAGTCGCTGTCGCAGAATGCGTCCGAGCAGGCGGCCAATGTCGAGGAAACCAGCGCTGCGGTCGAGGAAATCACCGCAACGGTCTCGCAGAATTCCGAGAATGCCCGCGTGACCGATGGCATGGCCAGCCAGTCGGCCACCGACGCTGGCGATGGCGGCGACGCGGTGAAGCAGACCGTAGCCGCCATGCGGCAGATTGCCGGCAAGATCAGCATCGTTGACGACATTGCGTATCAGACCAACCTGCTGGCACTCAATGCCGCCATCGAGGCGGCGCGGGCCGGCGAGCACGGCAAGGGCTTTGCCGTGGTGGCGGCCGAGGTGCGCAAGCTGGCCGAGCGCTCGCAGATCGCTGCGCAGGAAATCGGCACGCTGGCGACCGACAGCGTGGAGTTGGCCGAACGGGCTGGCGAGCTATTGGGGCAAATGGTGCCGGCCATCCGCAAGACGGCTGATCTGGTGCAGGAAATTTCTGCCGCATCGCGCGAGCAGACCACCGGCCTCACGCAGATCAATAGTGCCGTCACGCAGCTGGCACAAACCACGCAGATGAATGCATCGGCCTCCGAGCAATTGTCGGCCACGGCCGAGGAAATGAGCGCGCAGGCGCAGCAGCTGCAGCAGGTGGTCGGCTTCTTCCGTACCGGCCAGCGTTCACCACTGGCCGACAAGCGCGTGCCGCTGCGTGCCGAACGCCAGTACTTCAATGACGAGTCCGCCCGCCCGCTGACGCTGGATTCGGGTGACGAGGCGGTGGACGAAGCCGAGTTCGCTGCGTTCTGACGGTCATCGGCTGGCGCGCAGCGCCAGCCATTCCTCGCGCAGCAGCCCGTACATCACCACGTTCTCTGCTTTCTCCCATTTCACCACGTGTTGCCGGCGCATGCCCTCCGGCTGCAGGCCGATTTTCTGCTGCACGCGGCCCGAGGCCGGATTGCGCGCCAGATGCCAGGCATGCACGCGCCGCAGGTCGAGTGTGGCAAAGGCATGATCAACCAGCGCCTGTGCAGCCTCGGTGGCATAGCCCTGCCCCCAGTACGGCGCGCCGATCCAGAAGCCGATCTCGGCCTGATGGCCCATTTGCAGCTGCGGGTAGCCACACGCGCCGATCAGCTCGCCGCTATCGCGCAAGCGGATGGCCAGGCAAAGCTGGCGCTGCCCGGCCCAGGCATCGGCATGGCCAGCGATCCATTCCACGGCGGCGCCGGCCGGGTAGGGATGCGGGATGGACAGCGTGGTGTCGGCAATTTCGAATGCCCCGGCCAAGTGTTCAACACGCGGGCCATCGGCTGGCGTGAAGGCATTCAGGGTCAGGCGGGGAGTGGCAAGGCTGGGGATCATGGTGTGCTCCGCTGCAATGAAAAACGGCCAGCTTGTGGCTGGCCGTTTGGGTAGAACCGTATCCGTTCCGGATTAGTTCTTCGACTGGTCAACCAGCTTGTTCTTGGCGATCCACGGCATCATTGCACGCAGCTCTGCACCGACGGTTTCGATCGGGTGCACGGCGTTCAGACGACGGCGGGCAGTCATGGCCGGGTAGTTGGTCTTGCCTTCCAGGATGAACATCTTGGCGTATTCGCCCGACTGGATGCGATACAGCGCCTTCTTCATCGCTTCCTTGGTCGCGGAAGTCACGACTTCCGGGCCGGTCACGTATTCGCCGTATTCGGCATTGTTCGAGATCGAGTAGTTCATGTTGGCGATGCCGCCTTCGTACATGAGGTCAACGATCAGCTTCAGTTCGTGCAGGCACTCGAAGTAAGCCATTTCCGGCGCGTAACCGGCTTCGGTCAGGGTTTCGAAGCCAGCCTTCACCAGCTCGACCGCACCGCCACACAACACGGCTTGTTCGCCGAACAGGTCGGTTTCGGTTTCTTCGCGGAAGTTGGTTTCGATCACGCCACCCTTGGTGCCGCCGTTGGCAGCAGCGTACGACAGGGCCACGTCGCGGGCCTTGCCCGACTTGTCCTGGTACACAGCGATCAGGCTCGGCACGCCGCCGCCCTTCAGGTATTCCGAACGCACAGTGTGGCCCGGGCCCTTCGGAGCAACCATGATCACGTCGACATTGGCCGGTGGAACGATCTGGTTGTAATGGATGTTGAAGCCGTGCGCGAAGGCCAGCGCAGCGCCGTCCTTCAGGTTCGGTGCGATGTCGCGGTGATACACGTCCGGCTGCGATTCATCCGGCAGCAGGATCATGACCACGTCGGCGCCCTTCACGGCTTCAGCCACTTCCTTGACCTGGAAGCCGGCAGTTTCAGCCTTGGACCACGAAGCACCGCCCTTGCGCAGTGCGATGGTGACGTTCACGCCCGAATCCTTCAGGTTCAGCGCGTGGGCATGGCCTTGCGAGCCGTAGCCGACGATGGTGACTTGCTTGCCCTTGATCAGGCTGATGTCGGCGTCTTTATCGTAATAAACTTTCATTTTGCTTTTCCTTTCAGGGGTTGTTCCGGGGCGGGCAGTTGCCCTGGCCCGCCGTTAAATCTTCAGAATGCGTTCACCGCGTGCAATGCCGGATGCACCGGTACGCACGGTTTCGAGAATAGCTGCGGCATCTATCGACTTGATGAAGGCATCCAGCTTGCTGCCGGTGCCGGTCAATTCGATGGTGTAGGTCTTGTCGGTCACGTCGATGATGCGGCCGCGGAAGATATCCGCAGTGCGCTTGATCTCTTCGCGATCCTTGCCGGCAGCGCGTACCTTGATCAGCATCAGCTCGCGCTCGATGTGGTCGGCCTCGTTCAGGTCGATGACCTTCACGACTTCAATCAGCTTGTTGAGCTGCTTGGTGATCTGCTCGATCACGTCGTCCGAACCGTGGGTGACGATGGTCATGCGGCTCAGCGTCGGGTCTTCGGTGGTCTGCACCGTCAGCGAGTCGATGTTGTAGCCGCGTGCCGAGAACAGGCCGGTAACGCGCGACAGCGCGCCGGCTTCGTTTTCGATCAGGACGGAAAGAATATGTCGCATGTTCACGTCCTCCCTCAGCACAGGTTGCCGTAATCACGGTTGTTTTCGAACGGCGTCTGCTGCATGCCGCGCATGTGTTCCGGCAGGTCCATCTGGTTCAGGCCCTTGCCGTTCTGGATCATCGGGAACACGTTCTCGCGCTGATCGGTACGGAAGTCGATGAAGACCAGACGTTCCTTCAGTGCCGGGCCGAAGGCTTCTTTCAGCACCGGTTCGACATCGGCCGGGTTCTCGACCTTGAAGCCGACGTGGCCATAGGCCTCGGCGATCTTCACGAAGTCGGGCAGCGCATCCATGTACGACTCGGAATAACGCGTGCCGTAGAAGAACTCCTGCCACTGGCGCACCATGCCCAGGTAACGGTTGTTCAGCGACAGTACCTTCACCGGGGTGTGGTACTGCTTGCAGGTCGACAGTTCCTGGATGTTCATCTGGATCGAACCCTCGCCAGTCACGCAGGCCACCTGTGCATCCGGGTTGGCCAGTTGCGCGCCCATAGCGGCCGGCAGGCCGAAGCCCATGGTGCCGAGGCCGCCCGAGTTGATCCACTGCTTGGGACGACGGAACTTGTAATACTGCGCGGCCCACATCTGGTGCTGGCCCACGTCGGACGTCACGATGGCTTCGCCATTGGTGACTTGCCACAGCGCTTCGATCACCGATTGCGGCTTGATGACTTCGGTCGACGGCGTGTACAGCAGCGAATTGGGCTTGCGCCATTCGTCGATCTGCTTCCACCAGTGCGCCAGCGCATCCGGGTTCGGGCGCAGGTTCTGTTCTTTCAGCACCGCGATCAGGTCGTTCAGCACCGACTTCACGTCACCGACGATGGGTACATCGACCTTGACGCGCTTGGCGATGGACGACGGATCGATATCGATGTGGACGATCTTCTTCGGCGAGGACAGGAACTGGCTCGGCGACGAAATCACGCGGTCGTCGAAACGGGCGCCGACGGCGATCAGCACGTCACAGTACTGCATGGCCAGGTTGGCTTCGTAAGTACCGTGCATGCCCAGCATGCCGACGAAGTTCGGGTCCGTGCCATCCAGCGCACCCAGGCCCATCAGCGTATTGGTACACGGTACGCCCAAGAGGCGCACCAGCTCGGTCACCTGAGCGGAAGCACCGCCCTGTACCGCACCACCGCCGACATAGATATACGGGCGCTTGGCATCGGCCAGCAGCTGTGCCGCCTTCTTGATCTGGCCCGGATGGCCCTTGACCGGCGGGTTGTAGCTGCGAATGCTGACCGATTCGGGGTAACTGAACTCGCACTTGGCCATGGTGACATCCTTGGGGATGTCGATCACGACCGGGCCGGGACGGCCGCTGGCTGCGATATAGAATGCTTTCTTGAAGGTCGCGGCGAGGTCGCGCACATCCTTCACCAGGAAGTTGTGCTTCACGATCGGGCGCGAGCAGCCGATCATGTCCACTTCCTGGAAGGCGTCGAGGCCGATGGCCGCCGACGGCACCTGGCCGGAAATCACCACCATCGGAATCGAATCCATATAGGCGGTGGCAATGCCGGTCAGCGCGTTGGTTGCGCCCGGGCCGGAAGTCACCAGTGCAACGCCGACCTTGTTGCTCGAACGCGAGTAGGCGTCGGCAGCGTGGACAGCGGCTTGCTCGTGGCGAACCAGCACGTGCTTGAATTTTTCTTGCTTGAAGATGGAATCGTAAATTTCCAGAACCGCGCCGCCCGGATAGCCGAATACGAATTCGACGTTTTCCTCGGCAAGGCAGCGGGAGACGATTTCAGCGCCTGAAATCTCCATGGTGCACCCCTGTGCGTAGTTTGGGCGGAAAACACTGCCGTCCATTCAGTTCGAGTCTGCGAGCTGCTGCGCCTCTTCACCGGGTGATCCGCCTGCGGGCGTGCTGGCGGGCCGGACACTCGCGCGGTGGCACGGGCATCCCATGGTGTTCGGTCTTGGCGGCAGGCCGCTTGTCCCTTCGTCTTGGTGGGTCGAAACCCTCACCGGGCTTGCTGCGGGGCGACATTCTTGTGGAAAGCGCCGCGACGGCTGCGCGGGTAAGCGCATTGCTGGTCGGTTGTGTGGCGCCCGGGGTAGGGCGCCGGGTAAAGCTGTGGCTTTGGGTGTGAGCGGGTGAAAATAGCTTATCGGCCCGTTTCTGGCAAGTTCTTCTGGCTTGAACGGCACAGCTTTGCTAGCATCGACGCCCGCTGGTCCGGGCTTGTGTCCGGGCTGTGCCGGTGTGCGGCGCTCCGCGCACCCGAGTTCCTGTCCATGCCGGCCCATCGATGGCGGCGGCAGCCCGTAGATGTGAGGAGGCAGGTCTGGCCACGCAGCAAGAATTGGCTGATTTTCTGAGCGAGGTACAACGCCGGGCATTTCGCCAGGCGATGTTTGCCGTTCAGGACGAAGACGCTGCGCTCGATCTGGTGCAGGACGCGATGCTGCGCCTGGCGGACCGCTATGCCGGCAAGCCGGCCGAAGAGTTGCCGCTGCTGTTCCAGCGCATCCTGCAGAATGCCATCCGCGATTACTTCCGGCGCCAGAAAACCCGTGGTTTCTGGTCGGTGCTGCTCTCGGCTTTCCAGTCAGACGATCCGGACGCCGATGCCGGTGATCCGCTGGAATGGCTGCCCAATCAGCCGGTGGCCCCCAGCCCCGAACAACTGCATGATCAGGCCCGCCTGATGGCGCTGATCGAAGAGGGCATTGCCAAGTTGCCGCTGCGTCAACGCGAAGCATTTCTGTTGCGTTACTGGGAAGAGATGGACGTGGCCGAAACGGCGGCCGTGATGGGATGTTCGGAAGGCAGCGTGAAAACGCATTGCTCGCGCGCCAACGCCGCACTTGCGGCATGGCTGGCGCAGCACGGTATTGACTGGGCGCGGTACGCAAAATCAGACGAGGTTTCCCGATGAAAGCCAAATCGCCAAAGCCGGAGTTTGCCCGGCGCATCACACAGCAACTTGACAGCCTGCCCCTGTCGGCCAAGGCACAGGCTCGTCTGAGCGAGATGCAGGCATTGGCACTGGCGCACTCTGCCGTGGCACAACCGCGCTGGGCCGGTGTGGCCGGCTGGGTGAGCAGTCACTGGCATGCCCACCCGGCAGCTTGGGCCAGCGCGCTGGCACTCTGTACGCTGGCGGTGGTGGGCACCATCTGGCAAATGGAAACCCGCGAATTCGACGCCGAGCTGGAAACCCGCCTGCTGTCTGATGAAATTCCGCTGGAGTCGCTGATCAACGCCCGAGAGCCCGCATGGTCCGCCGATTCGCGCTGAAATCACTCTGTATTGCCTTGCTGGCCGCCAGCGCGACCGCGTTGGCCGCGCCGACCTGGCAGGCGCTGACGGCCCCCGAGCGCCAGGTGCTGGCCCCGCTGGCCAGCCAGTGGGATACCTTGCCCGAGCAGCAGCGCGAGCGCTTGCTCAAGGTGGCCGAGCGCTATCCCACCCTCAAGCCGGATCAGCAGGCACGCATCCGCGAGCGCGTGGCGCGCTGGGCCAGCTTCACACCCGAGCAGCGCGAGCGCGCCCGTGCCAATTACAAACGGCTGCAATCGCTGCCGCCGGATGAACGGCGCCGCGCGATCGAGCGACTGCACGCCGAACATCAGGCACAATCGCGCACCCGTACTCCCGTTCCCAAAGCGCAATGACGTCTGAAACCAACGCGCCGGCCGCTGCCGGTCTGCCCCGCCTGGCCGGCTGGTGGCGCCGCTTCTTTGCCTGGCTGTACGAAGGGCTGCTGCTGGTGCCGGTGTTGTTGATTGCACAGGCGCTGTTCCAAGGCACATACCAGATTGCAATGCAGGCCCAGGTTACCGATGTGGCGGCCCATGCATGGAGCCGCACGCTCAATTTCGTTTTCCTGAGCACGATCACGTTCCTGTACTTTGCCTGGTGCTGGCGCCGTGGCGGCCAGACTTTGGCAATGAAAACCTGGCGTATCCGTCTGGTGGCGCACGATGGCGGCCCGGTGAGCTGGCGCGCCGCCGCCGTGCGCTTTGTCGCTGCGGCGCTCTGCTGGCTGCCGCTGTTTCCGCTGTGGTTTCTGGCCCGGCGCGAAGCGCAGATGATTCCGTATGCGTGGTTCTCGCTCGGCCTGTTCCTGGCGCCGTTCTTCTGGTCGTTCGCGGATCGTGAACGCCAGTTCCTGCATGACCGCCTCGCGGGCACGCAGCTGCTGTTCGCACCCAAGCAGCCCAAGGATGTTGACGCTGCGGTGGCGCCGCAGACGGCAGACTAGGGCCTGTTAACACTTATTTCACGCTTGCGTTCGGGGTAGTTCGGGATGGAGCGCAAGGCGCGAAGCGCGCCGCGGTACGGGTACCGCAAGCGGTTTGCAACGCAGCGAACCGCCCGAAATACCCCGAACCCGCAGGGCTGGGC
>NZ_FWXD01000019.1 GCF_900176275.1 Andreprevotia lacus DSM 23236 | reverse complement strand
AATTGCCCGTGCGGCTTGATCCTATAACCTGAGGCGCGTTGCGTCAGGTGTTGTTTGCAAGAACAATCGAACCGAAAAATGAATTTGAGGGTAGCGTGCGTAGCACGAGACCAAAGCAGTATGCTTCTTCTATCGAATCAGAGTCATGACTAACAGTCGTAACTCAACCAGTTACGTCTGGCGACCATAGCGAGTTGGCCCCACGCCTTCCCATCCCGAACAGGACCGTGAAACGACTTAGCGCCGATGATAGTGCGGATACCCGTGTGAAAGTAGGACATCGCCAGACTCCCCATGCAAACCCCCTGCCCAAGGCAGGGGGTTTTTGCTTTGTGCGCGACAAACGTACACATGCCGGGAAGGCATGCCGCGAAACTTTAAGTGCAGCAAAGACCAACAAAAAGGCGCCTGACGGCGCCTTTTTGTATTTTGACCGCTAGCGTTTCAATTCACGCTGACGCTGGAAAAATCCTGCCGCCCGAACGGGTTGACCTTGTAGCCGGCCACATTCGGGGTAGTCAGGGCCGCTGCCACCGGGTGGGCCAGCGGTATCCACAATGCCTGATCGTGGATGATCTTTTGTGCGGTTTCGTATTGCTTGCTGCGTGCGGTCTGGTCGGCGGTTTTCTTGGCGGTGGCGATGGCCTTGTCCAGATTGGCATCACAATAGCGGGCGAAGTTGAGGCCCGATTCGACCGAGGCGCAGGCAAACTGCGGGGTGAGGAAGTTATCCGGGTCGCCGTTGTCGCCGCTCCAGCCCATGAACAGGATGTCGTGCTCGCCGGCCTTGGCGCGCTTGATCAGCTCGCCCCATTCAATCACCTTCAGCTCGGCCTTGACGCCCACCCTGGCCAGATCTGCCTGCAGTAGTTCACCGCCGGCGCGTGGATTGGGGTTGAGTGTACTGCCCGACGGCCGTATCCAGATGGTGGTGGCAAAACCGTTGGGGAAGCCGGCGTCGGCCAGCAGTTGCTTGGCCTTGGCCGGGTCGTAGCTGTAGTCCGGCAGGTTGACGTAGCTCCAGGTGTTGGGCGGGTAAGGGCCGTCGGCCGCGGTGGCGGTGCCGTCGAATACGCGCTTCAGATAGGTCTGCTTGTCGAAGGCGATGTTGAGTGCCTGGCGTACCTTGGCGTTGTCGAACGGCTTGTGCTGGCTGTTGAAAGCGATGAAGGCGGTGGCGAAGGCATGCGTGTCGACCACCTTCACGCTCTTGTCGGCGCGCGCGGCCAATACATCCTGCGGCTTGGGCGACAGTGCGATCTGGCATTCGCCGGCCTTTACCTTTTGCACGCGCACGGTGGCATCCGGCGTGATGGCGTAGATCAGCCGGTCTGCCTTGGGCTTGGCGCCGAAGTAGGCCGGGTTCACGTCGTAACGGATCACCGCATCTTTCTGATAGCTCTTGAGGATGAAAGGCCCGGTGCCGATGGGCTTGCTGTTCAATTCAGCGGCCTTGGCCGGGGTGAGCTTGGCCGCATATTCGGCCGAGTAGATCGAGGCGAAGCCCATGGTCAGCAGCGGTACGAAGGTGGCCTCGGGCTGGCTCAGTTCAAAGCGCACCGTGTAGTCATCCACCTTCTTGACCGCCTTGACGATCTTGCCCAGCTGGAAGGATTGCGCATGCGGATAGCCATTGGGCGCGCTCCTGTACCACGGGTGGTTGGCCTCCAGCATGCGCTCGAAGGTGAATACCACGTCATCGGCATTCAGCGCGCGGCCGGGCTTGAAGTAATCAGTGCTGTGAAACTGCACGTTGCGGCGCAGGGTGAAGGTGTAGCTCAGGCCGTCGGCGCTGGCTTCCCATTTTTCGGCCAGGCTGGGCACCACCTTGCCGGCGCCGGCATCGTAATCGACCAGCCGGTTGAACAGCACGTCGGCCGAGGCATTGGTGGTGGTGAGCGAGTTGTACTGCACCACGTCGAAACCGTCCGGGCTGGCTTCGGTACACACGGTTAGGGGCTTGGCCCAGGTAGTGGCTGCGCCCAGCGTGAGCAGGGTGGCGGCAAGGGCGTGCAGGCGGGTGGGGGTCATGATGGGGCTCCGGGCCGGCTGTCGTTGATCTTTCAATCCTTGCAGCATACCGCGCAAGGCGGCATGGATAAACGATTGATTACGCATATCCATATGGCAGAGCTGGCATGTGAGGGCACATGGGACTCGTGATTGAAAATTTGTATTGAGTGTAGAAAAACAATCAATTTTCCAAATCAATGCCTGAAGATGATAATGACTCTCAGATGGTCAGGGAGCATTCATCATGAGTACGCTGGTTCAAACATGGCATGGCTGGCAGGCGGGCGACCCGCGCATTCCGCCGCTGGCGGCACGTTCACGCCGCGTGGTGCGCTACAGCGTCGGTGCGGCAATCTGGCTGGTGGCGATTGCCGGCCTGCTGGCACAGCAAGGCGTGCTGCGCGAAGGCATGATCGCCGGCCTTGCGCTGGCAGGCGCCACGGCATTGGGGGCACTGCCGGTGGCGTTTGCCCGCAAGCTGCCGGCTGCCATGGCGCAGCAGCTGTTGCTGGCAGGTGGCGGCATCATGCTGGCGGCCAGTTTTTTCTCGCTGCTGTGGCCGGCGTTCCAACAGGCCGCAGCGCAGACCGGCAGCCATGCACAGGCCGTGCTGATGACACTGGCAGTGGCTGCGCTGGGGGCCGGTTTGCTCGCCCTGTGGCGCCGACGCGCCACGCGGCAAGCAGAGGGCAGTGCATTGCAACGGACCGGTGTGCTGCTGTTCGTGTGGGCGATTGCGCTGCACAACCTGCCGGAGGGGCTGGCTGGTGGCGTGGCCATGGCCGGGCAGGCGCATGGTGCCACCCTGGTGGTCGGCATCGGCCTGCAGGATATCCCGGAAGGCTTTGCGGTGGCCGCGGCGCTGCTGCAAATCGGCATCAGCCCGCTGCGTGCGGCGGCATGGGGCGCGGCCAGTGGGCTGGTCGAACTGCTGGGCGCGGTAGCAGGGGCTGCCGCTGTCGCGGTTACTGCGACGGCATTGCCGGTGCTGCTGGCACTGGCAGGCGGCGCCATGTTGTGGGTAACGGCCAGTGAAATCGGCCCGCTGCTGAGGCGCAATCGCACTGCGGAATGGCTGTTTGCCGGTGGCTTTGCGCTGATGGCGGTCATGGATCTGGGCCTGGGTTGAACAGCCCTGGGGAATAAGTGCGAAACCGGGTAACGGTTTACCCGGTCAGTCCAGAAGGGCCGGTGATCCGGTCAAGGCATCTGCGGGCCTGCTGCCTGCTCAACACAAGGAGAGCATCATGGAAATCCATCTCGGTATCGATGAAGTAAAGCGCGAACGCATTGCACAGGGCTTGTCGCGGTTGCTGGCAGACACCTACACGCTGTATCTGCAGACGCACAATTTTCACTGGAACGTCACCGGGCCGATGTTCAACACCCTGCACCTGATGTTCGAGGCGCAATACAACGAGCTGGCGCTGGCGGTGGACCTGATTGCCGAGCGCATCCGCTCGCTGGGCTTTCCGGCGCCGGGCACTTATGCCAGCTTTGCCAGGCTGTCGTCGGTGCAGGAGGTTGATGGTGTACCCAATGCGCGCGACATGATCGCCATTCTGCTCAAGGGCCAGGAAACCGTGGTGCGCACCGCACGCAGCCTGTTCCCGGAAGTGGATGAGGTGCACGACGAAGCCAGCGCGGATTTGCTCACCCAGCGCATGCAGCTGCATGAAAAGAATGCCTGGATGTTGCGCAGCTTGCTGGAGTGATAGCCTGGCTGGTGCCGGCAGGGCCGGTGCCAGCCAGGTATGCAAACCAAGGGAGTGCATATGCATCAACTCGTTTTGATCCGCCACGGCGAATCGCAGTGGAATCTGGAGAACCGCTTTACCGGCTGGGTGGATGTCGATCTGACCGAGCTGGGGCGGCGGCAGGCGCGCGAGGCGGGGCGCAAGCTCAAACTGGCGGGCTTGGGCTTTGATGTGGCGTTTACCTCGGTGCTCAAGCGTGCCATTCGCACATGGTGGCTGGTGCAGGATGAAATGGATTTGCTCTGGCTGCCCACCGAAATCGACTGGCGCTTGAACGAGCGCCACTATGGCGCGCTGGCGGGGCTGAACAAGGCCGAGACGGCGGCGATACATGGTGATGAACAAGTACTGCGCTGGCGGCGCGGCTATGACGAACTGCCGCCAGCGCTGACGCGGGATGACCCGCGCGCCAGCTTTGCCGACCCGCGCTATGCGCAGGTGCCGCCGGCACAAATTCCGCTGACTGAGAGCCTGCGCAATACCGTGCAGCGCGTGGTGCCGGTGTGGGCGCAGCGCATCGCCCCTGCCATACGCAGCGGCCAGCGTGTGGTGATCAGCGCGCACAACAATTCGCTGCGTGCGCTGGTCAAGCATCTGGACGGGATTTCGGACGCCGACATCATGGCGGTGGACATCCCCAACGGCGTGCCGCTGGTGTACGACCTGGATGAGGGGCTGCAGCCCTTACGGCATTACTACCTGTAGCCGGATCACGGCTGCTGGAACACCACCGAATACTGCTTGGCGCCCAGCGAGCAAACCTCTACCCAGTGCAGCGCATAGCCCGGATTGCCTACCCAGTGCATTTTGCGTGGCGGTTCGTTCACGCTGCTGCTGGCCGGGCCGTATTGTTGCTCCAGCTGTTGTGATGCAAGGGCCGAGTGTGCCAGGCAATCGAAGTCGGTTGTGGTGCTGAAGTTGAAGCCGATGCGCTGCACGACGCGCTTGGCTGCGTCGAGGTCGACATAGGCATCGGCGGGCCGATCCAGATACATCACCCTGAACTGCAGGCGGGTGACTTCGCCATTGGTGCCGGCGTTGGCCGTCTGCCAGCGCAGCTTGGGGTCTACCTTGGCTGCCGCTGCCTTGCTCATGCCCAGCGTATAGCCCTGGTAGCTGAAGCCGGCTTGTTTGGCGTGTGTGATGATGGGGGCTGCTGCCAGCAGAAGGGAGAGTGCGAAGCGGTGCATGAATGGCTTAGTGAATGAAATGAAAATACATGTCGATCAGCCCCACAACCAAGGCGCCACCGAGCAAGATACCCAATAGACCGCATATCGTTTGTTGCCTTTGCGGCATGCTGTCCCAACGGCTGGCCAAGCTTGTGAAGGGGACATTGCCAATCAGTTCGATCATGCCTACCACGCAGTAGATAATAGGTCCGTAAACGAATGGATTGTCAGCAGAGAGGTGTTCGCTGGCAAACGGAACTAGCTGCGCCAGTATCCATAGCGCGAATGCAGCGCCCGCCCCGATGGCGACTTTCAACAATGCGCTGCCGCGCACGCTCGTGCGGAGAGCTACTGTTTCTGGCGAAATGGATGGAGGAGCTGGCATCGTTTGATCGGGAGGGCAGCAGAGCCCCAGAGTATATGTCGCTGTCAGGTCAGCTGACAGCCGGTGCGCTAATCCTGGCTTCGCTTCACCCGGTTTTCCAGCAACATATTGCAGAACAGCGCGCCTTGCTCGATGGCGTCATCCAGCGCCACGTGGGTGTGGGGTAGCGGGTCGAACCAGTGTTTGGGCATGTTGCGTTTGGTGCTGTCGCGGTAGTCCTGCTGCAGCAAGGCCATGGCGAAGGTTTTCATGTCCAGCGCCGAATGGCTGAACGGGCTGCTGCCGGTAAAGCGGATCAGGTACCAGTAGACGAACAGGAAATCAAAACCCGCCGGATAGGCCACGAACACCGGGCGGCCGGGCAGGCTGTCCAGCCATTGCACATAGGCCGGCATGGCGGTTTCGGGCGGTTGCGGGTCGTTGCGGCAGGCAGCCCAGGCCTCGGGCTGGGTAGCCCACCATGCGGCGGTGTGCGGGTGTGGTGCGGCACCGGGCAGGGTGTCCAGATTGGCGCTGAAGGTGCCGATGAGCTGCTTGTCGGCGGTATAGGCCGCCGAGGCGAAGCTCAGCATCGAATGCGGGCCGGGGATCGGGCCGTCTGTTTCCACATCGGTGCTGATATAGATTTCCGTCATCCCACGCTCCTTTGGGCTGCAGTCAGCAGTACCGCACTGCCAGCAAAGATCTGCTGGTGGCGTTAAAACTCACCCAGTGCCCGCGCGATCTTGTGGCGGTTCACCGTCGGACGGGGTACGCGGGTGTTGAACCAGCTGCGCACGTCCTCTTCCAGCCCGATGCCATGCATGAAGTTATACAGCGCCTTGTTGAGCGCTTGGCCCATCACGTCGTGATCGACACCGGTGGGGTCGATGAAGCCAATGTCATTCTTGGCAAAGCTGATCGGCGGCAGCGGCTCCAGGGTTACGCCGTATTCCTCCGGGTGCTGGCCGACCGGCGAGTGCACGGTACAGGCAAAGCGGTGGAAGAAGCCGGACTGGATGCAGCCCTGCTCGAACAACTGGCGTACGTATTCCAGAGCATCCACGGTGTCCTGCACCGTCTGGGTGGGGAAGCCATACATCAGGTAGGCATGCACCAGGATGCCGGCATCGGTGAAGCCGCGCGTCACGCGGGCAACCTGTTCGACCGATACGCCTTTCTTCATCAGGTTCAGCAAGCGGTCGGACGCTACTTCCAGCCCGCCCGAAATGGCGATGCAGCCGCTGTCGGCCAGCAATTGGCACAGCTCGGGGGTGAAGGATTTCTCGAAGCGGATATTGCCCCACCATGAGATCGCCACCTTGCGGCGCAGCAGCTCCTGCGCCAGCGCCTTGAGCATCTTGGGCGGCGCGGCTTCATCGACAAAGTGGAAGCCGGTCTGGCCGGTTTCGGCGACGATGGCCTCGATGCGATCCACCAGCGTGGTGGCCGAGGCGGTTTCATAGCGCGAGATATAGTCGAGGCTCACATCGCAGAAGCTGCATTTCTTCCAGTAGCAACCGTGCGCAATGGTGAGCTTGTTCCAGCGCCCGTCTGACCACAGCCGGTGCATGGGGTTGAGCATGTCCAGCAGCGACAGATAGCGGTCCAGCGGCAGGCCGTCCCACGTGGGGGTGCCCACTTCCTCGAACGGTACATCCGGCTCGACGAAGTTGATGTAGCGCACCGCGCCGTCCTCGCGCACAAAGGTGCGTACCAGCCGCTGTTGCGAGCGCTTGCCATACAGGTGGTCGAGCAGCGCCAGCAGCGGGCGCTCGCCGGCATCCAGGGTCACATAGTCGAAGAAGTCGAACACGCGCGCGTCGCTCAGCTCGCGCAGCTCGGTGTTCACAAAGCCGCCGCCCAGCCCGATGCGGATGGCCGGCCTGACCGCCTTGATGGTCTGCGCAATGCGGAAGGCGGCATAGACCGCGCCGGGGAAGGGCACCGAAATCAGCACCAGATCGGGCTGGTGTTTGTCGATAGCCGCCAGGGTGAGCGCATGCAGGGTTTCATCGACCAGATTGGTCGGCGCCGCCAGCGCCTTGGCCAGCGGGGTGAAGGTGGGCTGGCTCTGTGCCAGCGATTCGGCATAGCGCACGAACTCGAAGCGCGGGTCGATGGCGTCGCGCAGCACGTCGGAAATGTCGTTCAGGTACAGCGTGGCCAGATGGCGCGCACGGTCCTGCGCACCCAGTGCGCCGAAGGCCCAGGCCAGCGGGTCGCCGCCTTCGTCATCGACATAGACATCAAGCGAGGCAAAGCGCGCGCCCTCGGGCAGGAACTGCCGGCTGCAGATGCGATGGCTCACCGTCGAATCACGTCCCTGCAGAAAGGCGATGGTAGGCGTGATGGTGGCGGTGTAGCGGTCGAACTCATCGACGAAGTGCTGCACCTGTGCCGAGCGCTTGCGCGGCGCAATCGCCTCGATGCGCGCGCGGATTTCCTCCAGCCCCTTGGTCGAGAACAGCCGCAGCACCAGGGCCAGCGCCAGATCCTCCTGCACCGCATCGAACTGGCGCGAGCGCAGAAAGCCGGTCAGATAGGCGGTGGACGGATAGGGGGTATTCAATTGCGTCATCGGCGGGATGATCGACAACACGCGGAAAGGCTGGTCGGGCATGGGCAACAGGGCTGGTGGCAAGGTGGGTACGGGCAGCGGCGATGGCTTAAAGGGATGGCCGTCAGCCTGCATTGTCCCACGTCTGGCCGGCTAGCACCCAGCCCGCCCGGCTGGCAGTGCGCCAGGTCGGGTTTTTCGCCTGCAAAGCGCCGGGGTCAGGTTACACACCGTCGTGTTTGTCGACGCCAACTTTTCACCTGTCTTGGCTATGCCTTGCCTGACACACTGCCCGGCGCGGCAGATTGCCTGTCACTGGCAATGCAGGCGCGTATTTCATACGTAGCGCTGGCGGCATTTGCCCGTGTTTTGTTGGCCGCTTTCAAGACACTGTTGGATATTTCTGACAAACCGCCTTCCGGGCTGCTGCGGGGCGAGGTCTGCGGCTAAGATGGCGTGCCGCAAAAGCATGGGCTGCGCGGCGTACCCCCGGATGTGGATGATTGTTGCGGATGACTGTTAAAAAACGCGTTTTCTGGTTGGTATTGGTGCTTCTGATCGGGGCCGGCATTTTCTGGCTGGTGCAGCGATCTACTGCGAGCGCGCCGCCGCCGCAATACCTCACGACGCCCGTCAGCCGCATGGATCTTGAGGAGGCCGTGCTGGCCAGCGGTACGCTGGAGCCTGCTACCCAGGTCAACGTGGGGGCGCAGGTAAATGGCCAGCTCAAATCGCTGAAGGTCAAACTGGGCGATAGCGTGAAAAAGGGGCAGCTGCTGGCCGAGATTGACCCCGCCATCCAGCAGAACGAATTGCGCAATGCTGAGGCCGGCTTGCAGAGCATAGAGGCGCAGCGCCGTGCCAAAACAGCCTTGCTGCATCAATATGAGCTGGCGCTGCAGCGCCAGCAACAAATGGCGCGCAATGACGCCAGCCCGCAAGCCGAGCTGGAGAGCGCGCAGGCGCAGGTGGATGCCACGCGGGCCGAGCTGGCCGCGCTGGATGCGCAGATTCAGCAATCACGCGTGCAGGTGGATACCGCGCAGACCAATCTGGGCTACACCCGCATCGTGGCGCCGATCGACGGCGAGGTGATTGCCGTGGTGACCAAGGAAGGGCAAACCGTCGTTTCCGCGCAGTCAGCACCCACAATCCTGGTACTGGCCAATCTGGGCACCATGACGGTCAAGGCGCAGATTTCCGAGGCCGACGTGGTGCGCGTCAAGCCTGGCCTGCCAGTTTATTTCAGCATTCTTGGCGCGCCCGAGCGGCGCTTTGACGCCAGGCTGCGCGCGGTTGAGCCAGCGCCTGAGTCCATAGGCAACGCCACCAGCAGCAGTGGTAGTACCACCAGCACGGCCGTGTATTACAACGGCTTGTTTGATGTAGCCAATCCGGATCGCGTGTTGCGCACATCGATGACCACGCAGGTATCCATCGTGCAGGGCTCGGCCAAGGGTGTGCTGGCGGTGCCTGCATCGGTGCTGGGCGCGCAGGACAAGGATGGCCGCTTCGAGGTCAAGGTGCTCAAGGACGGTAAACCGCAACCGCGCAAGATACGTGTTGGCCTGAACAACCATGTGAACGTGCAGGTGCTTGAAGGCTTGGCCGAAGGCGAGAAGGTGCTCGTGAGCGATGGCCCGGCCCCCGGTCAGTTCGGCCCGCCGGGCCCGTGATGATGGCCCCGTTGCTTGAACTTCGCGGCCTGGTGCGACGCTTCCCGGCCGGCGACGAAGAAGTCACCGTGCTGCACGACGTCAATCTGACCATTCATGCTGGCGAGATGGTGGCGATTGTCGGCCAGTCCGGTTCGGGCAAGTCGACGCTGATGAATATCCTCGGCTGCCTAGATAAACCCTCGGGGGGCAGCTATCGCGTAGCCGGGAGAGAGACCGGCAGCCTGGATACCGACGAGCTGGCCCGCCTGCGCCGCGAGCATTTTGGCTTTATTTTCCAGCGCTATCACTTGCTGCCGCATTTGAGTGCCGAGCGCAATGTCGAGATCCCGGCCGTTTATGCCGGCACCGACCCGGGCGAGCGCAGCACGCGTGCGCGGCAATTGCTGGCCCGCTTGGGTTTGGCGGAAAAGACCGCCAATCGCCCGGGCCAATTGTCGGGTGGTCAGCAACAACGGGTGAGTATCGCCCGCGCTTTGATGAACGGCGGCGACGTCATTCTGGCCGATGAGCCCACCGGGGCGCTGGACAGTCACAGTGGCGAAGAGGTAATGCGCATCCTGCGCGAGCTGCACCAGGCCGGCCACACGGTCATTATCGTCACCCACGACATGAAAGTGGCGAGCAACGCCGAGCGCATCATCGAGATCAGCGATGGCCGCATCGTGGCGGACCGCCGTGTGGCTGCCACGGCGGAGGTCAGCCGCCCGGTGTTGCAAAAACCGGCGACGCGGCAACGGCGCTTCGGGCTGGATGGCGGCCGCTTTGGCGAAGCGTTCAAGATGGCGCTGATCGCCATGATGGCGCACCGCATGCGCACCTTGCTGACCATGCTGGGCATCATCATCGGCATTGCTGCCGTCGTGTCGGTGGTGGCGCTGGGGCAGGGGGCGCGGCAAAAGGTCATCAATGACATCAGCGCCATTGGCACCAATACCATCGGCATCTTTCCCGGCCGCGACTGGGGCGACAACAAGGCGCCCAGCATCCATACCCTGCTACCCGGCGATGTAACCGCGCTGCAATCGCAGTTTTACCTCGATAGCGTGACGCCCGAGGTTACCGGCGGCAAGACGGTGCGCTATCGCAATATCGAGGTATCGGCAGAAATCACTGGCGTGGGCGAGCAGTACTTCCGCGTGAAGGGCATGACCATCGCAGAAGGCGCCTCGCTGCGCGCCGATGACATCCGCCGGCAAGCCCAGGTTGCCGTCATTGACCTCAATACGCGCAACAAGCTGTTTCCGCATGGCGCCAACCCGATCGGCGAAATCATTCTGGTGGGGTCGGTGCCGGTACGGGTGATTGCCGTTGCCATCAAGCCCAGCAGCGGTTTTGGCGGGCCGGACAACAATCTGAACATCTGGTTGCCCTATACCACGGCCATGGGGCGTTTGCTGGGGCAAAACTACTTTCATGGCATTACCGTGCGGGTGCGTGACGGCATGCCCAACGATCTGGCCGACCAGAGCCTGACCAAGCTGCTGGTTAGCCGCCATGGCAGCAAGGATTTCTTTACCTTCAGCAGTGACGGCATCCTCAAGACCGTCACGCAGACCACGGCCACGCTCACTTTGCTGGTGTCGTCGATTGCCTTTATCTCGCTGGCCGTCGGCGGCATCGGCGTGATGAACATCATGCTGGTGAGCGTCACCGAGCGCACGCGTGAAATCGGCATCCGCATGGCGGTGGGCGCGCGGCAGGGCGATATCATGCAGCAGTTTTTGATCGAGGCATCGCTGGTCTGCCTGCTGGGTGGCCTGATCGGCGTGGCTTTGTCGCTGGGAATAGGCGCTTTTGTAGCGCGTTTCCTGCCCATGGCGCCGATGATTTTCTCCGTTCCCTCCATCATCGGCGCCTGCGTGTGCTCGATGCTGATCGGGCTGGTGTTCGGCTTTCTGCCGGCGCGCAATGCTGCCCGCCTTGACCCCATTGAAGCACTGGCCCGCGAATGAGTCTGCCCGTCATGAAGTTACTGGTTCCCTGTACCCTGGCCCTGTTGCTGGCCGGCTGTGGCAGCGCAATGCAAACTCGCTACCAGCGCCCGGATGTCGATTTGCCGGCGCAATGGCACGCCCCCTCCCGCAGCGGCGCGCAGCTCGCAGCGGGCGAGGCTTGGTGGCAGCGCTTTGGCGATCCGGCGCTCGATGCGCTGATCGCCCGCGCACTGCGCAGCAACAACGATCTGGCCGTCGCCGCCATCAAGGTGCGCCGTGCGCGGCTGCAGGCCGGGCTGACCGATACCAACCTCATGCCCACGCTGGGGGTGAGCGGCAATGCCAGCGTCAGCAAGGATCTGAAAAGCGGCGGCCCGAGCACGCGCAGCTACGGTGTGACCGCCACGCTGGGCTATGAAGTCGATCTGTGGGGCAAGCTGGCCCGCCAGCGCGATGCCGCCGCATGGGAAGCCACTGCCACCGAGCAAGACCGCCGTGCCGCTGCACTCAGCCTGATCGGCACTACCGCGC
Organism: Andreprevotia lacus DSM 23236; assembly: GCF_900176275.1. GTDB lineage: Bacteria > Pseudomonadota > Gammaproteobacteria > Burkholderiales > Chitinibacteraceae > Andreprevotia > Andreprevotia lacus. The sequence goes on along the minus strand of NZ_FWXD01000019.1, from coordinate 66,328 downwards.
AGCTATACTGGCAGCTCGGCTATCTGAACCAGCGCATTGCCAACGGTGAGGCCAGCATCGCCTACAGCGAAAAAACGCTACAACTGGTGCAAGTGCAGCACCGCGCCGGCGCAGCCAGCGGGCTGGACGAACTGCAGGCTGCGCAAAGCCTGGCCAGCCAGCAGGCCAGCCTGATCGCACTGCGCCAACAGCGCGACGAAGCGCGCAATGCGCTGGCCATCCTGTTCGACCAGGCTCCGGGCGCCACCACCGCCGAACCCGCCCGGTTGCCGACTGCGACACTACCCGAGGTGCCGGCCGGCATTCCCGCCGACGTGCTTGCCCACCGGCCCGACCTGCAGGCCGCCGAATGGCGGCTGCGCGCTAGTCTCGCCAATGTCGACGCCACGCGCGCCAGCTTCTACCCCACCTTCAGCTTGACCGGCAGCGTGGGCAGCAGCAGTACCACCTTGCGCGATGTGCTATCCAACCCCATCGGCACCCTCGGCGCCGGGCTGACCCTGCCGTTCCTGCAATGGAACACCACCCAGCTCACCATCCAGACCTCGCAGGCGGACTACGAAGCCGCCGTGATCGGTTTCCGCCAGTCGCTGTACAAGGCCCTGGCCGAAGTGGAAAACGCGCTCTCCGCCCGCAACCACGATCGCGAAGAAGGCGAAGCGCTGCAACGCAGCCTCGACCTTGCCACCCGCGCCGAAAAACTGGCCGAAGTGCGCTACCGCGCCGGCAAGACCGGCGTGAAGGAATGGCTGGACCAGCAGGAAGCCCGCCGCAGCGCCGAGAATGCGCTGGCAGAGAATCGGTATCGGCAGTTGAATGGGGTGATGACGGTTTATCGGGTGCTGGGTGGGGCCGCATCCTGACCCACGCGGGGGCTACAAGGTGACGCAGGCCTTCACACACAAACAGCGGCCAAATGCGTTTGATGCAGCGCTGATCTCGCCTGCACCGCGGCCCGGCTTGGCTGGTTGGCAGCGGTTTTGTGTCGAGTTTGCTTACTTCGGTATCAAGGAAGCCCGATCATGCTTGTTTGCCGGGCTGTTCTTTGTCGCCGTGTTCGCCGTACCGCGAGCCGGCATTGCCGGGCTGCCGCGCTACGACGTGCTGCTGCTGATCGCATTGCTGATACAGGCTTGCATGGTATGGGCAAAGCTGGAAACGCTGGATGAGCTGCGCGCCATTTCGCTGTTTCACGTCACCGGTTTTTTGCTGGAGCTCTTCAAGACTTCGGCAGGCATACAGTCGTGGTCTTACCCTGATTTTGCCTATACCAAGTTGTTTGGCGTGCCACTGTTTTCAGGCTTCATGTATGCCGCGGTGGGCAGCTATATCATCCAGGCCTGGCGGCTGTTTGAGCTGCGCATTGTGCATCACCCGCCTTACTGGATGGCAGGGGTGATCGCCTTGCTGATCTATGCCAACTTCTTCACGCATCACTATATTGGCGACTATCGCTGGTATATCGCGGCCTGTGCGCTGGGTTTGTATGCGCGCGCCACGGTGTTGTTCCGGCCATTTGATCGTGAACGCCAGATGCCCTTGCTGTTGTCCTTTGTGCTGATCGGTTTTTTCATCTGGCTGGCGGAGAACCTCAGTACCTTCTGGGGTGTTTGGCAATATCCGAATCAACTGGGGGCGTGGTCGGCGGTGCACATCGGTAAATGGAGCTCCTGGTCCTTGCTGGTGGTGATGAGCTTTACCATCGTTGCCAATCTCAAGCATGTGAAGGCGCATGTCCATGTGCCCAGCTAACGATTTCAAACTAGGGCCGTTTTGGACTTTGGTGGCGCGGTGAGTACCGTCATCACTATCAGCCGCTCACCCGACAAACCTCCACTGGTTTGGTCAGATATCGTGGCGTTGTGCGCCAATGATGCATCGCTGCAACTGCGGGATGAGTGCGGCGTAGGCTGCAAGCTGGGCAAGCGGGAGCTCTACATCAATTTCGAGAATGGCGCATTGTGGACGGATGATTTGCCACGCAATGACGCTGCGTTTGATGCCGCGCTGGCCCGCTTGATGGCGATGGCCCGCGCGTTGGATGCGCAGTGCTGTGACGAGGCAGGCGAGGATCTGCTGGCCACTGCGACGCCAGCCAAACGCACTCATCCGTTGTTGATGGTGTTGACCACGCTGCTCATGCTGCTTGCCGCACCGCTGATGCTGCTCGTGCTGCTGATCCGCATGCCGTATGCCATGTTGCAGATTGCCATGAACACGCGGGGCAAGCCGGGGCGACGCAGGTAACGCTTACCCCGCCTCACCCACCGTAACGTATGCAAGAGGCTGGCCTGTCAGCGCGCTGATCGCCGCTGCCGTTGTTGGGAGCGCATCACCCACACAACGGAGAGAACCACCATGCGCAAATTCCTTGTCCTGCCCGCCATCGCACTGCTGGCCAGCCTTGCAGCCCATGCCGACAACCCCGGCGATCATCCCTATTACCTGCATGCGCTGACCGACCTGCGCGATGCGCGTGCGCATCTTGAGCATCTGGACAGCGACCGGGTGGACCATGCCGAGGAAAAGGCGATTGCCGAGATCGATGCCGCCATTGGCGAAATCAAGCATGCGGCCATTGATGACGGCAAGGATATCCACGCGCACGAGCCGGTGGATGCGCACTTGAAGCGTACCGACCGCTTCCACAAGGCGCTGGAGCTGCTGGGCAAGGCCAGCCAGGACGTCGGCCATGAAGAGGACCAATCCAGCACCAAGGGGCTGCAGAAGCGCGCACTCAAGCATATCGAGGCCGCCAAGCGCGAAACCCACCGCGTGATCGAAACCGTGCTCAAGAGCGAATAAGCGCGTCGCCCTCGTCGTGGCGTGCAGTGCATGCCATGCGGGGCGAAAGCCGGGGTCGGACTGCCGCATTAGGGCCTGTTAACACTTATTTCGCGCTTGCGCTGGGCCGCAAAGAGGTCAGCTACAAGGCACGCAACGCAGGCAATAACCGGTTATTGCCAAGGCGCGTAACGCCGTAGATGGCCTCTTTGCGGCCCAGCCCTGCGGGTTCGGGGTATTTCGGGCGGTTCGCTGCGTTGCAAACCGCTTGCGGTACCCGTACCGCGGCGCGTTCTGCGCCTTGCGCTCCATCCCGAACTACCCCGAACGCAAGCGTGAAATAAGTGTTAACAGGCCCTAAGTTACACCGCAGCAGCCCGGCTTGCATGCTAGTGTTGCTTGCATGCCATCGCCTGCAAAGACTCCCACCTTCGTGCTGATGCCCGGCCTGAACGGCACGGCCGGGTCGTTTGTGGATTTTGTTGCCGCTGCGCCGCCGCAGTGCGCCACGCTGGCGCTGACTTATCCAGCAGACGAGCGCCTGGGCTATGCCGAGCTGACCGACTGGGTGTGCACCCGGCTGGCCGATGTGCCCGGCCCGCTGGTGCTGCTGGGCGAGTCGTTCTCCGCGCCGCTGTCGCTACTGGTGGCCAACCGGCAGGGACAGCGCGTGATGGCGGTCGTGCTGGTGGCCACCTTCGTGTTGCCGCCACGTGCCGGGCCGGTGGGGTGGCTGCCGTGGCGTACCGGCTTTGCACTGACCAGACCGCTGTATGCGCTACGCGGCTGGCTGGCCGGTGACCTGGCCACTGCACGCATCATTGCCATCAATTCGGCCGAGCTGCAGAAGGTGGCGCCGGCCGTACTGGCGCACCGGGTCCGGCAGACGCTGGCTGTCGATGCCACCGACGCGCTGCGCCAATGCACCTGTCCGCTGCTTTATCTGCAGGCCGCGCATGATCTGGTAGTGCCGGCATCGGCACTGGCCAGGATCCGGCGCATTGCACCGGACATCCAGGTGGCCGTGCTGCCCACGCAGCACTATCTGCTGCAGGCTGCGCCGGCGCAGGCATGGGCGGTCATCCGCCGCTTTCTGGCTCAACTACCGGGCTGAATTTCACATTATCCAGCGGCGGCCAGATGGCGGGCACTTGCAACAAGCGCCTCATCCCAACACCGTCTTGGCCGGTACCCTGCAGGGTGGTGCTACATTGCCAAGCCTACAGGTATCGGGGGTAAACATGTGTCGAGAGAATGCAGCGCTGATTGCTGCGCAAATCGATGTCGCCTTTCGTGAGCAGGCTTACCCAGCAGGTCCGCTGGTGGCCGATACTTACGATGACGAGGGCATCACGGACTACTTTACGGGCAAACCCTGGACAGCGCATTCCCCGGAGGCCCTGCGCCAGCGGGAGTCTGCGCTGTGCTTTTTCAGTGACGAAGCATTTTGCTACTTCCTGCCTGCTTATATGCACGCGGTGCTGCTCACTCCTGAGCGGGCCGATGTGATCGTTGATGTATTGCAAGCCGTGCTTTTGCCGCCCAAGGCCGATTTGTCCCGCCCTGCATTTGCACGCAAATGGCAACGTTTCAGCCCGGCGCAGAAACAGGTCATCGTTCTTTTTTTGCTGGCCATCAGGGCCGAAACAAGCTCCGACGCAGCCTTGGTGGCATTGGCTGCCGATGCAGGATTGGCGATCTAACACCGCGAACAAACCCCGGTGCGGCGATGCTGACAGGGCGAGCGAAACGCAGAGAGTGCAAGGTGGCCAGTAGAGTTTTGTGCGGCTCTTGAGCCGTCTTGATCAAGGTGGGCTGCCATGTCCGTACCGATTGCCCGTAGCCACATTTGGTGCTGCCTTCCCGCTGCGGCACAATGGCGAGCATCAAAGCGGGATACCCCATGCGCTACTTTCTGATCCTTGCCACGACCACCTTGCTACTGGCCATGCCGGCGGCGCAAGCTGCAACCGTGCAACTCGGCCCGAATACGCTGAATTTCCTTGGCCGCCCGGCGCTGACCGGCTTGCAATTGGCCATGCACGATGCCTTGGGGCGTGGGCGGGCCACGCCCGATCTGGTGGCCTGCGTCGATCAGATCAAGCCTGCCGCGTTCAGCCCCTTTTTCCAGTCCATGCTGGACGGGGGCGTGGAGGCCGATGAGCTGGCGCAAATGGAGCAGTTTTTTGCCAGCCCCACCGGGCTGCACTACCAGGATTACACCGTGGCGCAGCTCTACCAACGGCTGGGCAAGGTGCCGCCGCGCCCGGTCAAGCCGCTGAACAGCGCCGAGCAGACAGCCGTGCGTTTCTTTGCCACCACCAGTGCCGGCAGCAAGTTGCTGACCAGCCATCTGCTCGACAGCAGCGCGGCCAAGGCCCGCTTGCAGCAGCATATTGCGCTGCTGGTGGATCGTTGCCACCAGTCCATCGACCAGACTGCTGAAACCAACAAGGAGTAATGCCGATGCTGCGTTGTCTGACTGCCGTGCTGCTGGTTGCCACGCTACATCTCCCGCAACTGGCCGTTGCGGCGCCTGATGGCGCGGCAAATGGCGTGGAGGTCGTGGCCGTGCCGGCGCTGGACATACAGATTCCAGTGCAGTTGGGGGCCATGCACTTTGTCGAGCGCGAGCAATTCGAGGAGGCCGGGATGGGTGAGTCGTTGAGCTTCGCAGGGCCGGCGCGCGTGCACGTCAACGTTTATGTGTATGACGATGGATTCAACAACATCCCCGACGGCACGCAAAACGCAGCGGTGCGCGAGCAATTTGCCACGGTGATCGAGCAAGCACGGCAGGCGCTCAAGCAGTATGCCGATGCTGCACGCTTTCCCAACAGTACCCAAACCTCGCACTTTGCCGGCTGCGGCCCGCAATTCCTCTGGCAGCAATTCGAGTTTGACCTCAAGGGTCAGCACAACACGTCCTACACTTATCTCACCGGGCTGCATGGCCAGTTCGTCAAGCTGCGTATCAGCCATCCGGCGCAGGAAAGCGAGGCGCCGCGCCAGGTCGAAGTGTTCTTGCAACAATTGCGCAAGGCGCTGGGCAGGTGCGCAGCCTAGGCATCCACTGAAGCCAGCGTTGCCGGCATCATCGCTGACGGTGCTTAGCGGAACAGCGGCAGCACAGCCCCACCGATCAATGCAATCAATACCAGCCCGGCTACCCAGAAGATCCAGGCCGGGCGGGTTTCCACGCCGTCTTCTGCCGCTTGCGCATAGTGCACGCCGCAGTGCTGGCACCAGCTGGCGTGCTGGGCGAGTGCATGGCCGCAGCGCACGCATTGACGCTCCACCACGGCATTGCGGCGGCGCAGCCAGGCAAACAGGCCGGGCCGCTGCGCGCGGGCGCGGCGTTTGCGATAGGCGGCGAGGTCGATGGGTGGTTCGGACATGGTGCGATCAGGGACAGTCAGCGGGGGGGGCCGGGCCGATCACTTTAGGGGATCGCCCTGCGGCTGCAAAGTACCGGCTAGCGCATTGCGTCCGCATCATCCCACAGCGGCAGGCTGGCGGCCGGGACGGGGGCGTGGCCTTCGTCAAAGCGCACACCGATGCCCAGCAGCCGTACCGGGCGGCTTTTGCGCTGCCAGGCGCTGGCCAGCAGTTGCTCGAACAGCGCCGGGGTGGGGGCGCTGTGCACGCACTCCATGGTGGTTTGCGTGAAGTCGTTGAACTTGATCTTGACGAAAGCCTTGTGCGGCAAGGTATCGCAGCGGGCAAAGCGGCGGCTGAAGTCGTCCCACAGTGCCGGCAGCGCGGCTACGCATTCGGGCAGGCCGACCAGATCATTGGGATAGGTGTTTTCGACCGACAGCGACTTGCGTACCTGGTTGGGCTCCACCGCCCGGTGGTCGATGCCCCGGCATTGCCGGTATAGCGACAGGCCCATCTTGCCGTATTCGCGCACCAGCCGCTCCTGCGGCCATTGCTGCAGATCGGCGCAGGTTTCCGCGCCGGCGGCATTCAGGCGCGCTGCGGTTACCTTGCCCACGCCCCACAGTTTTTTCACCGGCAGCGGGGCGATGAAGGCGTCGATTTCTTCCGGCCGCACCACGAACTGGCCGTCGGGCTTGTGCCAGTCGCTGGCGATCTTGGCAATCAGCTTGTTGCTGGCAATGCCGGCGCTGGCGGTGATGCCCACTTCGGCCTCGATGCGGGCGCGGATTTCCTGCGCGATCAGGGTGGCGCTGCCGTGGCAGCGCGTGGCGTCGCTCACGTCCAGATAGGCTTCGTCCAGCGACAGCGGCTCGATCAGCGCGGTGTAGTCGCGGAATATGGCATGCACCGCGCGCGATGCGGCGCGGTAGCGTTCGAAATCCGGTGGCACCAGCACCAGATCCGGGCAGCGCTTGAATGCAGTGACGGTGGGCATGGCCGAGTGCACGCCAAACTTGCGTGCCGGATAGTTGCAGGTGGCGATCACGCCGCGTTGCTCGGGCCGGCCGCCCACACCCAGCGGCACGTTGCGCAACTCGGGGCGGTCGCGCATTTCCACCGAGGCATAAAAGCAGTCGCAGTCGATATGAATGATCTTGCGCACGGGTAACAGGCGGGCGGTTGGCGTGCTCTTATTGTACGTTCGTTCTATTGATTTTGCATGCCTGCCGGTGTGCCAGCGTACAGCGGCTGCAACGCTTTCCGGTTAAACTGCGCGCCAGCGTGCCGGAGACAGGCATGCAGCAACAAGCACGGGGATGATGATGAAAAAAACGCTGCTGATCGGCATCTCGCTGATCATACTGGGCGCGGTGGCGCTGGGCCTGAGCCAGTACACCTACAAGACCGAAGAGAAAGTATTCGAGCTGGGCCCGCTCAAGGCCACGGCCGAGCATGAGAAGAAACTGCCCATCCCGCCCGAGCTGGGCTGGGTATTGCTGGTGGGCGGTATCCTCGTGGTGGTGGTCGGCGAGCTGAAGAAGTAACACTAAAACGCGCAAGCCCTGGCCGGCCGTACAGCCGCCACGGCTTGACGCTGCACGGCCCGCATGCGATCTTGGCCGCTGCTCGGGGTGCCGGAAAGACCGGCTGAGAGGCAGTGCGCTGCCAACCCGTCGAACCTGATCCGGGTCGTGCCGGCGTAGGGAAGCGTCTGCCGTTCCGGTTTATCTGCTTTCCTCCCCCCGCTGGCCGCCTGATCGTTCCATGTATTCATTCAGGAAAGCGGCCATGTCCGGCAATGTCGTCAATACCGCGCTGCAAGCGGTGCCCCTGTCCGAGCGCAAGCTCGGTTTCTCTGATCATTTCGCCCTGTGGGGCAGCCTGGGCGTGGGTCTCCTGGTCATCCAGGCCGGCACCTTCCTCGTACCGGGGCTGGGCGCTGCGGCGGCGTTTGCGGCCATCGTGCTGGGCACCCTGATCGGCACCGCGCTGCTGGTATGGGTAGGCTGGCTGGGTGCGCAGTCGGGTGTATCCAGCGCCGGGCTGATCTGGCCGGCACTGGGCCGCCATGCGGCGGTGCTGCCGGTGGGCGCCAATGTGCTGCAGTTGCTGGGTTGGGCCATTTTTGAAATCGTCGTGATCCGTGACGGCCTGTCCGGCATTGCCAAACAGACCTGGGGCTGGGACAAACCGGCTGTGTTCACCGTGCTGGTGGGCCTGCTGCTGCTGGGGCTGCTGTGCCTGTCCATGGTGGGCATCGTGCGCCAGTTCATCCGCCGTGCCGGGCTGGCGCTGATGCTGGCCGCCCTGGGCTGGCTGACCGTGCGCTTCGTCGGCGAAGTCAGCCAGTTTGGCTGGGACAAATTCTGGGCGCGTGCCGGCGACGGCAGCATGGGCTTCGGCGCGGCGGTCGACCTGGTCATCGCCATGCCGATTTCGTGGTTGCCGCTGGTAGCTGACTACACGCGCTTCAGCCGCAATGGCCGCAGTGCGGTAACCGGCATCGGCATCGGCTATGCGCTGGCCAATATCTGGTGCTTTGCCTTGGCCATCCTGATTGCCGCCGTGCACCCGGGCAGCGATATGGTTGCCACCATCCTGCTGGGTGCCAGTGGTGCGCTGGCGTTGGGCCTGTTGCTGGTGGACGAAGTGGACAACGGCTATGGCGACCTGTACTCGGCCGCGGTATCCAGCCACAGCTTGCTGCCGCGTGTGCCGGTGGGCTCGTTCGGCCCGCTGCTGGCCGTGGTGGCCACGGTGCTGGCGTTGCTGCTGCCGATCCAGAACTACCAGAACTTCCTTTACCTGCTGGGCTCGGTGTTCGTGCCGCTGTTCGGCGTGGTGATCGCGCACCATGGCACGTCGCCGCGCTTGCCGGCAGCCGACACGCCCGCCATCGTCTGGCCAGGCACGCTGGCGTGGATTGCCGGCATCGCCGTGTACCAGATCGTCAGCCGCGTTTACCCCAGCGTGGGCGCGTCGCTGCCGTCCTTGCTGGCGGCGTTTGCGCTGTACTACGCGCTGGCAGCCATCCGCGTGCGCCGCACTGCTGCCGCCTGATCGGCGCCGTGACTGGATAAACCGCACCCTCGGGTGCGGTTTTTTCATGCCGGTGGCTGCCATATGGCTGCAACAGTCGCACTGGCCTAGCATGAAGCATCGTTCTGCTGCGCAGGCTGCCCATGAACAAATTGCTGGCCATCATCATGCTGCTGCTGGCGCACGCCGCATGGGCTGCCGACGCACGCAGCTATGTGCTGACCCCGGTGGGCACGCAGCTGATCCAGCTGCGTGAGGTCTACGTCGATACCACCCTCAAGCTGGCCGACGGCAGCGACCTGCACCAGACCAACTACAGCTCCCAGCTGCGCTTTACCCGCTATTTCGACAGCGCCGGGCAGCTGGGCTTGCTGCAGATTCTGGTGCCGTATGCGGACAGCAGCATGCGTTTCGACAACGGCCTGCCTGATCGCAGCGCCGCGGGCCTGGGCGATGTGGTGGTCACCTACGGGCGTGGCTTGTGGAACAGCCCCGCGCTGGGCAATGTGGCATTCGACAACTTCAGCCAGGAGGGCTGGTCCAGCGGGGCATCGCTATCGCTGTTTGTCCCCACCGGCGATTACGACCCGCGCCGGCAGGCCAACCCGGGGCAAGGGCGCTGGGCGGCACGCGGCGAGCTGCAGTTTGCCCGCCGCAGTGGCCCAGTGTTGCTGGAGTTGCTGGGCAACAGCACGCTCTATCTGGATAGCCAGGGCAGTGGCGGGGCTGCGCTGCACCAGTCGCCGCTCTACACGCTGGAGGGCCACGCCAGCGCCGATCTCGACCGGCGCTGCTGGGTATCGCTCGACGTGGCCTACCAGCAAGGCGGCGACACCGAGCTGAACGGGCGCACGCAGGACAGGGCGCTGCGCAACTGGCAGGCGGGCAGCACCCTGCTCTGGCGCCTGAGCCCGGACCGCATTCTCAAGCTGGCCTACAACACCACGCTTGCCGCCCCGCTGCATGCGCCACGCACCAGCACGGCATATCTGGAATTGCGCTATCGCTGGTGAGCGCCTGCCATGTATCTCTGGCCGTTATCAGCAGATAAACCGGCATCAAGCACCCGGCCAAGCCGTGCGCTTACGGATAGCTGCGAACGAAGCCGCGGCGCGCTTTGATTGATTCCACGCCCCCCGCCCTCGCCGCCGCGAGGGAGCCTCGCTGCCGCTCGTCAGCGGCATGAAGCCAGCCTTTACAAAAGGCATGCTGAGGCAGACCTGATGCGAAGCCCGACCCGACTCAATCGAGGATGCGCATAACCCGTGGCGCATAACCATGGTTCAGTGGCCCGTGCCCTTGGCCGGTTTTCACTGTGGCGCCATGTTCGATCGCACCGGCAATGAAGCTGCGCGCGGCGGTGATGGCGTCTTCCAGCGGCAGGCCGAGGGCGCTGTGTGCGGCGATGGCCGACGACAGCGTGCAGCCGGTGCCGTGCAGGTTGTTCGATGCGATGCGGGGCGAGGTATAGGCGTGGCGGTGGCCGTCGTTGCGCACCAGCACGTCGGTGACGGTGGCGCCGTCCAGATGGCCGCCCTTGGCCAGCACGGCGCGGCAGCCCATGCCCAGCAGGCGCAGCGCGGCGGTTTCCAGTTGCATGGCATCGCTGATCTGCGCGGCATCGACCAGCAGCGCCAGCTCGTCCAGATTGGGGGTGACGACGGTGGCAAGCGGGAACAGCTCGGCCACCATGCGGCTGATGGTGGCGTCTTCGATCAGCTTGGCGCCGCTGGTGGCTACCATCACCGGGTCGAGCACCACGGTGGCGGGTCGCCACTGACGCAGCTTGGTGGCAACGACATCGACCACCTCGGGCGCGTGCAGCATGCCGATCTTGACTGCATCGACACCGATATCGCTGAACACCGCATCGATTTGCGCGGCGAGGAAGTCGGCCGGTACGGCGTGGATGGCGGTCACGCCCAGCGTGTTCTGCGCGGTCAGCGCGGTGATGGCGCTCATGCCGAAGCAGCCGAGCGCGGCAAAGGTTTTCAGGTCGGCCTGGATGCCGGCGCCACCGCCGCTGTCCGAGCCGGCAATGGTGAGCACGCGGGGATAGTGTTGCTGGGTCATGCAGTGATTCCGGAAAGAGAGGCAGCCAGTGCCGCAGCTGCGGCACGGGGCGAGGGGGCGCTGCAGATGGCGCTGACCACGGCCAGCCCGTCGGCGCCGGCGGCCAGCACATCGGCAGCGTTATCGGTATCGATGCCGCCGATGGCAACCAGTGGCAGCGTGGTTTGCGCGCGGATATGGCGCAAGCCGTCCAGCCCCCAGGGCGGGGCAGCATCGGGTTTGGTGGCGGTGGCAAACAAGGGGCTGATGCCGAGGTAATCGACATCCAGCGCCGTCGCCGCCTGCAGTTGTGCCGGGTTCTCGACCGACAGGCCGATGATGGCATCGGGCCAGATATGGCGGATGTCGGTCACGTGCGCGTCGTGCTGGCCCACGTGCACGCCATCGGCCTGCACCGCCATGGCGATATCGATGCTGTCGTTGATGATGAAGGGAATGCCCAGTGGCGCCAGTAGCGCCTTCATGGCGCGGGCGCGGGCCAGAAAGGCGGTCGTGCCCAGGTGTTTTTCGCGCAGCTGCACGCAGCGCACGCCGCCGGCCACGGCTTCGGCCACCACGTCCAGCAGGTCGCGGCCGTTGCAGGCGGCCTCATCGGTTACCAGATACAGGCCCAGCTGTGCGCGCGTGATGCGGGGCGCCGCGCTCATTGCGGAAAGCCCTCGACGCGCAAAAAGGCCGCCAGTTGATCGCGCGTCAGCAACTGCAGCGCATCCAGCCACGTGGCTTGCAGACTGCCTACACCCTGGCCGCGCTCGCGCACCTTGCCGCCGGCAATTTCGCCGGCAATGGCCACCAGGCTCATGGCCGAGACGGTGGCGCGCCAAGGGTCGCCCTGCACGGCACAGAAGGCGCCGATCAGCGCACTGGCGGAACAGCCGGTGCCGGTCATGCGCGTCAGCCATTCATCGCCATTGGCCAGCTCGGCCACGCGGCCGGCCGCGTCGATCACGTAATCAATCTCGCCACTCACGCACACTACGCTGCCAGTGCGGGCAGCCAGCTGGCTGGCGGCCTCGATGGCGTCGTGTGATGCGGTGGTGCTGTCCACGCCGCGCGTGTTGGCATCAAAACCGGCCACCGCCATGATTTCGGAGGCATTGCCACGGATCACGGTAGGCGGGGCGGTATCAAGCAGGGTGACCAGCGTGGCATCGCGGAACGGCGTGGCGCCGGCGCCCACCGGGTCGAGCACGATGGGGGTGCGCGCCATATGTGCGGCCTCGATGGCGGTCTGCATGGCCGCCACCCAGTGGCTGGACAGCGTGCCGATATTTACCACCAGCGCGCCGGCAATGCGCGCCAGATCGGCCACTTCTTCAGGTGCGTGCGCCATCACCGGCGACGCCCCGGCGGCCAGCAGCGCGTTGGCACTGATGTTCATCACCACATAATTGGTGATGTTGTGCACCAGCGGCGCGCGGCTGCGTACGGCATAGATATCCTGCCAGACCAGATCGATGGCTTGTTCGGTGGGGGTGGTAGCAGACATGTCGGCATCCAGTGTGGACCGGCATGCGGGGCAGGGGCGGTAGCGGCTTTCCTACGCCGGCATGATCCGGATCAGGTTCAACGGGTTGGTCATGAGCCTGTCTGCGCGCATTCCCGTGCAGGCAAGCCCGGCGGCCTCTCAGTCTGCCGCAGCAAACACCCCGAGCGATGTTGCAAGTTCGCATGCGTGGGCGGTGCTGTCAATGCTGCTGCGGCGTGCTTTTGACCGCGCGCAAAACCCCTGTTGCCAGCGCGGTTGAATCCCGCGCCAGCGGCCGCAGTATAGGCATATCTGCCTGTGGGAGCTGCATCATGAAACAACTGTCGGACGTCGCGCTGTCGGTGCTCGATCTGGCCACCATCCGCCGTGGCGGCGACGCCAGCGAAGCCTTCGCCCGCACCGCCGCGCTGGCCCGCCATGCCGAGGCGCTGGGCTATACGCGCTACTGGCTGGCCGAGCACCACAATCTGGCTGGCGTGGCCAGCTCGGCCACCAGCGTGCTGATCGGCTATGTGGCCTCGCTGACGCAGCGTATCCGCGTTGGCTCGGGCGGCGTAATGCTGCCCAACCATGCGCCACTGATCATTGCCGAGCAATTCGGCACGCTGGCCTCGCTCTATCCCGGCCGCATCGACCTCGGCCTGGGCCGCGCCCCCGGCACCGACGGCCTGACCGCCCGCGCGCTGCGCCGGCACCTGTCTGCCGACGAAAACGAAATGGCCGAACTGCTGGCCGAGCTGCGCGGCTATTTCAAGCCTGAGCGCGCGGGCGAGCACGTGCGTGCCATCCCCGGCGAAGGGCTGGACGTGCCGGTGTGGCTGCTGGGCTCGGGTGCCTACAGCGCGCAACTGGCCGGCACGCTGGGCCTGCCGTTCGGCTTTGCCAGCCACTTCGCACCCGACAACGTGCTGCCCGCGCTGGATTTGTATCGCCGCAGCTTCCGCCCCTCGGCCACTTTGCAGCAGCCCTATGTGCAGGTGGGCATGAACGTTGTCGCCGCCGATACCCTGGCGCATGCCGAGTACCTGGCCACCTCGCTCAAGCAGCGCTGGCTGCGCGTGATCCGCGACCAGCGCGGCCCGCTGGACCCGCCGGTGGACAGCATGCACGGCCTGTGGAACGAGCGTGAGGAGGTGCTGGTGAACGCCCGCTTGGCCGCCACTGCCATCGGCGACGTGGCGACGGTGCGGGCCAAGATGCAGTCCTTCGTCGATCAGACGCAGGCGGATGAAATCATTATCTGCACCGATACCTTCGAAGCGGCCGACCGGCTGAGGTCGTTCGAGCTGGTGATGCAGGCGCGGGGTTGATGGCTAGACCTCTGTCTGCAGTCTTGCACTTTGCCGATATTCGTTCCGGGCCCGCCATGCGCGGGCTTTTTTCTTCATCCTGACGATGCACAGAAACTTAATGCAACTATTTGGTTGCTTTTTCGGTTTTGCTGGCGCATGATGAATTTACGCAACCAATTGGTTGCCTTAAGGAGCCATCATGAGTCATTACCAAAGCAGTCTGATCATTGCGGCCAGCCCGGCCACCGTTTACGCTGCACTCACCACCGCCGACGGCCTGCGTGGCTGGTGGACGGCTGATTGCGACGTTGCCACCGGCGTGGGCGGCGAATTGCGCTTCCGCTTTGGCGCGCACTACAAGCACATGCGCATCGAAAAGCTCGACCCGGCGCGCGAGGTGCGCTGGCGCTGCACCGTGGCGCATCTGGCCGTCGATACTCTCAAGCGCCACGACGAATGGGTGGGCACCGAGCTGTCTTTCCGCCTGACCGGGCTGGATGACGGCCGCACGCGGCTGGATTTCGAGCATATCGGCCTGACGCCCACGCTGGAATGCTACGATCTGTGCAGCGGCGGCTGGGATCATTTCCTGGCCAGCCTGCAGCAATACGCACAAACCGGGCAGGGCACGCCCGCCGCCAGCAGCTGCGCCGAAGCAGCCGCGCAATGAACGCCAGCAAGGAGATCGCAACCATGGATACCGCAGTGGAAACCGACCGCATTGCCCGCAACATCGTCATCAACGCCCCGCGCGAACGCGTGTGGGCCGCGCTGGCGAATGCTGAAACCTTTGGCCAGTGGTTCGGGGCCGACCTCAGCGGCCAGACCTTTGCCGCCGGCCAGCGCACGCGCGGCCCCATCACCATCCCCGGCTGCGAGCACATGGCGTTTGACGTGGTGATCGAGCGCATCGAAGCCCCGCACCTCATGTCCTATCGCTGGCACCCCTATCCCAAGGACGCCAGCGTGGACTACTCGCTGGAAACGCCCACGCTGGTGGTGTTCAAGCTGGCCGATGCCGATGGCAACGCCACAGTGCTGACGGTGGAGGAGAGTGGCTTCGACAACGTGCCGCCGCACCGCCGCCTGGAAGCCTTCCGCGCCAACAACAACGGCTGGAATTTTCAACTGGAGCGCATTGCGCGATATGTCACTGCAGTCTGATCAAGCCACCACCGGCACGCCGGCGCTCGCCCAGCAAAGCGACGCGCTGGCGCGCATCTTCGCCGCACTGGGCGACCCGACACGGCTGCGGCTGGTGCTGCTGCTGTGCGCGGGCGGCGCATTCTCCATCGCCCAGCTCACTGCCAGCACCGACATCAGCCGCCAGGGCGTGACCAAGCACCTGCAAGTGCTGGCCGAAGCCGGCGTGGTGCGCGACATCAAGGCTGGCCGCGAACGCCTGTGGCAGCTCGACCCCGCGCAAATCGAACTGGCCCGCCAGACGCTGGGCACCATCGGTCAGCATTGGGATGTGGCGCTGAACAAGCTGAAGGTGTTTGTGGAGCAGCGATGAAGCAGCGGCAAGCTACATTGCCGATGTTAGCGGGCAGCCTGGGCTGCCGATGCTGCTGACGCAGCCTGCCGTTTGGTCAGGCCGCCAACATTCGTTGCGACGATGCCGAGCCCCTGCCAGAAATCCGGCGGATACGATAAGGTGGGTGCCCCGACCCAACCGCGCGTGATGTTCAGCTCGTAGCCGTTACCGATGCGTTTGTATTCCACACTGCTCGTGCCGATGCCATCCCAGTCCCCGGCGTATTTGATATCACTCAGCTGCTCGGGATAGTGACCGTAGCGGACCTTGTGCAGCTCGATCAAGGCAATGGCGGTTTTGAAGTTTTGATCGCCAAACTTGGCATCGGCTTCTTTCTGAAAATCGCAGCCGAGCAATAGGGTAAATAGCAGGATCAGGAGTGCGTAGCGGCACGGTTTCACGAATTTTTATCCTGAATGCGGAGCTAGATCCTGCCCCGGCTGGGAAGACCCAGCTCGGTCGCCAACACTTCCAGCTTAGCCAGCGCATCCCGGAAATCGGTGGTCATCGTAGCTTGCAGACTGCCCAGATGAATTTCGCCTGTGCTGGGGCCAAACAGATAAGCGCGCACGTGTCCGCGTTGCAGGCTTGCATAGACATAAGAGAATTTGCTCAGCGGCAGCGTCTTGCTGCTGCCATAGCTATGGCCGTAGAGGCTTTGTGCCATCTGTATCGTTTGCGTATCGCGATCAAAGTACACTGCCTTGCGATGACCTAGGGCAAGCGCGAAGGCGCAAAAGAGCATCGCAACGGTCAGCAGGCCCATGATGCTCCCATCACCTCGGGGGTGCAGCAAGGCAATTGCCCCGTTCATCAGGAAGCCGAGGGCCATCGCGCCAAAGCCAATCTCGAGGGCACCGCTTTCTTCATGGAGTAATCGGGTAGTCATTAACGTGGTGTCAATTTGTTGATGGTCCGGCGCAAATCTCCAGCTCCAATTGCCAGAGGTAATCCACCTCGAAAGTCTCATCAGGGAAGGCGGCATTTTGCAGGAACCATACGGCTTCTTCTAGCGGCTTATCGTAATGCCATGTGGTCATGATGCATGGCTCATCGGGAGCGCCCAGTCCGCGCGCCACGATACGGTCATCGATACCATCGTGCCACTGTTCGCATGCCACACCCCAGCAACAAAAATACACGCAGCCGTGATCCAGCAGCGCATTGATCAACGCAGCGGCATGGCCGTCGGGTTCGGCATGCGTCACCAGCAGGCAGCCGAAATAACCGTTGGCTGGTGGTAGTTGCAATCGGCTATCCGTTGTGGGGTGTTGCAGGCGGATCAGTGGCAGGGGCGGTAGCGAGAGCAGCATGGTGCAGCATCTGGACGCGATGCCGCCATGCTAACCCAAGCCCCTCGAGGTGGCGCGTGGTTCAGCGCACCGTCAACCCCAGCACCAACGCCCCCACCACCCAGCAATACAGCGCAAACGGTCGCATGGCGTTGATTTCGTGGCGTTTGAACCAGCGCATCAGCGCGGTTACGCTGAGATAGGCGACCACGCCGGCCACGAGGCCGCCGATCACCGCTTGCTGCAAGGTGGCGGCGTCGGCCTGTCGGGCCAGCTTGGGCAGCTCCAGCACGCTGGCGCCAACGATGATGGGCGTGGCCAGCAGCATGGAAAAACGCGCCGCCGCAGCGTGGCTCAGGCCGGCCCAGAAGCCGGCTACCATGCTGGCGCCCGAGCGCGAAAAGCCCGGGATCAGCGCCAGTGATTGGGCCAGGCCCACGGCCAGCGCCTCGCGCGGGCGCAGGTCGGCCACCTGCTTGCTGCCGCCGCGCTGCACGCGCTCGCCAAAGAACAGCACAAAGCCGTTGGCGATGAGGAAGATCGCCGCAAAAGTCACATTGGCAAACATGCCCTTGAGCATTTTCTCGAACACCAGCCCCAACACGGCAGCCGGCACGGTGCCGATCAGTACCAGCAGCAGCTCGCGCCGCGCTACGCCATCACGCGGCGAGACGATGGCGCGCGCATAGGCCAGCCAGTCGCTGCGGAAGTAGAGCAGCAGCGCCACTGCAGTGCCCAGGTGCAGCAACACCACCACGGGCAGGAAGTGCTGCTTGAGGAATTCGGGCGACAATTGCCAGCCAAACGCCCACGGCGTGAGCACGGCATGCGCCACGCTGGAGACGGGGAACAATTCGCTGATGCCCTGCACGATGGCCAGCAAGATGGTTTGCAACAGATTCATGGATTTGGCTCTGCTTGTTGGAGTGGAATTATTGATCGGCGCTGATCAGCTGCTGGCCGGGCGTGACTGCCAGCGGGCCGCTGGCCTTGGCATCCCAGTCGCCATACAGGTGCCAGCTGGGGCCGACAGCGATATCCACCTGCCAGCGCTGCGCGTTGCTGGGCGCAAATTCGCCCACATAGTCGCCCTGCGGGCTGAGCTTGAGTTCGCTGCTGCGATCCTGCGCCGGCAGCGTGGGGTGGTGCAGTTGCAGGCGCAATACCGGCGGCAGGGCGGCGGTATCGGCCTCGTGCACTTGCAGGTGGGCTACGCCGCTGGCCGCGTTCAACAGCAAGCTGCCGCGCAGCTTGTGCTGTGCGGCTTGCCTGTCTTGCGCCAGCTGCTGGTTCAGATGCGTTTCGGTGTTGTAGTAATCGTTGTCGGTGACTGGATCAGGCCGGCTGACGGCCAGCCACGCGCCGATGCTGCTCAGCACCACGGCCAGCGCGGGAATCGAAATCAACAGCCACGGTGCGAGCTGTTTGTACCAAGGGGGCGGGGAGGGGTGTTGCATGAGGCAGGCACGAGCGAGAGCAGTGCCAGCGGCACGGATACCCAACAACGCTGCAGCGGGCTATTGCGTTGACTACGGCCAGCAGGATGTCGCTATCTACACCAGACCATGACGCGATTGTGCCACCGGCAAATCCAGCTGCGCCGCCAACGCCGCCACCCGCTGGCTGGCCGCATCATCCAGCGTGCCATCCTTGCTTTGCAGCCATCCCAGACCCAATGGCCCGTGGCTGCGGCTGGACAGATAGAGCTGGGTGCCAAGCAGGCCATGGTGCACCTGCAACTGGGTAAACCGCGCCAGCGGTAACAACCTGCCTTGATACAGGGGCAGACGCAACAGCAGATAGCGCACCTGCAAACTGCCCGTATCCTCATCCAGCACCACGCAACGCCGCACGCACAGTAGCAGCACCAGCAGCGCCACTCCCGCCAGCAGGCTGCCGGCCAGCAAGGCATGGTGCTCGCGCAAGAACCAGACTGCACACAGCAAACCGCCAGCGATCAGCTCGCCATAGCTGGGGTCGTCGGGGCTGAAGGCTTGCAGCGGGGTAGTGGGCTGGATAAAGCAGGTCATGTTATCGCTTGGAGTGAAATCAGGTGCATTGCCATGCATAAGCCACCACACGGCAGCTTGCGCAACTGAAGCCGTAGCAAATCCCGCCGCTGCCCCAGAGCCAATCATAGCCATCTTGGGCTGTGGGCAGGCCGGAATCGAGTTGCAGCATGAAATGCATTTTCTGCTGGCAGACTGGGCATGAGGGGTATTCTGCACTCTGAATCCAGCTTGGGTAACCGCCTACCCGGTGCAGGTTCTCGTTGCTATTGCTCAAGCCCCAGTCCTGCCAGCGCCAGCGTGAAGGTGTGTTTGCCAGATGGAGATGGCATTCCTTGAGGGGCCGGGCCGGGAACTGCGGAATGCACACCCCTTGATTCAATGATGCAATCCCGCCAACCTCGTCGTATTGGTAAGACAGCTCCGCATTTTCCCAGCCAAGGCAAGACAGGCAGGTTTGCAAGGCGATGACTTGCTGGCGGTTGGAAATGCCAACCCGGTCTTCCGGGATATCCAGCAAATGGTGCAAGGGGTGTTGGCACAGACCGCAACTGCCAGCGCCATTGCCACCAAAGCGCAACGGTTGGCCTTGCTGACCCAGATGCCAGGTTGGATGCAACCCTCGCAGGCTGCCAGGGTATGTCGGCGGATCAAAATAGCCGTCGGGAAAAATCAGGTGGCTGCTGGCGCTTGTGTAGAGCGCCTCTTGATCGGCCCCGTAGCCGATTTCTTCAAGGTAGAAAGGATATACAAGCTCGTTCTGGCCGGCATATTCCGCGCAGATGGCCAGCGCGGCCGGGCTGCGGGTTTCCAGCAGGCAATTGAACGCTTTGTTCTTTACTTCCGGATCGGTGGTCTCGTGCAGCTGCACCGCCAAGCTGTCTACGGCGTCGTCTGGTGCCTCTCGCCAGGGCCAGTTCTCCGGGTAGCAGCCTTCGTTCGGTGGTAAATCAAACAGGCTGCCAAGATAAGGTTGCAAGGCACCGGGGCGCTGCAGGCTCAAATGGGCGAAAAGCAGATCGATGGCAGGCGTGGAGCCCTCGCTAGCCAGTGTTGCTACCCAGCGTGCAGCAAGGGTATCCAGCGCAGCTTCCGGGACGTACGGCAGCAATTCCTCGACAAAGTAGCCATGGCGCGGCGAACGCAACAAGCTGGTGTTGATGAAGGAGATCAGATCGTCAGCCGGTGCCTGCGTGAACTCAGGTAACATGGCGTAGGCTTCTTTGCTGGGCCGTGCACCGCTGAAACAAGCGTGGATGAATTCATCAACAGTGCAACTGACCATCAAGTACCCCGGTTTGGCGAAATGGTAGGAATGTTACCGTGCGAATTGTCGGTTCGCGGGGTGCAGACTGGCAGTCAAGCACAATCCGGCGGTGCAAGGCCAAACTCCTGCCGACGGCAGCCCACCCCCTCACTCTGCCTTGCTCTCCGCCGGTTCCAGGCCATATTTCTTAAGCGTGGCAATCCATGCCGGGTCGGTCTTCATGCGGCGCACCACAAGTTCGACATCATCGCGTTCTTTTTTCATGCCCTGTTGGAACATGAGGTGGCGCGTATAGCTGCCCAGGTGCTGGCGGGAAAAGTGCAGCCTTTGCCGGTAGACTGGATGGGCGCGCACGAAATAACGCGCCGCCGTGGCGGGGATGGTGACCACATCCGCGTGGCTGGCCAACAGCATGTTGAGCAACGAACTTTCGCTGGTGGCGCGGTCGGCGTGAATCTGGCCGGTTTCCAGTTCTTTCTCTATTACCGGGTAGGCATGGCCCAGCATGGCGCCGAAATGCATATTGAACAGTGAGGCCGGGCCGGTGAATTCGAACGGGCGGTTGGTGCGGGATAGCAGCTCTTGGCGATCATCGAGCAGCGGGCTGCTCCACAAATAGCGGCCCCCGCCGGGGCCACCGAATATGGCGGAAGGCGCGAACACGATCATGGCCTTGCCGCCGTTCTCCAGCATCATGTTCAGCCGCGCGCGCGGCAGCAGCACCAGGCGGATTTCATAGCGCCCGGCCAGTGCCTTGTTGAGATAGCTCACCAGATCAGCCGTCAGTCCGGCATTGGTGGCCGGGTCGGTCTGGAACGGCGGTGCAGGGTAATAGCTCCACGCCTCGATGACTTGCGCCGCCCGGGCGCTCTGCATGCCGAGCAAAATCAGACCCAGCGCCAGAAGCAATCGTTTTGCGTGTTGCATTTCCCCCCCGTGGAGCCTGCAGCTGCTTTGCCAGCCCGAAGTGCAGGTATAGCAACATTCAGGCTGACTGGGCAACGGTGCAGCCAGTCAAGGCAGGGTCAAGCACCTTCGCCAAACCATCGTGTTATCGCCGCCGCGAGGTCTTGCGGCTGGTCGGGGGACGTGTCGACCCATGCAACCACCCCGTCCGGCCTTACCAGCAACGCTTGCAGGCCCAGTGCATCTTCAGGCACCCGGGCGACATGGTCGATCCTTTCGCCCCAACGCGCGGCCAGCACCGGCAGCGACGTATTTGCGCTGAAATCCAGCAGCAGGCCTCTGCCATTACGCAGCAGTGTGCCAGCCCGCGTGCCGTCGGCAAATTCAAAGTCGGGCATGCTGCGGCCGATCAGCGGGTAGTCTCCCCCAAGATCATGGCGCAAGGTGACGGCGGAGATGCGCTCGGCGCAGTAGGTGGCGCCGTCGCGAGTGGCAATCAGCTCGCGCATGACGGCTGCCAGCGCCCGTGCGCCGGGGTCGGGTCGCATCAGCGCGACTTGGGCGCGGGACCAGTCCAGCACTTGTGCGCCGACCGGGTGGCGCTCGGCATGGTAGCTGTCGAGCAGGCCGGGTGGTGCATCGCCCCGAACAGCGGCGGCCAGCTTCCAGCCCAGGTTCATCGCATCGCCCAGCCCCAGGTTCAGCCCCTGGCCGCCCAGTGGCGAATGGATGTGCGCGGCATCGCCCGCCAGCAGCACCCGGCCGTGGCGATATGCCTTGGCCTGCCGGGCCCGGTCGGTCCAGGTGGCGGCGAGCTTGAGTGCGGTCAGCGTAACGCTGGTGCCGGATACGCGGCGCAGCACCGCTTGTGCATGTGCCAATGTAACGGGCTGGCTGCGGTGGCAGGCGCCACTGTCGAAATCCACCAGTGCGATGGTGCCGGGCTGCGCATAGGTATACATGCCGTTGGCGGTATGGTGCCGGCCGGGTTGCAGCGCGTGTGGGTCGGCCAGCTCGGCCTCGATCGAATAACCGGTGAATTCCGCATCGGTGCCGGCAAACTCAAAACCGCCCGCCTTGCGCACCGTGCTGCGGCCACCATCGCAGCCCACCAGCCAGCTGGCATGAAAGGTCTCGTTGCCGGCGTGCACCGTTACGCCATCATCCGTTGCACTAAAGCCAGCCACGCCTGCGCCGCGCCGGATAGCCACGCCCAGTGTGACAGCGCGGTGGGTCAGCACGGTTTCGAGTGCCTGCATGGTAACGGCAATGCCGTTCCCGGCCGGGCCGGGCAGATGGTAGGGCCAGCGCGTGTTGTCCACATCGTCCTGATAGAACTGGATGCCGGCAAAGTGGCCGGCCGGGCGGCGCGGCTGTTGCAGCCAATGTGCGGCGGCGGCGGTTTTATCCGCTGCCTCTGCCGCTTGGATGGCAAGCAGCTCGTCCAGCAAGCCGCGCCGGTGCAGCGCCTCGATGCTGGGTACCGTCAACCCGCGCAGGCCAAAGGGCAGGGCCTTCAGCGGCGTGTGCGGGTCTGTGGCGCGCTCCAGCACCAGCACGGCAACGCCTTGCAGGCACAGCTCGCAAGCAAGCAGCAAACCGACCGGGCCGGCGCCGGCAATGATCACGTCATGGATGGGGGAAGGGGAATACGGGTGCGGCATGAAAAGCTCCTGGGTCTGTGTTCGACCGGAGCGTTTCTCACCTTGGGAACCCGACACGGACGAACATGGCTGGATGTTCGACGTGGGGATCTTGTGCGCGAGGCCAAAGACCAGAGCTTTCGTTACCGAAAGGACTTGGGCTTACCAAACCAAGTCTGCCTTTTCCGACAAGGGTTTATATCACTGCTGAGGTAGGGGTGGCAATGTATAATTTATCCGAAACCGTGGATCCATTTTTCGGTGTCCTGCTGGCGAAAAGTATTCGCCTTGAAAGAAAAAATAAAAATGGAATACTTCCTATTTTCATTTTAGCGCGGTTTCTCCAAATAGCTCAATGTCTGCAACCATTGCTTTGTGTGCGTCACTGCCAATATAGTTGTCGATGTTTTTTCTGAATGAAGCATCTATTTTTCTTTTTTGCTTTTCAGAAATTTCGCCAAGTAGAATTGAAATTCTTTGTGCTTTGTGATTGATGTAGTCGCCGAAGGCGGCCGGAAGAGTGTAAGATTTTGGCTCGATTGTCCCATTTTTTGCATTTACCTTGGTGTCGCGCCATCGATTTGGTGTTGATTCTGAGATAAAGCCTAAAATAATAAAGCGGCCCAATTTTGCGTAGGTAAAGATTGACTGATGGCTATGACATAGATCTATATCAATTGCGCGCATGAGATAGCGGTTTATATTTGGTGCTATTTTTCCCTGTACACTTGCTACTTGGTCCATGGGAAGTAAGTGTTGCTGGTGTGGGCCTGGATGTAGGCGTTCTCCTAGGAGGTGTTCTCTCCAAATGATCTCTGCTTTTTTCATCTGCTCAATTGCTGCAGATGGATAGCTGGCTACGTGCCCCTCCGTAAGAAAAAAGCAAAGAACCCGCCAAGAGATGGAGGTGCAAAAATGGATGAGCCACGAATCGTAGTTAAACCGAGAGCTAGAGTTTTTCAAATATGGATAGAAGATATGGTTCGCGAAGTATCTTTCTGATTGGCTAAATATTCCTTCGCATGAAGAACATAGCCAATAACGCTTTAATCCATCTTGTGCTCTCAGGTTGGGCTGGGTTCCCATGCGGAGATGACCGTTGCCAGCTGACTCCCTTAACCACCGAAAAACAAATGAAGGAATAATGTGGCTTAGCTGTAGCTCGGATTCTTTGTTGCAAAGAAGACAGGGGCCGTTTTCCATTGTTAGACCTTGTTTTACGTGTTGTGGCTTAATGTATTTGCCTTTTCGTGTAAACTGGTGCTTGAAAATTTCCAAAAATTTAAGTTGGAGTAGTGCTGGTGATTTTGTGGAGGAAGCTGGTCCAAGCTGCTTCCTCACCAAATTTTCAATTAAGCCGAAGTGAATAATCCAACTATGCTTCTGCAACCCAGCCCGCGCAACTTCACCAGCGCATCCGGCCGCAGCATGCCGTAGTTGTAGAACGAGAACGCGTTGATGCCGAGTGCCTGCAGGCCGTGATAGGCGGCGCCGATGTCGCCGCCATCGCCCAGGTCGGGTACGCCGGGGCGCAGGATGGCGCGCACCTTGGCCGGGTCGCCGATGCGGCGGATGGTGTCGACGGCGTCGGCCAGCACGCGGCCGGCGTTCGGTTCGTAGAAGGGCACTTCCACGCCGTCCGATACCTGTGCCAGTGCGGCCAGGTCGCTGCCTTCCAGCCAGGTCTGCGCGGTGGGGCGCTGCACGGTGGGGATGACGTAGAGGGCGACGTCCTGCTTCATTTCACGGCGCAGGGTGGCCACGAATTCGGTCACGCGGGCCTGGCGCAGCTTGATGAAGGCGGCGAGCTCAGTGTCCTCGAACAGATCGGCGGCCAGCCATGCGCCGGCCTGATCGGGGGCTGCATCGACGTTGGCGCTCAGATAGCCATCGACGCGCGTGCGCACGCGGCCGGCCAGTGCATCGGCATCGATGCCCTTGCCCTTGGCGGCGCTGCGACAGGCATCGCAGAAGCACAGGCCCAGCATGGTATCCAGCCATACATTGCTGCGTACCTGGGCAAATTCATGGTGGTAACCATGGCCATACGGTGCCCAGCCGGGGCTTTCCAGCGTCAGGCTTTGCCATGGCAGGGTCTGCGCGATGTCGGTGGCCAGCGTGATGCCGTAGTCGAACACCGCCGGCTGCATCGGGCACAGTGCATACACATAGCCATCGCCCCAGGCATTGCGCGTCACCAGCTCGGGGTGGGCTTCGCCCAGCTTCGAGTTGTGGAACAGAATGGTCCACGCCGACAGTGCCAGCCGGCCGTCTTCGGCCAGGGCGTAGGCCACGCGGCGTTGCGCCGGGTCGCTGTGCGGGTGGGCGGGCAGCGTCTTGTAGCGCGATACCGTCGGCTCGAAATACAGCGCGCCGTCCTCGGGAAACACTACGCGGCCACCCAGCTGACCGGGGCGTGGCGGGCGGATGAACTTGCCGGCGTGGTAGCTGGCAGCCAGCTTGACGCCATCCAGGCCGTGGGCCAGCACTTCATCGACAAAGCCGGCGACATTGCGGCCGGCCACGTCCCAGGCGTAGGTGTAGAGCGAGCGCTGCGGGTTGGTGTACTTCATGACGTGTCCTTTTCTTTATATAGGTATGTGTAATCGGCTGGTTCAGGGCAAGGCCGGCATGGCGGCTTGCGGCATGATGGCGCCGGGGTGCTGGATGACGGTGCCGGCCAGCAGGTGGCCTTGTGCGGCAGCAGCGGGCAGCGCCAGCCCGTGCAAGCGCGCGGCGAGGTAGCCGGCGGCAAATGAATCACCAGCCGCGCAGGTATCGACCACGCGGCTGACCGCTGCCGGGGCAACCTCGTGGCGTTGCTGTGCGTTGGCAATCAGGCAGGGTAGGCTGCCGCGCTTGATGACCACTTCGGCAGCACCGGCAGCCAGTGCGCGCTGCAGCATGGTGTCGGCGTCGGCCGGGCCGAAGACAGCGATGTCGTCATCCTCGGTCAGCAAGGCTACGTCAGCCAGTGCATACAGCTGCGGATAGGCCTCGCGCGCGGCAGCGGGTGACCACAGTGCGGGCCGGTAGTTGTTGTCAAACCAGATCACGCCACCGGCCGCCTTGAACGCACGTAGCGCGGCAATCAGATGGGTGCGTTCGGAGTGCGGAAACAGCGCCAGGGTGATGCCGGACAGATACACCGCATCCAGCCCGGCCAGCAGGGTGGCAAAGTCGATGCCGCTGGCAAACCACGCGCGCGCGGCGCTATCGTTGCGCCAGTAGTGGAAGCGCCGCTCGCCCGCTGCATCGGTCTCGACCAGATACAACCCCGGCTGGCGCGCCGCCAGCCGCACCACGCGCGCGGTGTTGATGCCCTCGGCCTGCCACGCGGCCAGCAGCTCGTCAGACAGGTTGTCCTGCCCCAGCGCGGTCAGGTAATGCACCGCGTGAGCGCCGCCGGCCAGCAGCCGTGCCAGATACACTGCCGTGTTGAGCGTATCGCCACCATAGGTCTTGCGCAGCGGTGCGCCCGACAGCTCGATCATGCATTCGCCCAGTGCTGCAATCTGCATTGCCGCTCTCCTTCCGCTCAGGGGCGCTTGTAGGCCACGCAATCGACTTCGACCTTGCAGTCGACCACCATGCTCGACACCACGCAAGCGCGGGCGGGCGGATTGGCGCCGAAGTACTCCATGAACACGCGGTTGAACGACATGAAGTCGCGCGGGTCATCCAGCCACACGCCACAGCGCACCACGTGCTCGGGGCCGTAGCCGGCTTCGGCCAGGATTGCCAGCAGGTTGCGGATGGCCTGGTGCGATTGCGTGACGATGCCGCCTTCCACGATCTCGCCATTTACCATCGGCACCTGGCCGGACACATGCAGCCAGCCATCGGCTTCGACCGCGCGGGCAAAGGGCAGATGCTGACCGCCAGTGCCCTTGCCGCCTTCGACGCCATAACGTTTGATATCGGACATATTGCGTACCCTCGGATCAATGAAAGCCGGCACGCAAATCGCGTGAGCGCGGCAGGAAACGCCCGGCGCGGTGGCCGGTCAGTTGTTGTTGCTGGTAGCTGAGTACGCCGTTCACCCACACCGCGTGGATGCCCTCGGCCGGGCGGGCCGGGTCGTCGAAGCGGGCGGTATCGCGTACCGTGGCGGGGTCGAACAGCACCAGATCGGCGGCCAGCCCCGGCGCAATGCGGCCCCGGTCGGCCAGGCCGAAGCGGTCGGCCGACAGGCTGGTCATCTTGCGGATGGCCTCGGCCAGCGGGAACAAGCCCACATCGCGGCTGTAATGGCCCAGCACGCGCGGAAAGGCGCCCCACAGGCGCGGGTGCGGCAGCGGGTCGTTGGGTAGGCCGTCCGAACCGACCATGGTGAGCGGGTGGCCGAGGATATGGCGCACGTCGTTCTCGTCCATGCCGTAATACACCGCACCGGCCGGCTGCAGCTGGCGCGCGGTGTCCAGCAGGCTGCTGCCCCATTCGATGGCGATGTCGGCCAGCTTGCGGCCGCCCATCTCGGGGTGCGGCGTGCTCCAGGTGATCACGATGTCGAAATCGCTGGTGACCTGCTTCAGGTCCAGCGTCGATGAGCTGGCGGCATAGGGATAGCAGTCACAGCCGACCGGGTGGCTGGCGGCAGCGCCTTCCAGCTTGCGGATCACCTCGGTGCTGCGTCCCCAGTTGCCGGCCCCGGCACACTTGAGGTGGGACACGATCACCGGCGCTTTGGCATGGCGGCCAATGGTGAAGGCTTCGTCCATCGCGTCGAGAATGCCGTCGAACTCGGTACGCAGGTGGGTGGTGTACACGCCGCCGTATTCATCCAGCACCTCGGCCAGCATTTGTACCTCGTCGGTGCTGCTGGCCACGGCCGAGCTGTAGGCCAGGCCGCTGGACAGGCCCAGTGCACCGTTCTCCAGTGCCTCGCGCAGTTGCACCTGCATGGCATTGATCTCGCCCGGCGTGGCGCAGCGGTCCAGCCGGTCCATATGGTTGTTGCGCAGCGCTGTGTGGCCCACCAGTGCCGCTACGTTGACGGCAGGCTGGGCGGCATCGACCGCGCGGCGGTAGTCGCCAAAGCAGGGGTAGCGAAACGCATCGGCATCGCCCAGCAGATTCATCGGGTCTGGCGGTGTGCCACGCAGCAGCACCGGGCTGGCGCTGATGCCGCAATTGCCGACGATGACGGTAGTGATGCCCTGCGAAATCTTGGGCAGCATGTCGGGCTGGCTGATCACATTGGTGTCGTCATGCGTGTGCACGTCGATAAAGCCGGGCGCCAATGCCAGCCCGCCGGCATCGACCACTACGCCGGCACTGGCGGGCAGTGGCTTGCCTGTATCGCGCCGCTGCAGCGCGGCTATGCGGCCACCCTGCACCGCCACGTCGGCAGCATGGGGCGTGCTGCCGCTGCCGTCGTAAAGCTGCACATTGCGGATGATCAGATCGTATTGCATGGCGGGCTTAGTCCCCCAGTGGCAGGCGGTTGTCGCCACCGCGATAGTCATCCAGCGCCAGCTTTACCCGGCGCAGCAAGTCCTTGCTGCTGTCGCGGCGGCTGAGTGCCAGCTCGGTGGCGAGGATATCGATGGCCAGCAGCATGGCGTAGCGCGATGCCGACGGCTTGTAGATGAAGTCGGTTTCGTCGTGCTGCAGCGGCAGCAGCACATCGGCCCGGCTGGCCAGCGGTGAGGCCGGATCGGTAATCACCACGATGCGCGCACCGTATTCACGCGCGATATCGGCAGCCGATTGCAGCTCGGGCGTAACGCCGCTGACCGAGAGGATGAGTAAGGCATCCTGCGGTGTCATGGTGGCAGCCATCATGCGCAGCAGCACCGGGTCGTGATAGGCGGCCACGGCAAAGCCCAGCCGCGCCAGCCGGAATTGCAGCTCGTCGGCCAGCATGGTCGAGCCACCGCCCATGCCGGCGATATAGATCATGCGTGCATCGCTCAGCAGGCCGGTGGCCGCGCGGAACTGCGCCTCGGAAAAACCGGCCAGGTTGCGGTGCAAGGTCTGTTCGATGTCGTTGCAGATGCGGGTATAGAAGGAATGCTCTTCGCGGTTGGGCAACTGGTCGGCCAGAAAGCGGCTGCCCACCGCGCCGGCCTGCGCCAGCTTGCGCTTGAGGTCGCGGATGTCGCTGCAATTCACTGCTTTGGCAAAGCGCGAGATGGTGGCCATGCTAACACCGGCCTTGTCGGCCAGTTGATCGATGCTGGCGGCGGCGGCAAAGGCAATGTCATCGAGGATGGCATCGGCCACTTTGCGCTCGGTGGCCGACAATTGCGCGTGGCTGGCACGCAGGTGGTAAACGATATCGCTGTGCATGGTTGTGCTCAGAAGTACGTGCCGACCACGTCGGTCACGTTGCCGGCCTCATCGACCAACAGCAGCTGGCGCCATTTGTCGAAGGTGAGGCAGGGGTGCGAAATGTCGAAGGCGATCAGATCGCCGATCTGTACATCGTCGGCGGCATCGACCTGCATGAAGGCGTGCTGGTCCATCATGGCTGTCACCTGCCAGTGGGCCGGTGCGGTGCCGGGGGCTGCGGTGCCGGGGCGGTAGTAGCTGGCGGGCACGGGCAGGCCGGCATCGAAGGCGGCATCGCGCTTGCCGAGGCCGATGATGGCCAGGTGGGGTTCGGGCCGCGATTGCACATAGGCCCATACCTGCAGCGCCGGCAGCAGGCTGGCGTGCATGTCGCGCGCCACCGGGTTGTTGGTCTGGATGCGCGTTTCCGCTGCTTTATAGATACCCACATCGTGGGTGAGGTAGCAGCCGGGGCGCAGCACCACGTCCAGCGGGCGGCCGATATCAGCATCACGCCATTCCTCGGCCACCACGTCGAACCAGGCCGAGCCAGCGCCGGTGAGGATGGCGGTGCCGTCGGCCAGTTGTC
Organism: Andreprevotia lacus DSM 23236; assembly: GCF_900176275.1. Lineage (GTDB taxonomy): Bacteria > Pseudomonadota > Gammaproteobacteria > Burkholderiales > Chitinibacteraceae > Andreprevotia > Andreprevotia lacus. The sequence continues at coordinate 36,748 of NZ_FWXD01000019.1, read as the reverse complement.
CTTGCTGCTGCAGTCCTTGCAGGGTGGTCACGCCACGGCGCAGCAGCGCACGGATGGCGGCTTCGTCCTTGAGCACGCCTTCATACAACTCCACACCGCACAGCGCCAGCGCTTGCGGCCAGCGCGCGATGGCGGCCAGCACGGCGGCTTCTTCATCGGCGTTGCGCACGCCGGTACGCCCGCCGGGCACGCCCAGCTCAAGCAATACCTTGAGCGTCTGGCCGGCTTCGGCAAAAAAGCGGCCCAACTGATCTACATTGGCGGCGCTGTCGACGATGCAACAGAAATCAAAACCGGGGTCGGCCTGCAGGCGGGCGATGATGGCCATATTGGCGCGGCCCACCAGCTGGTTGGCCAGCATTACGCGGCGCACACCGTGGTGATAGGCTGCCTGCGTCTGCGGCGCAGTGGCGAGGGTAATGCCCCATGCGCCGGACGCGAGCTGGCGCCGGAACAAGGCCGGGCTCATGGTGGTCTTGCCGTGGGGGGCGAGCTTGACGCCATAGGCATCGATAAAGCGGCGCATCCACTGCAGATTGTGTTCGATGCGTGCCTCGCGCAGTACCGCCACCGGCAGGCTCACGTCCTCGCGCAGGATGTTCCATTGCAGGCTGGCTGCATTGTTGCCGGTCTGGCCGGTGGCAAACGCACCCAGCCCCTTGCCGCAGGGGTCCAGCGGCAGGGCAGATGCAGGGGCTTGAAGGTGGGTCACATGCACTCCGGGTTGGCCCGGAGCGGGCCAGCTAGTCTGCTGCCTAGGCTACGTTGCTTCATGCCATGCCACAAGAAAATAATTTTCAACAAATGGTGTTTTGTGGTGTTTTTGTGAAAATTTAACCGGCGCGCCCCCGGTGGCCACCGCACGCAGGCCATTCCGGCTGCATGGCGACAAGCGCATTGCCGTGCAATCAATAAGACCAATTTATTGAATATTTCTTTCTGATTCTTTTTTAATTCTTTCGTTGTTTGTTTTGTTTTAGACAAATAATAAAATGCTTATGCAATGTTGCAGCGCAAATACGGGTGACTAGCTGTACTTTTCTGAAATTTTTTGTGTAGTTTTTTGTAGAAAACTACAAACCATGAAGCATTATTACGTACAACAGCAGTAGTTTATGTTGCATTGCAATAAATAAAGAACTATTGATTTTCTTGGTTCAAAGGCTGGTTTTTAGGTAATTGTTGCAATGCGTCAATCGAAAATAAGGGGTTTTCTGTAGTCAAAACCGCAAGAAAAAAATGCTGTGCCGCAGCTCACGAAAAAGTAGTGGCCAAGGGTATTGACACAAAAACGGGCTGCGGGCAGAAATGACCCCCATCGTGGCGTGTGACCCCGGCCAACCAGTTGGGGCGTGCAGGAAATACCGCATTGCTTTCGTAATGCTTACTTTCTTGGGCGAGTCGGACGCAACGGTGATGCGTTTGAATTACCACCTAAAAAAGATGATGGACGGAGACCGTATGATGCAATTCAATCGATTTGCTCTGGCCGCGCTGCCCGCAGCGTTGCTGGCAGTCAGCGCCTATGCTGCATACCCGGCTTGGCAAGAAGGCAATACCTACACCGCTGGTACCTACGTGAGCTACAACGGCCACGATTACCAGGCCCTCGTGACCCACACCGCTTATGTTGGTGCTGGCTGGACTCCGTCCTCCACCCCGACCCTGTGGAAGGATCTGGGCGTGAGCAGCGGTTCCACACCGACTGCAACCCCGGCCCCGACAGCCGCCCCGACCGCTACACCGGTTCCGGTCACCAACGCACCGACAGCGACACCGAAGCCGACTGCGGCTCCGACTACCGCTCCGACAGCGACCCCGGCTCCGTCCAGCAGCTGCTACCAAGTGTGGAGCGCCAGCACCTCGTACAACGGCGGCGCGCAAGTGACCTACAACGGTCGCAACTACACCGCCAAGTGGTGGACACAAGGCAACGTGCCGTCGTCCAGCACCGGTGATGGCCAGCCGTGGACCGACAACGGCCCCTGCAACGGCGGTACGCCGACTGCTACCCCGGTTCCGGTCACCAGCACCCCGACCGCTACACCGAAGCCGACTGCTACCCCGGTTCCGGTCACCAGCACCCCGACCGCAACTCCGGTCCCGGGTACTCCGACCGCTACACCGAAGCCGACCGCTACTCCGATCCCGACCACCGGCGTCCCGACTGCTACCCCGACACCGTCGGCTGGCGGCAAGGAACTCGGTTCGTACTTCGCTCAGTGGGGCGTGTATGGCCGTGCATTCGAAGTGGCTGACTTCGTCTCCAACGGCTCCGCCGCCAAGATGACTTATGTCAACTACGCCTTCGGCAACATCTACCAGAAGAACGGTGGTTACGAATGCGGCGCCGGCATCGACAAACTCGAGCAAGGTGCAACCAACCCGAACGCAGCCGACGCCGGTACCGGCGGCGACGCATGGGCTGACTACGGCCGCACTCCGGCTCGCCTGGTCGACCCGAGCAAGCCGTACACATGGGATTCGCCGCTGGCTGGTAACTTCGGTGAACTGAAGGCACTGAAGGGCAAGTTCCCGAACCTGAAGGTCTTCATCTCGCTGGGCGGCTGGACCTGGTCCAAGTGGTTCTCGGCAGCTTCGGCTACCGACGCACTGCGCAAGCAACTGGTTTCGTCGTGCCTGGACATCTATATCAAGGGCAACCTGCCTTCGTATAGCGGCCGTGGCGGTGCAGGTTCGCTGGCCGGCGTGTTTGATGGCGTGGACATCGACTGGGAATTCCCGGGCGGTGGCGGTCAGCCGTACAACACCTTCAGCGCAGCCGACAAGCAAAACTTCACGCTGCTGATGAAGGAATTCCGCACGCAGCTGAACGCGCTGGGTGCTGCCAACGGTAACAAGCACTACTACCTGACCGCAGCCCTGTCGGCAGGCAAGGACAAGATCGACAATACCGAGCCGGTCAACTACGCTCAGTACTTCGACTTCGTCAACCTGATGACGTACGACTTCCACGGTGGTTGGGAATACACCAGCACGTCCTACATGGACGCTGCAGGCGAAAACCACGCCAATGCTGCTGCGAAGACCGACTTCCACTCGAACCTGTATGTGGACCCGAACGGCCCGAACTATCTGGATCCGAAGACCGGCCAGCGCGGTGTTGCTTCGTACTACAACATCGACGACGCTGTGAAGAACCTGGTTGCTGCAGGTCTGCCGGCCAGCAAGATCTCGCTGGGCGTGCCGTTCTACGGCCGTGGCTGGACCGGTGTACCGAATGTGAACAACGGCCTGTATCAACAAGCCACCACACCGGCACACGGCACCTATGAAAACGGTATCGAAGACTTCAAGGTCCTGAAGAACGCCGCTGGTACGATCTACGTCCACCCGGTGACCAAGCAGTCGTGGAAGTTCGACGGCAGCACCTTCTGGTCGTACGACACGCCGGAAGTCATCCAGACCAAGATCGACTACACCAAGGCCAACGGTCTGGGCGGTATGTTCAGCTGGTCGCTCGACGGTGACGACAGCACTGCTACCCTGATGACTGCGCTGAGCAAGATCCGCCAGTAATCAAACCGTAGTTCGCAGTACTGAAACCTCCCGGTTCGCCGGGAGGTTTTTTTTCGTCCCGGCGCCCGACGGGCCCGCGGCATCACATCCCCGGCAGTGCAGGCCATCCCCGGGTTCTGCCGCTGACGCTGCGACCTTCCCTGGCCTTGTGCCGCGTTTTTCCCGCGCTGTCGCAAGGGCGCCCGCACCATTTGCCCGTGCCATGAATGACCCCAGATCCGGCATTTTCGTGTGCAACCGCCTCCAGATCGCAGCGTCACCCCGCAGGCCTCATGGTGTTGGCATATTCGCTGGCGATCCTGAGACCGGTTCATATAATCAAGTGAATCAGCGCCGCGACAGACTGTTGTTGGCGCCGTGTGGGCCATGCTGCCTGGGTGCGTGGCGGGGTTTTTCTGCAGGGGAAATCTATGCTGGCCAATCTGTTCGGGGGGCGTGGCGCTGCCGATATCGTGAGCGCACTCAATGCGGCCCAGGCGGTGATCCAGTTCCGGGTGGATGGCACCATCGACGAGGCCAACGACATCTTTCTGCGCCTGATGGGTTATCAGCTCAGCGAGATACGCGGCCAGCACCACCGGATTTTTGTTGACCCAAAGGAAGCGGCCAGCGCCGAATATGCGCGCTTCTGGGACAAGCTGCGCCAGGGCGAGGCACAGACGGCGCGTTTTCGCCGCATCGCCAAGGACGGTCACGACGTGTGGATACAGGCGTCCTATGTGCCCATCATGGCCGGTGGCAAGGTCAGCCGGGTGATCAAGTTTGCCTCGGATGTGACCGAGGACGTGCTGCGCAACGCGGACTACGCCTCGCAGATTGCCGCCATCCGCCGCGCACAGGCGGTGATCGAGTTCAGCCCCGACGGCACCATCATCGATGCCAACGACAATTTCCTGCAGCTGATGGGGTATACGCTGGCCGAGGTGAAAGGCCAGCACCATCGCCTGTTTGTCGACCCGCGCGAATCCGGCAGCCCCGAATACCAGCAATTCTGGGACAGGCTGCGCCGTGGCGAATACCAGACCTCGGAATACTGCCGGCTGGCCAAGGGCAAGAAGCAGGTGTGGATACACGCCACCTATAACCCCATCCGCACGCCGGACGGACAGGTGATCAAGGTGGTGAAATACGCCAGCGACATCACCCGCGAAGTGCAGCAGCGCGAGCAGGCGCGGCTGATGTCACTGGTGGTGGACGGCACCGACAGCGCGGCGCTGGTCACCGATGCGCAAGGGGTGGTCGTGTTTGCCAACCGGGGCTATGCGCACATGTCCGGCTACAGCATTGCCGAAACACTGGGCACGCGGCTGGGAGATGCGCTGCAGGGGCCGGCTACCGATGCGGAAGTATTCCGGCGCTTCAAGCAGGCGCTGGATAACCACCAACCCTTTTTCGACGAGCTGCTGTTCTATGGCAAGGGCGGCAAGCACTACTGGGTCTCGGTCAGCCTCAACGCGGTGACCGACGCGAGCGGCAAGGTCATCAACCACATCTGCGTGCAGACCGACATCTCGCAGACCAAGGAGCGGGCGGTCGAATACACCAAGCGCCTCGACGCCATCGGCCTGCACAATGGCGTGGGTGAGTTCGACACCTCCGGCAAGCTGGTTGATGCCAACGACTACATCATCAAGCACCTGGGGTATCGCAGCCTGCCCGATCTGTTGCAACGCACGCGCACCTTGCAGCAGATCGTTGGCGAGCAGGGCTATCAGCAGTTGCTGCGCGGCGAGCAGGTGGTGGGCGAGTACATCTTGCTGGGCGCCAACGAGGAACAACACCATTTCAACGGCTCGCTCAGCCCCATCCCGGACGGCGAGGGCGGCATCCGTTGCGTGGCCGCCTATGGGGCCGATGTCAGCGCCAAGGTCGAGGCCCAGCGCGTGACCAACGAGGAAATGACCGAGGTGCTGGGGTCTACCGACCAGATCAAGCACATCATCGAGGTGATCAACCAGATTGCTTCACAAACCAACCTGCTGGCGCTCAACGCCGCCATCGAGGCTGCGCGGGCCGGCGAGGTGGGGCGGGGTTTTGCCGTGGTGGCCGATGAAGTGCGCAAGCTGGCCGAGCAATCAGCCGGCTCGGCCGAGAAAATCAGCCATCTGGTGGGCGACACCCGCTTGCGGGTGGAAAACCTGGCCGATTCGCTGCGCAAGCTCAGCAGTGTCAACGGCTAGGGCCTGTTAACACTTATTTCACGCTTGCGTTCGGGGTAGTTCGGGATGGAGCGCAAGGCGCAGAACGCGCCGCGGTACGGGTACCGCAAGCGGTTTGCAACGCAGCGAACCGCCCGAAATCCCCCGAACCCGCAGGGCTGGGCCGCAAAGAGGCCATCTACGGCGTTACGCGCCTTGGCAATAACCGGTTATTGCCTGCGTTGCGTGCCTTGTAGCTGACCTTTTTGCAGCCCAGCGCAAGCGCGAAATAAGTGTTAACAGGCCCTAGCTTCGCTGCCGGCGCGCGTGTACGCCACAAAATCCTGCAGCTGTGGGAAGAAACCGGCAAAACCATCGGCCAGTGCGATGTGGTGGGTCTGCAGCCCGGCAATGCCATCGGTGAGCAGGTGGCCGTTCTTCGACAGCCGCGTGGCGATGCGGCGCAGCGCGGTATCCACGCCGGCAAACTCGCGGTAGGAGCCCAGCCAGTCTTCGCCGATCAGCCATGGCAACATCTGCTGCAGGCGCTCGGGCAGAATATCGCGGTGGCGCTCCAGCGTGGCGTAAAAGCGTGCGATGAAGGCGTCCAGCGGCACGTCGCTATAGCTGGCCCAGTTACTGGCCAGCACGTGGTCATAGAACACATCGAGCAGGATGCCGGCAAAGCGCCGCTCTGGCCCGGCAAACATCGCCTTGCCGGCCAGCACCAGCGGGTGGCTGTCGGTAAATTCGTCCACCTGCCGGTGCAGCACGATGTCGCGCGCGATTTCGGGCGGATAGCTGTGGGTATCGGCGATCTTGACGAAATCGCCCAGCAACGCGCCCAGCATGGCCTCGTCGCTGTGTTGGGCCAGCAGGATGTGGGCAAGGTAGTTCATGCGGCTACGATAGCACCCGTACCACTGCTTGTCTGCGGCGGCTCAGGTGCCAGGCGCATCCCGGTTGACGATGTGCTGGAAGCGGTCATCGCCCGACAGCAGGATGTCGTACAGGCAGCCGGGTAGCACCACCAGTTGCGCAAGTTGCTGGCGCGTGAACCAGGCGAACTCCAGCCGCAGGTGGCCCTCGCGCCCCTCCAGCATGCCCGTGCCCGGCTGCAACTGTGCGGGATCGGCCGGCTGGGCGAGGAAGTACAGCCCCAGCTCATGATTGGGCTGGCTCTGGTATTCAAAGAAATTTTCCACCAGACAGCGCAGCGGGCCGGCGGTGACGGCGATGCCCAGTTCCTCGAGCATCTCGCGCTCGACCGTGTGAGCCGCATCCTCTCCGGCCTCGACCCGTCCGCCCGGCAAGGTCCAGAAATCATCCCCTTCGACACGGTGCAGCAGCACCATGCCGTCGCGCTCGATGATGGCGGCGGCGCGGCAGTTGAAACGGTGCTGGTCGATCTGGAAGCTGAGCATGGCGTGGCCTCGGTGGTGGGGCCGCGATTTTATGCGCAGGTACGCTGCTTTGTACAAATGGCAGACAACCCCATGGCGGGGCTGTCGTAGCTACTCATCTGGATGGAGGAATGGCGTTGCCAGCAAAGCCAGTTGCTGCAGGCAAGGCACACCGGGCGCAGGCAGCGCGCCCGGTGTGCCGGTGTATTGCTGGCAGCAGGGTGGAGCGGTCTACAGCGGCCGCACCGGAATGCACAGTTGGCAGCGGAATACCCCGCTCGCCGCATCGAACGCCGCGTGCGGCTCGAACTGCTCAAAGCACGGGCGGTCGTCGCATTGCAGCCCGCTGCCGGGCAGCCAGTCGCGCAGCAGCCACGTCCACGCGGCGGGGATTTCGCTCAGCGGGCCGGCGAACTCGGCCACCGCATAGCGCCCGCCGGGCAGCGTGGTGATGTTGCCGCTGGGCGTAACGCCGTCGGGCAGCGCCACGCAAGCGTCATAGCGGCATTTGGCCGCCGGTGTCACATCCGGCGCATCGTGGCCGATGCCGTAGCAGGTTTGCCGCTCCAGCCCGTGCGATTGCAGCCACGGGGTAACGCGCTGTTGCCAGAAGGCAGTAATGGCCGGGCCGTAGGGGCCGATGTGGCGCTGGTAGGCCACGCGCACCGGCTTGAGGTTGCTCAGTTGGACTTGCATATCGGAAGGCTCCGCAGTGTGTTGGTCAGCGCAGCCATGATGCGCTGGTGGCCATTGCGGGGCCTGATCGTCATTGCGGGCGGCCTGATCAGGATTGCGCTTTGCTGCTTCGCGCCGCACGGCGGCTGCAGCGCGCCATGCGGTGGGCGTGCTGCCGAAGTGCAGCTTGAACGCGCGCGCAAACGCCTCGCCCGAGCCAAAGCCGCAGGCCAGTGCTACAGACAGCACATTCAGCTCGGGCTGGCAGCTCAGCAAGAAGGTGCCGCGCTCCAGCCGGCGGCGGCGCAGATAGTCGCCCAGCGTTTCGCCCATCCAGGCTGCAAACAGCCGGTGAAAGTGAAAGCGCGAGAAATGCGCTACATCCGCCAGTTGTGCCAGATCGATCGGCTCGGCCAGATGCTGGTCGATGTGATCGAGCACGCGGTTGAAGCGGCGTGCGTACTCTTGACGGGCGAGGGGGCTGTTGGGGTCGGACACGATGGCAACGAGGGCTGTTGGGCGGGCGCAGCCACGATAGGCGATGGCGGCCCGCGCCGGCAAGTGCCGCGTGAGCCGGCTTCTGCTACGCTGCGGCCATTGGTTTACGCGGGGGTGGCCGCAGCATGCTGCGACGGTATTTGTTTGAGCAGATTCGTTCGGTCACGCGTAATGGTGCGCCGGCGGTGGATTTTTCAGTGCCGGCGGGCGACCCCGGCCTGTTCGGGCCGGATGCGGTGTGCTGGCGCATCCATCAGGACTTCACCGCCATGATGATAGGCGGCGTGGCAGCGCTGATGCTGCAGGCGCTGCATCCGCGTGCGCTGGCCGGGGTGTGGGACCACTCCAACTTCCGCGAAGACCTCAAAGGCCGGCTGGGCCGTACCTCCTTCTTCATCAGCTGCACCACCTATGGCGGCACCGCGCTGGCCGAGCAGACCATCGCCCACGTGCGGCACATCCACACCCGCGTGCGCGGCGTGGCGCCGGACGGCAGCGCCTATTCGGCCGAAGACGGCGACCTGCTGACCTGGGTGCACGCCAGCGAGGTATCCAGCTTTCTGCAAGCCTATCTCACTCATGTCGACCCGCGCCTGAGCGGGGCCGAGCAAGACCGTTACTACGCCGAAATGGCACAGGTCGCCATCAAGCTGGGCGCCACTGATGTGCCGACCAACCGCGCTGCCATGGCCGCATATCTGGCCGCGCAGCGCGGGCAACTGTTGGCATCGGAGCGCACGCACGAGGTCATCCGCGTGCTCAACAGTTTTACCCCGCGCAGCGCCAGCCAGGTCTTCATCCAGGCGGCCTATCAACTGCTGCCACCATGGGCGGCCGAGCTGCTGCAGGCGCCACGCCTGGGGGTATTGCAGCAGCTGGCCTTGCAGGCAGCCCTGAAAACCGCTGGTGCCGGTGCACGCTGGGCGCTGGCCCCGTATGGTGTGGCCGCCATTGCCCGGCAGCGGGCGCTGGCGGTGCCGGCTTGAGGGTGCTGCGCTGAGGCCGCTGTATCCCGTAGTTAAATGGATATAACGCCCCCCTTTTGCGGGGTGGTGGCGGGTTTTGCGTCACGAGCAAGACTGCAGGTGTGCGCGCCGCATCAAGCGGTGTGGATGGATGGCTCATCCGTACTGATCGGTATGGTTAATATGCATCAATCCGGCGCGCTGGACGTCTGGTCCGCTCGCTGCAGCGACGCGGCAATTTTTTAAGTCTGTTGTCAGCCATTGGTGGCCTCTGGTCCGCCGGCTTGGGCGTGCCAGACAGCCGGGATCGAACTGTTTTACGGCCTTTACTGCTGCCAGCTGCGGCCCCTTCGGCATCTCGTCTGGTAAGAATAAGTACGCACCAGCACCTGTCCCGGCGCGGGCGGGCAAAGCGCTGACGCACGGGCAATACCCGCACCATGCCGCCGCGCTTGCCGCTGCAATTATTCCCTGCTGCCACCTTTACCTGCCGGCACATGTCTTTACCATGACAAATACGCTGCGTGGCAGCCTAACGTCAGGGAAGGATGTGCATGTTCACATTACAAAAAGCCGCAGCCCGCTGCGCGGGCCTGATGGCCGGCTTGTTGCTCGCCGCTTCGGCACTGGCCGCACCCGCTGAATGGACAGAGGGCGCCAGCTACGGCATCGATAGCGTGGTGCAGTATCAGGGGCACGAATACAAGGCACGAGTCAGCCACACCGCATATGTTGGCGCAGGCTGGAACCCGGCCGCCGTGCCGGCACTCTGGCAACGGGTAGACACGGCCGTGGTTGACGGCGTGACGCCGCCGGCCAGCACGCGTGTGACCCGCAAACCCACTGCAACCCCCAGGCCGACCGTCACGCCCAAGCCGACTGCGACACCGAAGCCGACTGCAACACCAAGGCCAACGGCAACCCCTCGGCCTACCGCAACACCACGTCCTACTGCGACACCCAAGCCCACCGCGGTGCCGACTCCGCTGCCTACATTGCCGCCAACGCTGGCCCCAACCGTAGCGCCTACCGCCATCCCGACCAGCACCCCGGTGCCGACGGCGCCACCGACGGCCATCCCCACGCTGCCGCCCACCGCAACACCCACGCCGACGGTCACGCCGACGCCGGTAGCTGCCGGCGGCGCGTACCGGCATGGCGATCTGGTCACCCTGCCGGGCAACTATGGCAGCAACAATGTCAGCAAAACTTTCCTGGGTGGTGCAGGCGGTCCGATCGAGACCGTGGCCGACGGGGTGCTGATGCCCAGCGGTAACGGCTGGACCTTCAACAAGCTGGGCGGGCCGACCTCGGTGCGCATCGACCCGGTGCGCGGCAAGGTGCTCTATACCCCGGAGGACAGCCAGAACTACAACGCCACCCGTCGCTTCGATGTGGGCTTCCCCATCCCCGAGCAGCGCTACATCTACAAGGCGCACTGGGTGCGCAACGTGCTGTTGCTGGATGGCCAGCCTTATACCAAGAGCTACCAGTGGAAGCACGAGCGCATCAACTGGGAAGACTCGGTGAGCGACGGTGCATGCGAAATCAAGGTGCACAACTGGCAGGGCATGGACGTACTGACCATCATCAACCGCTCGGCCACCAATGGCAGCACCTACTGGGGTGGCAAGGCCGCCGACACCAATGGTGACTGGGCGCTGCTGGAAATGCTGGTGTTCACCGGTACGCAGGGCCAGGCCGATGGCAAGCTGATTACCCGCGTACACAAGAACGGCCACACCTACATCAGCCAGAACAAGCAGCCGGAAACCATCTACGCCGACCCGACGCTGCGCCTGCGCTACTTTGTCGAGCAGAACTACTTCGGCAATTTCGGCCAGATCGAAGATGGTGTGGACAATGCACTGCCCAAGCCGCAAGTGCGCGAGCTGTATTCAGATGACAGCCGCGTGCTGGTCGGCAATGACGGCGAAGCTGGCTGGAAGCGGGTAGAGCTGCGCGATAGTGTCGACCTGCAGGGCGCCAGCGTGCGCGAGCTGCAGGACTGGACGAGCTGGAACGGCGATATCCAGGTCAAGCTCAATACCGGCGGCCTGTCCAAGGGGTCACACAGCCTGTATCTGGTGGTGATTGATGGCGTGGATGCCAATGGCTGGGATCACGTGGTCAGTGCCACGCCGGTGCAGGTGACGGTGGACTAGGCGCTACTGGCAGGGCGGCATGGCCGCCCGCGCAATGCACAAATGGTCGGGGCATCCGGCCGTTTGTCATGCGGCAGCATGGGCTGGACCGCCTATGTGCACACGGCAGGCCAGGTGTGAATGCTGGCAGCTGGGTAAACGCCGGATGACGGCTAATATGGAGTCAGGGTGACGGCGCCCGCAAGACTGGTGCCGCCGCACCAACACTGATCTGGCGCAAGGTTGCTTGTATCAGCAGACGCTAACATGCATCCATGAAGCGATGTGATGAAATGAACGGAAGCGGAATGTCCATCCCGCCCGGCGACGACGTGTACCACACGCTCGGGCCCAGCGCGCGCAGCCTGACCGAGCGTGTCGAGGCCGTGCACGCGGTGATTGCGCTGCGCTACCCGCAAGTGCACCGGGTGGCGATGGCGATTTACGACCCGCCCAGCGACATGCTCAAGACCTTTGCCAGCAGCAACCGCAACGGTCAGGCACTGATCGCCTATGAGGCACGTCTGCACGATGTGCCCTCGCTGCTGCAGCTGGCCAGCCTGCGGCAAACGCGGCTGGTGCGCGATGTGGCGCACACCTTCAATGACAGTGACAGCACCCACACACAATGGCTGCGCGAGCAGGGCTATCGCGCCAGCTATACCATTCCGGTGTACCAGGGGACGGAGCTGGCGGCTTTCCTGTTTTTCGATTCCACCGAGCCGGACGGTTTCGACAGCGAGGTGACGCGCTTTCTCGACGTGTTTGCCGACCTGATCGCCCAGCTCTATCTGCTACAGCTGCGCACGGTGCGCGGCCTGATCGGCACCGTGCATGTGGCCAGCGGCCTCGCTCGCATCCGCGATGTGGAAACCGGCCAGCATCTGGAGCGCATGGCCGCCTATGCGCGGCTGATGGGGCGGGCCTTGGCGCCGCGCCACGGCTTGCCGGACGAATTCATCGAGTACCTGCATCTGTTTGCGCCGTTGCACGATATCGGCAAGGTGGGCATCCCGGATCGGGTCTTGCTCAAGCCCGGCCCGCTGGATGACGAGGAGTGGGCCATCATGCGCCGGCATGTCGAGATCGGAGAAACGCTGATCGAGCAAATGGTGGACAGCCTGGGCCTGACCGACGGACTTGCCCTGCAGGTGATGCGCAACGTGGTGGCCGGCCATCACGAGCGCGGCGACGGCTCGGGCTATCCGCGTGGCCTGACCATGGCGCAGATACCGCTCGAGGCGCGCATCGTTGCGGTGGCCGATGTATACGATGCGCTGAGCAATCGCCGCCCCTATAAACACGCGTGGCGCGAGGCCGACGTGGCTGCCGAGCTGCAGCAGGAAGTCTGTGCTGGCCGGCTGGATGGCGAGTGCGTGGCCGCTTTGCTGGCCGACGAGGTAGAGCGCAGGCAGATCGCCGTGCGCTTTGCCGACCAATGACGTGAAAAAGCCGGGCCACAGGCCCGGCTTTTTGCTGGCAGTGCGCTATGCCGTATCAGGCCGCTTGCTGCAGCAGTTGCACCGTCGGCTCGTTGCCGATGATGATCTTGCGCGGCTTCAGTGCCTCAGGCACTTCGCGCTTGAGCTCAATGTTGAGCAGGCCGTTTTCCAGGCTGGCGCCCACCACGCGCACATGGTCGGCCAGGCGGAAGCTGTGCTCGAAATCGCGTGCGGCAATGCCGTTGTGCAGATAGGTCGGGCGCTTGTCGCCGCGTTGCTTGCGGCCGCTGACCTTCAGCACTTCGTTGGCCACTTCCAGATCCAGCTCGGCACGGTTGAAACCGGCCACCGCCATGGTGATGCGGTATTCGTCCTCGGTCACCAGCTCGATGTTGTACGGCGGATAGCTTGGTGCCTGCTCGGCACGCAGCGCTTCGTCAAACAGATGGGCAATGCGGTCAAAGCCGATGGCGGAACGGTAGATGGGGGCAAAATCAAAACTACGCATGGTCATATCCTCTTCATTTCACAAGCAATATGGGTTCGCGGGCCTCAACGTGAGCACCCGCCGGGAAGCTGCCTTTGTTGGCCCATGCCACAAACAAACAGCTTCTGGGGGGAAGATAGGGGGCCATGCAGGGCTTTCAACACAGGCGGTATGTGTAAATTTTTGCGCTTGAAACTGGCTGGGCCGGACATATATGCCTTTGTTTATTCAGAACTTGTTGCTGGGCCCTCAGTGCCGCTTCCCTGAGGGTGCGGTCTGCATGCCACTGAACGTAGCCCGGCAAGTTACGCAATTTCGCGTATTCATCTGCCATGCCCGGCTTCCTAGAATTTGCCCCGATGACAACACGATACTAGGGGGCACTATGTGGGGCGATCTATGGCGGGTGGTGGTGGCGTTGTGTGACTGGCGGGGCTGGCTGCGCATGCTCACCGGGCAACCATTGCTGGATGTGGTGTTCATCAGCAACTTGCGTGATGAGGCTGAACGCCAGCGCTTTTTTGGCCGCCGCCGCCCGCGCAGTGGCCACGCCAACGGCGCGCGCGTTTACCTGAATGGCGTGGCGGGGCGCATCCGTGGCATTGATGTGACGGCCGAAGAAATGCTCACCAAGGAGGGCCGCCGGCTGGCGCAGGCGCACTTCATCGCTGCGTGCGAATGGGCCGAGCGCAAGGGCGCCAGGGTGGTATTGCTGGCGGCCTCGACCAAGCGGCTTTTCGGCCGCGATGGCGCGCAGCTCAAGGCGCGTTTTCCCAACCTGCATTTCACCATCGGTGACAATGGCACGGCGCAAATGCTGTGGGCCGATGTCTGCCGTGGCCTGCAATCGGCCGGGCTGTCACAGCGTGGCCGGGTGCTGGTGGTCGGCCCCTACGGCATCCTGGGCGAGTGCATGACGCGCCAGCTGGTTCACGCCGGCTATGAGGTGGTCGGCTACGGCGGCAACGCCAGCGCGCTGGCGGAGACCGCGCTCAAATACCGCATTGCCGTGAATACCGACGTCGCCGCTGTCGGCAAGGTGGATGCCGTAGTGGCCTGCACGCACAGCAGTGCCGCCAAACTCAATGCCGATGGCGTGGCCAGCCTGCGCCGGCTGGGACGAAAACTGTTGGTGATCGATGTGGCCGAACCGGCCAATCTGGATGTCGACGTGTATGCCGAGGTGCAGCGCGATGTGATCCGCCAGGATGCCGGCAATGCCTTCAGTCGCCGGCTGCACTATGTGCTGGGCCCGCTGTCCTGGCGCATGCTGATGCTGTCACGCGGCGTCGTATTCGGTTGCTTTGCCGAAGCAATGGCGCTCTACCATGCCATCTACCTGCAGCGGCAGGGCGCACTGCGCCAGGTAGACTGGTTCGTGGTGGACGATGTGCGCATGGCCCGCGTTGCCAATGCGTTTGCCGAGGCCGGGTTTGCGCTGCCGGCACCGCGTTGCTTCGGTCAGGCCGTGGACGATTTTGACCTGCGGCTGGTGCAGGCCTGATCAACCGAGCCACACGCTGAAGCAGCTGCCACGGCCGGGGCGGGAGCGCAGCTGCAAGGTGTAGCCGGCCTGCTGGCACAGGGTCTGCACGATATGCAGCCCCAGCCCGTGGCCTTGCCGTTCTGCAGCAAGCTGGCCGCTCTGCGTGAACGGTGCCAGCAGCCGCTGCTGCAGGTGCGCGCTGATGCCGGGGCCGGTATCGAACACCTGCAGCACCAGCATGCCGCGCCGCTTGCGCACTGCCAGCAATACGCCGCCGCGCTCGGTATAGCGCACGGCATTGCCCAGCAGGTTATCAATGATGCGTTCCAGCAGCACACGTGACGCCAGCATTTGTGCGTCACACGGCCGGTAGCGCAGCTGCAGCCCCTTGGCCGCCGCCTGGGCATGGTAACGCTGCAGGCTGGCGATCAGCAGGTCCTCCAGCATGAGCTGCTGGGCATGCAGCGCATAGCCCTGCCTTGCGTCGCTGATCAGCTCGCGCAGCAGGCTCTCCGTATGGCTGAGTGATTGGTCAAGGTGGCGCGAGATGTCCTCCGCTGCGCTGTGCTGGCGCAATGCCGCCAAGCCGTAACGCAGCGCAGCCAACGGTTGGGACAGATCATGCCCGGCAGCTGCCAGTTGCAGCTGCTGTTGCTGGGCCTGCTCCAGCAGGCGTGTCTTGTCGGCCTCGACCTGCGCCAGTTGCTCGGCCTCACGCAAGCGCGCCTGCAAGTGTTTCTCATGGCTGCGCTGCAGCATCTGCACCTGATGGATCAGTGCCGCACCAAAGAACAGCGCTTCCAGCAGATAGCCCAGTTTGGGATAGAGGAACGGATCGCCCCCCACTACGCCCAGCACGGCCAGCCCGAACAACAGGTTCACGCACAGCGTGACGCACAGCGCCCCGGCCAGAAACAGCCCGGCCACAGCCTGGCGCGCACGCCAGCCTTGCCAGCCCGCCAGCAACGGCAAGGGGATGTAGCACAGCGACACCAGCACCAGCGGCCACAACGGCCCGCCCGAGGCACGTACCAGCATGCTCAGCACCGCCCCTGCCGCCAGCACGCCATAGGCCGCAAACAGGCGCGGCTGCTGGCGGCGCAGATCGAACAGGCTGACCGTGAAGGCCGCGTGGCCCAGATAGGCCAGCCCCTGCAGCGCGATCGGGGCAAACTGGTTCCAGCGGCCCTGCGCGGGCCACAACCAGGCAAACAGATAGCCCTCGATCTGCAGTATGAATGCCATCACCAGCGCCACCATCACGGCGTAATAGGCATAGGCCTGCTGCTGACTCAGCAAGTACTGCGTGGCTGCCAGGCCCAACATCACCAGCAGCATGCCCAGCACCAGCCCGTTCAGCAGGTCGCCGTGGCCCAGGGTGGTGCGGAAGCTGGCCTCGTCGGTCAGCTGCGCTTGCAAGGGGGTATCGCCATGCACCCGGTAATGCAGGTAGAGCGTGCTGTCGCCGGCAGGCAATTGTAGCGGGATCGCCAGCTGTCTTGCCGCCAGCGGGCGTGCCGCATATGGGGCTGCATACGGCAGACTGAGCCGCTGCTGCAGGCCAGTGCGGTCAAGCTGATACACATCGAGCATTTCCAGATCCGGCACGCCCAGTGCCAGCACCCGTGACTGTGGCAGCGCTTGCGGGTTGGCGATACGGATGCGCAGCCAGCGCGCACTGTCGGGCGTTGGCCGGTGCCGTGCCAGTGGATGAAAGCGGGCATCGGCGGCCAGCACGGCATCCAGCGTGGCGGCCCCGCCCGCCGGGCCGGCATAGTCATCCAGCGCGGCGATGTGCACCGCAGCGGCCCCTGCCGGCAGGGCGGTCAGGGTCAGCAGCAGGACAAGCAGAAAACGCAGTAGGATGTGCATGCTCTCATCAGGAATCAGGCTGTATGCGCTTCATCATTGCCGATGATCACGCGATTTTTCGCACCGGGCTCAAGTTGTTGCTTGGGCAGTTGCCCGGCTGGCAACTGCAGGCCGAAGCCGGCGATGCCGCCAGCCTCAAGGCGCTGCTGCAACAGCACGAGGCCGATGTGCTGATCATGGATTATCACATGCCCGGTGATGACAGCATGGCGGTACTGGGCTACCTCAAGCAGCGCCACCCTGGCCTGCGCGTGCTGATGTTGACCGCTGCCCAGTCGGGCGGGCTGCTGCAGCAATTGCTGGATCAGGGGGCTGACGGACTGGCACTGAAGGACGAAGCGCCCGAAGTCATGCTCGACGCCGCCCGCAGCGTCGCTGCCGGCCGCCGCTACCTGTCGCCGCTGGCGCGCGAGCGGCTGCAGGATGCCGGCATCGAGCTCACCGCGCGCGAATCACAGCTGCTGCAACTAATCTGCGCTGGCCAGAGCAGTGTGGAAATCGCCGAGCGGCTGGCATTGTCTGCCCGCACCGTGGACAAACACCGCGAGCACATCTTCCGCAAACTGGACGTGAACAACGTGGCACAACTGCTTAACAAGGCGCGCTTGCTGGGCTTGCTGGATGCGCGGTTATGACATGGCAAGCTCGTTTGGACGGCATCAGGTACTGGCGTCGAGCGGCGATGCAAATTGTTCGGGATGCCGACGCACAAAGGCCATGATGGTCTTGAGCCTGATCCGGGTATCGCTGGTTGCGTTGGGTTCGGCGCCATAGGCACGGGCACAGACGTCTTCCAGTTGGGCGAAATAGGCTTCCTCGTTGCCGCGGTCCATGTGGGACCATGCGTCGCAGACGCGGGCCAGTGCGTGGGCTTCATCTTCCAGCCCCAGAGTGCGGTAGCTATCGACGATGCATTGCATTTGCTCCGCCCCTTCGTTGCTGACTGCGAGCCAGCCGCTGAAGTTGCAGTGACGCTCGAATTCCAGCACTGCCAGCAGCGGTGCATAGCCTGGCGGCAGGTCGCTACTCGCAGGATGGAGATCGGCCAGTAGTGTCGAGAAGAGGAAGTCTTCCAGCACATCATCGTCATCAATGGTCCAGAACTGGAGCGCGCGTGCAACGTCGGGTGGCAGGTCAGCCAGCGGCGAACTGTGGTCGTAACGGAATTCGCGGCCGAGCAGGGTACTCATGATCCGGTCGGGCGTATGCAGTGTGGTCATCGGCAGCTGGTTGTATACGGTTGATTGATGACCAGAAACCCCGCCTGCACCCAGGCCAACAGCCACTGCTGCACCGTGGCGTGGCCAGCGGGGCCGAGCTGGTCCAGCGTGTGGCGCACCGCAAGCTGGAAGGGCTGGCCGGGCTGCAGTAGCGCAATGCGCTGCAGCAGCTCGTATTGCAGTGGCCGCAGCGAGAAAATGCCGCTGCGGTAGTGGCTGCGCACCAGCGCCACGCAGACGGGGGCCGGGTCGGGGTGGTCGGGGTCTTGCTCGTCGGCCACTTGCTGGTAATAGTGGTTGACCGGAAAACGATACTGACGCAGCAGCAGCGCCGGTTGCAGGCGCAGCGCGGGGTTGGCGAGGTCGTCTACGCTGGCGTAGCCGCTGCCCTCGGCGCCGGGGGCGTCGAACAGCGTGTAGAGCGACCATTCGAAATCGGCCAGTTCGATCATGAAATCGATCCAGTCTTCCGGCGCGTCGGCATCGGGGCGGTTGCGGCGCAAATAGTCGGCAAAACCGGCCCCCAGATGCGCCAGCGTGGGGCTGCTGGAGGGCTGTTCGCGCAGGTAGTCGGCGGCAAAATCACGGAACAGTGCCGGCCCCAGCGCGTGGTTGAGTGCCTTGAACTGGCCTTGCATGCACTGCAGCAGCCGTGCCAGATAGGCTCGCTGGTAAATGGCCAGATGCTCGGCAGCCGGCAAGCGCGGGCCAGGCGCAATATGGCGGGCAATCTGTGCCTCACGCCCCCGGTTATCGCTGCTCATCAAGACCTGCTGCATGAAGTGCTGCAGCTCGGTCAGCGCGGCCGGTGCTGCTTCAGAGCACGGGCTGGGCATGACGCGGCTCCGTGGTGTGGGTGGCGGCGTCCTGCAGCACCGGGGCAATCAGGAAATCGACCGGGGTGGAGATGGCCTCGTGGCGGGCGGCCGGGCGGGCTGCGTCGGCCGGAATGTCCTCGTGCAGATAGCGGCGTGCCTTGTGCAGCTCGGCCAGGCAGGCGTCGAAATCGGGGATGTCGGCATCCCACTCCAGCAGCACGCCCGGTTGCGGGCTGCGCGCCCACACTTGGCGGAACAGTTCCCACACCGGCGCGGCCACCGGCCGGTCGTGCGTGTCGATGATGTGGGTGCCGCAGTGCTGGTGGCCGGCCAGATGCAGTTGCGCAATGGCGTGCCAGGGCAGGGTGGCCAGATAGTCTTGCGGGTCTTGCCCGGCGTTGAAGCAGCTCACATAGCAGTTGTTCACGTCGAACAGCAGCTGGCAGCCGGTCTGCGCCACCAGCTCGGCCAGAAAGGCCGGCTCGCTCCAGGTCGAGGCGGCGTAGCGCAGATAGGTGCTGGGGTTCTCCAGTAGCAGCGGGCGCTGCAGCACATCCTGCACCGTGCGCACGCGCGCGGCGACGTGGGCCAGCGTTTCATCGGTAAGCGGCAGCGGCAGCAGGTCGTGCGTGTTGTGGCCGTGCACGCCGGTCCAGCACAGGTGGTCACTGATCCAGCGCGGCTTGATCTCGTCGGCCAGCACCTTGAGCGCGCGCAGGTAAGCCATGTCGAGCGGGTCACTGCTGCCGATGGACAGCGACACGCCGTGCATGGCCAGCGGATAGCGCTCGGCCACCTGCCGCAGCACATGGCGTGGCCGCCCGTGCGAGAACATGAAGTTCTCGGAAATGATTTCAAACCAGTCCACCTCGGGCTGGTGCTGCAGGATGTGCTCGACGTGCACATGGCGCAGCCCCAGGCCGAGTTGTGGCAATGCAGTGCCCGGCATCAGATGCAGCTGCCCCCGCCGCTCATGCCGCTGGCGCCGCAGGCGGTGTAATCGGCATTGACGTTGGCCTTCAGCCATTCGGTGGTCGGGCCGGTGGGCGATGGCGACGGATGCACCTGACGCTTGGCGGCCTTCATGCGTTCCTCGAAGCGCTGGCGTGCACGTACCCACACGCTCTTGCCCTGATTGGGTCCGTCGGTGGAGAAGCGCTCGGCATTGATCGGCACCGCGCACGAGCCCAGCCAGGCGCACGGGTTGTCGCCGGGGTGGTCCTGCTCTTCGCCGGTGCCATACAGGCCGCAGCCGCCCTGGTTGCGGCAGTTGTTGAGGGTGTGGCAGGAGTGCGCTGCCGCCGTGGCACAGCTGCCGCTGCCGGCGCATTCGTTGCTGCCCAGCCGGTCATGCCCCTTGCAGGCGTTCAGGCCCATGCAGGCATGCAGTTCAAGCGGTGTGGTGGTATTGGTCATGATCGATCTCGCAATGGTGGGCGGGGTGTTTCAGCGCCAGCCTTGTTCAGTGTCAGATTTCCGGGAAGGTGTGGGTACCGCTGACGAGCAATAGCGAGGCTCCCTCGCGGCGGCGAGGGCGGGGGGTGTGGAATCGAACAAGGAGCACCGTGCTGCCACTTGCCGATATCCGTGCGAACCCGGCTTGGCCGGGTTCCTGGTGCCGTTTCGCCATCACTATCGGTGCCTTGGGCATTGGAGGTGCTCAGAATCGGACGATGCCATCCGGTGGAATGTTCACATCCGGCAGATCCTGAATGCGGCCGAGGATGTTGCTATCGAGGTTCAGGCTGGCCGGTACCGCCTGGCACAGCGCGATCAGCTCTTGTTTGGCGGTGGCCAGACTGTCGAACGCGTAGTTCTCGAAGGTCGGCGCCAGCGCCACGCTGTTGCCGGCCGCGTCGGTACAGGTGTTGTAGCGCATGCCGCCGATGATCTTGTCGAGGATGAAGATCATGCCCTTGTGCATGCCGATGTAGAAAATCGATTCCTGCGCATCGCCCGCGGTGCGATAGGCGGTTTCGGTCAGCAGGAACAGGTAGGAATAAACCGCATTGGCCAGCGTCACCAGCGGCAGTACCTCCGCCGGGTAGCCAGCGCTGGTCGGGTTGCTCGGGAAGGGCAGGATGAACTGGCCGAGGTCGTCCGCGCTGAAGGCGGCGATTTCCTTGCGCAGCGCGGCGTATTTGTACCAGTGCGAGACTTCGTTGTTCTCCGGGTCGTCGCGTTTGTGCGCAGGGTCGTGCGTATAGCCTTCACCTTCCAGCATGATGGAATGGATGGCGCGGCGCGCATCGTCCTTGCAGCGGATGCGCATCAGTTTGCCGCTGTCGCGGTTGTTTGGATATTGCGCCTGCGATGCGCCGCGCTCCACCGGGTTGAACGGGTTCTCCGGCTGCTTGATGTAGTAGCCATCCTTGGGGTAGACCGTATCGACGTTGTTGGCCGAGTAATAGCCGCGATGCGCCGCCAGTTGATCGTCGGCGTAGTGGTAATCCTCGTCGCTGGTTTCCTCGATCAGGCCGAGGATGTAGCGATAGAACTGGCCGATCGAGGTCCAGTTGTCGCCTTGCGGCGGCGAGCCGGGTTGCTCGGGTTCCTCGATGCCCATGAACAGGTCGAGCTGCCCGGCCGTCAGCGCGGTCAGTCCCACGCTGAAACCGGCCTTGTGGTGCGGCAAATTGGTCGGGTACGCCCCCGGCGAGCGGCAATAAAGCTTGGGCTGGCCGCCCAGCGCGCGCAGCACGTTGCAGCTCAGCGACATGTGCAGCATTTCCTCCACCGCCACACTCATCAGCAAGCCACCCGCCTTGTTGGCAAAGGTGGCGATCTGCTGCCCGTTGGGCAGGCTGTCGGTGTGCTGCGGCTGGCGCTGGATCGAGTAATAGGTGTACAGGTAGATCGGAATCGTCGACAGCTCGATCTCGATGGCAGTCTGCAGATGGGTGTACAGCGCCTGGCGAAGTTCTGGACTCATGAGCGGGTTCCGGCGTTGGGAGGGGCGAGGCCGGGCGCTGTGCCTGCAGGCGGCAGCGGCCGGATGATGACATTGCCATTCAGCTTCCAACGCATACTAGGACAGGGTTTTTGCAATTGCACTGTCGTTTTAAACGGTGTGTGCTGGCTGCAACAGCCGTGTCGGCATTCAGCTTGTATCAACCCGGCGGCAATGGCATATGCAAGCTATTGGCGGAAATGGGCGAGATACGCTCGTCGCAGGCGGTCATTCTGACAACCAAGGAGCTGCTTCTGCCTGGCCCTTGTGAGATAAGGCCAATTCCATTTATGAAGATGCATTTGGCGTGCCGCATTGTGTGCACGGGCCTGCCATGGGGGCGATACCGGTGGCGAGCCGCGCAGAGCCGCTCTTGGTCATGCAGCGCCTTTCAGCGCGCTGTTTGTTCTTTGCGCAAAACAGCATTCAACCGGGCGCCCATGAGTGCCCGGTTGTCCTGCAAGGCGTTACTGCGCGACTTCGCCGCTGTACACCAGTTGTGCACGGCGGTTGCGCGCCCAGGCTGCCTCATCATGCCCGGCATCCAGCGGCTTTTCTTCGCCAAAGCTCACCGTTTCCAGCTGCTTGTCGGCAATCCCCTGGGCATTGAGGACTTCACGCACGGCATTGGCACGCTTTTGTCCCAGCGCCAGGTTGTACTCGGCGCTGCCGCGTTCATCGGCATGCCCCTGAATGACCAGCCGCGCTGCAGGATGGGTGGCCAGATACTGGGCATGTGCGGCCAACAGGTCGCGGTAGTCGCTTTTTACGACGAAGGCGTCGTAGTCGAACTGCACCAGCCGCTGGGACAACAGGCTTTTCGGGTCGTGCAGCGGGTCGGTGCCGGTGTTGTTTACCGGCTGGGTCTTGGTCAGGTCCACGCTGGCAACCTTGTCGCCGCTATCTTGCTTGTTGCTGTTGGCAACGGGCGGGTTTGCCGGTTGCTGTTGGGTAGCACAGGCGCCAAGGATCAGGGTGACCAACAGGGCAGGGGCGAGGTACTTCATTGGATGCTCTCCACGAACGGGGTTAGATGTCGGACAGGGGAATGTTCGCTGCCTCGGCCTCCAGGTCGTCCATCACCGCCAGCAGCGCCTCCAGATTGGCGTGCAGCGCACGCAGCGTATCGGGCTCCATTCGCGCCAGCGCATTGGGCAGAATGCCCTGCACCGGGCCGGGGGCATCGCTGAGCATGCGCTCGCCCAGTCCGGATACCACCAGCGTGGTCACGCGCTGATCCTCGCTGGATTTCTGGCGTGAAATTGCCCCGATGCTCACCAGTTTTTCCACCAGGTTGCTGGCGGTGGATTGATGCACCGTCATGGCCCGGGCCAAGTCGGACACGCGCAGGCAGGGGTTGTCCTTGATGCAGGACAGCGCCCACAGTTGCGCGCCACTCAGCCCGCTGTATTCGCGGATATGGTCGAAATGGCGGCGAATCGACTTGAAGATGATGCGGAACTGCTTGAGCACCTCAAGGTCGGGAGACAGTGGCCGGGAAGCAGGCGGATGGGGTGTGGCAGACGACATGGTAGTGATCCGGAATGGCGTGGAAGCGTGATGCTGCGCGGCGTCTGTCACGTTACACCCCGCTTCCGGCGATCCGGCCGGGGCAGATCAGGGCTTGAACGTAATGGTGGCGACGTCGCGCGACTCGATTGTACTGTAGCGAACCATGATCTTGCCGGGACGCACCCCGGCGTGAGCCAACGCTCTCTTGACGGCGAATGCACGTGACAGCGCGAGTTTCTTGTTGAATTTGCCATTCACTTGCGCCGAACCGAGTACTTCGACTTTTTTAGCCTGCCTGGCTTGCTCGACCAGGTCGGTGATTTTCGCGCTGGCAGCATCGTCCAGCTTGTCGCTACCGGTGGCAAATGCCACGACATTGGGTTCGTCGGCTTGCACAACGGGCGCAGGGGTCGGCGCGACCGACGTGCTGGTTGTGGCAGCCGCCGGAGCCGCAGCTGGGGCAGGGCGAGCCTGTGCTGGTGCCGGGGTGGGCTGGACCGCGGCGGCAGGGTGTTGCCCGGTCTGGGCGCACGCGGCGAGCATGGTCGCCAGCAGCAGGGAAATGGGGATGGAACGGTGCATCGGAACTCCTCGGGGATCGGGCGGAAGGCGAATCGGAGTCTATATTTGCAAAAATGTTTATGCAAATGTATTGATTTCGATACAGCGTCTGCTGTCGTTGCTGCCGGACTATCCGGGGTGTGATGTTTCCGGCAAGGCGCGGGCGCTGCTCCGCCGGTATCGCACGACACGCACGCTGGCCTCGCAGCGGGTGTCGCTCACCGTCTCCAGCATCCATGCCAGCGCCCTGGCCTGCTGCACGCCACCGGTACCGCCGCCGATGACGGGAAAGGCCACCGAGGCATATTGCTCACGCCGCACGATATCCAGCGCGCTGCGCACCGACTGGCGGATGGAATATTCGCTGGCCCGCCACAGCATGTTGATGCCCGCCACATGGATGATGCCGCGATACGGCAAGCGGCCGGCACCGGTCAGCACCGCACCACCCAGCGGGATCGGGCCATGCCGGCCCAGTTCGATGAAAGGGCGATAGCCGCCACGGCGCTTGATCGCCCCCGATACCCCCTGTGGCAACAACAGCCACCAGGGGATGATGTTGCGGTTCCAGGCGTTGACAATGACGTCGACCGGCTGATCGAGCAGATCGCCGTCCACGACCTCGATGGTGGGGTGCGGGAGCATGGGCAAACTCCCGCCGTCAGCCATGTGGGCTACGCATCAATCTCATGCCGCCGTGCATCCACCTCATACGGCGCATCCAGATAGCCGTGCCGCACGATCTGCTGCAGATACAGCGGCAGGAAGGCCGCAATGCCGCCAGCAGCTTCGTACTGCTGCACATGGCGGCATTCGTGCGAGACCAGCCGCGCATCGCGCGCGCCTTGGCACAGATAGATGCCGTAACCCAGGGTCAGCCCCAGCGTATTGGCGCCGAGCAGCTCGGTGGTTTCCACCGCCAGTTGCAGCATGGGGTCGTCCGGCATGGGCACGCGCTCGACCAATGCCAGCCGGATGCGCTCTGGTGCCTGCACGCCCACCCGGCGTGCCAGGTCCAATTCTGCATCGGTCAGCGCGATGCCGCTGGCGAGGATTTCGGCTTCGCGCGCGCTGGCCCAGGCGATGGCTTGGGGCAGCAGCGCGGGCAGGGAGGTGGCGAGGGCTAAGGGCATGCTGGTCTCCTTTGGGGGCCTTACTCCCCCCGCTGCGCCACAAACCCCTGCTTGGCGGCCCACAGTGCTACGTCCTGCTTCTGGATCGCGGTGGCCATCAGGGCGGGGAATTGATCCGGTGTGCAGGCGAAGGTGGGGATGCCCAGCGCGGCAAATTGCGCGGCGTGCTGGTGGTCGTAGCCGGGGGCGCCGTCGTCGGCCAGCGCCAAGAGGCAGATCAGGTTGACCCCAGCAGCCTTCAGCGCGGCGGCGCGTTTGAGCATTTCGCGCGCATTGCCGCCTTCGT
The DNA here is from genome assembly GCF_900176275.1 of Andreprevotia lacus DSM 23236. Classification (GTDB taxonomy): domain Bacteria; phylum Pseudomonadota; class Gammaproteobacteria; order Burkholderiales; family Chitinibacteraceae; genus Andreprevotia; species Andreprevotia lacus. The sequence goes on along the minus strand of NZ_FWXD01000019.1, from coordinate 11,618 downwards.
ACAGGTCGGTGATCAAGACCATGATGGTCTTGTCCGGCCGGTCGATCACCTGCTGGCAGTAGCTCAGCGCGAGGTTGATGTCGGTGCCGCCGCCCAGTTGCACACCGAACAGCAGGTCGACCGGGTCAGCCGTTTCGTCGGTCAGGTCGACCACTTTGTCGTCGAACACCACCATGCGCGTGCGTACCGCGCGCAGCGAGGCCAGCACGGCGGCAAAGATGCCGGCGTACACCAGCGAGGCGGCCATCGAGCCGCTCTGATCCACACACAGCACGATGTCGCGCAGTGCGCTGCGTTTGCGGCCGTGGCCGATCAGCTTTTCGGCCACTACGGTCTGCTTTTCCGGCAGATAGCGGCCGAGGTTGGCCTGGATGGTGCGGTGCCAGTCGATCTCGCTCAGCTTGGGGCGGCGGTTGCGTTCGGCGCGGTTCAGGCTGCCGCTGACGGCCTGGCGCATTGGCTCTTTCAGCTTCTGCTCCAGCTCGGCCACTACCTTGCGCACCACGCGGCGCGCGGTATCCTTGGTCTTGGCCGGCATCATGCGCGACAGCGACATCAGGTTGGCCACCAGATGCACATCCGGCTCGGCCATTTCCAGCAACTCGGGCTCCAGCAGCAGTTGCTGCAGGTTCAGCCGCTCGATGGCGTCCTGCTGCATTACCTGCACCACCGAGGTGGGGAAAAACTCGCGGATGTCGCCCAGCCAGCGTGCCACATGCGGGCTGGATGAACCCAGCCCGCCCTTGCGGTCGCTGTCGTACAGCGCGGCCAGCGAGGCATCGGCGCGCAGCAGCCTGTCACTCAGCGACGTGCCGCAGCTGTCGTCGGCGGCCTCGCCCAGCACCAGCCGCCAGCGCTGCAGGCGGTCGATATCGGTGGAGTCGGGTGTGGTACTCATGCGGTGATCTCGTCAGTTGGCGCGGTGGCCGGGCCCAGCAGCAAGGCCAGTACCGGCAGCACCAGTGCGGCGCGGCTGTCGTCCAGGGTGTCGTCCTGCGCGGCGGCGACCGGCGTGCTGCCCAGCGTGTTGATCTTGTTGCCCATCTGCCGGCGCTCGGCACGGCTGAAGCCGGCAAAGGCGCGGCGCAGCAGCGGCAGCCGTTCCATGAAAACTTCGGTGCCGAGGCCACTCAGCCAGGCGTCGATGATCTGCCACAGCGCATCGTGCTGCAGCAGCAACAGCCCGCTGCCGCGCAGCAGGCCGGTGAGCCAGCCGGTGGCATGCTGCGGCGGCACCGCGCCGGACAGCGCAAGTTGCGCTTGCTGCGCCAGCGCAGCGGCATCGACGCGCTGGCGGTCGAACAACAGGCGCAGCGCACCGCCACGCACCAGCGCGGCAATGCCATCCTGCGTGCTGATGCGCTGCAGGGTGGCAAACCAGTCATCGCGCAGCGCGGGCAGCTCCAGCGTATCCAGCGCCACCTGCACGGTGTCGATGCGCTTGAGCAGCACTTCGGCCGCGGTCTCGTCGATATGGCTGGCCGCGCCACCCAGGCCGACGGTGATGCGCTCGACCAGCGATTCGATGATGGGCTGCACGCTGCCGCTTTGCGTGCCGCGCACATCGCCATAGCGTGCCACGCGCACCAGCGGCGGCAGCGCATCCATCAGGTGGCCGAGGTCGGCGGCGACGGCGGCCTGGTTCTGCACGCAGCCCAGCAGGGTCGTGATGGTTTGCGGTAATTGCGCCAGCACGGCGTCGTCCAGCAGGTCGGTCAGTTCGGGCAGGGCGGCGGCCTGCAGTGCGGCTTCGCGCAGGCGGTTGCCGGCGGCCTCGGCAATGGTGTTGCCGTAGCGGCTGGCCTCGATCAGCTCGACGGCCAGTTCGGGCCGCCACTGCAGCGACCAGCTCTCGCGGAAGGTGCCGGTGCGGTTGTTGTCGCGCTGCAGGGTACCCCAGTCCACCTGCAGCACGCGCAGGCGGTGCAACAGGCGGCTGCGTTCGCGTCCGCCGTCTTCGCGCAGGTCCAGATCGAGCGGCTTGATTTCGGTGGTGGCTTTCATGCGCAGCCGTTTTTGCTGCGCTTCCAGATCGCGCTGCAGCGGCGCGGCCGTGGCGGATGCCGGCACCTTGCCGATCAGGTGGCCTACTTCCAGCTCACGGTGGATCAGTGCCAGCGGCGCGTCGTTGCCGTGGCACAGCACGGCCAGCATGGCATCGCGGTTTTCGGTCAGACCCGGCAGCGGCAGGCCGCGCAGCGCGGCCAGGCTATCGGCCATGCGCACGGTTTCGATCACGCTGGCCGACGAGGCATCCAGACCCTGTTTGCGCATCAGCCGTGCGGCTTCGGTAATCCAGCGCAGGCCGGCGCGATCGGGGCTGTGCCACAGGTGGCGATACCAGCCCGGCGAGGTCACACCCGCGCCATAGCCGCTGGCGTAGGCCAGGCGATCACTGCTCCACGGCACCCAGGTGGCGGCGACTTTGGTTTTGGCCAAGCCCTTGAGCAGCGCCTGGTCGTCCTTGATGGTGGTCGGCTGTTGCAGCGCCGGCACGTGCCAGGCGCCGCACACCACGGCAATGCGCTCGTGACCGGCTTTCTGCGCCTCGCGTATGCACTGGCGCATGTGTGCTTCGCGGCGGGCCTCGCGCTGATCGGGCGGCGGGGCGTGCTCGCGCAGCGCGCTCATGGCTTCGGCAATGGCGGTGAACATCTCGCGTGCATCGCGCCGCTGTTCGATCTCGATTTCCCACCACAGCTCGTTGTCGTCATAGCCGGCCGCGCGCGACAGCTCGCCCACCGGGTCCATGCGCCAATGGGCGAAATCGTCTTCGGTCACATCCAGCGGGGCAGCATCGTCGGCGGCCTCGCTGCCGGTTTCCGGTGCGGATTCAGGGGCGCCTTCCGCTCCGGATTCAGGGGCGCCTTCCGCTCCGGATTCCGGCGTAGCCGCTTCGGCAGCAGCCTCGCGCGCTATCGCATCGGCAAAACCATGCGTCGGCGGCAGGTCCATGAAGCGGATAGGCACTTGCTGCAAGGCCGCGTGCCGGATGGCCTGCCACTCGGGCGAGAATTCGGCAAAGGGGTAAAACACGCCATGGCGCGGTGCATCCAGCGGGTAAACCAGCAGCGCCACCGGCGGCTGCATGGCCGGGTCGGCTGCCATGGCCAGCAGTTCGTCCGCCTCGGGCGGGCCTTCCAGCAGGATGAGGTCGGGCTGCAGCTCGGCCAGCGCCGCCTGCAGCGCTCGTGCGCAGCCGGGGCCATGGTGGCGGATGCCGAAGTAGTGCACCGCCATCAATCCCACTCCGGCAGCAGGTTCACCGGCACCACGGCCAGATCGATGTGCACGCCAGTGAGCTGGCCGTCGGCGGCATAGGTGCCCACCACCGCATACACGCCATCGCCCCAGCCCGAGTGCGCCAGGATCAGGTTTTCGCCATCGCGCGCATCGGGCAGCACGATATTGGCGCTGCCGGCGCGCAGGTGCTCCGGGTCGTCCATCAGCGCAAACCAGCTGTCCTCGTCGCCGTTGTCGAACAAGTGCTCGTACCAGCTGGTGGCGGCCGGGTCGGGCATCAGCCTTGCCACCGCATCGGCATCGACGAAAGCAATGGTGCCGGCATCGACCGGCACGCCGACGAACTCGCCCGGCTCGGTCTCCGGCGCGGTTTCACCCTCGGCCAGCGGGGCGAGGAAGGACCAGCTCACGCTGGCGGCGTTCGACAACTGCAGCGACAGATACGCCTCGCGCTCGTGCGAGCCATCCTGCTCGTCGCTCACGTCGGCCACCGTCACGGTCACCGGGTAGCGGCCGGGTGGCACGGCAATCTGGATATTGTCGTGCCGGTCCAGTGTCACGAACGGGTCGCACGGCACCAGCCGGCCGCTTTGCAGCCACAGCGTGCCGCAATCGACGGTACGCAGCGTATAGCTCACCGGGCCTTCATCGGTCTGCCAGCTGGCGCTGCGGTTGGCCAGCGCCAGCCAGCGGTCGGGGTGGATGGGGTAGCGTTGCGTCATGGGGCGGCTCCGGTTCAGACCACGTCCATGCAGGCGCGGTAGAGGTCTTTCCAGCCATCGCGCTCCTTGGCAACGGTCTTCAGGTATTCCAGCCACACCACCTTGTCCTGCACCGGGTCTTTCACGATGGCGCCGGTGATGCTGGCGGCAATGTCGCCGGCGCGCAGCACGCCGTCGCTGTAATAACCGGCCACGGCCAGGCCGTGGCCGATCACCGAAATGGCCTCGGCGGTCGACAGCGAGCCACTGGGCGACTTGAGCTTGGTCTTGCCGTCCTCGGTCACGCCGTTGCGCAGCTCGCGGAAGATGGCGACCACGCGGCGTACTTCCTCCAGCGCCGGTTTTTCGGCCGGCAAGGCCAGTGCCTGGCCCAGCTCGGCCACGCGGCGGCTGACGATGGCGACTTCTTCATCAAAGCTGTCTGGCGTGGGCAGGATGACGGTATTGAAGCGGCGCATCAGCGCCGACGACATCTCGTTCACGCCCTTGTCGCGGTTGTTGGCGGTGGCAATCACGTTGAAGCCGCGCTGTGCCTGCACCTCGATGCCCAGCTCGGGGATGGGCAGGGTTTTTTCCGACAGCAGGGTGATCAGGGTGTCCTGCACCTCGCTCGGCACGCGGGTCATTTCTTCCAGCCGCGCCAGCTTGCCGTCGCGCATGGCCTTGAGCATGGGGCTGGCCACCAGCGCGTGTTCGGACGGGCCTTCGGCCAGCAGGCGCGCGTAGTTCCAGCCATAGCGCAGTGCCGATTCATCGGTACCGGCCGTGCCCTGGATCAGCAGGGTGGAGTTGCCGCAGATGGCTGCAGACAGATGCTCGGACACCCAGCTCTTGGCCGTGCCCGGCACGCCGTACAGCAGCAGCGCGCGGTCGGTGGCCAGTGTGGCGACGGCGATTTCGATCAAACGGGCGCTGCCGATGTATTTGGCGCTGACCTCGAAGCCGTTGGCCAGCTTGCCACCCAGTAGATAGGTTTTGACCGCCCACGGCGATAGCTGCCAGTTGGGCGGCTTGGGTTTGTCGTCCTGGCGGGCCAGCTCGGCCAGTTCTTCGGCGTATTGGTGTTCGGCATGCTGCCGCAGGACGGCATTCAAGGAAGGTGCGTTCACTGGGCGGTCTCCTGAAGAAGGGTATGTCGGGTGCGGGCCAGCGCCACCAGGCGCTCGGCGCGGCTGCGCAATTGCTGGTATTGCCATTCGGTGTGGCCGGCAAGCTGGCCGATTTCGTTTTCGATCACCTGCACCACTGCCGGGATGTCACCTGCCGCCGCGTGGCGGGCTGCCATGCCCAGCAGTTCCAGCGCGGGCGACAGCCGCTTGGTCGGCAGCTTGAGGAAGTCCAGCCGGCGCAGCGTTTGCAAGAGCAGCGGTGACCATGTGGCCGGCCACGGCGCGGGTCGGCTGCCCAGCAGCCGCTCCAGCGCATCAAGGTTGTCGGCCTGCAGCAGATTGCTGATCAGGCTGCCACGCTGTTCGTCACCCAGCGTTTGCCACAGCGCATCGGCCAGTGCCGGGTCGCGGTAGAGCAGGGCGGGCTGGGCCAGCAGTGCTGCGGCCCAATCGGCCGCGCCAAAGCGCACGGCGGCGCGGGCCACGCCGTCGAGCAGCGCGTCGTCCCATTCCTGTTTTTTCAGCAGCGGCAGCAGCTCGGCAGGCGTCAGCCCGGCCGGGGCGGTCCATGCATCCGGTGGCAGCAGGCCCAGCAGCTGCGCCAGCCACCAGCTGCGCGCGCCGGTGCCGTGCGGCGGCTGGGCAAGGATGCCGTCGCGCTCCCAGTCCTTGGGCAGCTCGTTGGGCGGGTTGATGCTGAGCGCGGGTACGGCCCGTTTGCCGCTCAGCCAGGCGCCGACCTTGGCCACCGTGCCTTGCGGCGCATCGGGCACCTGCCATTGCACGCATGCCGCCACGCGCTCGCGCACGCGGGCCGCCAGCGCGGATGCGGGCAGTTGCGCAAGCAAGCCGGCGGCCTGTTGCCGCACGCCCTGGCTGCGATCACCCAGCAGCTGGTTCAGCAGTGCTTCGTCGTCGCTGCTCAGGCCATCTGCCAGCACTTCGCTCAATGCCTGGCGCTGTTCGGCTTTTTCCTGCGGCAGCGCGGCGGCGAGCCAGTCGCGGGCCAGCGCCGGGTCGCGCTGGCGCTGGGCGGTCAACGCTGTCTTGCGGGCGGCCGGCGTGCCTTCCTGCCACTGCTGTTCCAGCTCGGCGGCATCGGCCGGGGCAGGGGCGGCTTGCAGCACCCATTGCCAGTCGGGGTTCTGTGCAGCCAGCCAGCGGCCACGCTCGCCCAGCAGCGGCAACCACGCGGCGCGCTGGGCCTTGTGGTTGAAGGCCAGTACGGTCAGCAGCGATTCGGGCGGCAGCACATAGCCGCATTCGGCCAGATGCGTGCTGGCCCATGGCTGCAATTCTTCCAGACGGCCGGACAACAGCTCGGCCACAACGGGGCGCAGCGCCGCCGGCAATGGACGGCGGGTTTCGGCCGGCGCGGGGCTGGCAGGCATGACGGTTGCTGCGCGCTGCCCGGCCTGCCGGTACAGCGCATCGGCACCGGCCGCCCACAGCAGGCGTTGTTCACGGCTGCCCTCGGGCAACAGCGCGGTGATGGCGGGCAGGCTGGCGGCATCGACCGGTGCGTTGGCGGTGCCGACCAAGGCCAGGCGGGTCAGTTGTTCCATGTGGCTTGCTCCCCCAGCGGGTAATAGCGGCCATCGGCAAACCAGCCCAGCGGGCGCAGCGTGTGGCCATCCCATTCGACGGCGGTATCGCGCGGCACGCCACCCCCCATGGCCAGCCAGTGCCAGTAATCGCCGGCTGCCAGTGGCAGGGCCTGCCCGTCGGGCTGCACGGCGTACCAGCGTTCGTTTTGATGCACAGGTACCAGGTCGGCCAGCACCAGCGCCACCCGTTCCAGCCACGGCTGGCTGGCCAGCGCCTGCGCGGCGTGCTGCAGCAGGCTGTCGATGCTGTGGCGGTGGGTAAACGCTGTGGGCGCGGCGGCCGGCTCGGCCGTGCCCTTGAGCATGGCGCGTTGCGGCAGGGCGCCGGGCCAGAAGGCCAGTTCGGCGGCAAAGCTGCTGCCGGGCAGCCAGCGTTGCGCAAACGGCTGGGTGCCGACGGCAAACTGCAGCAGCAGCGCGATCTGCCCGCTGTGCCGACCTTGCAGCCAGCTGCGCTGTACGCGCACGCGTTCGTCTTCGTCCAGCGCCTGGCCGATCACCAGCCATTCGTCACGCTGTGGCGTGGCGGCGGCCAGCACGTCTTCTTCCTTGACGGTGAAACCCACGGCGGCGCGCAGGCTGTGCTGCAGCTCGGGCGGCAGGCTGTCGATGCGCTCGAACGCGCGGATGGTCAGCGCCAGCCGGCCCAGCTCGCTCAGCAATTGCTGCGGCCAGTCGGCCGGGCCGCCGGGCAAGTCGGCCAGTGCGCGCACGCGGCCGGCCAGGGTGGCGGCCTGCGCATCGACCAGCCGGGCGGCTTGTTGCTCGAACAGCCCCGGCCCTTCGGCCGGCAGGCGGGCCAGCCCGTTGCGCATCTGGTCTTCCAGCCACAATTGCAGCGCGGCCAGACCATCGCCCACGCGCTCATTGCGCTTGGCGGCACGCTTTTGCTGCGCGGCTTCGTCCACGGGGGCTTCGGCCTTGGCGGCGGCTTTGGCCTCTTTCTTCGCGGCGGTTTCGCCGCGCTTGTCCAGCCAGTCGCCCACCCATTCCGGCTCGCCGTTTTCCTGCACCAGGCCGGGCTGGTTGGCGGTCAGCACCAGCAGGCCGATGGCGTGCTTGCACGGAAACTTGAAGCTGGGGCACGAACATTTGCTGGCGTAGTCCGCCAGATCGACGCGCACCTGATACGGCTTGGAGCCGCTGCCTTGGCACTCGCCCCACAGCGCCCGCGTACTGCGCCCCAGGGTGGGCCAGTTCTTGGCCTGCGCCAGCTTCTTGCCATTGCCGGCCGAGCCACTATCGGGCGCCAGGGCCAGCACTTGCTGTTCGGTCAGTTGCATTGCGTGCTAGAGGCAAAATCGAAGCGCTGACCTTAGCACGCTTTGCCCCGCCATATGAATGCAGGCGCGCGAGATGGTGCAAGAAAGTAACGGCTTTTGCTGACTTTTTATGAAATGTGATCGCTATTGCTGCGGCGTGCGTGCATTCCACAACATGCCATCGCTGCGATAGCCCACCGGGAAGGCCAGCGGGGCTTTTTCCTGCAGATCCAGCCGGCGCAGCATCAGCACCACGCCGGCGACGATGCACAACGCGTTGATTACCCAGAATTCGATCTCGGCGGGTTGCCAATAGAGCACACTGGGTAGCAGGAAAGGCGCAATGCCGAGTGCGACTGCCGGCATCAAGCCCATCTGGCGTAGCTGGCTGAAGTCTGGCACCGCTAGCGGTGCTGCCAGCACGCAGAGCGCCGGCAGGTAATAGGCGCAGTGCTGCCAGATCAGCGGCGGCTGGGGCGTCCAGGTCACGATGAGTGCCAGCGCGCTGGCTGCCGCACTGCAAGCTGCGTACAAGGCGAGTTGGCGCAGGGCCAGGCGGCGATTGAACACGTTGCTATCTGCTGCCTGTGGAGTGAGGCGCAGCAGCGTCTGAGCGGATTTTTGCTGCAGCAAAGTGGCGCGCATGCGCCAGAGCAGGATGGCAGGCAGGATCAGCAACATGGGGAGCGAGCCATATGCACCGCGTGCGCTGGTGCCAGGCAAAGCGACATGAAATCGCTGCGCTGCGCCATTCCAGATCAGATCAATCAATGCCATGAGCAACATGATTGAGGGGCCGGAGGCCGCATTGGCCGCAGAATTGGCCAGATCGACAGGATGGCGCGGTCGGCGCTTTATCCAGTTTGGCCATTGCTCGTTAACCAGCCCGTTGACGACCTTGACCGCTTGTTTCAGCGGCAGCAGGAACAATGGCAAGGTCAGCAGGGTATAGGCCATTGGTAGCCAGAGCAGCCTGCCCGTTTCCGGGCGCGACATCGCCCAAAAACCCGCCCCAAGAGCCAGAAAGCGCAGCCACAAGATAGGGTTGCTGCAGGGCGTGATGGTCAGCGTGAACAACAGGGCCACGAGTGGAATGATCGGCGCCAGTGACGGTTTATCGCTGGCAAAGGGCAAGGCCAGCAGTGAAGAAATCGCCCCCAAAAGCAGCCAGCCCAGCGCCACGCTGTACCTGGCGGTCTGCCTATGCAGTGGCAGCAATGCTGTGATGTTGCTGGCGGTTGCCAGACTGGTCCACAGCGCATACCAGCCCGTCATCAGCAGCACGGCGACCGGTACGAATACACACAACAGGTACATCAGCGCGCCATCGTGCTTGCCAAAGTTCAAGCTCAGCAGCCCGAGCAGGAACAACGGCAGCAACGTCAGCAAGGTCAATGGGCGTCGCATCGTCAGCGCGTTTTTTCGCGCGGCCATGCGCCACGTCAACCACACCAGCTTCATGCCGTCACCTCATCAAACAGGTCTTCCAGGCTGACTGGCGTCAACAAAGCATCCGGCTTGGTTTGCAGCAGCGCCAGCTGTTGCTCGCTCAGGCGGGCGATCACGCTATCGCTGTCCGGCGCGCCGCCGCGCAGCGGGCGTATGCCGAGTTGCTGCAGGGTGGCGGCCGGAGCGTGCACGCGGCGGACTTCTTCCTGCAATTGGTCCAGCGCACCCTGCAGCTGAATGCGGCCCTGGTGCAGAAAGGCCACGTCCATGGCCACCCGCTCCAGATCGGACAGGATGTGGGTGGACAGCACCACGGTGGTTTGTCGGTCGAGCACGTCGCCAATCAGCTCGCGCAGAAAATCACGCCGCGCCAGCGGGTCAAGGCTGCTGACCGGTTCGTCGAGGACGAGTAAATCCGGCTCGTGTGCCAGCGCGCGCACGATGGACAGCCGCTGCCGCGTGCCGACCGAGAGCTTGCTGATGCGTTGCTCGCGGGCTATCTGCCAGCGGTCCAGCAGCGCATTGCAGCGTTCGTGGTTCCAGCGCGGATAGAAGCCGGCGAAGTAGTCCAGCAGCTGTTGCGTGGTCAGCCACTCGAACAGCTCGGTCTGCTGCGGCACGTAGCCGATGCGCGCCAGCGTGCCGGCGCTGAAGGCGGCCGGCGCATCGCCCAGCAGGCGGATATCGCCGAACTCGGGCTGGTGCAAGCCGAGCAGCGTTTCCAGCAAGGTGGATTTGCCGGCGCCATTGCGGCCCAGCAGGCCAACGATGCGGCCCGGCTGCACCTGCCAGTCCAGATTGATCAGCACGCGTTGCGACGCAAAGGATTTATGCAAACCGTTGACCGTGATGGCAGGGCTCGTCATGGGTGTTGCTCCAGCAATTGTGCAAACAGGGTGAGGGCCGCATCGGCCGGCAGGCCCAGCTCGTGCGCCTCGCGTGCTGCGCGTTCCAGCGTGCCGCGCAGCAGCTGCAGGCGCTCGGCCTGCGCCGCCTGGCTGGCCGGGCCGGCTGCCACCGCCATGCCGATGCCGCGCCGCCGCACCAGCACACCTTCCAGTTCCAGCAGGCTGTAGGCCTTGGAAATGGTCATCGGGTTGACCGCCAGCGCCTGCGCCAGCTCGCGCACCGACGGCAGCTCGGTATCCGGCGCCAGCTGGCCGCCGGCCACCAGCCGACGGATCTGCTCCATCAACTGGCGGTAGATGGGCTCACCTGCACCGGGTGAGATGGAAAGGGCGGCCAGCAGCGACATAAGTGTATTTGTGTATTGGTTGACTAATACACTAGGCTGGGCGGTCTGTCTGGTCAAGCGGTAATGCGGCGCATGTTGCGAGCGGTGCACAACAGCGGTAGATTTTTCGCAAGACTGACCGGATGGCGCACCTCATGCCCAAACCTTCGCCGGAACGACTGCAACGCTTGCGCCAGTTGGCAGCGTTGTTGCTGGCGTTGTGCTTTTTCCTGCCGCTCTCGCATTGCTCGGTGAGCAAGAAAGAAAAACCGATCAACGTGAATGCCAGCGCTCCGGCCGTCGCAGCGATGGATGCAAGGGCTGCATCTGCAATGCTTGCCGCGCCGGTATCCGCCATCGCCGATGCGCCCTCGCCATGGCGGCCTGGTGAGTTTGTGACCGGCTTGTTCGAGTCTGACCAGGACGACCTGATCATTGCCAGGGCGGTGAGCGGATCAATGGACGACTGGGTATATGTGCTGTGCTTCGGCGGCCTGGCGGTCTTCGCGCTTTGGCGGCAACCCCGCTCGCGTCGCTGGCAAGTGGTGCGCTTGCTGGTTGAGGGGGCTGCAGGCGCAGGGGCGAGCTATCTGGTCTGGTTCTGGGCCACCTTGGGCATCATGCGCTGGGGTGGCTTGCTGGCGGTGCTGGCATGCACGGGCTATCTGCTGCTGACTGCATGGTTGCTGGTGCTGCTGGGCAGGGCCATGTGGCAAGCGCGCAGAGCAGATCAGCAGGCTTGGAGCGGCTAACAAAACCCTGCTGCCAGTGTTGTGCTCACTTGCCGTACGCCTTGTACTGTCTGCGTTTCGCACGCCTAGTTGTGAAGAGTCAAGACGTTGTTTCCTGCGAGTGGGAGACGGGACGCTGGCGTCTTGCAAGCAATCCCATGATGTTGCCGATGCCAGTTGTAGAAATGCGTCCATACGGGCAGGGCCGCCCGGCGTTGCGTCGAGTTCGAATAGGCACACCCATACGCCCATTCGCGCAGG
>NZ_FWXD01000005.1 GCF_900176275.1 Andreprevotia lacus DSM 23236 | reverse complement strand
CCGGCGGCGTCGACCGAGACCTGGCCGTGCGCCGGGTCGCTGCCCTTGGCGAAGGTCAGTGCATCGCCATCGACGTCGGTGGCTTGTACCTTGCCAGTAACCGGGGTGTCTTCCGGGGTGGTGACCGACTGGTTGGCACCAACCGGGTTGCCGTTGTTGTCGACAAAGACCGGGTCGTTGTTGGCCGAGATGTTGACGTTGACGGTGGCAGTCGAGGTGCCGCCGTGGCCGTCATCGACCGAGACGGTGAAGCTGTCCTTGCCGTTGTAGCCGTTGGCCGGGGTGTAGACGTAGCTGCCGTCAGCGTTGACGGTGACGCTGCCGTGCACCGGGTCGCTGCCCTTGGTGAAGGTCAGCTTGTCGCCATCGACGTCGGTGGCGGTGACAGTGCCGTTGACGGCGGTGTCCTGGTGGGTGGAGATGGTTTCATCCTTGCCCACCGGTGCATCGTTGACCGGGGTCACGCCGACATTGACGGTCAGCGTATCGGTGCCGCCCTTGCCGTCAGAGACGGTGACAGTGAAGCTGTCCGAACCGTTGTAATCCTTGTCCGGCGTGTAGGTCCAGTTACCGTTGCCATCGACATTGACCGAACCATGCGCCGGATCGCTGCCCTTGGCAAAGGTCAGTGCGTCGCCATCGGCGTCGGTCGCGGTCAGTTTGCCCGAGACCGGGGTGTCTTCCGGCGTGGTCACGCTGGTGCTGTCACCCAGCGGGCCATTGTTGTCGGTGAATACCGGGTTGTGGTTTTCTGCCGCATTCACTACCACGCTGACGGTAGCGGTCGAGGTGCCGCCGTGGCCGTCGCTGATGGTGTAGGTAAAGCTGTCCTTGCCGGTGAAACCGGGATTCGGCGTATAAATGGGGTTGCCGGTAATGCCATCGATGACCACCGAACCATTTGCGCCCTGGGTCACGCCGCTGACGTTCAGCTTGTCACCATCGGCATCGGTGTCATTGCTGCGCACCGCGATCGTCACGCTGCTGTCTTGCGTCACGCTGGCGTTGTCGTCGTGGGCGACCGGGTTGTGGTTGACCGGCGGTACTTCGCCGCCGTTGATGCCAACGTTGACGGTCAGCGTGGCCGTGCCGCCATGGCCATCACTCACGGTAACGGTAAAGCTGTCCTTGCCGGTGTACTCCTTGCCCGGGGTATAGGTCCAGTTACCGGCGGCATCGACGGTTACCTGGCCGTGCGCCGGATCGCTGCCCTTGGCAAACGTCAGCGCGTCGCCATCGACGTCAGTCGCTATGGCAGTACCGCTAACCGGGACGCCAACCTTGGTAGTAACGCTTTGGTCCTGGCCCACCGGTGCATCGTTCACCGGGGTCACACCGACATTGACGGTCAGGCTGGTCTGGCCGCCCTTGCCGTCGGATACGGTGACGGTAAAGCTGTCGCTGCCGTTGTAATCCTTGGCCGGGGTGTAGGTCCAGCTGCCATCGGTGCCGACAGTCACGCTGCCGTGGGCCGGGTTGCTGCCGGTGGTGAAAGTGAGCGTATCGCCATCAACGTCGGTGGCAGTCAGCTTGCCCGAAACCGGCGTGTCTTCCGGCGTGGTCACGCTCTGGTTCTGGCCGACCGGAGCGTCGTTGACCGGGGTCACCACGACGTTGACGGTGAGAGTGGTCGTGCCACCGTGGCCGTCGGCCACGTTGACGGTAAAGCTATCGTTGCCGTTGTAGTCCTTGGCCGGGGTATAGACATAGCTGCCGTCTGCATTGACGGTGACTGCGCCGTGGGCCGGGTCACTGGCCTTGCCGTAGGTCAGCGTGTCGCCGTCAACGTCGGTGGCAACCACCTTGCCGTTGAGCGCGGTGTCTTCCGGCGTGGTGACTTGCTGGTTCTGGCCGGTCGGTGCGTCGTTGACCGGCGTAACGTCGACATTGACGGTCAGGGTTGTGCTGCCGCCGTGGCCGTCGCTGACGGTAATGGTGAAGCTGTCCTTGCCGTTGTAATCCTTGCCCGGGGTATAGGTCCAGTTGCCGTCGGCGTTGACGGTGACCGAGCCGTGCGCCGGGTCGCTACCCTTGCCATAGCTGAGGGCGTCGCCATCGACGTCGGTAGCGACGACCTTGCCCGAGACCGGAGTGTCTTCCGGCGTGGTGGCATTCTGGTCCTGACCAACCGGGTTGCCGTTGCTGTCGACCAGCACCGGGTTATCGTTGACCGGCGTCACGGTGACATTGATGGTGACGGTATCGGTGCCGCCCTTGCCATCGCTGACCAAGACCACGAAGCTGTCCTGGCCGTTGTAATCCTTGCCCGGCGTGTAGGTCCAGTTGCCATCGCTGTTGATGACGACGGTGCCGTGCTGCGGGTTGGTGGTGGTGGAGAAGGTCAGCGGGTCATTGTCGATGTCGACCGCATTGAACTTGCCCTTGAACGGAGTATCTTCCGGCGTGCTCACGCGCTGGCTATCGCTCAGCGGCGCCTGCTTGTCGTCCAGCAGCTCGGGCGCGTGGTTGGTTTGTTCCGCGCGGGTTTGCTGGGTGGTTTCCTGGCTGACGATCGGCGTGCCGGACTGGAATTCGACCGAGCCGACTTCTTCGCTGATGCGGCCAAGACGGATGAAGGAGTGATCGCCATCACCGGCAGCACCACCGGCATTCAGGCCGGCGGCGGTGGCTTCGAGTTCCTGCGACAGGTCACCGCCCTTGGCGATGACGGTATCGATGGCGGCGCTGCTGGATACATTGCTCAGCGCGGCATCGGCCACAGCATGGGTTTCGACGGCCAGCACCTGGGCGTCGACCAGCACGGCGCGATCGGGGCCGATGGTTTGCTGTTCACCATTGGGCAGCAGCAATACCACTTCACCGTGGGCGGATGTAACCAGTACCTGGTCCTGAGCGATTTCCTGGCCCGCATGGACCGGAGTCAGCTTGCCGGTGGCGTCGCGGATGAAAGCTTGACCGTGGACGGAAACGAGCTTGGCATGAGCGGCGGGATGAGCCATCAGAAAATCCTCAGAGACCTGTTTTAGGGAGCCCTGAAGATAAGTTAGCTGACAAGACCAATCTACTGTACCGAAGTACAGTATGTGATGCACACAACCGTCAGAATTGCTTGATTACCAACAGATTTCAGCAGACCAGTTCAGTGCATGCCCTTCACGCGCAGCGCCAGTTGCAAGCGGTCTGCCACATGCAGTTTGCTGAAAAGGATTGTCAGATGTGCTTTCACCGTGCGCTCGGTGATATCGAGCTCGCGGGCAATTTCCTTGTTGGATGCGCCGCGTGCCACCAGCCGCGCCACTTCGGCCTCGCGCTCGGTCACCTTGGATTGCCAGTCGTGTGCCTCGTGCATGTCGTTGCGCGTGAGCGTCTGAATCAAACGCTGCATGACCAGTGGACCGATCCAGGCACCACCTTTGGAGACCACATCCAGGACCTGCGTCCAGAATTCGTTTGGCGCATAGGCATGACCATAGCCACGCGCGCCGGCCTGCAGCGCGTGCAGGTTTTCCAGATCGCTGGGCAGGCTGCTGGCCATGATGACCAGCCGCATCGCCGTCCACGCATGCCAGCGCGGGTCGGCAAGGCCGGGCAGGCCGGGCATGGCCAGATCGACCAGCACCAGCGGGCCGGCCTCGTCCAGCTCGTTGCCGACATGCACGGTATAGCCGGCCGCCGCCGTACGCCAGTGATCGGCCAGTACGGGGTCGGCGGTAATGAGGGTGAGCGGCGGATGGTTCATCGTTCGGTCAGGGCGTTGGCTTTGGCGCGCAGCACCGGTTTGAGCAGATAAGCCAGAATAGACCGCTTGCCGGTCAGGATATCGACCTCCGCCACCATGCCGGGGATGATCGGCAGCTTCTTTTCACCAATGAAGGACTGCGTCGTGCGCACGCGCACCACGAAGAAGGCATTGCCCTTGTCGTCGGTCACCGTGTCGGCCGAGATGTGCTCCAGCGTCGCTTCCAGCCCGCCGTAGGTGGCGAAGTCATAAGCGGTGAACTTCACCAGCGCCTTCTGGCCCGGACGCAGGAAGGCGATGTCGCGCGGCAGCACCTTGGCCTCCAGCAGCAGCGCGTCGTCGGACGGCACGATCTCGATCACGTCCTTGCCCGGCTGCACCACGCCGCCGACGGTGTTGAACATCAGCGTCTTGACCGTGCCCCGCACCGGCGAGCGGATGTCCGACTGCTTGACGCGGTCGGCCAGCCCTACGCTGCCTTCCGACAGGCTGCTCAGCTTGCCCAGCGTCTCGGACAACTCGACTCGTGCCAGATTGCGGAAATTCAGCTCGACTTCATTGATCTTGTTGCTGGCTTCCGCCATTGACGACTGGATGCGCGGCAATTGGGCATTGGCCGAATCACGCTCGCCACGGAACCGGGCAATATCGCGCTCCAGCCGCAGGATGTCGACATCCGACACCGCACCGCTCTTGAGCAAGGGTTTAGTGGCATCCAGTTCGCGCTGCGTGAGATCAAAGCTTTGCGCCGCCTGATCACGCCGCGCACGCACTTCGTTCATTTCCTGGCTGCGTTGCGCCAGTTGCTGGCGCGCCACGCCGACGCCGGCTTCAAGCTCGGCGCGCTTGGACAGGTAGAGTGATTGCTCTTGCGCCACCAGATCCGGCGCCTCGGCTTCGACGTCCGGTGGTGGCACAAAAGCCTTGCCGCTGGAAATGGCCTCCAGCCGCGCGGCCTTGGCCTTGAGCGACAGGTATTGGGCACGGTTTTCCTTCAGCGACGAGACAAAGCGCGTCGGGTCTATCTTGAGCAGCAACTGCCCCTTTTGCACCACCTCGCCTTCACGCACCAGGATCTGCTGCACGATGCCGCCATCCAGGCTTTGCACGATCTGCACCTGGCGCGACGGAATGACCTTGCCCTCGCCCTTGGTCACTTCATCGATGGGCGACAACCCGGCCCACACCAGCAAGGTGATCATGGCCAGCAGCGACAGCCAAACCATCAGGCGCGAGCCGCGCGGGTTGTGCTCGGCAATCGCCCAGTCGGCATCGCCGATGAAATCCTTTGCATCGACACCCTGGCCCTTGTCGGTGCGCATCAGCGTGTCCAGCGCCTTGTTGCTGCGACGGGTAAAACGGTCCAGCAAGGTGGGCGGGCGCTGGCGGGCAATGGTGACTTTCATGTTGTTCATGCTCAAGACCTCCGGCCCACACGGCCTTGCTGCAATGCTTCGACCACCACGGCCTTGGGGCCGTCGGCGACAATCGCGCCATCGTCAACGACGATGAGGCGGTCAACCAGATCAAGCATCGAGGTGCGGTGGGTCACCAGCAGCAGGGTCTTGCCGGGTATCAGTGCGCGCATGCGCCCTTTCAGTCTTTCCTCCGACATGTGGTCCATCGAGCTGGTTGGCTCGTCCAGCAGCAACATGGCCGGGTCGTTGAGCAAGGCGCGAGCAATGGCCACCGTCTGGCGCTGGCCGCCAGACAATGATTCACCGCGCTCGCCGATCATCATGTCGAAGCCGTGCGGATGCACGTCGGCAAATTCGTTGACGCCGGCGTTGTCGGCCGCAGCCAGCACCATGGCATCATCGGCATGCGGTGCGCCGATCACGATGTTCTCGCGCAGGCTGCCATAGAACAGGATGGGGTCTTGCGGCACATAGCCGATGGCGCGGCGCAGGTCGGCCGGATCGATCTGGCGGGTATCGACGCCATCGATCAGCACGGCGCCCTCTTCGGGCTGGTAAAGACCGAGGATCAATTTTTCCAGCGTGCTCTTGCCCGAGCCGATGCGGCCGATCACGCCAACGCGCTCACCCGGGTTGATGCGGAACGACACATCCTTGAGCACCGGCTGGCCGCCGTACGAGAACGACACGTGCTTGAACTCGATGGCGCCGCTGAAATGCTCGCGGTGCAGGAAGTTGCTGCCTTCCGGGCGTTCCACCGGCAAGTTCATGTACGACTCGATGCCGTTCAGCGCGGTACGCGCATTCTGGAACTGCATCATCAGGCCGGCCACCTGGCCGAACGGTGCCATGATGCGGCCGGACAGCATGGATGCGGCAATGATGCCGCCCATGGACAATTCCTTGTCTATCAGCAGATAAACGCCGGTAATCACCGTCACCACGTTGACCCACTGTGCAGCCGTGTTGGCAAAGTTGACCGTGCTGGACGACAGCAACTTGATCTTGGTGCCCATCTGCGCGATGTAGAGGGTGGATTCCTCCCACTTGCGCTGGAAACCGCTGCTGGCTTCAAGCGCCTTGACGGTCTCGATGCCGGCCACGCTTTCCACCAGCGTGGCATTGCGCTGGGCGGTGGCACGCTGCGTGGCCTCGACCAGCTCGTGCATCTTGCCCTGGGTGACCAGACTGAACAGCACCACCAGGAACATGCCGGCCAGCGGCGGCAACAGCAGCCAAGGCGACAGCCAGATCAGCACCAACAGGAACAGGAACACGAAGGGCAGGTCGATCACGGCGGTAATCGATGCCGAAGCGATGAAATCGCGCACCGATTCAAAACTGCGCAGGTTGGCGGCAAACGAGCCGACCGACTGCGGCCGGTTGGCCATCTTGATGCCCAGCACGCGCTCCATGATGAGCGCGGACAAGGTGATGTCGATGCGTTTGGACGCCACGTCGATGATGTGGCTGCGCACGGTGCGCATGCCAAAGTCGAAACTCATCACCAGCAGCGCGCCGATGGCCAGCACCCACAGCGTTTCCTGCGCGTGGTTGGGCACCACGCGGTCGTACACGTTCATCGAGAACAGCGGCAGGGTCAGCGCAAACAGGTTGATCAGCAGCGCGGCCAGCAATGCATCGCGATAGATGCGCCAGTTGCCGAACACCACGCTCCAGAACCAGTGCTTGGCACGCACCTTGCCCAGCTCGGGCGCACGGGCCTCGAAGCGGAAGCGCGGCCGTACGAACACGGCCACGCCGGTATATTGCAGTGCCAGCGTTTCAGCACTGACGATGTCGCTGGATTCGCCAGCATCGGACCAGCGCACGCGGGCGCGGCCATCGGGCAGCCATTCCAGCAGCAGGCAGGCCTGCTGGTCATCCAGCACCAGCAGCGCCGGCAGGCTGCGGTAATTGAGTTCATCCAGATTCTTGCGCACCAGCCGTGCGGCCAGCCCGGCGCGCGCAGCGGCGCGCGGCAACAAGGATGGCGTGAGCTTGTTGTTGACCAGCGGCAACCCGGCAGCCAGCGCCTGCGGGCTGGACGGGCGCCCATAGATGCGGGTCAGTTCGGACAGGCAGTCAAGCAGCGGGTCGGCATGCAGTGCATGCGGGTTGCCGGCCCATTCGGCGGTTTGCGTCACGTTGCGAAATCCAATCGTTCAAATATAATGATTTGCTGTAAAACTGAATCCAGCTGCAAGCATGCATTGTTGCACGCAACCGGGCTGGCGCCCACACTGCTGGCAGATTCTTGACGCCAGCTTGCGCAAACAAGCGGTATCGACGGGCCGGAATGCTTGCACGAAGGCAGGGAATCCGCCACCAGGCAAGCATACTATACCGACATTGTTGTGCATGTTACGCACACACAGAAGGTCCGGGTAAGCATTAAACTTACAATTTACCAGTGAGAATGCGCTGAATCGGCATATGGTGACAAATCACCCTGCCGTGCGCTTCCAGCATAGGCGGCAAAGCGGCAAGCGCTAGCGCAGATTGCGACAAGATTCGGTAAGCACCTGTCGCGCATGCTCACTTTTCATCTGTGGATAAACGCCCCAGAGGATATGGCAGGCTGCAGGGGCAGCTGTGACTCTCCCCTGCCCTCACTGCACGCGCAAGCGCCGCGCGCATTGCACGCGCCGCAGCCACCGCTCGCCGACAGAGTTCTGCAGCCGCCCGTAGAACCTGCCATGTCTCTGAATGCTTGATTTACAAAGACCTGATTCGTAGCACTGGCGAGCGTGGAATCGATCAGCGAGACCTGCTGCTCACCCTCAACAACCGATGACGGCCGAGGGGGTATAGCAAGCGCTCAGAGCACCTTGCCCGGATTCATGATGCCTAGCGGATCCAAGCTTTGCTTGATCGCGCGCATCAAGGTCATTTCCGCCGCCGAGCGGAACTGCGGCAGCAGATCGCGCTTGAGCTGACCGATGCCGTG
This sequence comes from Andreprevotia lacus DSM 23236, assembly GCF_900176275.1. GTDB lineage: Bacteria > Pseudomonadota > Gammaproteobacteria > Burkholderiales > Chitinibacteraceae > Andreprevotia > Andreprevotia lacus. Next base: position 203,474 of record NZ_FWXD01000005.1, on the reverse strand, counting down.
CTCGGCGCTGATGGTGCCGTCGTAGCGCATCACGACCGCATAGACTGCGGCATTGACCTGTGGCTCGACGTCATAGGCGGCATCGCTCACGTCGTCGCGGAACAGGTTGTAGTGCAGGTTGCCATCACCCACATGACCGAAGGCCACGATATCGGCATCGGCATACAGCGCCTTGAGCGCAGCCTCGGCCTCGACCAGAAAGGCCGGGATGGACGAGATGGGCACGGCAATATCGTGCTTGATCGATACGCCACGGCGCTTTTGCGCCTCGGGTATCGCCTCGCGCCACGCCCAGTATGCGCCACGTTCTTCCTCGTTGGCCGCCAGCCTGGCGCCATCGCGCAGGCCCAAGGTGGTCAATGCATCGCCCAGCCGGGCGCGCAAAGCCTCGGCGGTACCGGCATCGGACAATTCCAGCAGCACGCACCACGGCGGCAGGGCGGCAAACGGCGCCGGCAGCTCGGGGCAGTGCTCGGCAATCAGTTCCCAGCAACGGCGCGAAATCAACTCGAACGAAGTCACGCGGTCGCCGGCGGTATGCTGCAGCTCGCGCAGCAACGCGATGGCGGCCTGGGCATCGGCAATCGGCACCAGTGCGGTGGCGATGGCGGTGGGCAGGCTGTCCAGCCGCAGCACTGCACGGGTGATGATGCCCAAGGTGCCTTCCGAGCCGATGAACAACTGCTTGAGGTCGTAACCGCTGCTGTCCTTGCGCAGGCCGCGCAGCGCCCCCAGTACTTCGCCATCGGGCAGCACCACTTCCAGCCCCAGCGTCAGCTCGCGCGTGTTGCCATAGTGCAGCACGTTCAGCCCGCCGGCATTGGTGCCCAGCGCGCCGCCCAGCCGCACCTTGCTGTCGACAGCCCAGTGCGCGGCCAGCAGGCGGCCAGCCTTGTGGGCGGCAGCACGGGCATCAGCCAGCGTGCAGCCGGCCTCGACGGTGATGGTGTTGTTGCCGGCATCGACCTCCAGCACGCGGTTCATGCGTGCCAGCGACACCACGACTGCGGTGGCCGAGCCATCCGGCGTGGCCGCGCCGCACAGGCTGGTGTTGCCGCCTTGCGGCACCACCGGCGTGCGGGTCTGGCTGCACCAGCGCAGCAGCGCGGCGACTTCATCGGTGCTGGCCGGCTGTACCACCGCCAACGCGCTGCCACGATAGCGCTTGCGCTGATCCAGCAGATAAGGCGCCATCGCCTCGCCGGTGAGGACGGCGTCCGCGCCGAGCAGATCACGCAATGCATCCAGACTGTTCATACCGTGTGTTCCTTTGTCGTTCACGTCGGCGATGATGCTGCAGGTGGGCCCGGGCTGCGTTGATACGGATCAACGCCGGCCACGCAGTTCAGCCCAGCCAGAAATCAGTACGCGCCTGATGTTTGCTCAACACGCGCTGGAAGTGGCCCGGGTCTTTGGCAAAGGTCAGCTCGCCGGCAGCCGGCTTGTGGAAATCAAGCAGGCGCGAAGCCCAGAAGCGCAGCGCCGCAGCGCGCAGCATCAACGGCCAGGCCGCTTTCTCTTCTACGGTGAGCGGGCGCACGCTTTGATACGCGGCGAGGAAGGCGCGCGCGCGTTGTGCGTCGATATCGCCGTCTTCGGTCACGCACCAGTCGTTCAGGGTGATGGCCACGTCGTACAGCAGCACGTCGTTGCAGGCGTAATAGAAATCGATGAAGCCACCGACCTTGTCGCCATCCAGCAGCGCGTTGTCGCGGAACAGGTCGGCATGCACGATGCCGGCCGGCAGGTGCGAGTAATCGGTTTGCGCCTGCAGCGCCAGTTGTTCGCGCAGTTGCTGCACTTCGGCAGCGGGCATCTGGTCGTAGACCGATTCGGCAGTGGCGGTCCACCAGGCCAGCCCGCGCGGGTTGTCCATGCGGCCGCTGTAGCTTTGCGCCGCCAGATGCATTTGCGCCAGCATCTCGCCCACTTGTGCACATTGCTGCGCGTTGGGGCTGTCGACCACGCGGCCGGGCAGGCAGTTGACCAGCAAGGTGGGCCGGCCATTGAGCGTATCGATGTATTGATCGTCGAAATTGGCAATCGGCGCCGCGCTGGCAATGCCGTGGTGCGCCAGATGCGCCAGCAGGTTGACGTAGAACGGCAGCTCTTCCGCCTGCAGCGTCTCGAACAGCGTCAGCACATAGCGGCCGTGCGTGGTGGTGACGAAGTAATTGGTATTGGTGATGCCGGCGGCAATGCCCTTCAACTCGACCAGCGTGCCGATGGCATAGCGCTTGAGAAAGGGCGCCAGATCTTCCGGCGTGACGGTGGTGAAAACGGACATGCGAAAACTCTGCTGGCTCTGCCGGGCGGCGGCGAGCCCGTATTGATCGAAAGTCTGTCATCAAAACACGGCTGGCGCGCGCAAACAACTGGAATGCACGCATAAGCGACGCAAAATCGTGACGAGAGGGATTTTGTACATCCAGTTCGGCCAAGGCTGCGGTGCGACTTGCCGCCTGCTGGTAAAGCGCTCCGGCCCATACGGGCCACTGACGAGCGCCAGCGAGGCTCCCTCGCGGCGGCGAGGGCGGGGGGTGTGGAATCAATTCAACGGGAGCCGCTGCAACGCTTTCCACCAAGATCAAGCACCCGGCCGTGCCGGGTGCTTGATGCAGGTCGATCCGAATCAAGCGGCCCCATGACCGCGCGGCGACCTGCGATCAAAACTCGAACAACACCCACTGCGGCACGATCAGCTCGGGGCTGCCCAGGCCGTCGGAACGGATGAAATTGCCCTTGCCTTCGCTGTCGATCAAATAATACGGCGCGCCGATCTTGGGCGTGACCTTGATCTTGTAAAGCCGGCCCTTGAGGCGGTATTCGGCAATGGTGGCATCGCCCTTTTCGATGATGCGGACTTCCGGCTCGGGCTGGTTGGGGTCGGTCGTACTGCCGGCCGGGATGGGCGGCGGCGGCGGCACGTCGGCCTTGTCGGCAGCGCGCAAGGGGCCGGCGAGCAGGCCCAAAGCCAGCAGGGTGGAAACGAGCGGAAGCAGGCGTTTTTTCATCTATGTCCCCGGCAAAGGCGCAGTGGCCAACAGCGCAAAGGCCGGCGGGCGCCGGCACTGGCGTGGTTTCATCCCCAGTATAGCAGCGCACCCCGGGCGCTCATGCCGAGTGTGGCAAAGTGGCGGATAATGGCGGCCAGCCCCCTCTACCGGAACCGCCATGCCCACCCTGCTGCTGATCGACGGCTCGTCTTACCTGTACCGCGCATTCCATGCCATTCGCGAGCTGTCCGCCCCCGATGGCACGCCGACCAATGCGCTGTATGGCGTGATCAACATGCTGAAAAAGCTGCGTACCACCACGCCGGCCGACCATATCGCCTGCGTCTGGGACGCCAAGGGCAAGACCTTTCGCGATGACATCTACGCCGACTACAAGGCCAACCGCCCGCCGATGCCGGACGAGCTGCGCGTGCAGATCGCCCCCATCCACGAGGCAGTGGCGGCCTTCGGCATCCCCATGCTGATGGTGGACGGCGTCGAGGCCGACGACGTGATCGGCACGCTGGCGCGCGATGCCGGCAGCAAGGGCTGGGAGGTCATCCTGTCCACCGGCGACAAGGACATGGCGCAGCTGGTGAATGCCACCGTGCGCATCGAAAACAGCATGACCGAAGAGGTGCTGGACGAAGCCGGCGTATTCGCCAAGTTCGGCGTACGGCCGGATCAGATCGTCGATTTCCTCACCCTCAAGGGTGATGCGGTGGACAACGTGCCGGGCGTGCCCAAGTGCGGCGACAAGACTGCCGCCAAATGGCTGGCCGAATACGACAACCTGGATGCACTGATCGCCAGTGCCGACAAGATCGGCGGCGTGGTGGGCCAGAACCTGCGCGACAGCCTGGGCTGGCTGCCGACCGCGCGCGAGCTGGTCACCATCAAATGCGACGTACCGCTGACTGCCGAACTGCCCAATGGCCTGTCCGACCTGCAACCGCAGGCCGAGGACTGGAACACGCTGCTGGCCATGTTCCGCCGTTACAACTTCCGCAGCTGGCAACGCGAGGCCGAAGCGCAACTGGGCAATGCAGCGATTGCCGTGGCCGCACCGTCGCCGGCCGGCAATGGCGACCTGTTTGGCAGCGAAGAAGAAGCCTCGCCGGCCACAGCAGCGGTCGCAACGCCCGTCGCAGCGGTGGAACGCCACTACGAAGCCATCCTGACCGATGCGCAGCTCGATGCCTGGCTGGCCAGATTGAACGCCGCCAGCGTAACCGCGCTGGATACCGAAACCACCAGCCTCGACCCCATGGCGGCGCGGCTGGTGGGCATGTCGTTCAGCACCGAGGCCGGCAGCGCCGCCTATCTGCCGCTGGCGCATCGCGGCACCGAGGCGCCGCAGCAACTGCCGTTCGACGCCACGCTGGAAAAACTGCGCCCGTGGCTGGAATCGGCCGAACACAAGAAGCTGGGCCACAACCTCAAGTATGACCAGCACGTGTTTGCCAACCACGGCATCACGCTGGCCGGCATTGCCGACGACTCGCTGCTGATGAGCTACGTGCTGGCCAGCCACGAGCGCCACAATATGGATGACCTGGCGGCGCGCGAGCTGGGCGAGACCACCATCAAGTATGAAGACGTGGCCGGCAAGGGCGCCAAGCAGATCGGCTTTGACGAAGTCGGCGTGGATACCGCCACTGCCTATGCCGCCGAGGATGCCGACATCACGCTGCGGCTGGCGCAATCGCTGGGCGCAAGGCTGGCACAGCAACCGTCGCTGCAGACGCTATATCGCGAGCTGGAGCTGCCGGTGCGCGACGTGCTGTTCCATATGGAACGCAACGGCATGCTGATCGACGCCGCGCGGTTGCAGGCGCAAAGCCACAGCATCGGCCTCAAGCTGCTGGAGCTGGAACAGCAGGCCTATGAGCTGGCTGGCCAGCCGTTCAACCTGGGCAGCCCCAAGCAGATCGGCGAAATCTTCTTTGAGCGCCTCGGCCTGCCGGTGATCAAGAAAACGCCCAAGGGCGCGCCATCCACCGACGAAGACGTGCTGTCCGAGCTGGCCAAGGACTACCCGTTGCCCAAGGTGCTGCTGGAGCACCGCAGCCTGGCCAAGCTCAAGTCCACCTATACCGACAAGCTGCCGCTGATGGTGAACCCGGCCACCGGACGCGTGCACACCAACTTCAACCAGGCCGTGGCCGCCACCGGCCGGCTGGCATCGAACGACCCCAATCTGCAGAACATCCCCATCCGCACTGCCGAAGGCCGCAAGATCCGCGAGGCCTTTATCGCGCCACCGGGCTGCAAGCTGATCTCGGCCGACTATTCGCAGATCGAGCTGCGCATCATGGCGCATCTGTCGGGCGATGCGGCCTTGCTCAAGGCGTTTGCCGAGGGCATGGACATTCACAAGGCCACCGCGTCCGAAGTCTTCGGCGTGGCGCCCGATCAGGTCAGCACCGAGCAGCGCCGCTACGCCAAGACCATCAACTTCGGCCTGATCTATGGCATGAGCGCCTTTGGCCTCGCTGCGCAGCTGGAAATCGACCGCGCGGCAGCCAAGACCTTCATCGACCGCTATTTCGCGCAGTTCCCCGGCGTGGCTGCGTATATGGAGCGCACCCGCGCGCAGGCGCGCGAACAGGGCTATGTGGAAACCGTGTTCGGCCGTCGCTTGTGGCTGCCGGAAATCAAGTCGGCCAACGCCGCACGCCGCGCCGGCGCCGAACGCGCCGCGATCAACGCGCCCATGCAGGGCACGGCGGCCGACCTGATCAAGCGCGCCATGATCGCCGTTGACAGCTGGCTGTTAAGCGACAGCTTACAAAGCAAGCTGGTGCTGCAGGTGCATGACGAACTGGTGCTGGAAGTGCCCGAGGCCGAGGTCGAGCTAGTGGCGCGCCTGCTGCCGCAGAAGATGGCCGCCGTGGCCGAACTGGCCGTGCCGCTCGTCGCCGAGACCGGCATAGGCAACAACTGGGACGAAGCGCATTGAGTTGATGAGCAAGGAAATCAGCACCGCAGCAGGCGGTCTGGGGGCCAGGGCCGCCCATGCGGCGGCGGCCGCCCGATAATACGCCGGCCACATTTTTCAAACCCTGGCCGATGGCTGGCGGCCGGCATGATCCCGCTGGCATTCACTGCAAACTTGTCTAGACTCGAAACCTGACACTGGCTGCAAAACGGGCATGCGCGCCCGGCTGCACAGGGGGTGGCGATGTCCGGAAAAACGTGCTTTGTGCTTCGACCTGTCGTTGCACTCCTGCTTGGGCCCTTGCTGGTGGCCAACGCGCATGCGCTTGGGCTGGGCGAGCTGCAATTGCGCTCCTATGTCGGCCAGCACTTGCGGGCCACCATTCCGTTCCGCCTCAGCGACACCGAAACCCTGTCGGACGATTGCATCACGATCAGCAACAGCAACGGCGATCTGCCGTCGATCGGGCCGGTAGAGCCACGCATACGTGGCAACAACATCGTGCTGGAAGGCAGCGAGAACATCAGCGAGCCCACCGGGGCCTTCAGCCTGCATATCAATTGTGGCCGGGTCATCTATGACCGCGATTTCGTCGTACTGCTCGACCCGCCGCCGGAAGTCGAACCCGCCATCGTCACCCCCATAGCCGAACGCCGCGCCCCCAGCGAGGAACGCCCGCCCGTTACCACAGCCGCAACGCCACCCAAGCGCAAGGCAAGCAAGGCCGTGCCGGTGGCCGATGCCACGCAAAAGCCGGCCAGCAAGCCAGTGCACCAGGGTGCCAGCGGCGCACGCCCGGCCCAGCCGGAACGCGATGTACTGCGCATCCAGGGCGACAGCCTGCCCCCGCTGACCTTGCCGGCCACCCCGGGCAGCCCGGAATACGCACGCGAGCTTGAACAGCGCGTTGCAACGCTGAAAACACTGCAAGGCAAGCTGGAAGCCGACATCGTTACGCTGCAAACCACGCTGGATGCCTTGAAAAAGCAGCAGGCGGCCAGCCCGGCGCAGGATCAGACCGCAGCCAGGGCAGCACTGCCTGCTGCCCAGGCCAACGCCAGCGCGCCGGTGGCAGCCCCCGCCATGTCGGCGGCACCGCAGCCCACTGCCGCAGCCGCGCCAGCCCCCACCGCCGTACCGGTACCGACGGCCGCGCCGGTACCTGTTCGATCCAGCCAGGGTGGCTTGCCGCTCTGGCCACTGGGCGTGCTGGCCGCAGCGCTGGCAGGCGCACTGTTCATGTGGTGGCGGCAGCGGCGCAATGACGCTGCCCTGGCCGCCGACCTGTATGCAGACACCATGATCGGCAAGCCGGTCAACCTCGGGGTAACCCTGCAGCGCAAGCTGACACAGGCATCGGGCTTCATCAACAGCCAGCTCAGCCCGACCGGCATCGAGGTCAAGGAAGCACAGCCCGACCTGGACGAACGCGCGCAGATGCTGTTGCTGCAGGGTGAAGTGACTGCCGCCATCGAGGAATTGCAGCGCGGCATTGCCGACGCGCCGGACGACGTGGAACGCTGGTTCCTGCTGTTCCGCATCTTCCGTCATCAAGGCATGAAAATCGACTATGCCCAGCTGGCACGCGACTTCAAGGTCAAGCACCCCGATGACGAAGACTGGGAACTGGTGCGCAACATCGGCCAGCGGCTTGACCCCGAAAACCCGCTGTATGCCCAGACCACGCCGGCCGCCGCCAGTCCGCTCGATTCCGCCGACCTGGAACTGATCGCGCCGCTGGCCGCCGCCGCAGCTGCGGTTCCGCGCGCCGGCCCCACGCCTTCGCAGCACGAGCCGGTGCTCGATTTCCTCAGCGACTCGGCAGGGCCGGTGGAACCCCGGCTGGACGAGGCGGCATTCAGCGCACCACCCCATATCGATCTGGAATTGCCTGATCTGGGCGGCGGTGGCGCTATCGACAAACCCGGCTCGCCCTCCCAGCCGGTGTTGCTGGACGAGATCGACTTCGACCCGCCGCGCGACAAGCCACACCGTGGCAAGAAACACTGACCGGCCCGGACTGGCTGCCACACCCCGCACGGCAGCGGGAACCCGGCCGGGTTCCTGATACCGGCGGCCATGAACATGCTGGTCCGGGGATTTACCGCGGGCTCTTCGGGTAAAATCATGTTTTTGCCGCGCGGATCCAGCCGATGTCCACCTCCACCCCGCCCCTGACCCGCCTTGTGATCGCCACACGTGAAAGCCCGCTGGCCTTGTGGCAGGCCCGCCATATCCAGGCGCGGCTGCAGAGCATGTATCCGCACATCACGGTCGAACTACTGGGCATGACCACCAAGGGCGACCAGATCCTCGACAAGACGCTGAACAAGATCGGTGGCAAAGGCCTGTTCGTGAAGGAGCTGGAAGAAGCGCTGGCCGACGGTCGCGCCGATCTGGCCGTGCACTCGATGAAGGACGTGCCCATGGTCTTGCCCGAGGGCTTTGCCATTGCCGCCATCGGCGAGCGCGAAGACCCGCGCGACGCCTTTGTCTCCAGCCGCTATGCCAGCGTGGCCGAGCTGCCCGAAGGCGCCGTGGTAGGCACTGCCAGCCTGCGGCGCGAGGCCCAGCTGCGCGCCCGCTATCCGCATCTGGTGATCAAGCCCCTGCGTGGCAACGTCGGCACCCGGCTGGCCAAGCTCGACGCCGGCGAATTCGACGCCATCATCCTCGCCGCAGCCGGCCTCAAGCGGCTGGGCTTTGGCGAGCGCATTGCCGCCTTGCTCAGCACCGAGGAAAGCCTGCCCGCGCCGGGCCAGGGCGCACTGGGGCTGGAAATCCGCGCCGACCGCGCCGATCTGGCCGCATTGCTGGCGCCATTCAACCACCCGGCCACGGCCGCTTGCGTGACCGCAGAGCGCGTGCTGTCGCGCCAGCTGGGCGGTTCATGCCAGATTCCGCTCGGCGCATTTGCCGAAGATGACGACGGCTTTCTGCGCCTGCGCGGGCTGGTGGCCAGCCCGGATGGCATGCAAGTGGTGGTGGCCGAGGCCAATGGCACGCACGCCGCAGCCGACGGGCTGGGCCGCCGTGTGGCCGACCTGTTGATGACCGAAGGCGCCGGCCACATCCTCAAGGCGCTGGCAGGCTGACAGGCATGACCGCACTGGCAGGCAAGCGCATCTGGGTAACCCGGCCTGCGGGGCAAGCCGCTGCGCTGCTGGCGCTGTTGCAAGCGCAAGGCGCACTGCCGCTGGCCCTGCCGCTGCTGGAAATCGTTCCGCCGACCGACCCGGCGCCACTGCAGCAGGCGCTGGCCAGGCTGGCCAGCTACGATCTGGCCGCTTTTGTCAGCCCGTCCGCGCTGGATGCCGTCTGCAGCAACTTGCCGCAAGGCTGGCCCACGCAGCTGACCGCTGCCGTGGTCGGCCCCGGCAGCGCACAGCGTGCACGTGAATATGGCATCGCGCACCTCATCACGCCTGCGGCACGCTACGACAGTGCCGGGCTGCTGGCCGAGCCGGCCATGACGGCCTTTGCCGGCCGCCGCATCGTGCTGTTTCGCGGCGAGCAAGGCCGCGAGCTGCTGGTGGACGGGCTGCGTGCACTGAGCGCCGATCTGGCCGTGGTGCCCGCATACCGCCGCCTGCCGCCCAAGCTGGACGAGTCGCAACTGGCCACCGAACTCGACGCCGGCTGCGACGGCATCATCATCAGCAGCTCGGAAGCCGCACAACATCTGTTCGCAGCGGTTGGAGCCGCCCTGCGCGAGCGGCTACAATCGATGCACTATTTTGCGCCGCACCCGCGTATCGTTGCGGCGCTTGCGCAGCAGGGCGTGCAGCGGATCACGCTGTGCCAGGCCGGCGATGCCGGCATCGTTGCCACCCTGCTCAGCCATTTTGCGGAACCGTACCCTCCATGACCCAAGAAGCTTCGCTCTCCGCCGCCCTCACCCCGCCCGCCGCACCGCCGCCGCGCAGAACGCCGCCGCTGCCGCTCATCCTGTCCGTGCTGGCGCTGGCCATTGCCGGCGGCCTGGCCTGGCAACAGCACCGCAGCAACAAGGAATTGAAGCAGGTGGTCAGCCAGCAGGAAGCACTGCTGCAAACCGCGCAGGGGCGCGAGCAGGCTGCGCAGGGCCAGCTGCAGGCCTTGCAGCGCGAGGTGGCCTTGCTGTCGGCCAAGCAGCTGGAGGCGCAGACACAACAGGCCACCTTGTCGGCCATGTATGACTCGGTGACGCGCACCGACAGCCAGCGCCTGTTGATCGAGGCCGAGCAGGCGCTGAGCTATGCCAGCCAGCAGCTGCAATTGTCCGGCCGCAGCGACGTGGCACTGACCACGCTGGCCGCGCTGGATGCCCAACTGCAATCGCTGAATCGCCCCGAGCTGATCAATGTGCGCAAGGCGGTGTCGCATGACTATGAGGCGCTCAAGTCGCTGCCGGTGATCGATACCGTCGGCATCGCCACCAAGCTCGACAGCCTGATCGACGAGCTGGACAAGTTGCCGCTGCATATCGATGCGCTGCGCGATCCGCACATGGCCGTCAATGCACCCGAAGAGGCCAATCTGCTGCAGCGGATCAGCACCGAAGCGTGGGGCGAACTCAAGCAGCTGGTGCAGATCCGCCGCATGGATCGCGTGGACAGCGTGCTGCTGACGCCCGAACAAGGCGTGCTGCTGCGCGAGAACATGAAGCTGCGCCTGCTGGATGCGCGCAGCGCCGTGGTCCAGCGCAATGCGCCGGCCTATCGCGCCGATCTGGCCGCCGTGGCCCAGTATCTGGGCCGCTATTTCGATACCCACGCGGCACAGACGCAACGTGCGCATCAGCTGGTCACCACGCTGGCGCAGGCCAATGTGGCGCTGCCGGTGCAGGATCTGGCAGCCAGTCTGCAGGCGGTACGCGCAGCCCGTGGCGCAGCCGAGAAGGTGAAGCCGTGAGGGTCGCACTCTGGTTGGTCGCCATTTTCGCGCTGGCAGTCGCTTGCTCGCTGTTTGCCAATTTCAACACCGGCTACGCACTGCTGTTCCTGCCGCCGTGGCGGGTGGAGCTGTCGCTCAATACCTTTATCGTGCTGTTGCTGGTTGTCGTCAGCCTGCTCTACCTGCTGATCCGGCTGGTGGCCGAGCTGAGCGGTCTGCCGGGCCGCGTGCGCCGCTACCGCGAGGCGCGCGCGCGTGATGCCTCGGTCAAGCTGGAGCGCGAAGCGCGCATCGCCTTCTTCGAGGGCCGCCACCAGCGCGCCGAGCGCCTGGCCGCCGATGCATTTGCCGCCTCGGGCCGGGACAAGGAAGCCTTTGCCGTCAACGGGCTGCTTGCGGCCCGCGCCGCGCATGCCATGCGTGACTTCGCCCGCCGCGACCAGCACTTTGCCAAGCTGCGCGAAACGCTGGGCCCGCAGCATCTGGCGTTGGCCATGACCATGGCCGAGCTGTATCTGGACGAGCGCCGCTATGCCGATGCCGATCTGGCACTGGCCGAGGTCAAGGCGATCTCGCCCAAGCTCACCGCCGGCCTCAAACTGGAACTGCGTTTGCGCCAGCGCGAAAACCGCCCCGATCTGGTGGCCAAGCTGGCCGAGCAACTGGAAAAAAGCGAAGCGCTGGATGCCGATCAGGCCCGCCGCATTCGCACCCAGGCCCATTTGAGTCTGCTGGCCGGCAAGCCGATGGCCGCAGGCGAGCTGAAAGCCTGGTGGAGCCGCTTGCCGAACGACGAGCGCAGCTCGCCACAGCTGGTGGCCGCCATTACGCAGGCACTGAGCGACCAGGGTGCGGACCAGACCGCGCGCGAAGTGCTGGAAGGCGCGCTGCAGCACGAATGGTCGAGCGAACTGGCCGGGCTGTATGGCCAGCTGGTGCTGGACGACGAAGGCCAGATCGCCCAGCTGCAGCTGGCCGAGCGCTGGCTGCAACAGCACCCGCGCGACCATGCGCTGCTGCTGACGCTGGGCAGGCTGTGCCGCCGCCGCTCGCTGTGGGGCAAGGCGCAAACCTATCTGGAAGCCAGCCTGTCGGTCCGCGCCACGGCCGTGGCTCACGTTGAACTGGCCGCCATGCTGGAAGGGCTGGAAAAGTTTGCCGACGCCAACCGGCACTATCGCGCCAGCTTGGCACTGTCACTGCCCGACGAAGCGGCCACGGCGCTCAGCGCCTGACCACAAGCACAGCACAAACAGCCCTCGCAGAGGGCTGTTTTGCTTTGGCGAGCAACAGGCTGACGATGAAGCCGGCCGGCCCGCTCAACCAAGCCAGTCAGTACGAGCTGGCGTAAACCGGCGCGTTGCTGGCATCGACGCTGGTGGCTTGCTCACTGCGCGGCAGCAGCCGGTTGATCCACGCAAACGGTGTTTGATGCTGATTGCGGGCCTGGAAATTCTTGCCCAGGTTCTTGGACAGACGGGGACGGATCACTCTTTTCATGGTGATTGCCTGCGGGTGTGGACTGCCCCGACTGTAGCGACGAAATATAACAAAAATACGACAAACTGCTGACAGCCTGCCGCTGGTCGAGGCTTGGCGCCGCTCACAAAAGCCAGCGTAGCGGTGCTGGCAAGGCACGCGAAACGCAGGCAGTACAAGGCGTACGGCCAGTGAGCGTAACGCCGCCAGCAGGGTTTTATAGCGGCGCTTAGTCGAGCTGCTCCGGCGCGATACAGGCCTTGAGCACGTAGTGCACCTGATGCTCGCGGACGCGGCGTTGCACCCACCAGATGGCGCCCTTGCGCGTGGCCCAGTCGCTTTCGCGGCCGGTCATCAGCAGGCTGGCCACGCGGCCCAGCGCGGGCTGGTGGCCCACCAGCACGGTCACGCGGCCATCACCATGCGGCCAGCGTGAGACCTCCAGATAGGCGGCAGTGGCCGCATTGGGGTTCATGCGCGTATCGATCTCGAAATTCTGCCCCAGCGCGCGAGCAGTCTGCTCGCAGCGCGCGGCGCCGCTGGAGACCACACGCACCTCCTTGCCCTTGAGCTGGCCGGCCAGCCAGCGTGCCATGCGCGCGGCCTGTTTGCGGCCTTTTTCGGTGAGCGGACGGCCAAGGTCGTCGAAGCCGTCCTCTGCTTCGGCATGGCGCCAGAGTATCAAATCCATGGATGCGTTCAGGTGTGATCGGTAACAAGGCAACGCCCGGCAAGACCGGGCGTTGGCGACGCAGGCATATTAGGACAGGATCATGCACCCTGCCAGCGCATTCGTCGGTTGGGGCTCACACTTTGGCGAGTCTGCAACATGCAGCCGCTACCGAGTGACGCTACGCTGTCTCGCGGCAACGAGGGCGGGGCATGGTCAAAACAAGGGAGCACCGCTGCTTCGCCCTAGAGACCGGCCAGAACCCGGCCCTGCCGGGGTCTTGATGCCGGTCGTCCAACAGGACGAAGGGGCAGGAAGGCGCTCAGCTGCGCTGCTTGGCCGCCAGTTCAGCCAGCAGGCTGGCCTGCGCCGAGCGCAGCTTGCCGCCGCGCGCGCTCTTGCGGCGGTAGCGGCCGTCCGACTGCATTTCCCATGCCTGCACGTTGTCCACCAGATAGGGGCGGATGCTTTCGCGCATCACGCGGCGCTTGAGCTTGGTGCTGAGGATGGGGAAGGCGATTTCGATGCGGCGGAACAGGTTGCGGCCCATCCAGTCGGCCGACGACAGATAGATGTTTTCCTCGCCATCGGCGTGGAAGTAGAACACGCGGTGGTGCTCAAGGAAGCGGCCAATGATGGAGCGCACGCGGATGTTTTCCGACAGGCCAGGTATGCCCGGCCGCAGCGCGCACACACCGCGCACGATCAGGTGCACGGTCACGCCGGCCTGGCTGGCTTCATACAGCTTTTCGATCACCGTCGGTTCCAGCAGCGCATTCATCTTGGCGATGATCACCGCCTTGCGGCCGGTGCGCGCAATGGCAATCTCGCGGTCGATGGCCTTGGTGATGTTCTGCTGCAGGGTGAACGGCGCCTGCCACAGCTGGTGGTGATCGCCAGCCAGACCGAGGCCGGTCAGCTGCATGAACACGTCGTTCACGTCGCTGGTGATTTCCTCGTTGGCGGTCAGGAGGCCAAAGTCGGTGTAGAAATTGGTGGTGCGCGGGTGATAGTTGCCGGTGCCCACATGCACATAGCGGCGCAGCTTGCCTTCCTCGCGCCGTACCAGCAGCAGCATCTTGGCGTGGGTCTTGTAGCCGTACACGCCGTAGACGACGTGCGCGCCGGCACGTTCGAGCTTGGCGGCCCAGTTGATGTTGGCTTCTTCGTCGAAGCGCGCCATCAGCTCGACCACCACGGTCACTTCCTTGCCGCGCCGTGCTGCTTCCAGCAGTGCGTCCATCAGCACCGAATCGCTGCCGGTGCGGTAGACGGTCATCTTGATCGCCACCACATTGGGGTCGCGCGCGGCCTGCTGCAGCAGGTCCACCACCGGGGTAAAGCTCTGGTAGGGATGATGCAGCAGGATGTCGCCGTGGCGGATGGCGGCAAACAGGTCGGACTGCTTGCGCAGCTCGAGCGGTACGCCGGGCATGAAGGGTTCGAACTTGAGATCGGGGCGGTCGACCTGGCCCGGCACGTCCATCAGGCGCACCAGGTTCACCGGCCCGTTGACGCGGTAAACGTCGATATTGGACAGGCCGAATTCTTCGCGCAGGAATTCCTGCAAGTGGGTCGGGCAGTTGTCGGCCAGCTCCAGCCGCACCGCATCGCCATAAGGACGCTGGCTCAGCTCGCCTTCCAGCGCGGCGCGCAGATCCTTGACGTCTTCATCGTCCACGCTGAGGTCGGAATCGCGCGTCAGGCGGAACTGGTAGCAACCCAGCGCGTTCATGCCGGCAAACAGCTCATCGACATGCGCATGCAGGATGGACGACAGGAACACGAAGCCGTGATCAACGCCGCTGATTTCCTGCGGCATTTTCACGAAGCGCGGCAAAATGCGCGGCGCCTGCACGATGGCAATGCCGGAGTTGCGGCCGAAGGCATCGCGCCCTTCCAGCTCGACGATGAAGTTGAGCGACTTGTTGAGCACACGCGGGAACGGGTGCGACGGGTCCAGCCCGATCGGCGTCAGTACCGGCATCAGCTCGCGGAAGAAGAAATCCTTCACCCAGGCGCGCTGCGCCTCGTTCCACACGCTGCGGCGCAGAAAGTGCACGCCCTCAGCGGCCATAGCCGGGAACATGGTGTCGCGCAGCAGGCGGTACTGGCGCTCGACCAGATCGTGCGCCTCTTTGGCAATCAGGTCGAACGCCTGTTGTGGCGTCATCCCTTCGGGCAGCAGACGCGTGGGGAACTGGCGGATGCTCTCCTTGAGCCACGCCATGCGCACCTCGAAGAATTCGTCCAGGTTGGACGACACGATGCACAGGAACTTCAGCCGCTCCAGCAGCGGGTTGTTCACGTCTTCGGCCTGCGCCAGCACGCGGCGGTTGAACTCGAGCAGACCGAGTTCACGGTTGAGCATCAGCTGGTTATCGGCAGGCTTGTAAGTCATGAACGAACTCTTTGCTAGAAACTGATCTGGAGAATACGCACAAACAATGCTGGCGGCACTGCATGGTTGGCCTTAGGGCGCGTCACCAACGGGCCCGCCCGGCTGCGTGCCGCTCTCGCCCGTCAGGCGCGGCGTTTATTGCGGTACGTAGCCCGCCACCTGATCGGCACCGCTGCCGAAGAAGTAGTTCTCCAGCTGCTGCTGCAGGTATTGGCGCGCGCGCGGGTCGGCCAGATTCAGCCGGTTTTCATTGATCAGCATGGTCTGGTGTTTGATCCAGGCGGCCCATGCCTCCTTGGAGACGCTATCGAACAGCTTTTTGCCCAGGGCACCCGGCAGCGGCGGGAAATCCAGACCCTCGGCCTCGCGGCCCAGTTTGACACATTGAACGGTACGGCTCATTGCAACGGCTCCAGCACGAATTAAATGACAAATATGTTACGCAAACATGACAAGCGGGCCGAAACCCGCTCGCGGGAATGCGTCATTGTACCCCGTTGCAGCTGCGCGCCGCGCATTTGCCTGCGGCGCGCCCGGCCACGTCTGTCAGCCGGTTCCCGCATGTCTCTGACATAGGGCATTCACCCTAAGGTGCCCATTTAAAGATTGACTTGCGATTTTGAAAGCGCTTTCATATCGCCTGCGCCGTAGTCCGTGTTCAACGTGATACGGCCCCGGAACCCGTTTGCCACGCCGGTGCCGGGCGGCACGGCGGGGTGGGACACAACACCCCGATCAGCCCTGCACAACCGGCCAACAGACAGGCTCACATCCGCAGCGCGGAATTCCAGTCAAAACCAACGAGATGGACGGAAACGCAATGAAACCCGTAACAATGTTGAACTATGCCGTGGTGGCACTGGCCAGCAGCCTGTCTGCCAGCGCCTTTGCCGCCGCGTGCGAGGCGCCGTGGTCGGCCTCGGCGGTCTACACCGCCGGCAACCGCGTGAGCTACAACGGCCACAGCTATCAGGCCAAGTGGTGGACGCAGGGCGACAACCCCAGCCTGTCCGGCCAGTGGGATGTGTGGCAAGACCTGGGCCTGTGCGGCACCGCCAGCCCCACCGCGGCCCCGGCGCCCACCCCCGTGCCGACCAAGGCACCGACGCCGCAACCCACAGTCGCCCCCACACCGGTGCCGACCCTCGCCCCCACAGCCGCACCGACCGTTGCGCCGACCCCGGCCACCGGCGGCAGCTATGGTGCAACGGCCAGCGCCAGCAGCGTGGCCTTCTATGTGAACAATGCCCCGTGGGCCGACCTGCACTACACCGTGAACGGCGTAAACCAGCAAAACGTGCGCATGACGGTGAACGGCAGCAACAACACCTATACTGTGACCGGCCTGAAAGCCGGTGACGTGGTGCGCTATTTCTTCACCATCGGCCAGGGCAGCGGCGCCAGCGATACCGCGTGGCAGCAGCTGACCATCGGCAACAGCACGCCGACGGCCACCCCGCAACCGACGGTGACCCCGACTGTGAAACCGACTTCAACACCGACGGCGGTGCCGACCAGCACCCCGACAGCGACCCCCAAGCCGACTGCGACCCCGGTGCCCACGACCGCGCCGAGCGCCACGCCCAAGCCGACCGCAACGCCGGTCCCGACCGCCGTGCCGACCGTCACGCCGACGCCGACCAAGGTGCCGACCCCCACCCCGACACCGGGCGCTGCGCCCGATTTTGGCCCCAACGTGTTCATCTTCGATCCGAGCACGCCGCAAAACGTGATCCAGGACAAGCTGAACAGCACCTTCACCCAGCAGGAAACCAACCAGTTCGGCACCGCGCGCTATGCCTTCCTGTTCAAGCCGGGCTCGTACAATGTCGATGCCAATCTGGGCTTCTATACCCAGGTGGCCGGTCTGGGCAAATCGCCGGACGACGTGACCCTGATCGGCGCCGTGCGCGTCGAGGCCAACTGGCTGCCGGATGAAAACGCCACGCAGAACTTCTGGCGCTCGGCCGAAAACCTGGCCGTGATCCCGACTGCCGCCGGCGCGCTGGATCGCTATGCGGTCTCGCAAGCCGCGCCGTTCCGCCGCATGCACGTCAAGGGCAACATGACGCTGTGCTCGCCCTACTGCGGCTGGTCCAGCGGCGGCTTCATTGCCGATACCGTGGTCGATGGCGACATCAATTCCGGCTCGCAACAACAATGGCTGTCGCGCAACGCGCAATACGGTTCGTGGACCGGCGGGGTGTGGAACATGGTGTTTGTGGGCGTGAACGGCGCACCGGCAGAAAACTGGCCGACCGCCCCCTATACCGTGGTCAACCAGACCCCGGTAGTACGCGAAAAGCCGTTCCTGACCATCGACAGCGCGGGCCATTACAGCGTGTTTGTGCCGACACTGAGCACCAACAGCCAGGGCACCACATGGTTCAACAAGACCCCGCAGGGTGAATCGATCTCGATCGACCAGTTCTACGTGGCCAAGGAAGGCGTGGACACCGCCACCACGCTGAATGCAGCGCTGGACGCCGGCAAGAACCTGTTGCTGACCCCGGGCGTGTATCACCTGAACCAGGCACTGCACGTAAACCGTGCCAACACCGTGGTGCTGGGGCTGGGTATTGCCACCTTGGTAGCCGATAGCGGCAACGACGCCATCGACGTGGCCGACGTGGACGGCGTGAAGCTCGCCGGCTTGTTGATCGATGCCGGCCCGACCAGCTCGCAAGTGCTGGTGCAGATCGGCCCGCGTGGCAGCAGCGCCAACCATGCCGCCAACCCGACCTCGCTGCATGACATCTTCTTCCGCGTTGGCGGTGCAGGTGTTGGTCGTGCCAACATCAACCTGGAGATCAACAGCAACAACGTGATCGGCGACAACTTCTGGGTATGGCGCGCCGACCACGGCGACGGCATCGGCTGGACGGTGAACACGTCCGACTATGGCGTGGTGGTAAACGGCAACGACGTGACCATCTACGGCCTGGCGGTCGAGCACTACCAGAAGTACCAGACCACGTGGAACGGCAACGGCGGCCGCGTGTACTTCTACCAGAGCGAAGCACCGTATGAAGTGGCGCTGCAGAGCGACTGGATGAGTGGCAGCAACAATGGCTATGCCTCGTACAAGGTGAGCAACAGCGTCACCAGCCACGAAGCATGGGGCACCGGGGTGTACAGCTTCTTCAACACCAACAATGCCATCAAGCTCACCAACGGGGTTGAAGCGCCGTACAACGCAGCGGTGAAGTTCCACCACCTGTCCAGCGTATCGCTGGGCGGCGTGGGCGAGATCACCCACGTGATCAACGGCACCGGACCGACGGCGGACAAAAACAACTTCGTTGCAACATTGCCGCAATATCCGTAAGCAACACTGCCGCCATTGCTGGCCGGTACTGCCTGGCTAAAGTCGCCAGCAACAAGAGCTCACCCTGTGAAGGGTGGGCTCTTTTCTTTGGTGGGTGGCGGCTACTGGCCCTGCTGCTCGGGGGCGCGGCAGGCGCTGCGGGTACCCCACGTGCTGTCAATTGACTTAGCGCCTGCGGCGCGGTGTTTGGGGCGGGAGTGCGTCCCGCATGCCGCCTCCCTTTTCTTGTCCCGCCAAGAAAAGGAAGCAAAAGAATGCGGCCCTACTTGCGCGCTACCCGCCTTTGCTCACGCAAAGTCAGGCAGTTCCCTGCGCTGCGCGCCAATCCCGGCGGGTCGGTAACTCGGCCCTTTGGGCCTCAAACATCCCTCCCCTTCATCCGGGCTTGGCTGTGCTGCTCGGCGCTTCAGAAGGGACCTGGGTGGTTTGCAACCTGCATCGGGATTGCAGGATTTTTGCAAAGTACGGGGGACCGTCGAATTTCAATGCTTGGCATTTCCAAGGCTGGTCACTACGGAGTACTCGTTTCCCTTCTGAAGCGCTGAGCAGCACAGCACGACGCGGGGTAGTCGGGAATCGCATGTTTGAGGCCTGCAAGGCCGAGTTCGATTCCCGCCGCGGCGGGCGAGCAGCGCAAGGCACTGCCTGGCTTTGCGCCAGCAAAGGCAGGTAGCGCATAGGCAGGGTCGCCCGGGATTGTTAAGGGGGTGGCGAGACGCCCCCTTGACCTGCCCGCCGGGCGGAACCGGCACCAAAACGCCGCGCCGCAGGCGCTAAATCTCATCACGACAGCTCACAAGCGCCAGCATCACGCACCATCAGCTTGCCGTCACCGGCATGATCCACAACTCCACCCGGCGGTTCATGGCCCGGCCGGCTTCGGTGTCGTTGCTGGCGCGCGGTTCCAGCTCGCCCTTGCCATAGCTGTCCAAGCGCACCGGGTTCACCTGGCGGCCGACGAAGTAATCCGATACCGCGCGGGCGCGCTGCTCGGACAATTGCTGGTTGTAGGCATCCTTGCCCACATTGTCGGTGTGGCCAATGATGGTGATGGCCGTCTTGCCATACTGGTTCACCACGCGGGCGATCTTGTCCAGCGTCGGCGTATAGCCGGCTTTGAGCATGGCCGAGTTGGTGTCGAAACCGGTGGTCGAGGTCATGCTGACCACCAGCGTATTGTCGCTGCGCTTTTGCAGTACGATCTCGCCCCGGCCGATTTCCGGCGCCAGCTGCTTTTGCAGATCCTTGGCCTGCTGGTCCATGTAATAACCGATGCCGGCGCCGGCCAGACCGCCACCCACCGCGCCAATCAACGCGCCCTTGCCGCGATTGCGGTGATTTACCGCCGCGCCCACCACGGCGCCGCCCACCGCGCCGATGATGGCGCCCATCTCGGTCTTGTTCAGGTCGCGCTTGTCGCCCAGATCATTGGTGGCGCAGGCGCCCAGCAGCAGCGACGCGGACAGGACAAGGCAGATCGCCTTGCGGGAAGGTGCAACAACAGCCATGACAACTCCGTAACAGGAACAATACATGGCGATTATCAACAGAGATGCACTGCGCCGGCACGGCACTAATCACAGGCAGGCTGTGAACACATCCACCTGCCGCTACAGTTTGGCGGCGTCCACGCAGGCAGCCAAGCGCACATCACCGGGCAGCAGATAATCCACCGCCAGTTTCAGATGGGTTTTGCCCAGTACCTCGGGCAGCAGGCGGTTGCAGGCCGCGCGGGTGGCTTCGATCTGGCCGGTGGCGTTGGCCACGGTGCGCAGCAGCCAGTCATCCCAGGCCTTGATCAGCAGCAACCACTCCGGCGCAGCGGCGTCTTCCGACTGGCGAAACAGCCACACCGCGTTGGCGCTGCGCAGCAGCAAGTCCAGGTCGTTGCGCACCTTGGCCAGCTCGGCCTGCCCCAGCCCGTGCGGATACAGCTCGGGCGACTCGGCGTAGACATACAGCGCCGCCAGCTCGCTGCGGCACCAGGTGGCCAGCGCCGTGTCGGTCAGGCGCAGCGCGCAGGCCAGCAGCTCGCACAGCGGGGTTTCGCGCTCGGCCTCGGGATCGGCCAGCACGATCTGCCAGCGCCGGCTGGCCGCAGCCCAGTCGCCCCGCTTGGCGGTCTGCTCGGCCAACAGGCGGTTCAGGCCGGCATGGCGCGCATCCAGCGCCAGCCCCTGCCGCAAGGCATCGACCCACTCAGCCGCGCCCTGCCCGCGCTGGTAAACAGCCAGCACAAACCAGTCATCGGCGTTCAGGCGCTGGATCTGCTGCCGCCGCCGCGTGGCGTGGTACTCCGCCGTGCGCGCGCCGGCCGCATCGGCGGCCTGCTGCCAGTAAGGCTCGGCCGCTTGCTGCCAGTGCTCATCCAGCCGCGCGGCCAGCGCCGGCAGCGCCTTGCCCAGCCAGACGGTGGCAGCCGGGCGGGCCGGCCATTGCCAGGGCCAGTCTGCCGGCAGTTGCCCGGGGTGCACACCGGCCATCTGCAGGCGCTCGAGCAAGACCGGGTGGGTATCGCCCTCGGCGGCAGGCTCTGCCAGCGCAGCATCCAGCCAGGCGCGCGCCTGCGCCTGATCAACCGGCAATGCATGTTGCGGCACGCTCAGCAGCATTTGATATGGCGTCACCGCGGCTATCCCTTGCCGGCCAGCACCGGCATACAGTGTCTGCCAATAGTTGCTTAGCGTGCGGTCCTGCACCGCCATCGCCAGATGCAAGCGCCCTGCCGCAGCGCCCCCCTGCTGGACGGCCCACTGGTCGGCCATGCGCTCGCACACGCGGGAAAAAGCCAGCCGGCGCAGCCACAGGCGTGGCACATACCAGCGCAGGAACAAACGCAGCGGCACGGTAAACATGGCGTGGTTCTGCCGGTGGATATCGGCCAGCCGCCGCCACCACTGCAAGCGCACATGGAACCACTGCGACCAGCGGCCATGCTCGCGCGCCAGATGCGCGCATTCATGCAACAGCATGGCGCGGCAGCATGGCTCGTCCAGCGCCAGCAGCACCGGCAGGCCGATGGTCAGCCGGCGCCGCTGCCGCCGCCCCTGCTGCACCAGACGGATGCTGGCATTCATGCGGCCATCCAGCGCGATCTGCGTGCCATGCCGCATGCCCAACCCTTGTTCGATCTCGCGCAGCACGCCAGCCAGCACCGGCACGCTGGCCGGGTCAACCAGCAGCTCGTCCGCTTCCTGCGTATCCGGCTCGGCGCGCCGCGCCTGCAGCAGCAAGCGCACATAGGCCACGCCCGGCCAGGAGACGGTAAACACCAGCACCCAGAACCACAACATGCCCCCCAGCCAGCCAGCCAGCAGCGGCAGGCTGAACAGCAGTACGATCACGCCATAGACCGCCACATCACCCAGCAGCAGCCAGCCCAGCATGCGGGCGCGCGGCTCGGCGCGGGCGTCATCGTGATCGGGGCTACGCGCTGCGTTGCTCATGGTTGCCTGCATGGAAGATTGGCCCGAGGCCGGCTAGCGCCTTGCGACTGCGAGTGGTGTGGAACACAGCAGGAGCGCGCCGCTGCATTCCCCTTCAACACTGGTGCGCGCCCGGCCTGGCCGGGGGCTTGATGCCGCACGCGCGCAGGTACAGGCAAAAAGAACACGCGGCACCCGGCAATGTCATTCCTGCCGCTGACGAGCACAGCGAGGCCCCCTCGCGGCGGCGAGGGCGGGGGGTGTGGATTAAAGCAGGGCAGCGCCGCTGTATCGCCCTTCAACACTGGTGCGCGCCCGGCCTGGCCGGGTGCTTGATGCCGCATGCGCGCAGGTACAGCCAAACAGAACACGCGGCGCTCAGTCATGCATGCCCGGCGGATAATGTTCCGGCGCCAGCCTGTTGTGGCGCAGCGCATTGCGCAGCGAGCCCAGCAAGGAGCCGCCGCCGTGCAGCTCGGCATGCAGCTTGATGATCCAGTGGTCATCAGGTGCCAGCTCGCGCGCGCGGGTAATCCAGGCCTTGGCCACATGCTGGCTCTGCGGCACGCTGCTGCCATCGCGATAGGCCTTGGCCAGATCGTACATGGCACAGGCGCGATCGTAGGCATCCAGCTCGTCGTCGAGCGCATAGGGCCGCAACACCTTGTTGACGGCATCCAGCTGCTCGTCGTGCCCACCGTGAGCAATCATCACCCGCGCGCCGCGCACCCCCCCCATGCCGAGGCCCTTGCGCGCCGCGCTGAAAAACAATTCCTTGCAACGTTCATAGTGCTCGGGCCGGCGCAGATCGTAGGCCGGTTGCACGGTCATCTGGTGTGCGAAGCTGTATTCCGCATTGGGTGCGCCCAGCTCGGCGCCACGTTGCAGCCAGCGCATCGCCTCTTGCTGGTTGCGATGGGGATGCGGCTTGTAAAACGGGACCACGGCCGCCGAGAGCACCGGCTCTTCATCCGGCTCGCGCTCGCGCAACAGGTTGTACAGGCAGGCACACGAAGTGGCGCAATCGCGCTCGGCCAGGCCGCGCGCGAGATAGAGCGCCTGCTCGTGATAGCCCGATTCCCACAGCAGCGTCTCAAGCGTATCGGTCTGCAATCCGTAGAGCTCTTCTGCGGTGCGCACGGCACAAGCAGCCAGGATGACCTCTGCCCTAGCCGGGTCTGCCGCTACCCCCCACATGCCGAAACGATAGGCCACCGCCGCCCAGCCCAGCAGCCCGGCATAGTCGTTATTGGCCACCGCCTGCTCGAACAGGGTGCGCATCAGCTCGGGCGGCCCCGCCAGCCGGTGGAGCAGACACTGGTAAAGAAAGTCATGGCCATTCCAGCTGTCGGATTCGAAGGCAATCTGCGCCGGGGTTTGCGCAAAAGCCTGCGCGTAGATTTCCACGGCTTTGGCAGGCTGATCGAGCGAGTAACCATGGAAATGGGCCCATAGCTCCAGCACGCTGCGGCGTTGCGCAGGCGGCAGCGGCATGGTCAGCCAGGGCTGGAATTCGGCCTGCCAGCGGCGGAGCTGCGATTCGGCACCGGGCGGGGGCAAGGTCCACTCGTGAAAGGCCGAGAAATAGTCATGCGCGCCCACCCAGCGCACCGCATTGCGCGCCGGCTCGCCCAGCCCGGCGCAGAGGGGGCCGTGGGCAAACTGCTCGATCTCTTCGTGGCTGCCACCGCTCCAGCGCGGCGTGCGGTAAAACGCATAGGTCGTGAGGATTTCCAGCCAGTCGGGCCGGGCACGCGTTGCCTGCTGTACCCAGTACAGACGGCCGTCTTTTGCATCGTGCTCGGCGCGCAGCGGCAAACCGGGCGGCAGCGCGGCGGGGACGTCATCCAGCGGCATCAGGCCCGATGGCATCAGATGGGTGCCGACGGCCTCTTGCCACTCTTCCTCGGTCCCCTCGGGGCGTGCATCCGGGTCGCTGCGGCCGGCAAACAGCGCCACCAGCCAGCCAGGCTCGGTAAAACGCGCGCTGAGCTCGTACATGTGCAGATAGACCATGGCCGCGCGCGGATTGCAGCGCATGGCTTCGCAGAAATGCACCACGGCATGTTCGGCCGCCACCGTTGCGGCCAGCCACTGCACCGCGCTTACCTCTTTGGCAAAGCCCCGGCCGCGAAACTGCCGCGCCCGGATGTGGGCGCACGCGCCCGACATCAGGTGCGCATGATAGGAGTCGGGATAGGCCTGCACCCACGCCTGCAAAAACGCCACCCGCTCCTGCCTGGGTACCACGGCACCATCGAACAGCGCTGGCTCGCGGCACAGCGGCACATAGGGGTGCTCGTCGGGGTTGGCCGCCTCCCACCAGCCCTGCTCCAGCAGGCGGTAAATCATTTCCACCCGGTGCACATCGCCCGCCGCCGCAAGGGTGCGCAAACGATCACGCAGCGCACGCACGCCGTGCGTTGCCAGCTGCTGGGCTTTGGAGGGCTGGGAAACGGACATGGGCGAACTCGCTTGTGGTTGGTCATCCTCTCTGGAGGCCTACCCTAAATGAGCTTTCTTTTACCTTGCAACCGCGACATCACCAACGGGGTGGAAGGGGGCTGTTTTGTTGCGAATCTGCACGGGGTCAACGCGGGTGGTGCGATATTTGGGGGCAAGAGTACCTGCCGACACACTGGAATGCCCCCGACTTTGCCGCCTGCTTAGATACCGTCACCTCGTCATTTCAGCGACATGACAGAAACCTGCCAAACAATCCTGTTGCACGTACCAACAGTTACATGCCGAATGCCTGTCGAAAATGCAGCATGACTGTTAAGATTTCCGACAATTTTCCCCAGGCTTTGACAACTGCAATGCAAATTGCGGCTTGGCAATCCCGGGTTTTGACGGATGTGCAGCTGCTGCACTTGCAGCGTGCGGGCCTTCGTCCCTCCGCGCCAGCCAGCCGGCGCAGCAACGGCGTACGGGATTTACCGCCCGGCCAGAGCCTCCATGATGAACAGCACCGAATACATCGCGCCGGGCAATGACGGCGGCACAGACATCCATGCCAGAAACCGCAACGCAGCCGGCCAGCGGGGCAGCCCGGCCACCAGCGCAAGTACGGCTGCACCGGCGCTCGGCGACGGGCATGCTGCGGCACACCCGGCATACCGGCCGGACATCGATGGCCTGCGCGCCGTGGCCGTGCTGGCCGTGGTCATTTTCCATGCCTTTCCGCGCTGGCTGGCCGGCGGCTATGTCGGCGTCGACATCTTTTTCGTCATTTCGGGCTTCCTGATCTCGTCCATCCTGTTTGGCAGCCTGCGGAACAACAGCTTCAGCTTTGTCGATTTTTACTCGCGCCGCGCACGCCGCATCTTTCCGGCACTGATCGTGATGCTGGTGACCGTAGCCCTGTCCGGCTGGTATGTGCTGACGCCGGACGAATTTGCCATGCTGGGCAAACACATCGCCGCCGGCTCTGGCTTTGTGGCCAACGTCGCGCTGTGGCTGGAAACGGGCTACTTCGACACGGCGGCCGACGCCAAGCCGCTGCTGCATCTTTGGTCGCTGGGCGTCGAGGAGCAGTTCTACATCGTCTGGCCGCTGCTGCTGTGGGCCGCGTGGCGTCGCCGCCTGAACCTGCTGGTGGTCGGCGCGGTCATTGCCACGACTTCGTTCGCGGCCAACGTATATGGCATTGCGCAGTATGCCGACGCGGTCTTCTACCTGCCGTTTACACGCTTCTGGGAGCTGCTGGGCGGCGCCGGCCTTGCCTACGCCGTCACGGTCAGGGGCCATGCCGATATCGGCCGGGCCTTTGCCGGGCAGCGCAGCGCCATGGCCGCACGGCATGCGTGCTCGCTGACGGGTGCCGCACTGCTGGCGCACACCATCTACACGCTGGACAAATCGCATGCCTTCCCCGGCTGGTGGGCCGTACCGCCGGTGCTGGGCGCCATGCTGCTGATCGCAGCCGGCCCGCAGGCCGTGGTCAACCGCTTTGTGCTGGGCAACCGTGTCATGGCAGGTATAGGCCTGATCAGCTATCCCCTCTATATCTGGCACTGGCCGCTGCTTGCCTTCGGCCGCATCCTTGCCGGCAATATGTCGAAAGAACTGCGCTTTGCGCTGATCGGGGCAGCATTCGTGCTGGCCTGGGCCACTTACCGCCTGGTGGAGCAACGCCTGCGCCGCCCGAACCCGCAAGCATCGCGCGAGCGCAATCGTGCCGCGCTGACCGGTCTGTATGCAGGCATGGCCGCGCTGTGCCTTGCCGGTCTGGCCATGTTTGGCGGCCTGCTGGGCGCACGCAGCACCACGCGCGATGTCGATGCCTTGCTCGCCGCGCAGTACGATTGGGACTTCCCCCCGCGCAACTTCAAGAAACTGGCCGCAACGGGGCCGAGCTTCTATACGCGCGCTGGCACCGACCCGCACTATGTCGTGTTCATTGGCGATTCCATCGTCGAGCAATACGCAGCGCGCGTCGACCGGCTACTGACCGAAAACCCGCGCCCGCAATATTCCGTCATCTTTGCCACCGGCCCCGGCTGCCCGGCCGTGCCCGGCGTGTTCCACATCGCGACGCACACGCACGCCGCCTGCCCGGGCGTGGCGGCCGGATCGTACGAGCTTGCCCACCGCGACGATGTGAAAGTCGTGGTCATCGGTGGCAACTGGGACAATTATCTGAACCCGCAGAATGCCGAGCTGATGTTCAAGTCGGGTGGGCGCCAGATTCCATTCGGCGAGCCGGGTGCCGTCGATGCCGCGTTTGCCGCACTGGAAAAGGAAGTGGCATCGCTCGCGCAGACCAAGCAGGTCTATCTGCTGCTCAATTCGCCCAAGGATGAGCGCTTCTCACCCAAAAGCATGCTGAACGGCTCACGCTGGACCACGCTGTCGCGCCGCCACGATACGCCCATGGTCGACATCAGCGCCTTCCAGCAAAAGAACGCGGCCATCTGGGCGCGCCTGCGCGACATTGCCACCCGCCATGGCGCCAGGGTGATAGACCCGATTGCCACACTATGCCGGGGCTCGATCTGCCCGGCCATGTCGAACGACGGCGAGCCACACTTCATGGACCATGAACACATGCGGCCGTTCTATGTGCGGGACAACGCGACTTACATCGATCAAACACTGGCTGTCGATTCGGCAAGTTTGCAATAAGTTAACTTGTCCCAAGCGGGGCGAGGCGCTAGTGTAGGACGCCGCTCATTTCCAGGTCGCCGATATGATCTACCTCATGAACCCGCGCCTCGCTCTGGCTGCACTTGCGCTGTCTGCAGGCATTGCACACGCTGCGCCCCAAGGGGAACGTCCCGTCTTTCTGGGCCAGCATATCCTCTATAACCGCACCTTTGACGGCCTGCAGGACAATCTGTTCGACGGTCTGCGCATCTGGGGGGCTGAAGGCACCACCTGGCGCGAAATCGAGCCACAGAAGGGCCAGTTCGATTTCAAGCGCTTCGACGAGCACGTTGCCGCTGCACAGGCGCGCCACTTGCCGCTGATGCACACGCTGGGCCAGACCCCGCTCTGGGCATCGGCACGGCCGGATGAACAGGGCAACACCGGCCCCGGCGCAGCGGCCGAGCCGGCAGACATGGAAGACTGGGCGCGCTACGTGCGCACAGTAGCCACGCGCTACAAGGGCAAGATATCGGCCTACGAGGTGATGAACGAGCCGCGCGTGCCCGAGGCAGTCAAAGTCTGGTCACCAGGCTTTTTCTCGGGCAGTGCTGCCAAGCTGGCGGAACTGACCAGAATCACCGCCACCGAAGTGCGCAGGATCGACCCGACTGCCAAGATTGTCTGCCCGAGCATGGACGGGTTCGACGGCCTGAAGCGCCTGGATGCCTTTCTGAAAACGGGTGCCGGCCAGTACTGCGACGTGATCGGCTTTCACTACTACCTGCCGCGCCAGACCGTGAAAGAACTACGCGACATGGTGGAAGAAACCAACCGCATCAAGGCCGGCTATGGCCTGGCCAAAACCCCGGTCTGGGATACGGAAACGGGCGTCATTGTCGCCGAGGCCGGCTACAACTTGCAGCCCAAATTCAAGGAAGGGCCACTCAGCAAGAGCTTCCAGAGCGACGATGCCGCACGTCTGGCCGCCAAGATGCTGGTCGTGTCGCACAACCTCGGCGTGGAACGAACCTACTGGTTTGCGCACGATACCTCGTGGATGGGCTCGACCATGGCAGACAAGCGCCAGAACCGCCTGAACAACTTCGGCCGGGCGCTGGCGGTGCTGCACGGCTGGCTGGGCGGCCGCTATCTGCGCAATTGCACCGATGCCGGCACGGCGATGTCCTGCGAGGTGTACGACGGCAAGAGCAAGCTAGGCGCCATCTACTGGGGCCCGGGCAAACCCTCGGCCGCCTGGAGCAAGGAGGGTTACAGCCGGATCGAATTCCTCGACGGCACCAGCACCACGCTGACCGGCTTCGACCCCGCAACGACGCTGCCACGCATGCCGGACGATGTTGTGTTGCTGCGCTGAGCGCAAGGGCCGGCAGCGGTCGGGGCGATATCGACGCCGGCCAGATCGCTGCCAGCTGCTGGGCTTTGGTGGGCTGGGAAACGGACATGGCAAGCTCGCTGGGGTAGTCGTTCTCTCTGGATACCTACCCTAAATGAGCTTTCTGACACCTTGCAACCACCGCATCGCCAACGGGGCAGAAGGGGGCGGTTTTGTTGCGAATCTGCACGCTACCGCCCCGTTGGCCCCGGGGTCATGCCTGGCCGCGCCTGGCGCAGGGATGGATCAGTCGTGCATGCCGGGCGGGTAGTGCTCTGCCGCCAGCTTGTCGCTGCCACGGAAGGCGCCAAACACCGACCCCAGCAGCGAACCGCCGCCGTGCAGCTCACCGTGCAATTCGCCGATCCAGCCATCATCGGGCGCCAGCTCCTGCGCGCGGGTAATCCATGCCTTGGCCGCATGCAGGCTCTTGGGCACGCCACGGCCATCGCGATAGGCCTTGGCCAGATCGGTCATGGCCCAGGCGCGTGCGCTGGTGCTTCGGTCGTCGTCCAGCGCGTATGGCCGCAGCAGCTTGGCAATCGCATCGCGCTGTTCGTCGGCATTGCCATGCGTCAGCATCACGCGGCCCAATTGCAGCCAACCCTGGTGCAAGCCCTTGTGGGCTGCATTCAGGAACAGGGTCTTGCAGCGTTCATACTGCTCCGGGCGGCTCAGGTCGTACTCCGGCTGCTCGGTCATGTGATAGGCAAAGTTGTATTCCGCCAGCGGTGCGCCCAACTCGGCCCCGCGCTCCAGCCAGCGCAATGCCTCATGCTGGTTGCGATAAGGCTGCGGCTGATAGAACGGCGCTGCGACAGCCGAGGATGGCACCGGGTCGTCATCCGCATCACGCACGCGCAGCAGGGTGTACAGATAGGCACACGACGACGCGCAATCACGCTGTGCCAGCCCGCGTGCCACACAAAGCGCCTGTTCGTGATAGCCGGCCTCCCACAGCAGGCCTTCCAGCGATTCTGTCGTCAACCCGTCGCTTTCGTCGGCGGTTTGCTGCGCGCTTGCATCCAGCAAGGCTTCGGCCCTGGCCGGGTCCGCTGCAACGCCCCACATGCCGAAACGGTATGCCACTGCGGCCCATGCCAGCAGCGCTGCGTAGTTGTTGTTGCCGGCCGCTTGCTCGAACAGCGCGCGCATGAATTCGGCCGGCGCCTCCTGGCGGTGGCGCAGAAACTGATAGATGAAGTCGTGGCCGTAGTTGCTGGAAGGGCCGAAAGCCAGATCCTGCGGGGTTTGCGAAAAGGCCTCGATGTAAATGCGTACCGCCTGCTCGGGCTGCTGCAGCGATTTGCCATGAAAGCATGCCCACAATTCCAGCATGTGGCGGCGGTGTGCGGGCGGCAGCGGCGTGGTCAGCCAGGGCTGGAACTGGGCATGCCACTGGCGGATCTGCGATTCAGCTCCCGGCTCAGGCAGCGCCCAATCGTGAAAGGCAGAGAAATAGTCATGTGCGCCCATCCAGCGCACCGCATTGCGCTCGGCTTCATTCAGGCCCGCACACAAGGGGCCGTGGGCAAACTGTTCGATCTCTTCGTGGCTGCCACCCCAGCGCGGCGTGCGGTAAAAGGCATAGCTGGTGACGATGCCCAGCCAGTTGGGGCGCGCCTGCGCCGCCTGCTGCACCCAGTACAACGCACCGTCGTCGGCATCATGTTCGGCACGCAGCGGCAATCCCCGCGGCAGCTCGGTGGTCACCACATCCAGCGGGATCAGGCCGGCCGGCTCGAACAATTCGGCCGCCGCCTGCCAGGTGGCTTCATCCGCCTCGGGGCGCGCATCCGGGTCGCTACTGCCGGCAAACAGTGCCACCAGCCAATCCGGCTCGGAAAAGCGCGAGGCGATCTCGTACATGTTCGCATAGGCGATGGCCGCACGCGGATTACAGCGCATGGCTTCGCAAAAATGCACCACGGCATGCTCGCAAGCTACGGCAGCGGCCAGCCACTGCGCATCGCTGACCTGCTGCGCCCAGTCACCACCGCGAAAATCCTGCGCACGTCTCAATGCATAAATACCCAGCATCAAGTGCGCGTGATACGACTCGGGGCAGGCCTGCACCCAGGCATGCAGAAAGGCCAGCCGCTGCGGCCCGGCCACTTGCCGGGTATCGAACAGCGCCCCCTCGGCACACACCGCTTCATAAGGACGATCATCCGGCTTGGCCGCCGCCCACCAGTCCTGCTCCAGCAACTGGTAAATCTTCTCGACGCGCTGCACGTCACCCGCCGCAGCCAGTACACGCAAACGGTCGCGCAACACCAGCAGCCCTTGATCGGCAAGTTGTTGAGCAACGGAGGGCTCGGAAACCAGCATGGCAAACTCACTTGTGGGTAGTCATTTTCACGGGATGCTTACCCTAATTGAGCTTTCCAATTCCTTGCAACAACAGCATGCTCAGCGGAGGATATAGGGGGCGTTCTGTTGCGAATCTGCACGCCTCCCCGGTTGCCCCGGGTTCATGCCTGACCGTAAGCAGCAATCTTGTCGGTCAGTCGCGCGGCCAGCGGGGTGCTGGCGTGGCCCAGCGCATCCAGAATGAGGCTCGCCTCGATGCGGTATTGCGCGATCTTCTCATCACTCCAGTAATACGGTGGGTGATAGAGATTGGTAATGCGGTCGGCGAGCTTTACCAGTGCGATCTCCCGGGGCTGCTGCAAAATGCGCTGCAAGCTGTCCGCCATCTGTTCCTGCTTGGTGGGCAACTGCTCATTCTTGGTCAAAGCCAGCACGCCGGCAGCCACGGCCGGGCCAAAGGTCTGCGCCAACTCCTCGACCGTTGCGGGCGTATCCTCAACCACGTCGTGCAACAGCGCGCACTGCAGCGCCAGATCGACATCCAGACCGCTGTCCTGCCCACAGCCCCACAGCACTTCGGCCGCCACACTGGCGATGTGGTTGATATAGGGAATGCGCTCATCCGGCCGGGTGCCGCCGTAAGTCTGCCCCATATGGTGCAAGGTGGCGAAATGCCACGCCTGCGCGTAGCGATCGATGCTCCAGTGCATGAGTGCCTCCTTGGCAATTTGAGGTGCGGCTCTTGCTATCCGGCTCAGGCGAGCAAGAAGGCCAATGGCTCGCTGGCGCGCGACGGCGCAATCTCGATGATTTTTGCGCCGACCACACCCTCGGCCACGAAAGGGTCTTGCGCCACGCGCTGTTCCAGCTCGGCCCGCGTCACACCGTGCGCCAGCACCGCACCACCCGCAGCAGGCAGGACGCTGCCCGACAACTGGAACACCCCGTCATCAAAGCCGCGCTGCAGCCACGCCTTGTGCCCTTCCATAAAGTGGGCTGCCTGGCTTTTGTTGGTAGCAAATTCGAGCAAAACAACAAACATGGGTACACCTCCAAACGGTGATGCAGGTGGTTGAAACGGAAAAATTTGCTCAAGACATGGCCAGTTGCACGTCCAGCCAGGCATGCATGGCGGCCACCTCGCGGCGGATGAAATCTTCATCGTGAAACGACTGCGCCAGTGCGGCAACGCCCTGGCTGCGCATCAACAGATGCATGGCCAGCGTATCGGCCTCTGCTCCTCGCCCTGCGGCATGGAACTGGCAGGCCAGCCAGTCACGGAACAGGGTATAGAGCTTGCTGGCATCGGCATGCGCCAGATGGCCAAGCTTGGCCAGCTCTGCGCACAGCGTGCCGACCGGGCAGCCGTAGCGCATGATCGGCTCGCGATTGGCAATCAGCAGGTTGATGAAACAGCGTATCCGCACGGCTGGCGCATCGTTATCAGCCGCCCAGCCAGCCAGCAGCGCTTGCGTACGCACCAGGCGGGATGCAATCACCGCCGCCAGAATGTCGTCCTTGGTCTTGAAGTGGTAATAGAAATTGCCGCGCGATATACCCACCGCAGCCGCAATGTCGGTGAACGACGCGTGCTCGAAACCGTGCTGATAAAACAGCGTATCCGCCGCAGCAATGATTTGCTCGCGCGTCGTCGCGCTATCCGGGGCAAGGCGCATGGCAATCCGTCCAGTTGATCAGTGAATCCATTGTGCGGATGCCCGCCAGGCGGCTGCCGAGGGTCATTCAGTTTTGCACGGCACTTAGGACAATCATCCTAATCATTCCCAGAATAGGACAATCATCCTAAAACAGTCAAGCAACGGCACTACACTCAAGGCGCACGTGGAAAATGACCACGGTGGCTGGCAAACAAAGAAAAAGCCCCGTCGAAACGGGGCTTTGGCGCTGAGACAGTGATGGCAACACCGACAACAATCACAAGTTACGCAGAACAAGCATGATACTGTTGGCCATTGCTGCAGCGCCCGCAGTCGGCCCCCTCACAAAGATATGTGGGTCATCGGCCATCGTCGAACAGCGCGTTTTGCAACGGCTGGTCAGGCATGGTCGGTCACTCCGGTCGAGAAAACGCGCTCCAGCGTCGCGGGTAGCAGTGCGGCATTGGCTTCGCGGATCGCTGAGTGTTTGGCCTTGAGGGTCTGTGCATGCTGGTAGATGGCGCGGAGTTCAAGCTGCTTGTCCATCGGGGGCACCGGCATCTCATAACTGAGGAAGGCGGTAGGCTGCAATCGACGGCGACGGGCATTCGTGCCGCCACTAATCTCCGCCAGTGTTGGCCAGACTTCCGGCGTGCGGAAGTAGATGTCGAGCACTTCGGGCAGCACGGCTTCAGTGTTGACCGTGAATACCGGAAACTCGGGTGACACCACCATGCCGTCGCACCCTGGCGGCACGACGCCCAACGCACCCTCCCAGGCCATCAGCTTGGGATAAATGAAATCGCCGGCACGAACGGTGGACAGCCGTTGATAGGCAAACTCGCTGCCCATCTTGATCGCACTGGGGAACACTCCTCGCCCGAAGGAGTAGACGCCCGCAAAACGGTACTGGGCTGTGCCGTCCACGGCCACATCTGGCTGTCGTTGCGAGACCAGCTCCGACATACGGCGCTTCACCGGCCGCTCGCCCTCGCGGCCAAATATGTAGCTGCGGATCAGACGCTCGGCATCGCGCTCAACGGCATCCAGATGCGCTTCGACCTGCCGGGCTTTCTCGGCCAGTGCGTCGAGGCGGGCGACGAGGGCTTGTTGTTCGGTCAACGGAGGGAGTGGGATTTCTAGATCGAAGAAGAACTGCTCCTTGAAGCGGTTGCGCGTGGTTGGCGTGCTACCTGTGCAGTTTTCCTCAACTTTCCGCCACACGTTTGGCAACTGGAACCATCTGGCCAAGTAACCCACATCAAGGCGTTCTTGATTGGTACGGAAAATGGGGAACTCGTTGGAGACAAAGCAGCCGTCCATTGCGTCTGTGATAACCCCAAACGCTCCGCGCCAAGCGAACAAACGGCTGTAGATGAAGTCGCCCGACTGAACCTGATTGAGACGCCCGGCCGATGTCTCTGCACCTGTGACTGTTTCGCGGATGAAAGGGCCATTTCCTTCGAGACGCACTCCAAGCAGGTGATAGGTTGCGTTGGGATCAACTCTCTCCATGCGGTCGATCTGCTCAAGCAAATCCCCGAGCTTCACCAAGGGCCACGCCTTCATACGTCCCCCTCCACATCGCCACCGCGCCCGGCCCGTCTTGCCTCCAGCTCCCGGCGCGTCTTGTCGAGTTCCTCGGCCAGCAGCTTTTCATCCGGCAGGACGGTCTGGTATTCCGCAGCCAGTACCTTGTTTGGCAGACCTTCCAGGGCGTAATGGGCTTCGTTGCTGCCCTTGCTTGCACACAGGATCAGGCCAACGGGTGGGTTCTCGCCCGGTTTCATCCAGTGCTCGCGGGCATAGTTCAGATACAAGTGCATCTGCCCTGCATCGGCATGGCTGAACTTGCCGATCTTGAGGTCGATGATCAGCAGGCACTTGAGTCGGCGGTGGAAGAACAGCAGGTCAACGCGGAACCAGGTGTCGTCCAGCCGCAGGCGGCGCTGACGGCCGACAAAGGCGAAGTCGTCGCCCAGTTCCAGCAGGAAGTCGGCCAGATGCTGAATCAGGGCGTCTTCCAGGTCGGACTCGGAATACTCGTCCCTGAGGTTGAGGAACTCCAGCACGAAGGGGTCTTTGATGGCTTGCTCGGGCGTGATGGCGTCGCCAGGCTCGGCCACTTCGCCCTTTTCCAGCATCGCCGCCTTGTTGTGCGACAGGGCGGTGCGTTCGTAAAACTGGCTGCCCACCTGGCGGTCGAGCTGGCGCACCGACCAGCCGCAACGCAGCGTCTCGGTTTCATAAAAGGCGCGGGCCTGCGGGTTCTTGACCGAGAGCAGGCGCACATAGGCCGACCACGGCAGCGGAAAGGCCTGTGCCAGCGCCGCCAGGTCGATGGATTGCCGAGGCGTGCCGGGCACAGGGCCCGCAGCCAAGTCGCCAGACAGCGTCTGGCGAATTTTGGGGGCTGGAGATTTTGCAGACAGTGTCTGCAAAATCTGGTCGGCTGGCCAAGCAAGGTAGAACGTGCGCATTTGGGCCAGATTGCGCCAGCCAAAGCCGCGCCCGAACTGGCGACTTAAATCGCCTCCAAGCCGCTTGATCATTGCCTCGCCATACCCGGCCCGCTCCTGCCCGCCCTGTTCGAACTCGACGATGCGCCGCCCGATTTCCCAGTAAGAGGCGGTCATCAGCGCATTGACGCTGCGTGCGGCGGCATGACGCGCCGCCTCCAGCAACGTGACGATGTCGGTGTGGACGGCGACGTAGTCGGCCTGATTCTGGGGCGTTGGCACGGTGGGTGCTGTCATGCCTGCACCTCGGCGACCAAGGCCTCAATCTCACCCAGCAGGCGCATGACCTCGGCCTCGTGGCTGCGCATGGCGGCAATCAGGTCTTTCGGGTCGGCGTGCTCCAGTCCGGCGCGGGCGTGCGGGTTCTTGATGTCCAGGTTGTAAATGGGCCAGTACAGGCTGTCACCTTCGGCCTGTGCCACCTTGGCTGATTGCTCATGGGCTTGCTGCTCGGCCTTCAAGGCGCGCAGTTGATCTTGCAGGGCTGCCTTGTTGCCATTCGTGGCCGCCTGAATGGTTTGCTCCAGCTCGCGGATGGGCTTGCCCAGGGCGATGGCGGCATTGCGCGCGGCCTCGGCTTTTTGCCAATGCGGCGTGGCGGCCTCGACGGCGGCTGCGCGCTTGGCGGCAAAGTCCACCTTCCAGGCCTGCGGGCCTTCCTCCCGGTTGTTCCACCACGATGTTGCCTGCGCGAATTCCTCGAACTGCAAGGGGGCCGTCTTGCTGTACTTCTTGCGGCCTTCCGGCAGCGGCAGCTCGTAATACCAGATGGTGTCGGTCGGGCCGCCACGCTCGAAGAACAGCAGGTTGGCCGGGATGTCGGTATAGGGCGCGAACACGCCCTGCGGCAGGCGCACGATGGTGTGCAGCCTGAATTCCTTGAGCATCTCCTCCTTGATGACGGCGCAGACGCCATCACCAAACAGGGTGCCATTGGGCACGACCACGGCGGCACGGCCGCCACGGGCAGCCGGTTTGCCGCCTGGCACCGGAGCACCGGCCACGCGCAGCTTGCGCATGACGTACTGCAGGAACAGCAGCGTGGTTTCCGCCGTCTGCATATTGGGTGGGAAGTTGGCTTTGATGCCGACCTCTTCCTCGCCGCCAAAGGGCGGGTTGGTAAGGATCACGTCCACGCGCTCGCCGTGGCCGATCTCGTTGATCCGCCGCTCCAGCGTGTTGCCATAGGCGATCTGCGGTGCTTCCAGGCCGTGCAGCAACAGGTTCATCTGCGCCAGCATGTAGGGTAGCGGCTTGGCTTCCTGCCCATACAGGGTGTCGCACTGCAAGGCGCGGCGCTGGTCTGGTGTGGCCACCTGTGGCGCGATATGGTCGTAGGCCTCGACCAGAAAGCCGCCCGTGCCACAAGCCGGATCAAGCACTGTTTCGTCCAAACGCGGATCAGTCACTTGCACCATAAAGCGCACGACCGGGCGCGGTGTGTAGAACTCGCCGGCATCGCCCGCTGCATCGCGCATCTCGCGCAGCATGGATTCGTACAGGTGCGAGAGGGTGTGGATTTCCTCGCTGGCCGAGAAATGGATGCCGTTGATCTTGTTGATGATGTCGCGCAGCAGGTAGCCACTGACCATGCGGTTCTGCACGCCCTTGAACACATTGGCGATGACTTCACGCTGGCTGCCTTTTTCGCCCTCACCCGCAAGACCACGCAAATAGGCGAACAGGCCCCTGCCGGCATTGCCGTCAGCGCGCACAGCGAATTCCTGGCTGATAAAGGCCAGCAGTTCATCACCGGAGATGCCGTCTTCTCTGGCCGCCCAGTCGCGCCAGCGGTAGGGCGCTTCGATGATGGGCTGATAGCGCTTGCCGTCGAGTTCGGCCTCTTCCTCGTGCACGATTTCGAGGTCGTCAAGGAACTTGAGGAACATTACCCAGGTCAGCAGCGGCAGGCGATCCACGTCGCCATTGAGCCCTTTGTCCTTGCGCAGAATCTTGCGGGCAGTGCCGATCAGCGCCGAGAGGTTTTCTCGGGTAGTGAGTGGCGCCTTGGCTTTGCGTGGTGCTCGCGTCTTTTTCTCGCCAGTTGGCGTGGTGGTCTTGGCCATTAAAGCTGGTTCTCGTTATTGGTAAAGCGCCGTCTGGAGCCGGGATATGGCGTCCTTCATGCCCCGCACGCCGCCGAAGTGGCGGGTGGCAATCTCGGAAGGACTGCCGAAACGGTCGAAGGGTTGCACCTTCATCAGCTCGGACAGCGCATTGAATTGCAGGATGCCGCGCTCGATGTAGCGGTCGAGCAGCAGCGTAAGGATTTCACGAGCGGTATCGCCGTGTTGGGCGAAAAGCTCTTGGGCTTGGCGCCTGGCCGCCTCGGCGCGCTGGCGACGGGTGAGCAGCGGCGCGTTCCAGGCTAAATGGCATAGCAGGTCGAATGGATCGGCGTCGGGCTGTTCACTACTGGAGGCCAGCTCTTCAAAGCTGATGCCGCGATCAGTCAACTCGCGCAACACCTCGGCGCGGGTGTCGGGGTTGGCCCAGGCCGATTGCAGCGCCTCGCGCGTGGGGTACAGGGTGCGGACGGCGCGGCCGGAGTATTCGGTGTACTTGACCACCTGCAGCTTCTTGCCATCGGTATCAAGGTCGTAGACCAGATGGCCAATGACTTCGACTTCGCCGCCGTCAACGTAGAACTTGCGTGGCTCGGCCGGTGGATCAGAGAGGATGTCGCCGCCCCCCGATTCGCCGTTCTGTTCCGGCTCCACCACGTACTCGGCTTCGGGCTCGGCAACGCCAGGAATTTCTTCTGCGACAGCCTCGACGACTTCGCCGGAATCATTGACGGTCACCTCTTCGATTCGCTCCGGGTCACCATCGAAATCCGGGTCGGCAAAGTGGTGGGTGGCCGTACCGGTGAAGTCGATGATGTTGAAGTATTCCTTGCCGTAATCGACCTTTAGTCGCGTGCCGCGACCAACAATCTGCTTGAACTCGGCGCGAGAGCCCACTACACGTGCCAGCACCACGTTTTTGACCATCTCGGCGTCAACGCCCGTGGTCAGCAACTGGGATGTGGTGAGGATAACGGGCGTGGGCTTATCCACGTCCTGGAAGTGCGATAAATGGGTGAGGCCAATCGCGCCCTCATCAGCAGTGACGCGGCAGACGTAGTCGGGATACTGCTTGACGAGGTCACTGTTCAGATTCACCAACTCCTGCCGCATCTCGGCCGCGTGTTCCTGATCGACGCAGAACACGAGGGTCTTGGCGAACCGGTCGGTGCCCTTGAGCAGATCGGTCAGGTGCTTGGCCATGGCCCGCGTACGGGAGCGTAAGGCCACTACGCGCTCGAAGTCCTTGGTCTGGTATTCCTCGTCGGGCACTTCGCGGCCGTAGCGGTCCAGTTCATCTTTGCTGGGGCGCCATCCGGCAGCATCGACCGTGGTGATGACGCGATGCACCCGATAGGGGGCGAGGAAGCCATCCTCGATGCCCTGGCGCAGGCTGTAGGTGTAAACCGGATTGCCGAAGTATTCGTAGCTGTCGCGGGATTCTTCGCGCAAGGGCGTGGCTGTCATGCCGAATTGCACAGCCGGCTCGAAGTAATCGAGCACGGCGCGCCAGGCGCTCTCATCGCGGCTGGAACCGCGATGGCATTCGTCGATGATGATCAGGTCGAAGAAGTCAGGGCGGTATTGCCGGAACACGTCAGCGCTGGCCGTGGTCAGCGCTTGGTAGATACCAAAATACATATCGCGGCTCTGGCTGGTGTCCCCGCCCGTAATCTTGTGCCGGGCATCGCCAAAGGGCGCGAACATCTTGGCCATCGGGTCATCCACCAGGATGTTGCGGTCGGCCAGGAACAGAATCTTGGGGCGGCGGTGCTCGCCGGTTCGGTTCCAGCGGCTGCTCCACAGCTTCCAGCAAATCTGGAAGGCGACGCAGGTCTTGCCTGTGCCGGTGGCCAGTGTGGCAAGGATGCGTTTCTGTCCGAGCAGGATCGACTCAATTACCCGGTGGATCGCAATCTGCTGGTAATAGCGGGGCACCTTGCCAGATACAAGATTGAACGGTTCCAGCAAGCAAGGGGCCGTCGATGCTGGCAATTGCGTCGCGGCGGCCAACCTGGCAAACAGCTCGTCGGGGGTGGCGTAGCGATCCACCTCGCGTTCGGTGCCGGTGGTGTAGTCGATCTCGATGATGCGGTGGCCGTTGGTGGCGTAGGCGAACTTGAGGCCGAGAATCTCGGCGTACTCGCGCGCCTGCTGAACGCCGGTTTCGGCAGGGAGGCCGATTTCCTTGGCTTCGACCACAGCCAGGGGGTAGTCACGGCGGTAGTACAGAAGGTAGTCAGCCCGCTTTTGCTTGCCGCGCCGTACCTTGCCGCCAGCGACGATGATCCGCCCATTGGTGAAGCTGCGCTGCTCCCCGATGGCGTGCGGTGCAGTACCCCAGCCAGCCTCCACCAAACGGGGAGTGACAAATTCGCGGCAGGTATCCGCTTCGGTGATCACGCCCTCTTGCATTGCCACCCCCTTCATCGCGTCGTTCTTCGGTTAATCAGCATTTTGAAACTGGTCGCCAGTGCAATCGGTTCGATCTCGCACATATTTTTCAGCGCCACCAGCCCGCAGCCTTCCATCGCTCGCAGTGCGCGCGACGGACTGGGCGCTTGCCAACCGGACAGCACTGCGGCCCTCGTAGTCATCGAAGGAAATCAAGCGGTTGGCACATCCTTGCCGGTTAGCGCCGCCCCGGTCACCGGGGCGGCGAATACCAGCGACGCAGCGCTTCAGATCAAGCGCCCTGATCGGCGTAACCAAATAAAGCGGGCATCTTATCAATGCGACACAACTGCAGCCAGGGCTTCACGGAAGACGCAGCCACGCGATTGCCCTGATGAATTACTTATTGCTTGCAAGCAATAAGAGCGGCTGACAAAACCCAGTGTAGCCGTGCTGGCAAGGCACGCGAAACGCAGCCAGTACAAGGCGTACGGCCAGTGAGCGTAACGCCGCCAGCAGGGTTTTGCTAGCCGCTCCAGGCAGTGACTTGCGGGTGGCTTCAACTGCCTCCCTTAACCTGGGCAGGGCGGAATCGCCTCCGACTCCGTAACGGCTCTGTTTGCCGCACAGCCGGTATTTCCATCGCCAAAGGTCGAGTCGTTTAACTTGCCTCAAGATAAAAGCCAGCCCCGGCTGCATTGCACCAGCAGCAGACTTCGGGGTAGCGAATGTGGTTGGGAAAGAAAAAGCCCCGTCTTCACGGGGCTGCGCATCGCTCTGGGTGCCACGTCTGCACGCTGGAATGCATACACCTGAACCGGTTTGCTTGAATCAGACGTTGAACAGGAAGTTCAGCACGTCGCCATCCTTCACCACGTATTCCTTGCCTTCGGCGCGCATCTTGCCGGCTTCCTTGGCGCCTTGTTCACCCTTGTACTGGATGAAGTCGTCGAAGCCGATGGTTTGTGCGCGGATGAAGCCGCGTTCGAAGTCGGTGTGGATCACGCCGGCCGCTTGCGGGGCGGTATCGCCGACGTGGATGGTCCAAGCGCGTACTTCCTTCACACCGGCGGTGAAGTAGGTCTGCAGGCCCAGCAACTGGAAGCCGGCGCGGATCAGGCGGTTCAGGCCCGGCTCTTCCAGGCCCAGTTCGGACAGGAATTCGATCTTGTCGGCGTCGTCCAGCTCGGCGATTTCCGATTCGATGGCGGCGCAGACGGCCACCACCGGTGCGCCTTCGGCCTGGGCGTGCGCGGTGACCTTGTCCAGCAGCGGGTTGTTCTGGAAGCCGTCTTCGGCCACGTTGGCCACGTACATGGCCGGCTTGATGGTGAGCAGGCACAGCGACTTGATCGCCAGCTTGTCGTCATCGGACAGCCCGGCCGAGCGCGCGGGCTTGCCTTCGTTCAGGTGCGGCAGCAGCTTTTCCAGCACCTTGATTTGCGCAATCGCGTCCTTGTCGCCCGACTTGGCCTTTTTGCCTTCGCGCTGGATGGCTTTTTCCACCGTGGCGAGGTCGGCCAGCGCCAGCTCGGTGCCGATCACGATGATGTCGTCGATCGGGTCGATGCGGCCGGCCACGTGGATGATGTTGTCGTCGTTGAAGCAGCGTACCACGTTGACGATGGCATCGGTCTCGCGGATGTTGGCGAGGAACTGGTTACCCAGGCCCTCACCCTTGGAAGCACCCGCCACCAGACCGGCGATGTCGACGAATTCGACGATGGCCGGCACGATTTTCTGCGGATTGATGATGCCGGCCAGCTGCTGCAGGCGCGCATCCGGCACTTCGACGATGCCGACATTGGGCTCGATGGTGCAGAACGGGTAGTTGGCGGCTTCGATGCCGGCCTTGGTCAAGGCGTTGAAAAGCGTGGACTTGCCGACGTTGGGCAGGCCGACGATGCCGCATTTGAGGCTCATGCTGTATTCCTGTTTGCAGGAGCAGCAACAGGCCGCCCCGGAAAAACGATGATTTTACCGTGACTTAGCGCCACCCACCAAGCCGGCCCCGGCGATTACGGGCCGGCAGGCGAAAAAGCGCGCGCACGCGGCATGGCGGCACGCACAACACGGCATGATTTCTGCCTGCACTGCAGGCAGTTTTGCCGCCGTGGCCTGCGCTGCGCATAATCGGCGGCTATCCAACTCCCTAGTGGCGGCCCCGGCACATGCAGCTTGGCAAGCAATCCCCGCGGCAATGGCTGCAAATACTGGCAGGCGCACTGCTTGCGCTGGATGGCCTGGCCTGGTGCCTGGCGGGCAAACTCAATGTCGGTACGCTGGTGCCCTTGTTCCTCGGGCTGGGACTGCTGTTACCCGTGTTGCTGGCCCGCCGCTGGCAGGGCTGGCTGCAGCGAGCCGTATGGCGCCAGCGTGCCTGGCAGGCGCTGGGCTGGCTCTTGCTGGCCTGGCTGATCACGCTGCTGGCGTTTTTCTGGCACCTGGCCCGACAGCAACTAGCCACCCCGGCGGTCGCGCCTTCCGCCATCATCGTATTGGGTTCGGGGCTCGATGGCGACCGGCCTTCGCCGATGCTGCAGGCACGCCTGAATCGGGCGCGGCAGCTGGCAGGGCAATATCCGCATGCGGTATTGGTGGTATCCGGCGGCCAAGGGCTGAGCGAAGCCGTGAGCGAGGCCGATGCGATGCGCACCGACTTGCTAGCGCATGGCATTGCCGACAGCCGCATCCTGCGCGAAGACCGCAGCACCAGCACCCAGGAAAACCTGCTGTTCAGCCATCGCGTGCTCGCCAGGCATGGCCACCAGCCCGATAGCGATGCCGTACTGGTGGTCAGCAGCGACTTCCACATGTGGCGCGCCGGGCGCATTGCCCAGCGCCAGGGTTTCGGCAACGTGATGACTGCCGGCGCGCCCACGCCGCTCGTTGCGCGCTACAACGCATGGCTGCGCGAGTATTTTGCGGTGGCCATCTCGTGGCTGCTGGGCGAATACTGAGCGCCTGCCGTATCGCCACTGGGTTGCAGCTGCCCGCCACATACAAAGACCCCGCCATGGCGGGGTCTTTGCTGTCCGGCGCTGTGTTCGGCGGCTTAGAGCCGCTAACAAAGCCCAGTGTAGCGATGCTGGCAAGGCACGCGAAACGCAGACAGTACAAGGCGTACGGCCAGTGAGCGTAACGCCGCCAGCAGGGTTTTGTAGCGGCTCTTAGTCCGCGCTGCCGAATTCGACGAACAGATCGTCGGATAGCGCTTCCAGATCGCGCTGCAGTGCATCCACATCGAAACCGGCGCGGGCGCGCAGCACGGCGCCGGCCTGGAACAGCGGCTCGCTCGACATCGGCGCGGGCACGACTTCGGTGCTGAGCTGGTCGACGTTCACGCCGTGGCGGGCCAGTACCTGCGTCACTTCCTTCACGATGCCGATGCGGTCGTGTGCGGTGACTGACAGCATCAGCTCGATCGGGTATTCCTCGGCCGCGCCGCCCTCAACCACCGCCACCTGCAGATCGGGCAGCTGTTGCAGCGCGGCTTCCAGCGCGGCGCGGTCGGCGCCGTTCAGCTCGATGCGCAGGATGCCGGCAAACTGGCCGGCCAGCCGGCTCATCGACGACTCCAGCCAGTTGGCCTTGTGCGCGGCGACGACTTCGGCCAGTTGCTCGACCAGACCGGGTTTGTCTGCGCCCAGCACGGTCAGCACGAGGGTAGTGATGGTCATGGCGGTTTCCTTTTTGTTTCTTGTGGGGGCCGGGCCGGCAGGCTCAAGCCGGGGTGTTGATGACGATCTCGATGGCATAGCCATCGGGGTCGGTAATGAATGCCGCGTAATAATGCGGGCCGTAATGCGCGCGCAGGCCGGGGGCGCCGTTGTCGCGGCCGCCATGCGCCAGCGCAGCGGCATGAAAGGCGTGCACATCATCACGCGTGCGGGCGGTAAAAGCCAGATGAAACCCCGCCCCCGGCGCAGCCGCACCGGCGCGCGCCTTGATGCAAAAGGCATCCTGCCCATCGACCAGGCCATAGCCCACCGCAGTGTCGCTCTCGAACACGCGGCGGTAGCCCACGGTGGCCAGCACCGCATCATAAAACGCCGCAGCGCGTGCCAGATCGCGCACACCAAAGGACAGATGATGCAGCAGGCCGCGTTGCATGGCTATGTCACCGGTACTGTGAAGAGGCCAGCGCAAGTCGTGCCTTATTGCGCCTGAGCGTGACCAGGTAATACCACGGGTGCAGCACCATGTTCCACGTCCACACCTTGTTCTGATCATTGCCGGCCAGAGCGCCGGCGGGCTGCAGCGGCAGGCTGCCGGCCACATCGCGCAGCTTGCGGCGCACCGGAGCACGGTGCTGGCGAGCGGCGGTAATGGCAGCCTGGTAGGGGAATTCCGCCTCGGCGCCCAGTTGGGCAAACACCTGCTGCTGGCGGGCAAACAGCCCCTGCAGGCCGGGGTGCTCGGCAAAGAACGGGACGATGAGCAGCGGCCGCAAATGCGTGGCCAGCGTGATGTCGGCAGCGGAAAACGCCTCGCCCACCACGAACTCGCGCCCGTCCAGCGCGGCAGCCAGATCGAGCAGATAGCGCTCCAGCCCCTCATACAGGCCGATGGCCTCGCTGCGGTGGAAGGCAAAGCGCTTGGTCAGCAAGATGCCAAGGACGTGGCCGGTGAGCCAGCGCAGGCCGGGCTTGGTGAACACGCCGCCGGCGATCTGACCCAGAAACAGCGAGGGCAGCACGGTGGGGCATTCAAGAATGAGCTGGGTATAGCCAAAGCGCCGC
The DNA here is from genome assembly GCF_900176275.1 of Andreprevotia lacus DSM 23236. Taxonomy (GTDB): domain Bacteria; phylum Pseudomonadota; class Gammaproteobacteria; order Burkholderiales; family Chitinibacteraceae; genus Andreprevotia; species Andreprevotia lacus. The sequence continues at coordinate 159,183 of NZ_FWXD01000005.1, read as the reverse complement.
GCCGGCACGCCCAGCAGGGTATCGAACTCGATCAGCCGCTGCCGGATGGCGGCGCGGTTGGCCGCGTCACCGGGGTAGAGCAGCGGCGCATCCGGATAGCGCTGATCGAGGTAATCGAGAATGGGCGTCGATTCGAACACCACCGCGCCGGTGGCATCGTCGTGCACGGTGGGGAAGGCGTGGCGCGGCACGCGCTGGCCGCCGGCCACCGCATGGATGCCGGCCTTGCTGAACGCGTTATCGCCCACGCGCCGCCACGGCACGCCTTTATAGGCGAGGGCCAGCCGCACTTTTTCGCAATAGTGCGACCAGGCCAGCTCATACAGCGTAATCACGCCGCGTATTCATCCATCGGCACGCAGGCGCAGAACAGGTTTCGGTCGCCGTATACATCGTCGATACGGTTCACGCTCGGCCAGAACTTGTTGTCACGCACCCAGGCCAGCGGGAACACCGCCTGCTCGCGGCTGTAGGGACGATCCCAATCCGCGCCCATCACGTCCGCCTGCGTGTGCGGCGCGTTTTTCAGCGGGTTGGCGTCGGCCGGCCAGCTGCCGTCCTCCACCCTGGCGATTTCGGCACGGATGCTGATCAGGGCGTCGATGAAGCGATCCAGCTCGGCCTTGGATTCCGATTCGGTCGGCTCGATCATGATGGTGCCCGGCACCGGGAAGCTCATGGTCGGCGCGTGGAAGCCGTAGTCCATCAGGCGCTTGGCGATGTCCACTTCGCTCACGCCGGTGGCCGCCTTGATCGGGCGGATGTCGATGATGCACTCGTGCGCCACGCGGCCGCGCGTACCCGTGTACAGCACCGGGTAGTGGCCGGCCAGCTGGCTGGCGACATAGTTGGCGTTCAGCAGCGCCACCGACGTGGCCTGCTTGAGGCCGCTGCCACCCATCATGGCGACATACATCCACGAGATCGGCAGGATGGACGCCGAGCCATACGGCGCGGCCGACACCGCGCTCTGGCCCACGCTCTCGCCCGGCACCGCGCGCACGGCGTGGTTGGGGACGAACGGCGCCAGATGCGCCTTCAGGCCAATCGGGCCCATGCCCGGGCCGCCGCCGCCGTGCGGAATGCAGAAGGTCTTGTGCAGATTCATGTGGCTGACGTCGGCGCCGATGAAGCCCGGCGCGGTCAGGCCAACCTGCGCATTGAGGTTGGCGCCGTCCATATACACCTGGCCGCCAAAGCCGTGCACGATGTCGCAAATCTCGCGCACTGCTTCCTCGAACACGCCGTGCGTGGACGGGTAGGTGATCATCAGGCACGACAGCTCGGCCGCGTGCTTTTCAGCCTTGGCTTTGAGGTCGGCCACGTCGACGTTGCCGGCTTCGTCGCAATCGACCACCACCACCGACAGACCGATCATCTGTGCTGTCGCCGGGTTGGTGCCATGCGCCGACTTGGGGATCAGGCAGACGGTGCGGTGCGCATCGCCGCGCGACTCGTGATAGCGCTGGATGGCGACCAGACCGGCGTATTCGCCTTGCGCGCCCGAGTTGGGCTGCATGCAGACGGTATCGAAGCCGGTGATGATGCGCAGCCATTCGGCCAGCTCTTCAATCATCGCCACATAGCCGGTGGTTTGCTCGGCCGGCGCAAACGGGTGGATGCGGCCGAATTCAGGCCAGGTGATGGGGATCATCTCGCTGGTGGCGTTCAGCTTCATGGTGCACGAGCCGAGCGAGATCATCGAATGATTCAGCGCCAGGTCCTTGTTTTCCAGCCGCTTCATGTAGCGCAGCATTTCGTGCTCGGTGTGGTAGCTGTTGAACACCGGGTGAGTCAGGAAGGCGGAGGTGCGTTGCAGCGCAGCCGGGATCAGGCTGGCCGCATCTGCATCGAGTTTTTCGACATCGGCGCTGACGCCGAACACCTGCCACAGCGCAGCCACATCGGCGCGGGTGGTGGTTTCGTCGAACGACACCGCCACGGTGCCAGCAGCGACGCGGCGCACGTTGTAGCCGGCCACTTCAGCCTCGGCCACCAGCGCGGCGCTGTCGGCCACGGCGATGCGCACGGTGTCGAAGGCGCTGGCGTTCTGCACCGCCACACCGCCGTTCTTCAGGCCGGCGACGAAAATCGCCAGCAGGCGCGCGGTGCGCTGCGCAATGCGCGTCAGCCCCTGCGGGCCGTGGTACACCGCATACAGGCCGGCGATATTGGCCAGCAGCACCTGCGAAGTACAGATATTGGAGTTGGCCTTTTCGCGGCGGATGTGTTGCTCGCGCGTTTGCAGCGCCATGCGCAGCGCCGTCTTGCCACGTGCATCGACCGACACGCCGATGATGCGGCCCGGCACCGAGCGCTTGTGCTCGTCGCGCGTGGCAAAGAAGGCGGCGTGCGGGCCGCCAAAGCCCATGGGCACGCCAAAGCGCTGCGCCGAACCCAGCGCAATGTCCGCGCCCAGCTCGCCCGGCGATTTCAGCAGCACCAGCGCCAGCAGGTCAGTCGCAACGGCAACAACGGCGCCAGCCGCCTTGAGCGCGGCAATGGCCGGCGCCAGATCGCGCACTTCGCCATCATCGCCCGGGTATTGCAGCAGCGCGCCGAACACATCGGCGCCGGCTGCTTCGTCCAGGGTGCCGACACGCAGCTCGAAACCGAAACCGTGCGCGCGCGTTTTCAGCACGTCCAGCGTTTGCGGGAATACGGCAGCATCGACAAAGAACACGTTCGATTTGGACTTGGAAATGCGCCGCGCCATGGCCATGGCCTCGGCCGCTGCGGTGGCTTCATCCAGCAGCGATGCATTTGCCAGTTCCAGCCCGGTGAGGTCAATCACCATCTGCTGGTAATTCAGCAGCGACTCCAGCCGGCCCTGGGCGATTTCCGCCTGATACGGCGTGTAGGCGGTGTACCAGCCCGGGTTCTCCAGCACATTGCGCAGGATGACCTTGGGCGTGAGCGTGTCGTAGTAACCCTGCCCCAGCAAGGACGTGCGCACCACGTTCTTTTTGGCGTGCGCGGCGATGTCGGCCAGTGCATCCACCTCGCGGCGCGGCGCCGGCAGCGGCAGATCGGCCGGCAGGCGAATCGCGGCCGGCACGGTCTCGGCCACCAGCGCGTCGAGCGAGGCAACGTTCAGGGTTGCCAGCATCTGCTGCTGCGCGTTGGCGTCCGGGCCGATGTGGCGGCCGATGAATTCGTCGTGCTGTTCCAGCGCCAGCAGCGATTGAGGCAGGGAAGTCATGCGATATACCCGAAAAATAGCATTACGCTGATGGGCGGCCGCGCGGGGGCGCGGCCATCATCAGTAAGCAAAATACAAAACAAGGCCGCTAACGGCCCCAAACAGAAACAAACGACCCACCCAGCCATTGCCGGTGAGGGCCGGCCGGCCGGCATATGAACCGGTGCCGGTCAGCAGCCCCCATAACACGATGAGCGCGGCAAACAGCGTATCGAACAGCCAGCCACCGCTCAGCAAACCGGTCAGCGCAAAGCCGCCGCTGCTGAGCATCAGCAGGCGCGCCGCCAGCGGCGAGGTCATCCAGCTGGCCAGCGCGAACACCAGCAGTACGCCGTAGAACAGGCCGAACAGTGCACCGAGTACCGCGAAAATCAGCCGGTCCCGGAGCAGCCCGGCCATGGCATCAGGCGCCGATCAGATCCACGTAGCCGGCAGCATCCAGCGCGCCGGCCAGTGCGTCGGCATCCGCCGGGCGCACGCGGAAGAACCAGGCATCGCCATACGGCTCGGTGTTGGCCAGTTCCGGCTCGTTCACCAGCGCTTCGTTGATGGCAACGACTTCACCGGCAATGGGTGCGTATACGTCCGACGCGGCTTTCACCGACTCGACCACGCCGGCGGTATCGCCAGCGGCCAGTTGTGCGCCCAGTTGCGGCAGCTCGACAAAAACGATGTCGCCCAGCAGCGCTTGGGCGTGATCGGTAATGCCGATGGTGATGGTGCCGTCGTCTTCCAGACGCAGCCATTCGTGGGTATCGACGTATTTCAGTTCGGCGGGAACGTGGCTCATGTCTATCGTCCTTCTATGGAGGGTGAGTTTGTTATTCGAATACTTTCTGGCCGTTGCGCACGAACGGCATCTTGACGATGCGCGCCGGCTCGAGCTTGCTGCGGATATCGACCTGCACGATGCCGCTGGCCGCTGCGGGCACGCGCGCCATGGCAATCGACAGTTTGAGTGAGGGGCTGAAGGTGCCGCTGGTGATTTCGCCTTCGCCGGCATCGGTCTGCACGGTCTGGCCGGCGCGCAGCACGCCCTTACCTTCCAGCACCAGGCCGACTTGTTTGTAGGCCGGGCCAGCGGCCTTTTCCGCCGCGATCACGCTGCGGCCGATGAAATCGCGCTCTTCCGGCGCCCAGGCGATGGTCCAGCCCATGCCGGCCGCCAACGGCGATACGCCGTCGTCCATTTCGTGGCCGTAGAGATTCATGCCGGCCTCAAGGCGCAGCGTATCGCGCGCGCCCAGCCCGGTGGGGGCGACGCCGGCAGCCAGCAGCGCATTCCAGAATGCCACCGCCTCGCTACCCGGCAGCATGATTTCCAGGCCGTCTTCGCCGGTATAGCCGGTGCGGGCGACGAACCACTCACCGGCGGGCAAGCCCTGGAAGACCTTGAGGCTGTCGATCAGCGCGGCCAGCTCGGGCTTGGCGGCTTTCACCTTGGCAATGGCTTGCGGGCCCTGGATGGCCAGCATGGCGAGTTCAGGGCGCTCGGTGACGGTGACGTCGAAAGCGGCGGCTTGCTGGGTGATCCACGCGAGGTCTTTATCGCGCGTAGCGGCGTTGACCACCACGCGGTAATCCCACGCAGTCTTGTAGACAATGAGGTCGTCGATCACGCCACCGTCGGCATTGAGCATGCCCGAGTACAGCGCCTTGCCCTCGAAGCCGAGGCGGGCCACATCGTTGGCCAGCAGCTTTTGCAGAAAGGCGGTGGCTTGCGGGCCGGTGACATCGACCACGGTCATGTGCGAGACATCGAACACGCCGGCATCGCTGCGCACGGTGTCGTGCTCTTTCAGCTGCGAGCCATAGTGGATGGGCAGCTCCCAGCCGGCAAAATCGACGATCTTGCCGCCAGCGGCGACGTGGGCTTCAAACAGGGGGGTGCGTTGCGGGGCGCTCATTCCGGCTCACTCAAGTGTAGGGGTACTTTATCGGCACAACCTCACACCCTCTGTCCGCTGAACCTGAGATTTTCCGGCGCGCCAGTGATGTACACACAGCGTGGCCGTTAGCCCCTTCGGTGGGCGCGCGTGCGCGCGCCGCTCTCCAGATTGAACGGGGTCTCCCCCGATCTTGCAGTCCTTTTGCCTGAGCGATTGCGGGTGCATTTGCGCCTTCGGCGGCGGCGCGTGGCATGAAGCCGGCCGCTCTCTCCTGCAGAATGCCGCCATTATCGATGGGCGGGTGCTGCCTTGCAAGTCACGGGCTGGCCTCTTGTCTGCCGGCCCCCGGCTTGATCGCGTGCCCGCGCGCGGATCATGGCCACAAGGAACAGCGCAGATACGTGAAGCCACTGACGAGCGAAGCGAGGCCCCCTCGCGGCGGCGAAGGCAGGTGAAGTGGCATCAAATCAGGGAGCGCCGCCGTGTCACCCTCGACAGCCGGCCAGATCCCGGCTGTGCCGGGATCTTGCTGCCCTTGCTCACACGCTGACGGTTGAGGGGATAACCGGCGCTCTCAGGGCTTCGAGCGCCTGATACGCCGGCTGTGCATATTGCGCCACAGCAGCCAGCACCTCCGGCCCGGCTTCGCGCCGCTTGTCGTCGCCATCCGGGCTAAAGCCTTGCTCGGGCCGCTTGGCGTGTTGCCCGGCCCCCGCTGCAGCCAGCGCCAGATCGTCGGCATGCAGGTCGAACAGGCCGGCCAGCCGCCCGGTTACCGCGCCGGGCAGCTCGCTGTAGTTCACGGCAATGCCGCCGTGGGCGCGGCATTGCCGTTCGCCCTCGGCCAGTATCTGCCCGATGACCTGCGCTACGAACTCGGCACGCGTCAGGCCGGATACCTCGTCAAACGGCAAGGTCAGCGGTGACGCGCCCAGCATGCCCGGCACCACATGCACCCCGGGCTGGCGCAGTTGCGACACGACGATTTCCAGCGGATCGCGGTAGAGAAAAATCCATGGTGTGTCGGGAAACGCTGCGCGCAGCAGCGGCAGTTCAAAAATGTTCCAGGCATCGAGCTTGACCACCAGGCTGCGCTCGCCACCCCGGCGGCGCTGGCCGTAGCAGGCCAGCAGGCCACGCAGGCTGTCGCGTTGCCAGCGAGTGGCGACCGGATCGGTGTAGTGCGCACGCAGCAAGGTATCGAGCGGGGCAGGCTCGGACAGCACGGTGTGGCTCGCCAGCCGCGACAACATGCGCGCAATCAGCGTGGAGCCGCAGCGCGAGGCGTGAAAGACAAAGGCAGCGGGTGCGGTATCGGCGGGCTGCTCCGCCCATGCCGCCAGCACGTCCAGCGCGGTGTCGCGGCGAAACAGCTGGTTGAACGGCAGTTGCAACACGCTGTCGGTGCTGTTGTGGAAAAACGGCTCCTGCAGCGCATGGCGGTCAAAAAAAGCCCAGTCCAGCCGGTAACCTGCCGGCGAGGAGCGGGCCATGATAGGCAGCCAGCCGGCCAGATCAGCGGGGCGCAGCGCGGCCATCATGCGGATTGCACCATGTAGCGCTGCTGCCAGCGCTGCCGTTGCTGGCGCATGGCGGCCAGCACGTCATCGCGGCTGAACAGGTGCTGATGCTGCCGACCCAGCGCCAGCACGGTATCGATGAACGTATCGCGCTCACTGTGCGCCAGCAGGCTGGCACGCAGCGTGGCATCGGCCACCACCTGCTGCTGGAATGCCTGCAGCGCCAGGCTGCCGCGACTGGGCTGCAGCGCCGGCGTGGCAGGCGCACCGGCGGCAATCATGGCCTGCAGCGCGGGGCTGGGGCGGCAATCGACCACCAGATGGATGCGCACTTGCGTGCCGGGATTGTGCACGCGGTGCGGCCGCGACAAATCAAGGAACCAGCATTCGCCGGCCAGCATCGGCACCACCAGCCCGTCGAGCAGGAATTCGACGTCGGGGTGGCTGAGCAAGGGCAGATGCAGGCGCAGATCGCTGTCCGGGCTGCCCAGGTCGTAATCGCAATGCTCGCGTATGCACGCCCCCGGCCCCAGGCGCAGCAGGCGCGCGCTGCGTACTACGGCATCCAGCGGCGCCAGCGCGGCCGACCATGCCGGCTCGGCCTGATACAGCGCAGTGGGCACAGGCTCGCCCTGCCCCGGCGTCAGCCCGCCCTGCGCATCGGCCGGGGCGATCAGCGCCACGCCGCTCCAATCACCGCTGAAATACTCGGTATTGAAATGCGGCTGCCATGCAGCATCGGGAATACGCGCCAGCGCGGCCAGCATGGGCGCGGTATCGACGGCCAGCGGCAGGCGCGCGCACGGCGGCCGGGTGAAAACTTCTGCCATGGAATGGAAACTCGCTGTTCGGGCCCGGCAGCACACGCCGCCTGCTCACGCCGCATGGTAGCGCCTGCGCGGATCAGGATGATCCACAGTTTTGCCGGCGTTGCGCCTGCGCTACGCTGCATGCATTACGCACCCGAGGCTAGAGCATGGACTGGATCGACATCCGCAGCGACACCGTGACCCAACCCACCCCGGCCATGCGCGCGGCCATGGCCAGCGCCGAGGTGGGTGACGACGTGTATGGCGACGACCCGACCGTGCACGCGCTGGAAGCGCGTGCGGCCGAGCTGGTAGGCAAGCAGGCGGCGCTGTTCGTGCCCACCGGCACCTTCGGCAACCAGCTGGCGCTGTTCACGCATTGCCGGCACGGCGATGAAGTGATCGTAGGTGAGGACAGCCACATCGTCTGGCACGAAGTGGGCGCGGCGGCGGTGATTGCCGGCGTGAACCTGCGCCCGGTAGTCAGCTGGCTGGGCGAGCTGGACCCGGACGACATCCGCAGCCGCATCCGGCCCGATGGCGACATCCACCTGCCGCGCACCGGGCTGGTGTGCCTGGAAAACGCGCACGGCAACGGCCGCGCACTGCCGCTCGCGGGCATGCAGGCTTGCCATGCCGTTGCCAAGGCGGCCGGCCTGCCGGTGCATCTGGACGGCGCGCGGCTGTTCAACGCCGCTGCCGCACTGGATGTGGATGCGCGCGATATCGCCGCGTGTGCCGACAGCCTGATGTTCTGCCTGTCCAAGGGACTGGCGGCACCGATCGGCTCCATCCTGGCCGGGCCAGCCGACTTCATCGAAGTGGCGCGCAAGAAGCGCAAGCTGATGGGCGGCGGCTGGCGCCAAGCCGGCATGCTGGCTGCGGCCGGGCTGCTGGCGCTGGGCGAAATGCGCCAGCGGCTGGGCGAGGATCACGCCAACGCCAAAAAGCTGGCCGGCCTGCTGGAAGGGCAGCCGGGCATCACCGTGCGCCGCGATCAGCTCGATATCAATATGGTGTGGTTCGACGTGGCGCCCGGCGTGAACGTGGCCAAGTTGATGGCCGACCTGACCGCCGCCGGCATCAAGGCCAACCCGCCCGAGGACGGCGTGATGCGGCTGGTAACGCACTGGCAGATCGATACCGCCGCCGCCGAGCGCATTGCGGCGACGATCGCGCTGTCGCTACGCTGAGCGCCTGTTAGGCCCCCTCGGCCGTCATCTGTTGATAAACCGGCATCAAGCACCCGGCAAAGCCGGGTTCTCACCGGTTTCTGAAGGTGAAACAGCGGCTCTTCCTGATTGATTCCACGCCCCCCGCCCTCGTTTGCGCGAGGGAGCCTCGCCATGCTCGTCAGCAGCACGAGTCGGGCCTTTGTAATCAGATGGTTGGTACTGCCATCGCCTCTGCCCGCAGTGGAGAACGGGGTATAGTGCCGCCTTTACCCCGCCCCCGTATCCGCCGTGCCCAAGCCCAGCCACTGCCCCCTGCCGCAACGCGACGGCATCACGCCCAGCTATCTGGAGTTGCCTGCCGGCAGCTGGCCCAGCCTGCTGGCGTTTCTGGTGGCGCGCTTTCCGCACGTGGCCGAGGCCGCGTGGCTGGAGCGGCTGCAGCGTGGCGCGCTGGTCGACCCGGACGGCGTGCCATTTGCGCCGGACAGCCCCTACCGCGCCTATAGCCGCATCTGGTATTACCGCGAGGTTCCACGTGAAACGCCGGTGCCGTTCGAGGAATATGTCCTCTACCGGGATAATCAGCTGGTGGTGGCCGACAAGCCGCATTTCCTCGCCTGCATACCCGCTGGACGCCACTTGCAGGAAACGCTGCTGACGCGCCTGCGCATAAAACTGGACCTGCCCGATCTGGCTCCCATCCACCGGCTGGACCGCGAAACTGCCGGCATCATGCTGTTCTGCGCCGACCCGGCCTACCGCGGCGCGTATCAGAAGCTGTTTGCCGAGCGGCGGGTGGAAAAGGAATACGAGGCCATCGCGCCCTACCGCGCCGATCTGGCGCTGCCGCTGGTGCACCGCAGCCGGCTGGAGGAGCGGCCGGAAAACTTCACCATGTACGAGGCCGATGGCGAGCCGAACAGCGAAACGCGCATCAGCCTGATCGCGCAGCGCGGCGACTGGGCGCACTACCGGCTGCAGCCGCACACCGGCAAGAAACACCAGCTGCGCGCCCACCTGTGCGCGCTGGGCATCCCCATCCTGCACGACCCGTGGTACCCGCTGGCACTGCCCGACAAGGGCGACGACTTCAGCCGCCCGCTGCAATTGCTGGCGCGTTCCATCACATTCACTGACCCGGTCAGCGGCAAGGAGCACACCTTCCGCAGTGAACGGGTGTTGCGCTGGGCGGACGGCAGTAGCGCTCCATATTCTGGGTAAATTCAAGGCGTCGTGCACCTTGCCTGCCGACCGTGTTGAGTGAACGCGCCAGCTGCAGCACACAACTGATGCACCATTTAGCAGGCATACGCTGTGCGGCAGCAATGTCAGCATTCCGTCTGTAACTGACCGGAATAACGCTCAAAAATACCAAGAATTTATGATACTTTATGTAAGATTTTCTCTAATTTCGCTGTCTTTCCGAGAAAACTATCCACAAACTCGAAGCAATCAATCACTGCATGGCAAAGGTATGTTTATTCATATGCCTGAGTACTTCGGAACCAACTTCTGCATTCAGTACCCGCAAGCCAGTCAGCCGCAATACTTGTAAATTATTTCAATTTCACCGCAAACCAGGACCTTTATGAGTTACCTCAGAAAATTTTCCGGCTTATTGTTTTTCATCAGCGCCCTCGCACATGCCGACTGTAATGTCAGTAATGCGGCTTCCTGGTCGTCATGCCTGGGCGGCACGCCCTCGGGCGGTACGATCAGCCTGATTGCCGACATTTCCTGCACCGGCACCTCGTGCTGCGGGCCGTCGCAATCAGCGCTGGGGCAGATCAGCGGCAAATCCAATATCACCGTGCTGGGCAACGGACATTCGATCAGTCGCATCGGGCTGGAGTCGGTGTCGTGCAATGCCTTGCAGATTTCGTCGTCATCGAATATCAAGGTGTCCGATCTGGCCTTCAAGGAAGATGCCAATGTCCTCCGCTGCGACATCAACGGCAGCAACTGCCCGACCGCGTCGACCATCCGGGCGGATCAATCCAGCCAGGTCACCTTGCAAAAGGTCAGCGTATTCGACGCACCGCATTACGCCGTCACCTACAACGGGGTCAACGGCATCACCATCGATCAGTCGGCCTTCGACAATGCCGGCGTGCTCGGCGTGCTTGCCGGCCCGGCCGTTGGCAACGTCTATCAGGTCAGCGCCAATATCAACATCACCAATTCGGTGTTTACCAACACCGGAGCGAATGCACTGGTGCTGCACGCCACCAACACCAGCCATGTCACCTCGAACGTGTTTCTGAACAACCACCGGGAGGGAAAATACAGGCAGTGCGAAAGCGAAAATAAAAAATTCATGTGCAACGGCGGACAGATTCTGGTCTATGGCGTCAATGACTTGAATGAGAAACTCAACATATTTGAAGTCGTGGACAGCCTGGACACCACAATTGATCACAACATCATCGGTGATGGCTACTGCAGAAATTGCGAACAGGACAATCCGCGCGATGATTTGAAATCGGTATGGCCGATCGAGGTGGGTAAATACACCGCGCTGACTAACCAGTCTGCCGTGGTCAAAAACCTGACCATCACCGACAACATCATTTACAACCATGCTGGCTCGGCGGTGATGAAAAACTCGGGCAGCATTGCCGATACGCTGGTGATTGCGAACAACACCCTGTCGGGCCTGGCGCGGATCAAGACCAACAGCGCCGGCCAGACCGAAACCGTGCCCGGCGTGGTGTTCTATGTGCCGCAAGCACCCAACCAGCCCGACCGCTGCACCTCAGCCGCCATGCAGGTGCCCGGCGCCAATCTGTCGCGCTGCACCGCCACCTCCTGGGGTTACTCCGGCCAGGGCAATGTGCTGAGCCTGCCGCCGCGGCTTACCCATTCCGGCCTTGCAGACTGGAAGGTCTACCGCCTGGGCGGCGCGTATCACCATGAAGCACGCTATCGCAACGAAGACCCCGGCTATTCGCTGGAGTGGGTATTCCAGCTGCCGCTCCGGCCCAATCCCAAGCTGGCCGGCTATGGCATCGTGTATCGCTGTTTTTCCGGCACCTACCCGGATGACGACTTCATCACAAACTTGAGCCAATGCGAAAATTCAGGTGGCAAGCTTGACTCCGTGCTCGGCTTCAGCGTGAACGCCTCGGATGCAAATGCCACCCCTGTTTATCGCTGCCGCAATGGCGCCGACCACTTTGTGTCGTACAACGCACAATGCGAAGGCGTCAATTTCGAAAAACTGATCGGCTACAGCCTGCCTGCCAGCTACACACCTTAAGCAAATAAACGAACCTTCCGTACAACATGGAAGGTCGTGTAGCGAGTTTTTCAAACCCGGCGAAGAGAGGAAACGGATCAATCGGAAATACGCCAACATAACCCTTACCAAGAGCGATCGGCAGCTGGCCCCACCAAAGGGTTAATGTGGCGCCCCACCTGTAAATGAACCTGATGCCGCAAAAAAGGCCCACCGAGGTGGGCCATCAAGTCGGACACGACAATTACAAGGATGTGAGACTGCTGCCGGCGCAGCCATGCGCCGGCAGCGCCCCCACCCGGCCTGGAGAGTGGCCGAGCAGGGGAGTCGTACTTACTTCAGCTTCCAGAGCGTCGGCGTTGCGGCCGGGTTCCAGTTGGCGCCGACGTAGGCAGTGTGCGTTACCTGTGCCACATAGTCCTTGCCGCCGTAGCTGGCGCAGGTGCCTGCGGTGTAGGTATTGCCTTCAGCCCATGCTGCGCAGCCGCCCGGTACCGGGGTGACGGTCGGTGCGGGGGTGGCAGTCGGTACGCTGGTCGGCACCGGGGTTGCGGTCGGCTTCGGCGTCACGGTCGGGGCTGCTGTCGGCAGCGGGGTGGCCGTCGGGGCCGGTGTTGCTGTCGGCGCCGGATCACCACCGCACACGCCCAGGTCGGCCCACGGTTGACCATCGCCAGTGCTGCTGGACGGCACGTTGCCCTGTGTCCACCACTTGGCCTGGTAGTTGTGGCCGTTGTAGGCCACGGTAGCGCCGCCGTTATAGGCAGTGCTGCTGCTCCAGGTGGCGGCGCAGGTGGTGGTCGACGGCACCGGGGTGGCGGTCGGCTTCGGCGTCACGGTCGGGGCTGTGGTCGGCACCGGAGTCGTAGTGGGCTTGGGCGTGACAGTCGGTGTGCCGGTCGGAACCGGGGTAGCCGTCGGGGCCGGTGTAGCGGTCGGCTTCGGCGTGGCAGTGGGTGCCGGTGTGGCTGTCGGCACCGGGGTAGCCGGTGTGCCGGTCTTGGCCGCCTTGAAGGTCTGGTAGAACTGGTAGTCGGTCTGCGGGGTCAGCGAGAAATCATCCAGGCTGCCCGAGCCGCTGCGGTCACGCTGCAGCGCCCAGAACGACAGCAGGCCGATGTTGTACTGCTTGGCAAAGTTGGCAACTTGCGTGGCGTCGGCCGTGGTGAAGATTTCGGTCTGCACGTCGTTCTTGCCGATCATCGGCGTGATGCCGACCATGGCCCACAGTTCGGCGTCGCTCTTGGTGGTGTAAATGCCCTTGAGCTGGCTGAACAGCGAATTGGCAGCCTGCACTGCCAGATCGCCCATCTTCTTGCCGTTGGAGATCGATGCGCCGTAGTCCATGGTCATCACGTTGACCACGTCGGTGCGCACGCCGGCTGCCTGTGCGCCGCGCAGCAGGTTCAGGCCCTCACTGGTCAGCCCGGTCGGGTTGGTCGGCAGGGTGAACGAGATGTACAGGTCCGGATACTTGGCCTGCAGCGTCTTGATGGCTTCGTTACGCACGCTGTTGAGCGCAGTTTGCGACAGCTGGCTGCCTTCGATGTCGAAGTCCAGCGCACGCACGCCGGTGCGTTGCAGCAGGGCATCTACCAGTGTGGCCATTTGCGGGCCGGTACACTTGGCTTCCACATAGGTGCCGGCTGCGCCGCCGAACGAGATGATCAAACGACCACCTTGCTGCTGGAACGCGAGCACATCGCTGAGCATGTTGTCGACATCGTTGCTCAGGCTGCAACCGCTGTTGCCGGTGATGATGAACGCCAGGGTGGCGGCATCCAGACCGGCTTTCTGCTTGGCATCGACGAGGCTGGTGAACTTGTAGCTGCTTTCGCCGTAGCCCCAGGTGAAGAAATACGGGGCGGCTTCGGTAGCCAGGGAACCGACAGAGGCGAGGCCCATGGCGAGCGCGAGCGCGCCCATGCCAAGCCGCCGCAGGTTGCGGGACTGTGATTTGCGAGACATTACGTCTCCTCCTTCCATCATTTGGTTTTAGTATTGAGACCTGACGCGATCTGGCTGCGAGGGCCTGATCGGGGATCATGCGCTGCTCAAAATCCTCATGTACGCTAAGTACATTCCGGTTTCTGCGCTGCTCTTTACCCCGCTGAGGCCCCTCTCGCCGAGATCGTGGCTTGGGTCTGCGCCGGGGCTTTTTTGCCCCTTGGACTGACGCTGCGCCAAACTAGCCGATCGCCCGCTATTTAGGAATGTCCGCTTTGATTCTCGATTTGTCCTGATCTCATCTGATGCGATGAAATATCAACCCAACCGCCATCACGGCGTGGAATATCAGGAAGCGTTCGACATCGCGCCGGCCTCGCGCCAGCGCTATGTGGGCGCGCACGATTACGAGACGCTGTTCTACCGCAAGCTGGACGAGTTCGACGTGATCCTGGCCGGCGTGACCACCGCGCGCGAGTGCTTTGCCGTGCAGCGGCTGGGCGCACCGTTTCACACCGTATTGCTGTCGGCGCATGGCGAGGCCGAGGCGCTGGACGAGAACGGCTGGCAGACGATACGCCCGCATGATTTCGTGGTGCTGCCCAAGGGCGGGCTGCGTGGTTTCCGCCTGCATGGCGAGGTATGGCGCTTTGGCTGGTTCCTGCTGCGCGATACGCCGCGCTGGCATGCGCTCAACACCATGGGCAACGTGATTTATCCGGATCAACACACCGAGAGCATCTTCGACGCGCTCTCGCTGCTGTGCCGCGAGGTCGAGGCGGGCGGCGCGCACAACCCGTTTGCCACCGGCGCGCTGTCGCTCACCATGGGCATCTTGTCGCAATCGTTGGCCGCCGCGCTGGACAAGCCGCACATGGAGCGCCGGCTGCTGACCTTGTTCGACGCCGTGAAACAGGACTACAGCCGCGAATGGCGCGTGGACGAGCTGGCCGCGCGGCTGGGCGTCACGCCCGGTTACTTCCACAAGCTGTGCATCACCCATATGCGCATGGCGCCGTCGCAACTGTTGCTGAACCTGCGCATGGAAAAAGCGCTGCAACTGCTGATGAGCGGCGCCGGCAATGTCAGCGAAGTGGCAGCCCAACTGGGCTACCGCGAGGTGGCCAGTTTCTCGCGCCGTTTCCGCCGGCATTTCGGGCAGAACCCCAGCCAGGTGATGCAGCACGAGCCGGGGTGAGTGCCTGGCGCTCGCAGATCAACGGTTGGTCACCCCGTAATGCACCTGCCCGGTGGGGCCGACGCGTGCGCCCGATTCACAGTGGCCGGTCTGGTCGTCAAAAAAGAAATCCGGCTGGAATTCACGCAGGAAGGGGCCTTTTTCCAGCCCGCCAAGGAACATGGCCTCGTCCACCTCGATGTTCCAGCCCATCAAGGTGCGGATGGCGCGCTCGTGCGCCGGGGCGCTGCGGGCAGTGACCAGTGCGGTGCGGATTTTCATCGCCGGGTTGGCGGCGCTTTGCCGCTGCAGCCGGTGCAGTGCCTCCAGCAGCGGGCGGAATGGGCCGTCGGGCAGCGGCAGCGCGGCCTTGTCGTGTTCGTGCGCGTGGAAGGCCGGCAGGCCGTCGCGCTGGAACACCTGCTCGGCTTCATCCGAGAACAGCACCGCGTCGCCGTCGAAGGCGATGCGCACTTCGTCGGCGTGGGTTTCGGCCACCTGTACCGATTCGGGATAGACCCGAGCGGCCGGAAAACCGCGCTGTATGGCCTCGCGCACGTCGGCCTCGTTGGCCGACAGAAAGAGATTGGCCTTGAGCGGCGCCAGATAGTGATGCGCCGGGCGGCCACGCGTGAACACGCCGCGCTCCAGCTGCAGGCCGGCATGCTCGGCCGATTTGAACACGCGCAGCCCACTCATCGGGTCATTGCGTGACAGGATGACCACCTCGACCAGTTGCTCGCCGCCCTGGTTGAACGCCAGCAGCTTTTTCACCAGCGGATAGGCCACGCCGGGCTGGGCCGGCCGCTCCAGCAGCGACTGCTGCAGCGCCATGTAGGCAGTATCGTCGTTCTGCTCGAACACGCGGTTTTCCTGTTCGAAATCGAACAGCGCGCGCGAGCTGATTGCCACTACCAACTTGCCGTCTAGCGTGGCCGGCATGCTTCAGTCCTTTTTCTTGACCGGCCGTTGCCAGCCGTCGAGCGTGACCTGTTTGGCGCGCGCCAGCGTGAGCTTGCCGGCCGGCGCATCCTTGCTGATCACCGAGCCCGCACCGGTGGTGGCCTCTGTGCCGATGGTAACGGGCGCCACCAGCACGTTGTTGGAGCCGATGCGCACGCCGTCTTCGATCACGGTGCGGAATTTGTTCACGCCATCATAGTTGGCGGTGATGGTGCCAGCGCCGACATTCACGCCGCTGCCCATGGTGGTGTCGCCGATATACGTCAGGTGATTGACCTTGGAACCGGTGCCGATGGTGGATTTCTTTACTTCGACAAAATTGCCGATGTGCACGTCTGCCGCCAGCTCGGCGCCGGGGCGTAAGCGCGCATACGGGCCGATCAGCGCGCCGGGGCCAACTTGCGCGTCTTCCAGATGGCAGAACGGGTGGATGACCACGCCATCCGCAATCGTCACATCCTTCAGCACGCAGTTGGCACCGATCTGCACATTGTTGCCCAAGGCGACCTTGCCCTCGAACACGCAATTGACGTCGATCACCACATCCTTGCCGTGGCTCAGCGTGCCGCGCAAATCAAAGCGCGCCGGGTCGAGCAGGCCCACGCCAGCTGCCAGCAATGCATTGGCCTGCTCGCGCTGGTGGATGCGCTCCAGCACAGCCAGCTGCAGCTTGTTGTTGATGCCTTCGGCCTCCCAATGGTCTTTCGGGTGCACGGTGGCAACCGGCACGCCGTCGCGCACGGCCAGTGCGATCAGGTCGGTCGCGTAGTACTCGCCCTGCGCGTTGTCGTTTTTCAGCTCGCCCAGCCAGCCGGCCAGCCGCGCAGTCGGCAGCGCGAGGATGCCGGTGTTCATTTCGCGAATCGCCGCTTGTTCGGGCGTGCAGTCCTTCTGTTCGACGATGGCCTGCACCGCGCCGGCAGCATCACGCACGATGCGGCCATAGCCGGTGGCATCGTCGAGGATGTCGGTGAGGATGCCGAGCTTGCCGCCGGCACTGGCGTCCAGCAGCTGCTGCAGGGTGGCCAGGCGCGTCAGCGGTACATCGCCGTACAGCATCAGGGTGACATCGCCACCCACGTGCGGCATGGCCTGCGCCAGCGCGTGCCCGGTGCCCAGTTGCTGCGCCTGATGCGCCCAGGCCAGATCGGGCTGGCCGGCAAACGCCGCCTGCACCTGCTCGCCGCCGTGGCCGTGCACCACCACCAGTTTGCCGGCGCCGAGCTGGCGCGCGGTATCGAGCACATGGCCCAGCAGCGGCTTGCCGGCAATCGGGTGCAGCACCTTGGGCAGGCTGGAATACATGCGCTTGCCCTGACCGGCAGCGAGGACAACGACATTGAGCGTGGAGGACATGAGCTGACCGCAACAAAAGAGGAATGCGGGCATTGTAGCGAATGACGCGCTGCAGCA
The DNA here is from genome assembly GCF_900176275.1 of Andreprevotia lacus DSM 23236. Taxonomy (GTDB): domain Bacteria; phylum Pseudomonadota; class Gammaproteobacteria; order Burkholderiales; family Chitinibacteraceae; genus Andreprevotia; species Andreprevotia lacus. The sequence goes on along the minus strand of NZ_FWXD01000005.1, from coordinate 141,850 downwards.
GTACGTGCAGCATCACGCGCAATCCCTGCCGCTGAGGGGCAATGGCGAGGCTCCCTCGCAGCGGCGCGGGCGGGGGTGTGGCATCAAGCAGCGTAGTGCCCGTGATTCGTTCATCACCGCAGGCAGGAGCCGGGCTTTGCCGGGGTCTTGATGCCGGTTCGCCGGCTAGCAGCGGTCAATGAAAAGCGGGCACTACAGGATGCTCCCGATCTGCGCGCACGCAAATTAAGCGTACACATCAATCATGACGCCACATTCGGCTGGCTTATCCGGCCTGCTGCGTGTGCCGGATCACAAGTCCGTCGGCGGGAGGCCGCATGCTCAGCGTATTCGATCTGTTCAAAATCGGCATCGGGCCGTCCAGCTCGCACACCGTCGGCCCCATGCTGGCCGCGCAGCGCTTTGCCGCCGGGCTGGCGCAGGCGGGCGTAATCGATCACGTCGCCAGGGTGCAGATCGAGCTGTATGGCTCTCTGGCCCTGACCGGGGCGGGCCACGGTACGGTGGAGGCGCTGCTGAACGGGCTGGAAGGCCAGCTGCCGCACAGCGTGGACCCGGCCACCATCCTGCCGCGCGCACGCGCGCTGATTGCCGGCGCCGATCTGTTGCTGGCCGGCACGCATGCGCTGCCGTTTGCCGCACGCAGCGATTGCCTGCTGCAGCGCCATCTGTTCCTGCCGCGCCACCCCAATGGCATGAAGTTTGCCGCCCACGCCGCCGATAGCAGTGTGCTGGCCAGCGACATCTATTACTCGGTCGGCGGCGGCTTCATCGTCAGCGATGCCGAGTTCGACCAGCCGCGCGCGGGCCGCAGCGAACCGCCGCTACCGTTCAACAACGCCGCCGAGCTGCTCGGCCATTGCCGCAGCCACCACCTGAGTATTGCGCAGGTGATGCTGGCCAACGAATGCCACTGGCAACCCGAGGCGGCGGTGCGCTCGCAACTGCTCGACATTGCCGCCGTGATGGCCGGCTGCGTGCGGCGCGGTTGCCGCAGCGAAGGCCAGCTGCCGGGGCCGTTCAAGGTACGCCGCCGCGCGCCGGGGCTGTACGCGCGCATGTATGAGCTCTTGGAAGCCGGCCGCAACGACGTGATGCTGTGGCCGCTGGTCTACGCGCTGGCGGTGTCGGAAGAGAACGCCAGCGGCGGCCGTGTGGTGACCGCGCCCACCAACGGCGCGGCCGGCATCGTGCCGGCAGTGCTGCAGTACTACTGCGATTTTGCACCGGACGCCAACGACAACGGCGTGGTCGACTTCCTGCTCACCGCTGCCGCCATCGGCATGCTGTACAAGCAAAATGCCTCGATCTCCGGCGCCGAAGTGGGCTGTCAGGGCGAAGTGGGCGTGGCCTGTTCGATGGCGGCCGGCGCCTATTGCGCAGTGCTGGGCGGCAGCCTGGCGCAAGTGGAAAACGCCGCCGAAATCGCCATGGAACACCACCTGGGCCTGACCTGCGACCCGGTCGGCGGCCTGGTGCAGGTGCCATGCATAGAGCGCAACGGCGTGGCGGCCGAAAAGGCGGTGAAGATCGCACAACTGGCGCTGCTGGAAAGCGGCGAGCATGTGGTTTCGCTCGATCAGGTGATCGCCACCATGTACCGCACCGGGCTGGATATGCAGCACAGCTACAAGGAAACGTCGCTGGCGGGGCTGGCAGTAACGATTGCGATGCCGGATTGTTGAGGTCGGTGGCACGCCGACCGGCGCGTTTTAATGCTGTTTGATGCAACGGCTGCGGTTGTTGGCTTCTGCCGTTGGGTGTTAGCGCCTTCGGCGCAGTATTTAGGGCGGGAGTGCGTCCCGCATGCCGCCTCCCTTTTCTTGTCCCGCCAAGAAAAGGAAGCAAAAGAATGCGGCCCTACTTCAGCGCCACTTGGCTACGCCAAGCGGTACCCTGCGCTGCGCGCCAATCCCGGCGGGTCGGTAACTCGGCCCTGCGGGCCTCAGACATCCCTCCCCTTCATCCGGGCCTGGCTGTGCTGCTCGGCGCTTCAGAAGGGATTTGGGCGGTTGGCCACCCGGCGTGCCAGAACAAAAAATCGCGGCTGCTCGTAGGGCGCAATAAGCAACGCGAATTGCGCCGCATGTGCTATCAGCACGGTTGCCGCTGCGAGGACTAGCCGCCGGGGCTATGGCGCCGAGTCAGGCCTATTTGGGTTGAGGTGCAACCACTTTGTCTATGCGCCAGCGACCTTTGGCATTAGTCAGAAAAACCTTTAGCCGCCATTTATCGACATTCCCAAGAGTGACGATGGCCGAAGCTCCTTGGTCCTTGATGGCGACATCCGTGACAGACACATGGGCCTGCCAGTCATCCATGACGTCCTGCGCCTTGGTGAAATAATCAACATCCAGAGCGCCCTTGGCATATTCCTTGGCAAGAACGGACATCCTTCGCTGAGAGACGTATTTCGCAAGATTGGCCCTGTCGCTGGCTATTGGTGCAACGCCATCATTCAGCCTGCCGAGGTACCAGGGATAGAAGGTGGTCAGCACAGTTTCCGGCCCCTGCCCCACCTGCTCGCTTGCGCAAGCAGTGAGCGCAAAGAAGAGCGCAAAAAGCAGGCCAAAGAGGGTTCTCACGGTGGTTTTCATTGCGCGGGGTATCGGTAGATTTCAAATGCCGGCATTTCTTTCCGGTATGTCTTGCCAGGATACAGACCGTGCAGCTGTTTGAAATCGGAAACCCATTGATGTCCATCATACATGGCCATATGCCCGGTTGGGTGACCGGTCGCGGGTTGAATAACGGCAACGTCCCCGGCCTCATAGGTGTCCTTAGCCGGCACTTGCACAAAACCGGCAGCGCCCAAGGCCAGCCCATAGTCCTTCGCGTAGTGCGTAGGCATCACATGGATGCCGCCAGCAAGAATTGCCCGCCTGACGAATGTTGCACAGTTACCAGTGCTCTTTGTCGCTGCATGCGAGTCCAGATGCTTTACTGCCTTGTCTATATCCCAAGCCATTTACTGACTTTGTCCCGTTCTGTTGTGAATCTCTTGTAATTTTACTAATGCAGTAAAAATTTTGTAGTGGTATTCGTCACAATTTAACCAGCAATAAGAAAGAAAGAAAGTCAACCGCCACAATCATTTCCGAACCGTCGAACCAGTGGGTGGAGGAGCCAACGAAGCTGGGGGCGACAGGGAGTGTTGAGGTTCAATTGATTCTGGACACCAACTAAGGTGATCTCGGCAACACATATCTGACCGGTACAAAGAAATACAAATGATCATCCGAGCTTGACCACTTGAATCGGCATGGCCCCCCCTTGCGGTAGCCATGGCACGAACGAATCAGTGAGCCGTCAGGGAGTTGCGTAGAGCCAAACTTCGTATCCCCACATTCTGGGCAAATCAGGTGCCCCGAAAATGCCAACTCTTCGGAAAGTTCAAGAGCACCGACCCTTCGAGCTGCCATAGCGACTCCAGCAATGGTTACATCAATCAACGTTAATTCTTCCCGCTGCACATGAACACCAAACGACCCCGCATATCGGGCGGGAAAGCAAGGCGCATTGCACCACATGCCAGGAACGCAGGGTAATTTCCTGCAAACGGTAAAGGTCAAACGAACTGGTGCCGCTGCGCTTGTTGCACCCGCCGCCACATCAGCCCCAAAAAAACAAAAGCAGCCCGAAGGCTGCTTCTGTTTTGTCGCTATGGGCAACAGGGCTTAGTGGCCGCGCTTCTTCAGCTTTTCCACCACGGCGAGTTTCGCCACGGCTTCCAGCAGTTCGGCTTGCGCCATCGCGAAGTCCATCGAACCAGTACGGTTCTTCAGGGCTTCTTCCGCCTTGGCCTTTGCTTCCTTGGCCTTGGCTTCGTCGATGTCGGCACCGCGAATCGCGGTATCGGCCAGCACGGTTACCACGTGCGGTTGCACTTCCAGCAGGCCGCCCGAAACGTAAAGGATTACGTCCGGATCGTTGCTATTGGCCGGCTTGATGCGCACTGCACCCGGACGAATCCGGCTGAGCAGCGGTGCGTGCCGCGGCAGGATGCCGATCTCGCCCTGGTCGGCAGGCGCCGAGATGAACTCGGCGGTGCCGGAGTAGATCAGCGCCTCGGCGCTTACCACGTCCACATGCATCGTCATGGCCATTCCCTATCCCCTTATTGCAAGGTCTTGGCTTTTTCGATCGCTTCTTCGATGCCGCCGACCATGTAGAAGGCCTGCTCCGGAAGGTGATCGTAATCGCCATTGAGAATGCCCTTGAAGCCCTTGAGGGTTTCCTTCAGCGGCACGTACTTGCCCGGCGAGCCGGTAAATACTTCTGCAACGTGGAACGGCTGCGACAGGAAACGCTGGATCTTACGCGCACGGGCCACGGACAGCTTGTCTTCAGGCGACAGTTCGTCCATACCCAGAATCGCGATGATGTCCTGCAGTTCCTTGTACTTTTGCAGTGTTTGCTGCACGCCACGAGCAACGGTGTAGTGCTCGTCGCCAACCACTTGCGGGTCCAGCTGACGCGAGGTCGAGTCGAGCGGGTCAACGGCCGGGTAGATACCCAGCGCGGCGATGTCACGCGACAGAACGACGGTTGCGTCCAAGTGGGCGAAGGTGGTCGCCGGGCTCGGGTCGGTCAAGTCATCCGCCGGCACGTATACGGCCTGGATCGAAGTGATCGAGCCGGTCTTGGTCGAAGTAATACGCTCTTGCAGGGCGCCCATTTCTTCGGCCAATGTCGGCTGGTAACCCACCGCGGACGGCATACGACCCAGCAGCGCGGACACTTCGGTACCGGCCAGGGTGTAACGGTAGATGTTGTCGACGAAGAACAGGATGTCACGGCCTTCGTCACGGAAGTGTTCCGCGATCGACAGGCCAGTCAGCGCAACGCGCAGACGGTTGCCCGGCGGCTCGTTCATCTGACCGTACACCATCGCTACCTTGTCGAGGACGTTGGAGTCCTTCATTTCGTGGTAGAAGTCGTTACCCTCACGAGTACGCTCACCCACGCCGGCAAACACGGACAGACCCGAGTGTGCCTTGGCGATGTTGTTGATCAGTTCCATCATGTTCACGGTCTTGCCCACACCGGCGCCGCCGAACAGACCAACCTTACCACCCTTGGCAAACGGGCAAACAAGGTCAATCACCTTGATACCGGTTTCCAGCAGGTCGACCGACTGGTTCAGTTCGTCGAACTTCGGGGCAGCCTGGTGAATGGCGCGACGGACTTCGGTTTGCACCGGGCCGGCTTCGTCAATCGGGTTGCCCAGCACGTCCATGATACGGCCGAGTGTTGCATTGCCGACCGGCACCGAAATCGGTGCGTGGGTATTGTTGACCAGCAGACCACGCTGCAGGCCATCAGTGGTGCCCATGGCAATCGAACGCACCACGCCGTCGCCGAGCTGTTGCTGGACTTCCAGCGTCAGATCGCGGTCGGCGAGCTTGAGTGCGTCATACACCTTGGGCAGGTTGTCGCGCGGAAATTCCACGTCGACCACCGGGCCAATGATTTGTACGATTTTCCCTTGGCTCATCTTAGGGTTCCTAATCAGTAAATTCGGGTTGGCGATCTGTTAAACCGCTGCAGCGCCCGCGCAGATTTCCGAAAGTTCTTTCGTAATCGCTGCCTGACGCGTCTTGTTGTACAGCAGTTGCAGATTGCCGATCACCTTGTCGGCGTTATCGGTTGCTGCCTTCATGGCCACCATGCGCGCTGCCTGTTCGGACGCGATGTTTTCCGCCACCGCCTGGTAAACCAGGGCTTCGAGGTAGCGACCCATCAGGTCGTCGATGACGGACTTGGCGTCCGGCTCGAACAGGTATTCCCAGTTGTATTCGTGCGACTGGGGCTTGGCGACGGCCTCGCTTGCCAGTGGCAACAACTGTTCCAGCACGGGTTCCTGCTTCATGGTGTTGACGAACTTGGTGTACACCAGGTGCACTTCGTCCACTTCGCCGGCCGTGAACGCGTCGACCATGACCTTGATGGGCCCGATCAACTGTTCGAGGTGCGGCGTGTCGCCAAGACCTGTCGCGTGCGACAGGACCTTGGCGCCATTGCGTGCCATGAAACCAAAACCCTTGTTGCCGATGGCGGTGACTGCAGTTTCCACACCGTTCTGGTCCCAGCCCTTCATCTTGTTCAGCGCCAGACGCAGCACGTTGGTGTTCAAGCCACCGCACAAGCCTTTGTCCGACGTGACAACGATGATGCCAACCCGTTTCACGGTGTCGCGACCGATGAGGAAAGGATGCTGGTAGTCCACCAGCGCCTGGGCCAGGTGCGCGGTCACCTTACGGATTTTTTCACCGTAGGGACGAGCCGCGCGCATGCGGTCCTGGGCCTTGCGCATTTTGGACGTTGCAACCATTTCCATGGCGCGGGTGATCTTCTGCGTGTTTTTGACGCTCTTGATCTTGGTCCGGATCTCTTTGCCGCCTGCCATGATTCGTTTCCTTTATCCGGTTCCGAATCAGTAGGCGTTGCCGGCCTTGAACGCGTCCACAGCCTTCAGGATGGTGGCTTCGTCTTCAGCAGCAAGGTCACCCTTGGCATCAACGCGGGCCAGCACATCGGCGTGGTTCGCCTTCAGGTCAGCAAGGAAAGCGGCTTCGAATGCCAGCGCGCGGTCAACCTTGACGTCGTCGTACTTGCCCTTGCCGATCAGCAGCAGGGTCACGGCGAGTTCGGCAACCTTCAGCGGGCTGTACTGGGCCTGCTTCATCAGCTCGGTCACCAGCTTGCCGCGTTCCAGCTGCTTGCGGGTGGCTTCGTCCAGGTCGGAAGCGAACTGCGCGAACGCAGCCAGTTCACGATACTGGGCGAGGGCCAGACGCACACCGCCGCCCAGCTTCTTGACGACCTTGGTCTGTGCAGCACCACCAACGCGCGATACCGAGATACCGGCGTTCATGGCCGGACGGATACCGGCGTTGAACAGGTCGGTTTCCAGGAAGATCTGGCCGTCGGTAATCGAGATCACGTTGGTCGGAACGAAGGCGGATACGTCACCGGCTTGCGTTTCGATGATCGGCAGCGCGGTCAGCGAGCCGGTCTTGCCGGTCACTTCGCCGTTGGTCAGCTTGCTGACTTCATCGGCGTTGATACGCGCAGCACGTTCCAGCAGACGCGAGTGCAGATAGAACACGTCACCCGGGTAAGCTTCACGGCCCGGCGGGCGACGCAGCAGCAGCGAGATCTGGCGATAAGCCACAGCTTGCTTGGACAGATCGTCATAAACGATCAGTGCGTCTTCACCGCGGTCGCGGAAGTATTCGCCCATGGTGCAACCGGAGTACGCAGCAATGTATTGCAGCGCAGCCGATTCGGATGCAGCAGCGGCCACCACGATGGTGTGGGCCAGTGCGCCGTGCTCTTCGAGCTTGCGAACCACGTTGGCGATCGAGGAAGCCTTCTGGCCAATGGCGACATAGATACATGTCACGCCAGTGCCCTTCTGGTTGATGATCGCGTCCAGCGCAACGGCAGTCTTGCCGGTCTGGCGGTCACCAATGATCAGCTCACGCTGGCCACGGCCAACCGGCACCATGGTGTCGATCGACTTGATACCGGTTTGCAGCGGCTGCGATACCGATTCACGCGCGATCACGCCCGGGGCGATCTTTTCGATCGGGCTGCTCTTGCTGGTGCCCAGCGGGCCCTTGCCGTCGATCGGCTGACCCAGCGCGTTCACCACGCGGCCAACCAGTTCCGGGCCGACCGGCACTTCGAGGATGCGGCCGGTACACTTGACTTCGTCGCCTTCGGAGATGTGGGTGTATTCACCCATCACCACGGCACCGATGGAGTCACGCTCGAGGTTGAGCGCCAGACCAAAGGTATTACCCGGGAACTCCAGCATTTCGCCCTGCATCACATCGGACAAGCCGTGGATGCGAACGATACCGTCGGTCACCGAAACCACGGTACCAGTGGTACGTGTTTCAGCGGCAGTCGACAGGTTCTGGATCCGGGCTTTAATCAGTTCACTGATTTCAGACGGATTGAGTTGCATTAAAATCTCCTAGCTCTTCAGGCTCGTCGCGAGCGCTGCCAGCTTGCCTTGCACGGATGCGTCGATCACCAGGTCACCGACCGTCACCTTGACGCCACCGATGAGTTCCGGATTGACCGTGACTTCCGCTGCAACCTTGCGGTTGAGTTGGGCAGACAGCGTGCTCGCCAGCGTATTCTTCTGGGCGTCGTCCAGCGGGAAGGCCGATTCGATCACGGCCTCAACCTCGCCTTCCTCGGCGGCTTTCAGGGTTTCAAACAGTTCGGAAACACCTGCGAGCGCTGCGAAGCGCCCGTTTTCCAGCACTACGGCGATGAAGTTCTTCACTTCTTCGCTGACATTGCCACCCAGCAGGTCGACCAGCAGTTGCTGAACCTGAGATGCGGAATACTTCGGATTGGCCACCACGTCCAGGGCGGTCTGATCCTGCGCGAGCAGGGACAGATTCGTCAGCACTTCGGACCACTGGCCCAGAGTGCCCGACGCTTTCGCCAGACGGAAAACAGCCTCGGCATAAGGTCTTGCGACGGTGATGAGTTCTGCCATGACTGTTTTACAGTTCCGCTTTGATGGATGCCAACAGATCGGCGTGCTTTGCAGCGTCGATCTCGCGCTTCAGGATCTTGGTCGCGCCATCAACCGCCAGCTGGCCGACCTGCTGACGCAGGGCTTCCTTGGCGTGTTGTACCTGGCTGTCGATCTCGGCCTGAGCGCCTTTGACCAGCCGCTCACCTTCTTCCTTGGCCGTGCTCTTCGCTTCTTCAACGAGTTGCGACGCGCGCTTCTCGGCTTGGGCAATGATTTCGGCCGCATGTTGCTTGGCTTCGCGCAGCTTGTCGGCGGAGGCCTTCTCAGCATTGGCCAAGTCTTGCTTGGCGCGGTCTGCTGCAGAGAGGCCGTCGGCGATACGACGAGCGCGTTCTTCCATCATGCCGGTCAGCGGAGGCCACACGAACTTCATCGTGAACAGCACCAGAGCCACGAACGTGATCATCTGGCCGATCAGGGACGAATTGAATTCCATGTGTTATTCCTCCTGGAAAGGGTTCGAAAGCAGGCTTAGTGAGCCGCTGCCAGAACCGCGCCCAGGAACGGGTTGTTGAAGGTGTACAGCATGGCAACACCAACGCCGATCATCGAGATGGCGTCGAGCAGACCGGCGATGATGAACAGCTTGGTTTGCAGAACCGGGATCATTTCCGGTTGACGAGCCGACGACTCCAGGAACTTGCCGCCCAGGATTGCGAAGCCCAGAGCAGTACCGATAGCAGCCAGACCGATGATGATCGCAGCAGCGATGACGGTGAAGCTTTGTACGGAAGCGATTTCAGCAACAGCCATTTCTAACTCCTAAAAGGAAGGTTGAGGTTGGTATAAAAAAGGGGAGAAATACACGTGCCAGACAGGCGTGGCCTGCCCGGCGCGATTCTTTTAGTGATCTTCTACCGCGAGGCTCAGGTAAACGATCGTCAGCATCATGAACACGAAGGCTTGCAGCGTCACCACCAGGATGTGGAAGATCGCCCACGGCGTGCCCAGCACCCAGTTGATCCACCACGGCAGCAGCGCAATCAGGATGAAAATCAGCTCGCCGGCATACATGTTGCCGAACAGACGCAGCGCGAGCGAAATCGGCTTGGCAGCGAGTTCGATCAGCTGGAAGGCGAAGTTGACCGGCAGCAGGATGATGACCATCGGCAGGCTTTCGGCGTGGAACGGCGCGGTGAACAGCTCCTTGATGTAGCCGATCGGGCCCTTGGCGGAGATCGAGAAGCCGATGATCAGCAGCATCACCGACAGCGACAGCGCGAAGGTCTGGTTCACGTCGGCAGTCGGTACCACGCGCAGGTAGACGTGTTCCGGCTCCATGCCGAAACCGTAGTGGCCGATCGCCTGGGCGATCATCGGCAGCAGGTCAACCGGCAGGAAGTCCATCGCGTTCATCAGGAACACCCAGCAGAAGATGGTCAGCGACAGCGGGCCGATCACCTTGGACTTGGCGTGGAAAGCATCCTTGATCTGGGCGTCGACCATTTCGACGATCAGCTCGACGAAATTCTGCAGCTTGCCCGGTACACCGCTGGTGGCCTTGCGGGCAACCAGTGCAAAGGTGCCTGCGAACAGGAACCCAAGGATCAGCGAGATCCAGAAGGTGTCGAGGTGGAAGCCACTTGCCGTATGGTTAAACGTCAGGTGATGCTGGATATATTCTGTTGCGCTATGTTCTGCAGCCATGGTCACTTTTTGCCGTCAAACTTGAAGAGAAGCCCGAACCAGTAGGCGCTGGCCGCTGCGAGGTAACCCCCGAACAACGCAAGCCAGACTACCTGCCGGTAAAAAACGAATACTGCAGCGAAGGCAGCGAGCGTAAAGCTCAGCTTGAACATCTCTGCAGCGAAATGCTGGCGCATCAGCGCCGCGGGTGGACCGAATTCCATGCGGTAGGCGATCCGCGCGTAAAGCTGCGCGCCTGCCACCGAAATCGCACCGCCGATTGCACTTGCAATCGCCGGGGCCCGACCCCATAACAGAAGTACCAGTACCGAAACTGCCAGCGTAATGATCGCGCCGAGGACTACGATGCCCCGGACTTGTGCTCTGCTGCTCATGGTCCGCCACCAGTAAAACCCCGCGATTATACGGAGGCGCTTGCGCCAGCGTCAATTTTACCAAGTGTAAGGTTGGTGCACGTTTAGCGTGCAGGAGCACTATTGCGGGGCAGTGACAATACGGGAAAAACCGCGCCATGCGCGGTTTTTTGTCATTTTGCTGCCACAAAACGCGATGCCGCTTGCTGTTTACCGTTGGTCGGGAATGCGTAGTATCAACAGCCTGACTACGTCGCGCCGCTGGGCTGCTTTCCCCGCACACCACCCTCATCAGTTGCGCGATGCCCGGCGCAGGGTGCAATGCGCAAAGCGAATTGCGCCGTATGCTCCGCTGAACGGCTCACGGCTGCGGCGCATTACGCTGCGCTAATGCGCCCTACTCGCTGTCGTTCGTCAGCGGCTACGCTCAAGTCCGCCGGGGCGGGCCGTGGTGCTACTTCAGCAACATCAACAAGCGATCAAGCTCGTCCAGGCTGGCATAGTCGATGCTGATGCGCCCGGCGCCCTTCTTGCCGGTCTTGATTGCTACGCTGGTGCCCAGGCGTTCCGATACTTCTTCTTCCAGCCGGCGCACGTCGGGGTCGACGCGTTTCTCGGCCTGCTGCACCGGACCTTGCAGCAGCTTTTTCACCAGCGCTTCGGCCTCGCGCACCGACAGGCCCTTGAGTGCGATGGTCTTGGCGGCATCAAGCTGCTTGAGCATGTCCAGCGGCAACAGCGCGCGGGCGTGGCCCATGTCGAGCTGGCCGGCCATCAGCATGTCGCGCACCGGCTCGGTCAGTTGCAGCAGGCGCAGCAGGTTGCTGACCGCCACGCGTGATTTGCCCACCGCCTGCGCGGCGGCTTCGTGCGTCATGCCGAATTCGTCGATCAGCCGTTGTAGACCCTGTGCTTCTTCGAGGGCGTTGAGGTCTTCGCGCTGGATGTTCTCGATCAGCGCCATGGCGGCAACGGCTTCGTCGGCCACTTCGCGCACCAGCGCCGGGATCTCGGAGAGGCCGGCCAGGATCGAAGCACGCCAGCGGCGTTCGCCGGCGATGATCTCGTAGCGCTCGACGCCATCGAGCGGGCGCACCAGCACCGGCTGCATCAGCCCCTGTGCCTTGATCGATTCGGCCAGCTCGGCCAGCGCGTCCTGATCGATGTGCGTGCGCGGCTGGTAACGGCCCGGCTGCAGTACGTCGACGGAAAGTTGTTGCAGGCTGTCGCCGGCATCGCCGATCAGGGCGTCGAGGCCACGACCGAGGCCCTTGAATTTTTTGCTGACCATGCGGTTCTCTACCACGAAGCAAGCGCAAACAGGCCCGCCCCTGGCGGGGTCGGGCTTATCCGTTCAGCCTTGCTTCAAACAGGTTGTACGGTTTCGACCGGATTATGCCGTGCCAGCATCTCTTCTGCGAGTTGCAGATAAGCCTGGGCACCTTTGGACGTCTTGTCGTAGGCCAGAATGGGGCGGCCATAGGACGGTGCTTCGGCCAGCCGCACATTGCGCGGAATGACGGTGTGATAGAGCTTGCTGGTGAAATGCTTGACCAGCTGATCGCTCACTTGCTGCGCCAAGGTCGAGCGCGGGTCGAACATGGTGCGCAGCAGGCCTTCGATTTCGATCTTGCGGTTCAGCCCCTGCTTGATGCGCTTGAGCGTATTCACCAGATCGGACAGGCCTTCCAGCGCGTAATACTCGCACTGCATCGGGATCATCACCGCATCGGCGGCCACCAGGCCGTTGAGCGTGAGCAGGTTGAGCGCGGGCGGGCAGTCGAGAATGACAAAATCATAGTCATCGGCATGGTGGGCCAGCGCATCCTTGAGGCGCGACTCGCGCGCATCGGCATCGACCAGCTCGACCTCGGCACCGGCCAGATCGCGGTTGGCGGGCAGGATGTCGAAGCCGCCCGATTCGGACACCTTGACCGCATCGGCGGCGGTCGATTCGCCGATCAGCACGCTGTAGATCGAGTGCGCCAGTCGTGCCTTGTCGACGCCGGCACCCATGGTGGCGTTGCCCTGCGGGTCGAGATCGACCAGCAGGACCTTCTTGCCCAGATGCGCCAGGCTGGCGGCGAGGTTGACCGCAGTGGTCGTCTTGCCGACGCCGCCTTTCTGGTTGGCAATGGCCAGTACGCGCATCAGCCGCGCACCACGTGCACCAGATGGCGCTCGGCATCGATGCCCGGCACGTTCAGCGTATCGACGCCGGTGACCTTGAGATCGGCCGGCAGCAACGCGATTTCTTCGTGCGGATACACGCCCTTGAGCGCAGCCCATTCGCCGTCGTCGGCCAGCAGGTGGCGGGTGAGCTTCACGAATTCGGCCAGATCGGAGAAGGCACGCGAGGTAATCACGTTGAACGGTGCCTCGGGCCGGTAGGCCTCGACACGCTCGGTGACCACGGTAACGTTGGCGAGCTTCAAGTCGACGATGGCCTGGCGCAGAAACGTGGTTTTCTTGTGGTTGGAATCGAGCAGCACCAGCTGCCAGTCCGGCCGCGCAATCGCCAGCGGAATGCCCGGCGTGCCAAAACCCGAACCCACGTCGAGGATGCGTGCGTTGTCGCCCGCCTTGAAGTGCTGCAGCGGCGCGAGCGAATCGAGCAGGTGGTGCGGCACCATGCGTTCCGGCTCGCGGATCGCGGTCAGGCTGTAGGTCTTGTTCCACTTGGCCAGCAGCTCGACATAGGCCAGCAGCGATTGCTGCTGCGCATCGGACAATGTCAGACCGAAGGCGGTCAGGCCAGCGGCCAGGGTTTGGGCAAGCGGGGCAACAGCAGCAACAGTCATTCAGGCAACCTTGGGGGTATTCGCCGCATCGGCGAGTTGTTTCTTCTTCAAATGCACCAGCAGCAAGGCAATGGCTGCCGGGGTAATGCCGGAAATGCGCCCGGCCTGGCCCAGCGTTTCGGGCCGGTGCTTGCCAAGCTTTTGCTGCACTTCCTTCGACAGACCGGACACCACGGTATAGTCGAAATCGGCCGGCAGCGGCACATCGTCGAGCGTATCGCGTTTTGCCGCTTCGTGCTGTTGCCGTTCGATGTAACCCTGATACTTGACCTGGATTTCCACCTGCTCGGCCACCAGCGGATCGGTCACGGCGGCTTCGCCCTCTTTGGGCTGGGCAGCGGCAATGGTCAGCAAGCTGGCGTAATCGACTTCGGGGCGGCGCAGCAGCTCGGCCAGATTGTATTCGCGTTCGATGGCCTTGCCGAACACCGGCAACGCCTCGGCCTCGCTGATCAGGCGCGGGTTCACCCAGGTGGACTTCAGCCGTTGCAACTCGGCCGCAACGGCATCGCGCTTGCGGCAGAACAGATCCCACTGCGCATCGCCCACCAGCCCCAGCTTGCGGCCGTGCTCGGTCAGGCGCAGGTCAGCGTTGTCCTCGCGCAGCTGCAGCCGGTATTCGGCGCGGCTGGTGAACATGCGATACGGCTCGGTCACGCCCAGCGTGGTGAGGTCGTCGACCAGCACGCCCAGATAGGCTTCATCGCGGCCCGGCATCCACGGCGCTTCGTCTCGCGCATACAGCGCGGCGTTCAGCCCGGCGAACAACCCTTGCGCGGCGGCTTCTTCATAGCCGGTGGTGCCGTTGATCTGGCCGGCAAAGAACAGGCCGTTGATGGCCTTGGATTCGAACGACTGCTTGAGCGCACGCGGGTCGAAGTAATCGTATTCAATGGCATAGCCGGGGCGCAGGATGCGGGCGTTTTCCAGCCCCGCAATTGATTGCACTGCAGCCAACTGGATATCGAACGGCAGGCTGGTCGAGATACCGTTGGGGTAGAACTCGTTGGTATCGAGGCCCTCCGGCTCCAGAAAAATCTGGTGGCTGTCCTTGTCGGCAAAGCGGTTGATCTTGTCTTCGATGCTCGGGCAGTAACGCGGGCCGACGCCCTCGATCTTGCCGGTGAACATGGGGCTGCGATCAAAACCGCTGCGGATGATGTCGTGTGTGCGCAGATTGGTATGCGCAATCCAGCACGGCAATTGCTGCGGGTGCATGGCGCGGTTGCCCAGCACCGAGAACACCGGTTCGGGCGTATCGCCCGGCTGGGCTTCCAGCACCGAGAAATCGATGGTGCGACCATCGATGCGAGGCGGCGTGCCGGTTTTCAGCCGGCCTACCGGCAACTGCAACTCGCGCAACCGTTGCGACAGCGTGAGCGAGGCCGGGTCGCCAGCGCGACCGCCGACATGGTTTTCCAGCCCGACGTGAATCTTGCCGCCGAGGAAGGTGCCGGCAGTCAGCACCACGGCCGAGGCCTCGAAGCGGATACCGATCTGCGTGACCGCACCGGTGACCTTGTCGCCATCCAGCGTCAGGTCGGCCACTTCCTGCTGGAACAGGTCGAGATTGGGCTGGTTTTCCAGCATGTGGCGGATGGCCGCCTTGTAGCGCACCCGGTCGGCTTGCGCGCGGGTGGCACGCACGGCCGGGCCCTTGCTGGCATTGAGCGTCTTGAACTGGATGCCGCTCATATCGGTGGCCAGCGCCATGGCGCCGCCGAGGGCGTCCACTTCCTTGACCAGATGGCCCTTGCCGATGCCGCCGATGGACGGGTTGCAGCTCATCTGGCCGAGGGTTTCGATATTGTGCGTCAGCAGCAGCGTCTTGCGGCCCATGCGCGCACTGGCGAGCGCCGCCTCGGTGCCGGCATGGCCGCCGCCGACGACGATGACGTCATAACGGGTGGGATAAAGCATGGGGTCGCGCTGCCTAAATGCAAATCAGGGCGAATATTCTACGGTAAAACAGTCACTTGCGCCATGAAGCGCGATCATGGGCCGATGAATTGAAAAAGCCCGCTGGCGCGGGCTGTGTGCATCTGGCCTTGCTTGATTCCGGTCAAACCAGACCGACAGCGCTGCAAGGTGCAATAGCGCAGCGTATTGCGCCACAGCCTTGCGCGCTCTGACCGGCAGGACCAACGTTGCCCATGCGGCGCAACGCGCTACGCTTGTTGCGCCCTACGCGGCTGCAGATAACCGCCATGTGGCAGAGCGAGGCGCTCACACCAGACCGACAGCGCGCCCGGCCGCCACGGCCGCACCCACGATGCCCGCATTGTTCTCCAGCACCGCAGCCACCACGGTGTAGCGCAGGCCCTTCATTTCCGGGATGAACTTGTCGGCCTTCTTGCTGATGCCGCCGCCGACAATGACCAGATCGGGCGAGAACAGCAGGTCCAGATGCTGCAGATAGGCGTTCAGGCGCGGGTTGTAGTCTTTCCACTTCAGGTCGAGATCGTCCTTGACCTTGCCCGAGCAGTATTTCTCGGCAATCGTGTCCTTGGGGAAAATCAGGTGGCCGAATTCGGTATTGCTGATCAGCACGCCGTCAACAATCAGCGCGCTGCCAATGCCGGTGCCCAGGGTAATCACGATGATCTTGCCCGGTTTGCCTTTGGCGGCGCCAAACAGCACTTCGGCGAGGCCCGCTGCATCGGCATCGTTGAGCAGCTTGACCGGCAGGCCGATGGCATCGGCGAGGATTTCTTCGGCCGGCGCGTTGATCCAGCTCTTGTCCACATTGGCGGCCGACAGCGTCTTGCCATTGGCAACGATGGCCGGGAAGGTGATGCCGATGGCGCCCTGCCAGGCAAACTGGTCCACCAGCTGCTTGACCACGCGGCCTACAGCCTCGGGCGTGGCCGGCTGCGGGGTATCGAGGCGCACGCGCTCGCCCAAGAGCTCGCCGGTTTCGATATTGACCGGCGCACCCTTGATGCCGGTACCGCCGATATCGATGCCGAGCACTGCCTTGATGTTGTTTTGCGTCATTGGACTTCCTCAGGAATCAACGGGCCGCTTGCCATCCAGAATGTGCATACCATGCAGCACAGCAACGACAGGGCCGAACGTGCGACAGTTTGCCGCCAGACCCCGCAAAGTCAAGCCGGGTGAAGACCTGATTTGCCGCAACAGGGCCGGACGGGTCGATGCAGCGGGGATCAATGTGCGTTGAGCGCCTTGAGTTCCACCAAGCGCTTTTTGTCATCCTCGGCGCGTTTTTTGATGTCCTCGATGTTGGCCAGCTTTTTCTTGCTGTCGGCATCGATGTCGTCGATTTCTTTCTGGATCACCGCACGATCGGCCTCCATGTCGGCCGGCAGCGGCTTGTTGCGCTTTTTCAAGGTATCTGCATTTTTGTTGATACGCGCCAGCTTGTCTTCGGCGGTCTGGCGGCGCAATTTGTTGGTCTGCAGTTGACCTTGCACAGCCTCGATCTGCCGATCACGCAGGATGTCGACTTCTTCAGGCTTGGAGAACGACTGCAGCAACGCGCGGTCGCGGCGCTGGATCTCTTTCTGCTTCGTTTCCTCGGCCTGCAGGCGTGCTTTTTCTTCTTCGGAGATTTTCTTCTCCGGCTCCTTGATCACGCGGCCGCGTGTATCGACCTCGGAAATGCCGCTTTTCGGATCGGTCTGCGGCGGCTTGTCGCTGTATTGCACCTTGCCGTTCTCATCTACCCAGCGGTACAGCTTGGCCTGCGCAGGCAGCGCCAGCAAGGCGGCGCACGTGACTGCAACGATCCCGATAAACCCGACGCGCATGATGTTTCCGTTTCCCTTGGTCAGCCCCGTCCTGCGGGGCCGTAGTCATTATTCGATGCCGTACTGGCTGCGGTAAGCTTTTACCTTATCCAGATTGTCGGCAAGTTGCGGCGAATCGGCAAGGTAACCGATCAAGTCCTTGAGCGTGGCAATCGGGATCACCGGAATGCCGAACTGCTGCTGCACTTCCTGCACCGCGCTCAATGCGCCCTGGCCGCGCTCCATGCGATCCAGCGCAATCAGCACGCCGGCCGGCTCTGCCCCGGCAGCGCGAATCATGTTTACCGATTCGCGCACGCTGGTGCCGGCCGAAATCACGTCGTCGATGATCAGCACGCGCCCCTTGAGCGGCGCCCCCACCAGCACGCCGCCTTCACCATGGTCCTTCGCTTCCTTGCGGTTGTACACGAAAGGCACGTTGTGGCCGGCTTCGGCCAGCTTCACCGCCGTGGCAGCCGCCAGCACGATGCCCTTGTAGGCCGGCCCGAACAGCACATCGAACTGCACGCCGGCAGCCAGTGCCGCCTGGGCATAGAAACGCGCCAGCTCGCCAACGGATGACCCGTCGCTGAACAGCCCGGCGTTGAAAAAATAGGGCGAGTTGCGGCCTGCCTTGGTGACAAAGTCACCAAACATAAGCACCTTTTGTGCCACGGCGAACTCGATGAACTCGCGACGGAAATCGGACATTGCACGGCTCCTGTACTGAATCTGGGCGGCTGCGCGGCGCAAAGGGGCGACGTTTTGCGCGCAGCACTGACAAAAAACAGCATATCACGCCCTGCAAGCCCCCTTGCCCGCCACGCTCGGCAGCGGCCGACGCACGCAGTACACTGCCGGCTGATCACACCTACCGGAGCTCGCCATGCGTATTGTCAGTGCCAACCTCAACGGCATCCGTTCTGCCGCCAACAAGGGTTTTCTGGAATGGCTGGCGCAATCGGGCGCCGACGTGGTGGCACTGCAGGAGCTCAAAGCGCAGGACGCCGACCTGACCGACGCCATGCGCGCGCCGGATGGCTACACCGGCTATTTCCACTGCGCCGAGAAAAAGGGCTACAGCGGCGTGGGCCTGTATTGCAAGCGCCAGCCCGACAACGTCATCGTCGGGCTGGGCATTGCCGAATTCGACGCCGAAGGCCGCTACATCGAGGCGCAGTGGGGCAATCTGTCGGTGATTTCGCTCTATCTGCCCTCCGGCTCGTCGGGCGAGGAGCGTCAGGCAGTGAAGTTTGCCTTCATGGACGCCTTCTGGCCGCATCTGGCGCAATTGGCCGCCAGCGGGCGCGACGTGGTGGTGCTGGGCGACTGGAACATCGCGCATAACGAGATCGACCTGAAAAACTGGAAGGGCAACCTGAAGAACTCGGGCTTTTTGCCCGAAGAGCGCGCGTGGATAGGCCGCGTGTTTGGCGAGCTCAAGCTGGTGGACGTGTGGCGCACGCTGTATGCCGACCAGCCCGGTTATACCTGGTGGAGCAACCGTGGCCAGGCCTATGCCAAGGATGTGGGCTGGCGCATTGATTACCACGTGGCCACGCCGGGCCTTGCGGCTACGGCGCAGTCGGCGTCGATCTACAAAGCGGAGAAGTTCTCGGATCATGCGCCGTTGATTGTGGATTATGGGTATACGGTGTGAGGTATCGGGTTTGGCTGCTGTTCGCTCAGATGGCTTACCCCATGTTTTAGCGCCTGCGGCGCGGTGTTTTAGGGCGGGAGTGCGTCCCGCATGCCGCCTTCCTTTTCTTGTCCCGCCAAGAAAAGGAAGCAAAAGAATGCGGCCCTACTAAAGCGCTACCCGGTTTTGCTAGCGCAAATCCGGGCAGTTCCCTGCGCTGCGCGGCGCTTCAGAAGGGACTAGGGTGGTTTACAACCTGCATCGGGATTGCGGGATTTTTGCAAAGTACGGGAGATCGTCGAATTTCAATGCTTGGCATTTCCAAGGCTGGTCACTACGGAGTGCCCATTCCCCTTCTGAAGCGCTGAGCAGCGCAGCACGACGCGGGGTAGTCGGGAATCGCATGTTTGAGGCCCGCAGGGCCGAGTTCGATTCCCGCCGCGGCGGGCGAGCAGCGCAAGGAATTCCATGGCAACGCCATGGAACGCTGAAGTAGGGGTCGCACGGGATTGTTAAGGGGGTGGCGAGACGCCCCCTTAACCTGCCCGCCGGGCGGAACCGGCATCCAAAACACCGCGCCGCAGGCGCTAACTTGATAGCCCGGAAAATACAGCGCAATTCGCTACCCTCATTGCGCTCTACGCCTCGTGCTCAATCCGGCGTAAACACCAACGCCGCCGCAACTGCCCGCTGCCACCCCGCATACAAGCGTTCCCGCTCGTCCCCACCCATTGCCGGTACAAAGCGCCGATCCAGCTGCCACTGCCACGCCAGGGCATCGCGGAAGGAACTCGCCCTGCGGGCTCAAACACCCTTCCCCTTGAATCCGGGTCTGGCTGTGCTGCTCGACGCTTTAGAAGGGAAATGGGCACTCCGTAGCCTCCAGGCCCGGTAACTCAAGCACCACAGTTCGTAGGGTGCAATAAGCAATTGCGCCGGATGCGCTATCTCCTGCAGTCGCTGATGACAGATTCAAGCTCCGAACTTTGGCGACATTCGCACCACGCATCCATTCCGCCGTACCACGGCAAATTGCAAACCACCACCCCAATCCCTTCTGAAGCGCCGAGCAGCACAGCCAAGCCCGGATCAAGGGGAGGGATGTTTGAGGCCCAAAGGGCCGAGTTATCGACCCGCCGGGATTGGCGCGCAGCGCAGGGTATTCCATGGCGAAGCCGTGGAACGCGTAAGTAGGGTCGCCCGGGATCGTCAAGGGGGTGGCGAGACGCCCCCTTGACCTGCCAGCCGGGCGGAACCGGCACCCAAAACACCGCGCCGCAGGCGCTAAAACCCATTGAGCGATAGCCTCAAACCGCCACAGCCCCCACCAACCCCGCCTGCAACAATGGCGTTGCCGCCAATATCCCCTCGCTGCCCCAATCCAGCCCGCCCCCATCCAGCCCCGTCACCAGCGCCCCCGCCTCGCGGGCGATCAGTACGCCGGGCAGCCAGTCATACAAATTGCTGCCCTGCTCCCAGTAAGCATGCAGCTGCCCGGCCGCCAGCTGGCACAGCGACAGCGAAGCCGGGCCCATCCAGCGCTGTGCCAGCACCTGCGGCACCACGGCGGCCAGGCGGCTGATGAAGGCATCCACTTCGTGCTGCGGGCGTGGCGGGTAATTGGGAAAGCTGGTGGCCAGCATGGCCAGCGCCAGATCGGCCTGCGCGGTGACCGCCAGCGGCGCGCCGTTGCCAGTAGCGCCGCCACCCGCTGCAGCGCGGTACACCATGCGCTGCGCAGGCTGATACACCCAGGCCAGCAGCGGCTGGCCATCCACCAGCAAGGTCAAGGTCGTGGTCCATAGCGGCAGGCCGTGCAGGTATTGCACCGCGCCGTCGATGGCATCGAACAGCCAGTAGGCCGGGTAGGCCGCCTGCAGCTGCTGCGGGCGTATGCCCGGCTGCGCCAGCGGCAAGGCCGGATCGAATGCAGCCAGTAGCGGGGCAAGCTCGGCATACGCCCATGCGCTGGCGTCATCCAGCGTTTGCCTGAGCGTGGCAGCGTCGCCGCTGGCGCGCGCCGGTTGCCGCTGCAACAGCGCATCGCCAATACGGCGCAACGCTGGGTCGAGGTGCTCAAGCAGCTGGGCCGGCGTCATGCCGGCGGGGCAAGGGAATTGCATGGCTGTCTCCAGTCGGGTGAACGAGCGGACAGTCTGTGCGCATGGCCGATGGCCTGCTAACGATATACTGCTCATCAATCATTCAAACGGGCCAAATGATGGAATTGCTTGCCACGCGTGCCATTACGGATGGCAAGGAGCTGCACGACCAAGCGCACCGCCATGCCGAGGGGCAGCTGTTTTGCGTGCAGTCCGGCGTGGTCAGCGTGCAGACCGATGCCGGCCGCTGGGTGTTGCCGCCCGGCTGCCTGGGCTGGGTGCCACCTTGGCAATCGCACGCCGCCACCAGTCACGGTGCATTGCAGGCCTGCAGCCATTACTTTGGCGAAGCCGGTGCACGCGCCAGCATGCCGGCCGTGCTGACCGTGGTACGCAACACCCCGTTGCTGCAGGCGCTGCTGGTCGAGCTGCCGCCCGCCGGTGCAGCACGCAGCCACTATCTGCAGACCTTTGCCCATGCCTTTGGCTGCCAGCCACCGCTGGCCGGCTTCCTGCCCATGCCGGCCCACCCACGGCTGCAGGCACTCGCGACCACCTTGCTGCAACAACCGGCCGACAGCGCCGATCTGGACGGCTGGGCGCAGCGCTGCGGCATGTCGCGCCGCACGCTCACGCGCCGTTTTGCGCAGGAAACCGGCTGGAGCCTGGGTCAGTGGCGGCAGCAGATGCGGCTGCAATGCGCACTGGCGCAACTGGCGCGCGGCCTGCCGGTGACCACCGTGGCGCTCGATTGCGGTTATCAGAGCGTGAGCGCATTCATTGCCCTGTTCCGCGAACATTTCGGCGTAACGCCGGGGGTGTGGCAGGCGGGAGGCCGGTGAGCGATGTGACTAGGGCCTGTTAACACTTATTTCACGCTTGCGTTCGGGGTAGTTCGGGATGGAGCGCAAGGCGCAGAACGCGCCGCGGTACGGGTACCGCAAGCGGTTTGCAACGCAGCGAACCGCCCGAAATACCCCGAACCCGCAGGGCTGGGCCGCAAAGAGGCCATCTACGGCGTTACGCGCCTTGGCAATAACCGGTTATTGCCGCGTTGCGTGCCTTGTAGCTGACCTCTTTGCGGCCCAGCGCAAGCGCGAAATAAGTGTTAACAGGCCCTAGGGGCGAGCGGGCGCTGGCCATGCCAGCCCTGCACGGCGATCAATCCGGCGTAAACACCAACGCCGCCTGCACGGCCCGCTGCCAGCCGGCATACAGACGCTCACGCTCATCCGCATCCATCGCCGGTTCAAAGCGCCGATCCAGCTGCCATTGCCGCGCCAATTCGTCACGACCAGACCAGAACCCCACCGCCAGCCCGGCCAGGCTGGCTGCGCCCAGCGCCGTGGTTTCCGCCACGCGGGGGCGCAGCAGCGGCACGTTCAGGATGTCGCTCTGGAATTGCGCCAGCAGGTTGTTGGCAATCGCGCCGCCGTCGGCGCGCAGCTCGGTGAGCGCAATGCCGGCGTCGGCCTGCATGGCGGCCAGTACGTCGCGCGTCTGGTAGGCCATGCACTCCAGCGCGGCGCGTGCCAGCTGGCCCTTGCCAGTGCCACGCGTCATGCCGAACAGCGCAGCGCGCACGTCGCTGCGCCAGTACGGCGCGCCGAGTCCGACAAAGGCCGGCACCAGATACACGCCGCCGTTGTCCGGCACCGAGGCGGCCAGTGCTTCGCTGTCGGCCGCGTGGTCGAGCAGGCCCAGACCGTCGCGCAGCCACTGGATGGCCGAGCCGGCGACGAACACGCTGCCTTCCAGTGCGTAGTCGACCTGGCCATCCAGCCCCCAGGCAATGGTGGTCAGCAGGCCGTGCTGTGAATCAACCGCCTTGCTGCCGGTGTGCATCAGCATGAAGCAGCCGGTGCCATAGGTGTTCTTGGCCATGCCGGGCGTAAAACAGCCCTGGCCGAACAGGGCAGCCTGCTGGTCGCCGGCGATGGCCGCCAGCGGCGCGGCGTGGCCGAACAGGTATTCGGGGCGGATGTGGCCATAGACCTCGCTGCTGCCACGCACCTCGGGCAGCAGCGCGCGCGGGATGCCGAACAGGCGCAGCAGTTCGTCGTCCCATTGCAGCGTGTGGATGTTGAACAGCAGGGTGCGCGACGCATTGCTGTAGTCGGTCACGTGCACCTTGCCGCCGGATAACTTCCACACCAGCCAGGTGTCGATGGTGCCGCACAGCAGCTCGCCAAGTTCGGCGCGTTCGCGCGCCCCCGGCACCTGTTCCAGCAGCCACTGCAGCTTGCTGGCGGAAAAATACGCATCCAGCCGCAGGCCGGTGCGCGCGTGCACGTACGGCTCGTGGCCGGCGGCCTTGAGTGCGTTGCAGATCGACACCGTCTGGCGTGATTGCCAGACGATGGCATGGTGGATGGGCCGGCCGCTGGCCTTGTCCCAGATCAGCACCGTTTCGCGCTGGTTGGTGATGCCGATGGCGGCCACCTGCGCTGCATCGATGTGGCCGCGCTGCAGCGCCTCGGTCAGGGTCAGCAGCACGCTGGTGAAAATCTCTTCGGCGTCGTGCTCCACCCAGCCCGGTTGTGGAAAATGCTGGGTGAACTCGCGCTGTGCCTGCGCCACCACCGCGCCGGCATGGTCGAACACCATGCTGCGCGTGCTGGTAGTGCCCTGATCAATCGCAATGATGTACTGCGTGTCCAAGCGTGCTCCCCTGTGGCCGTGCCAGATAACGCTGCAGGCGGGCAATGCCGTCGGCCGGCATGGTCAGCCCCAGCTTGCTGCGCCGCCACAGGATATCGTCCACGGTCGTGGCCCATTCGCAGCGGCGCAGGTAATCCACCTCGCGCGCATGCAAGCCGGCACCGAAATGCTCGCCCAGATCGGCCAGGCTGGCAGCATCGCCGATCAGGCAGCGCGCCCACGCACCGTAGCTGTAAACCCAGCGTGCCGCCACCTCGTCGGGCAACCACGGGTAGGCGATGCAGAATTCGGCCAGCCAGTGCGCCGGGTCGCCCAGCTCGCCGCCGGGCAGTGCATCGCCGTGCGCAGTCCACGCCGGCTTGCTGCAGCCCAGCAGCGGCGCAAGCTGGTTGACCGCCTGCTCGGCCAGCTTGCGATAGGTGGTGAGCTTGCCGCCCCATACATTGAGCAAGGGTGCAGCGGCAGTATCAAGCTGCAGCCGGTAATCGCGGCTGAGTGCAGTGGCCTCGCCCGCGCCGCCCAGCAGCGGGCGCACGCCGCTGTAGCGCCACACCACGTCGGCCGGCGTGATGGACTGGCGGAATTGCGCATTCACCGCTGCGCACAGGTAATCCACCTCGGCGTCGTCGGCAGCCACGCTGGCCGGGTCGCCGGTAAAATCGCTTTCGGTGGTGCCGATCAGCGTGTAATCGCGCTGCCACGGGATGACGAACACGATGCGCCGGTCCGGCTGTTGCAGCACATAAGCACGGTCGTGCTCGTACAGGCGCGGCACGACGATGTGGCTGCCCCGCACCAGCCGCAGCGGCGCGGCGGGCTGGCCGATCTGGCCCAGCAAGCACGCGGCCCACGGCCCGGCAGCGTTAACCAGCGCACGCGCGCTGACCAGCTGCGATGCGTCGCCCTCGCGCTGCAAGCGCACCTGCCAGTGATCGCCGTGCCGTTGCGCCGCCACGCAGCGCGTGCGCGGCAATATCTCCGCGCCCCGGCTGGCGGCATCGACCGCGTTGGCGATCACCAGCCGTGCATCGTCCACCGTGGCATCACCATATTCGTACGCGCTGCCGGCCGGGTGGCCCAGCACCGCACCGGCCGGATGGCGATGCAGATCGATGGCATGCGAGGCTGCAAACGCGCCATGGCCGCCCACGCCGGCCAACGTACCAAGGTAATCATAGGCAAACAGCCCCAGCCGGATTTGCCATGCCGGACGCAAGCCCGGCTGCGGCAGCAGCACGAAGCGCTGCGGGCGGATCAGGTGCGGTGCCAGCCGCAGCAGCACGCTGCGTTCGGCCAGCGCCTTGGCCACCAGCGCAAACTCGCCGTGCTCGAGATAGCGCAGCCCGCCGTGGATCAGCTTGCTGCTGGCGCCCGAGGTATGCGCAGCCAGATCGTGCTGCTCGCACAACAGTACCGACAAGCCGCGCCCCGCCGCATCGCGCGCGATGCCTGCGCCATTGATGCCGCCGCCAACGATGAGGAGATCGACCCGTTCCACGTGTCATGCCTTCTGGAATCTGCCCGCCGCTGCTTGCCATCAACCTGCATCAAGTCCCCGGCAAAGCCGGGCCCTCACTGGCTGCAGCAAACGAAACACCGGCATCTGTCCCTGTTCCATTCCACACCCCCCGCCCTCGCCGCCGCGAGGGAGCCTCGCTGTGCTCGTCGCCGGCATGACTACAAGCATCAGCAATGCCTGCCTTCATCATGGCACACCCCGGCGCAGCCTGATGGTGCGGTGATACACTCGCCGGCACCGTTCAACGCCGCATTGCACCACTCATCATGATGATCCGCCGCACCTTTCGCCCCACCCGCAACCGGAGCCAGCAAGCATGAGCTGGTCGCGCTATTTCGCCGCTTTCGGCAACCGCCGCATGGCGGCCATCCTGTTGCTGGGCTTCACCTCGGGCCTGCCGCTGGCGCTCACCGGGCAGGCGATGCAATCGTGGCTGACCAGCGACGGGCTCGACCTCAAGACCATCGGTCTCTTGGCGCTGGTGGGCATGCCCTACACCTACAAGTTCTTGTGGGCGCCGCTGATGGATCGCTACGAGCCGCCGCTGTTCGGCCGCCGCAAGGGCTGGCTGCTGCTGACGCAGGCGGCGCTGGCGATCTTGCTGCTGGCCATGGCCACCTTGCAGCCGGCGCTGCACACGGGGCTGTTCGCGCTGTTTGCGGTGGGGGTGGCGTTTTTCTCGGCCTCGCAGGATGTGATGGTCGATGCCTATCGCGTCGACGTCAGCCATGACGAAGAACGCGGTGCGGCCGCTGCCATCGGCGTGTTCGGCTATCGGCTGGCCATGCTCACCTCGGGCGGCGTGGCCTTTGTCACTGCCGAAGTGATCGGCTGGGGGCGTACCTATGCCGCGCTCGGCGTGCTGATGGCCGGGCTGGCCGTGACCACCGTGCTGCTGGCGCCGCGCCTCGCGTATCGCGACAACCATTCGGCCGGGCAATTCGGCCGTTTTGCCGGCACCCTGCTGCTGATGGCTGCCGCTGCCGTGCTGGCGGCTTGGCTGCGCCAGGACGTGTGGGCCCCGCTGACGGCGATTGCCGCCGCACTGGCGGTCAACGCCCTGCTGGGCCGCCGGCTCTTCAGTGAATGGCAACACCTGAACGGCTTTCTGGCCATGCTGCTGGGCGCGTGGCTGGGCTTCATGCTGGGCCAGCATGGCCTGATCACGCTGGGCGCACTGGCTGGCTGGGCCGACTTTACGCCGGACAGCAAAAACAACTGGATCGGCCTCGCCTTCGTGCTGGTCGAAATCGGCGCGGCGGTGCCGCTGGCGCTGTATGGCGCGCGGCTGGCGCGCTTTGCGCTGCTGATCACGCCCATGCAGCAGTATTTCCGCCGCGAGCATGCGTGGGCCTTCTTGCTGCTGATCGTGCTGTACAAGCTGGGCGACGCGTTTGCCGGCGTGCTGAGCGTGGCCTTCCTGCAAAAGGGCGTCGGTTTCTCGCTGGGCGAAATCGGCGTGGTGAACAAGATCGTCGGCATGATTGCCACCATCGCCGGCGGCATCATCGGCGGGCTGCTGATGGTGCGGCTCAAGTTGTTCCGCGCGCTGCTGGTGTTTGGCGTGCTGCAGAACATTTCCAACATTGGCTACTGGCTGCTGGCGGTGTACGGCAAGGGCTGGCTGGGCAGCTTCCACCTGCCGCTGCCGCCCGAGGTGCTGAAGATTTTCCTGTCCGGCAAGACCGGCGCGGGCTGGGATGGCAGCCTCGATGTGCTGCTGGCAGTGTCGATCTCGCTGGAAAACATTACCGGCGGCATGGGTACTGCCGCGCTGGTGGCCTTCCTGATGGCGCTATGCAACCGTGAAGCCAGCGCCACCCACTATGCGCTGCTGTCGGCACTGGCTGCGGTAGGCCGCGTGTATGTGGGGCCGACTTCGGGCTATCTGGTGGCGTCGCTGGGCTGGCCGAGCTTCTTTGTGCTGTCGATACTGGCCGGCCTGCCGGCGTTGCTCTTGCTGTGGCGATTGCGCGGGCCGGTGGCGCGGCTGGAGGCCGCTTCAGGATGAAAAACAGCGGGCAGATGCCCGCTGTTTTTTTGCTGTGCTCGATCAGGCTACGCGCTTGCCCAGCACGCCACCCTTGCCCTTGATGAAGGCCACCAGCTTGTCGGCATAACCCGGCTGCACGGCGTCCTGCACGCTGCGGCGGTTCAGCAATGCGTCCTTCCAGCTGGCCACCTTGGGGCGGCTATCGAACCAGCCGGTTTCACCCAGCGATTCGAGCACCGGGAAGTAGCGGAAGAAGGGGCCGAAGGCAGCATCGACCAGGCTGAACGGTGCACCGGCAAAGAAGGGGCCGTCCTGCAGGATGGCTTCCAGGCGGTCGAGCTTGGTGTCCAGGTCGGCACGCGCAGCGGCAAAGGCTTTGTCGTCGGCCGCAGTATAGAAATTCCACAGCGACACCAGCCCGGCCGACGCGAACTCGATCCACGCGCGGTGCTTGGCGCGGGTGAGCGGGTCTTCGGGGTGCAGGCGCGGGGCATTGGTTTCGTCGAGGTATTCGGCAATCACCGCCGACTCGAACAAGACCTCGTTGCCCACCTGCAGCACCGGCACCCGGCCCAGCGGCGACATTTGCAGGAACCAGTCGGGCTTGTTGGCAAGGTCGATATAGGTGCGCTCGAACGGCACGTTCTTTTCCAGCATGGTGATGACGGCGCGCTGGACGTAGGGGCAGAGATCAAAGCTGATCAGATGGGGCGTGGACATGGCGGCTCTCCGGTTAAGGTAGCCTTAAGGTAGGGTCAGACTGACCGATTGCAAAGGGTGCAATATGGAACGCAGTGTTCCATGGATGAGTGCAAACGGACAGGCGCGATGGCCGGGATTCCCTTGGTGCCGTCCTAAGCCTTGCGGCGCAAGACCGCTGGCGAAAACCCCGTCACCAGACCCGTCCCCAGCAACACCAGCAATGCCCCCGCCAGCGTGTTGAGCCCGACCGACTCATCCAGCAGCATCACCCCCCACAGCACGCCGAAGACCGGAATCAAAAACGTCACCGTCAGCGCCGATGCCGGGCCGATGTCGCTGATCAGGCGGAAATACAGCAAGTAGGCCACGCCAGTGCAGAAAATCGCCAGCAACGACACGGCTGCCAATGCCTGCGGGGCGATGCTGCTGAACGGCTGCACGGTGGGCACCAGCAGCAGGCAGGGCAGCAGTGCCAGGCTGGCGCCCCACATGCTGCCATGCGCCACATTGAACGAGGCCATGCCCTGCATGTAGCGTTTGCTGTAGGCGCTGGCAAAGCCGTAGCACAGGGTGGCGGTCAGGCAGGCGGCAATGGCCAGCCCAGCGCCGGGCTTGGCGGTGATGCGGTCAAAGCCGACCAGCGTGGCGACGCCGATCACGCCCAGCGCCAGCCCCAGCCATGCCTTGCGGGTCGGAATCACCCGCAACCACAGCGCGGCCACCAGGGTGCCCCAGAACGGCGCAGTGGCGTTGAGGATGGACATCAGCGATGCCGACAGGGTGCGCGCGGCAAAGGCGTAGCACAGAAAGGGCAGCGCCGAGGTGAACAGGCCCGAGATGAAGTAGTGGCGCACATTGCCGCGCAGCGGCAGTGGCTGCCTGCGCCAGCCGGCAATCAGCAGCAGAAAGGCGGCGGCAATGCTCACGCGCAGGCCAATCAGCCAGACCGGCCCGAACGCCGGCACCGCCACGCGCATGAACAGGAAAGATGCGCCCCACAGCGCGGCAAGGACAAACAGGCGGACAAGGCTGGCAGCGGTCATGGTGCAATCCGTAACGGCGGTAGTGCAGCTTGGCCCATCCCGGCCACTTGTGACAGCCCGGTTCTTGCTGATTGACAGCGGCCATGCCACAGGCATGGCTCACCGATGCCTGAAATTCCGTGTCGGACCGCGATTCATCCGCAAGCCACCAACGAGCACAGCGAGGCTCCCTCGCGGCGGCGAGGGCGGGGGGTGTGGAATCGGAGCGCCGCTGTTTCACCAGCCTCAACAAGCAAGAACCCGGCTTGGCCGGGTTCTTGATGCCGTTTGCTCAACAGCAAGCAGGTGCGTCAGGCGCTCAGCCTTCAGCCAGCTTGCTCAGGCGTGCACGTACCTCGGCGGCGGTGCCCATTTGCAGCACTTCGGCGGCGACCTTTTCACAGTCTGCCTTGTTGAGCTTGCGCACCAGCGCCTTGATGGCCGGGATGCTGGGCACGCTGACCGACAGCTCGTCGACGCCCATGCCGATCAGCGCCGGCACCGCCTGCGGATCGGAGGCGATGCCGCCGCACACGCCCACCCACTTGCCGTGCTTGTGCGCACCCTGCACGGTGAGGGCAATCAGGTTGAGCACGCCCGGGTGCAGCGCATCGGCCTGCTTGGCCAGCTTGGGGTGGCCACGGTCCATCGCCAGCGTGTATTGGGTGAGGTCGTTGGTGCCGATGGAGAAGAAATCGGCCTCACGCGCAAATTGCTCGGCCAGGATGGCAGTGGCCGGCACTTCGACCATGATGCCGACCTTCACCTCGGCGTTGATGCCCAGCGCAGCTTTTTCTTCCAGCACGATGGCCTTGGCGGCGCGCAGTTCTTCCAGATTGGCAATCATCGGGAACATGATGTGCAGCTTGGAGAACGGCGCGGCGCGCAAGATGGCGCGGACTTGCGTGCGCAGGATGTCCGGCTCGGCCAGACACAGGCGGATGCCGCGCACGCCGAGGAAGGGGTTTTCTTCCGGCGGCATGGGCAGGTAGGGCAGCGGTTTGTCGCCGCCCACATCCAGCGTGCGGATCACCAGCGTGCGGCTGGTGCCCAGCGCCTTGGCGATGTCGCCGTAGATTTGTGTCTGTTCCTGCTCGCTCGGCGCGTCGTTGCGATCCAGGTAGAGGAATTCGCTGCGCAGCAGGCCCACACCTTCGCCGCCCAGCTCGACGCCCTGGCGGGCTTCATCCAGACCACCGATATTGGCCACCACCTCGATATGCTGGCCGTCGGTCGTCACCGGCGGCAGATGCGCGGCGGCGAGTTCTTCGGCGCGCTTCTTGGCCAGGCGTGCCTGCTTGTCGCGGATCACGGCCATTTCGGTATCGGTCGGGTTCAGGCGCAAGGTGCCCTTGCTGCCATTGAGGATGACTGTGGTGCCATTAGCCAGTTTTACCGCAGCTTCATCGATACCGCAAATGGCCGGGATATTGAGCGAGCGCGCCAGAATGGCCACGTGGCTGGTGGCGCCGCCACCGGTGGTGGCAAAGCCGAGCACACGCGAGCGATCAAGGCTGGCGGTTTCGGACGGGGTAAGGTCTTCGGCAATCAGGATGGCATTGGCCGGCAACTCGATGCGCGCTTCGGCCACGCCGACGATGAGGCGCAGCACGCGCTGGCCCACGTCGCGGATGTCGTTGGCGCGGCCGGCCAGCACTTCGTTCTTCAGTTGCGACAGCTTTTCGGCATAGCGGGTATAGGCGGCGCGCCAGGCAAAGGCGGCGCTCTTGCCGCTGCCGAGGCCGGCAATGGCCAGCTCGATCAGTTCGGGGTCGGCCAGCAGTTCCTTGTGGGCGGCAAAAATCTCGGCCTTGCTGGCATCGCTGATTTCGCCCTTGAGGATTTCCAGCTGCTTGCCGGCCTCGCGCAGTGCGGCGTCGAAACGGCGGCGCTCGATCTGCGGGTTTTCGCCGATCTCGGCCACCTGGATATCCACCTGCTTGAGCTGGAACACCTGGCCAACCGCCAGACCCGGCGAGGCCGATACGCCAACGAGGGTGTTGGGATCATCCGACTTGGGCTTGGCTGCCACCGGGCGCAGCGTATCGAGCGGCGCCGGTCTGTGGCGCGCCTTGACTGCTGCGCCGACGTCTTCGCCACTGCCACTCAGCAACAGGTCGGCCAAGGTCTTGATCACGGCCGGGGCATCGACACCGCTGGCCTTGACGAACACCTGATCGCCGTACTGCACCTCAAGACCCATGATGCCCACCACCGATTTGGCATTGGCTTCGTCACCGTTGCGCACCAGCTTGATGTCGGATTTGAAGGTTTTGGCCGCGTTGGCCAATACCGCCGCCGGCCGCGCATGCAGGCCGGTGGGGTTGGGAATGCGGATCAGGCCGGAAACAGCTTCACCGGCCGGCTTGGCGGCTGCAGCACCGGCCGGTTCGGCCAGTTGCAGCGTCAGCGCCACGCTCTTGCCCGCCTGGACGAAATTGCTGGCCGGCTCGTAGCGTGCCACGCGGTCGCCATTGGTGATGATGATTTCGGTAAGTAGGCTGCGCGCGTGCTTGGCCACGTAGGTGGCATCGAATTCGATCAGCACCTGGCCAGCTTCGACGCGATCACCGACGCGCACCAGCGCCTTGAAGCCTTCGCCCTTGAGCATGACGGTATCAAGGCCGATGTGCAGCAGCACTTCGATGCCGTCGTCGGTCTTGACCGTGACGGCGTGGCTGGCCGAATGCAGCTGGCTGATGGTGCCGGCGGCGGGGGCCAGCAACTGGTTGGAGATCGGATCGATGGCCAGGCCATCACCGACCATTTTCTGCGCAAAGACCGGATCGGGCACCTGATCAAGTGGAACCACGACGCCCGACAGGGGGGCGAGCAACTCAATTGTGGGGGAACCCGACATGACGACATCTCCGCTAACGATTTAATCAAGAGTGTATGCGTTCATGAACCGGCGTTCAGTGACTTTATTGCGTTTGTCATGGCGCAAGTGTCACGTTAGCACCATGTTGCTGTGGCAGGACAGTCGGCGTATATGCATCAGCGTGCGCGACGACGACAAATTCCCCGCTCGGTCAGCACGGCATCGAGCTGTACATCCCACGGATCGACCGGCAGGGCGTCGACTTGCTGGCACTGGTAGGCCAGCCCGATCAGCCGGGGCCGGATGCGATGACCGCGGAATGCAAACGTGTTGTCGTAGTAGCCGCCCCCCTGGCCCATGCGGCGCAGATCGCGGTCAAAACCCAGCAGGGGTACGAACACCAGATCAAGCTGCGTTGCCCTCAGCAACTGTTGCTGCCGCCCGGTCTGCGGCTCGGGTATCGCGTAGCGACCCAGGCGCCAGCCGGCTTGTTCGTCCAGCGCGGCAAAGCGCAGCTGCCGTCCATGTTGCGGCGTGACCGGCAGATAAACCCGGCAACCGCGCCGCCGCGCCAGCGCAATCAACGCCCCGGCATCAATCTCGCTGCCCACCGCCATATACGCCGCCACGCGCAGACCCGGCCTGAGCCAGCGCCGCGCCAGCCGCGCCAATACCCGCGCCGCCCGCACCCGCAACGCCGCAGGCACCGCCTTGCGCCGCTGCCGCAACTGGCTGCGCAACAGGGATTTGTCGTTGGAGAGGGCAGATGGGATTGGCATGGAGTTCAGTGATAGCGCCGCTTCATGTACAAGTCCAGTCGCTCGGTCACCAGCAAGCGCGGGGCTTCATGTTCGACAAGGCGCAAAAACATTTCATGCGCCCGGTGCCCTAATTCACAAAAGCCCGATCCGTGCCAGCAACGAGCGACAGCGAGGCTCCTTCGCGGCGGCGAAGGCGGGGGATGTGGATTAAAACAGGACAAGCCGCTGTTTCGCTCTCGAAAACCGGTGAGAGCCCGGCTTTGCCGGGTTCTTGATGCCTGTCCGTCAACAGGACAGGTCGCAAAAACCCAAGGCTTGGGGGGCTTTCCCGCAGGTGTCGTCCGGCTCGCATCCTGAACCCTGAGGTTCAAGTGGCTGCCTGCCGTTTGCCATCAGGTGCGTTCGACTAGGGAACGCTCACAACAGGCGAATTTTCGTGGCTGGCAGCCGGGTAGCAATTTATCGGTTCAAGGAATCTGAGCCGTGACGAGCACCGCAGGAAAGCAGACGGTAGGCCAACCCGGCTATGCAGGGGCAAGCTCAGAAAAGCTCGCTTTGTTCCTGCAAGGCCGCATCGGCAACTTGATTGATGCGGTCAATTCTACGCTTGTATGCGGCAATGTCAAAACCGCCTGCATCGACATGCAGGTATTCATGCGCGATATTGAGCGCCGCCATGATGGCAATCTTCTCGATGCCGATCACTTTGCCGCTGCCGCGTATCTCGTGCATTTTCTCGTCGAGCAGGGCCACGGCCTGCAGCAGCGTGGTTTCCTCCTCGACCGGGCAGGCCACGCGGAATTCGCGGCCCATGATGGTGACGTCGAGCTGCTTGATCTCGCTCATGCTTCATCCTCCGGCAGGCGCGACAGGATGGCGGCAACACGTTCTTTTGCGCCATCCACCTTGCCCTTGAGCTGCTGGTTTTCCTGCTGCAGCGCCAGCAGTTGCTGGCGCAGGGTGTGATTGTCGCTGCGCAGCTGCTGACACAAGCGCGCCAGCGCACCTACCTTGTCTTCCAGTGCGGAGAATTCAGCATCCATGGCCGGTATGAATCGAAGTGAACCCGCTGCGATTCTATGTCATTTTGCCGGCTTCGGCTGTGTGAACACTTGGCGTGCCGCATCGATGCGATCACACAAGAGCTGCACACCCTGCACCAGCCGTGGCCCGGGGCGCACCAGCCTGTCGTCGGCAATGCCGTACAGCTGGCCTTTCTGCACCGCTGGCAGCGCGGCATGGCGTCGCCAACCGGCAAGGCCGTCCACCTTGCCGGTGGCCACCAGCAGCTGTGGCGCAAATGCCAACACGGCCTCGGCACTGGCTTGCGGTACGGTCACGCCGGCAGCGGCATAGGCATTCACCCCGCCGCAGTCCTTGATGGCCTGACCGAGAAAGGTCAGGTCGGAAATCGTCAGCAAGGGCTGGGCGTTGACCTGCATGAACACGCGCACCGGCGCTGCGCCGCGATAACGCGCCTTGAGTGCTGCGTAATCGGCCTGCAGTTTGCCGGCCTGCGCGCGCGCCGCGTCGTCCGCCCCCAGCAGTTTGCCCAGCCGCAACAGGTTGTCGGCGACGTCGGCCGGGGTTTGCGGTTTGCTGTAGAACACCGGGATGCCCAGCCTGGCCAGCGGCTGCAGCGAACGCTGCATGGCCGTGCCTTCCCAGGCAATCACGAGATCTGGCTTGAGTGCAACGATGGCCTCGACATTGACGGTGTCGAAGCGGCCGATCTTGGGCAGCCCGGCCACCGCAGGCGGGTAATTGCTGGCGGCATCAATGC
Source organism: Andreprevotia lacus DSM 23236 (assembly GCF_900176275.1). Classification (GTDB taxonomy): domain Bacteria; phylum Pseudomonadota; class Gammaproteobacteria; order Burkholderiales; family Chitinibacteraceae; genus Andreprevotia; species Andreprevotia lacus. The sequence goes on along the minus strand of NZ_FWXD01000005.1, from coordinate 107,731 downwards.
CCACCAGCCGCTGCAGCGCCAGCGCGGCCACCAGCTCGGTGGCATGCGGCGTAAGCGCCACCACGCGTTGCGCCGGCTGTGCCAGCTGCACGGTGTTGCCCAGATCATCCTTGACCGACAGCGTGGCCGCCTGCACGGCCCCCGCCAGCAACAGCAATACCGCTGCCAGCTTATTCCGCATCGGATTCCGCATCTTCTTCCGGTTCGTCGCCCAGCGGCACCAGGTTGTCGAGGTCGGCCGGCGTTTCCAGCGTGATGCGGCCCAGCGTGCCACTGCGGAAATCGGTGAGGATGAGATCGGCGGTCTTCTGGGAATCGACGCGCCCGCCACCCAGTACCGCGCCGCGCTTGCGGCCGATAAGCTGGAACAGCGCTTCGAGTTCCACATCCAGGCTGTCGAGCTTGTAGCGCTGCTTGAGCAGCTCGGGGTAGCGTTGCGTCAGCGTTTCGATCGCAAACCAGGCCACATCTTCCTCGCTGTAGGCATTGCGGCCGACCGAACCGGCCAGCGCCAGCCGGTAACCGAATTCTTCGTATTCGATCTTGGGCCACAGCAAGCCCGGCGTGTCGTACACGATGGTGCCGTCGGAGAGATCGATACGCTGGATATGCTGGGTAACGCCCGGCGTATCAGCCACCTTGGCCACCTTGCGATTGAGCAGGATGTTCATCAAGGTGGACTTGCCCACATTGGGTATGCCCAGGATGAGGATGCGCACCGGCTTCACCCCACCAGTGCGGTGCGGCACGATCTTGCGGCACAGATCGGGGATGCGTTTGACCGCTGCAGCCTTGTCGCCTTCACCCAGCAGGATGGCCTCGGTGCCAGGCTGGGCGCGGAACCATTCCAGCCAGACCTTGTTGAGTGCAGGATCGGCGAGGTCGGCTTTGTTGAGAATCTTGAGCACAGGGCGCTGACGATGCAAACGCAGCTGCTTGAGCATGGGATTGCTGCTGGATGCCGGGGCACGGGCGTCGACGATCTCGATCACCATGTCGACCTTGGCCATCGTTTCCATGACCTGCTTGCGGGCCGCATTCATGTGCCCGGGGAACCATTGGATGGCCATCGATGGCTCCTTCTCAACGTCGAAAAAGCGACGGATTATACCTGAATCTGCAAACTCGCAATGAAATCAACAGCTTGTGCTGTGAACAACTTGCGAACACTTTTGGGAGCAACGGCAATCCGGCAAGAAGGCAAATTTTGCCCAACAACTTGCCCACAGGCTCATGGCCGATGCTGCACCGGGTTTGTCTTGCAGCAAGATCATGAAAAAACAGCGGAAAATGACTTATCCACAAGTCAGGGCCGGCCTTATTAACTGTTTTTATCTTTTCCTTCTTTACATAGAATATGGAAGAAAACCTGTTCTGTACTTCCTGCACACACCTGACATGCCAAAAAAATCCCTGCTGATCTCCTTTCTGACCATCCTGCTGCTGTTGCTGACCCTGTTCACCTTCATGAACACCAGCAAAGCCATGCCTGCATTCAGTGGCAACACACAGCAAGGCAATGCATTCAACAGCAGCACGCTGCAAGGCAAAGTCACCCTGATCAACTTCTGGGCAACGAGTTGCACCGGTTGTGTACGTGAAGTACCGGCATTGATTCAATTGCAAAACGATTTGAATAAAACCGGTTTCCAGGTAATCGGTATTGCTCTGAACTATGATGAACCGGCATATATTGCAAAATTCGTCGATAAATTCGGCGTCAATTACCCGGTTATCCATGACAACACGGGCAGCATTGCTGATGGGTTCGGCAAGGTAACATTGGCTCCGACGTCCTTTCTTATTGATTCAAAAGGAAAAATCATCAAAAAGTATGTCGGTGAGGTAGATATCGCAGTGCTCAAAAAGGAAATTTCCGGTCTACAGAAGAACAGCTGATTTCTAGCGCTACAGGCAATAAAAAATCCAGCTGATTACGCTGGATTTTTTCTGTAAAACACAAATCATGATTTGCCATTCTGATAACGGATTTCTATCAATATCCGGCTTTTGACCGGCTGATTTTCCTTGAGTCCCGGTGAAAAAACGGCCCGCTTGAACTGGTCGATGGCTGCTTGCACGATCACTTGCGGCAGTGTGCTTTCCCGTACGGCAACCTCGTCTACATAACCCAGTTCGTTCACGTACAGCACCAATTGCGCCGCGCCGGTCACATCGCGCCACTCTGCCTGGTCGGGCAGGTCTATGTTTTGCTGCGGCATGGGTGCAAAGGTGAGGCTGTTGCGCGGCAGATAAGCGTCGTGCGGATCGCCTGGCAGTGCCATGAACCAGTCCGGCGGGCGTGGCTTGCCGCTTTGCTGCGGCGTGGCCGGCTGTGGGGCAGGCCTGGCCACAGGCGGTGGAGGAACCGGTGCTGCAGGCTGCTGATGGCTGGCAGAGGGCAAATAGACCTGCACAGGCTTGCTCGCGACAGCCTTGGCGGGGGGGGGGACCACACGCGTCGGTGCGAGCGCCAGCACGGCCATGTGCAGCGCCAGCGAACAGAGTATGGCTGTGAATAAATTAAGTAGTTGAACCCGCATGGCATAAAAAAGAGCCTGGCAAACGCCAGGCTCTTATCTTGGTACAGTTTGCTCAGTTCACCAATTCACGCCACGAGATCCGGCGTGAATCCCCGGCAGCTGCTGGGATGGCCGGCACGCTTTCTGCCTTCACGCAGCCGGTGGTGCAGGTGGTGATGTTGACCAGTTTGTCGCCCACTTTCACCAGTGTCTGACCGGCAATCAGCGAATCGGTATCCAGACGGGTACCAATGATGTTGTTGTCACTGGTTGACAGGCTGGAACCGGTCATTATGTCGACAAAGTATTTGTTTGCATAACCGCCGCCTGCCACGCAAGTCGAGCTGCCTGGCACGTTGCCGATCACCGACAGGATATTGAATTGTTGCTGCATTTCAATATTCGAGCGCTCGCCGGTGGCAAGGAAGTCAAAATACCAGCCCATCTTGCTGCTCCAGTCCACTGGATTCTGGGTCACGGTCAATACCGATTTGCCGCCGATGGTTGCATTGGTCAGCGTCTGGCTGACGACATCCGAGCGTGAACGGAAATTGCCCAGGCTGGTGCTGCCCAGCGTGTCCTTGATCCCGTATACGCTCTGCTGCGCAGTGCTGGTCAGGTCGCTCTGACCCATATATTTGCCGGTGGCCACCATGACAAAGTTGTAATCGCTACCACCATAAGTTCCTTTTGCCACTCTGGGGCGTGTTGTGATGGGTTGCGGGGTGCTGCTGATGCTCAGATTGGCCAGCAGCATGGCTTCTTTGCCACTTGGGGCGATGATGTCGTTGATATCGAAACGCCAGACATTGCCCAGCAGATCGCCGCCGTAGACACGTTGGGCAGTGTTGTCGGTCTGGCTGTCGACCCAGGCTTCGATTTTTACCATGCCACTCGGGCTGCCGCTGGTGCCGGCCGGTGTGCTGCCGCTGGTGTAGGTCTGGATATCGCCACCGGTAACTTTGGCGCCGGTCGCGGCGTTGACGATAAACAGGTGACCATTGCCGTCGGCATTGTTGTAGCCACCGCTGACCATGACTACCCAGGTGCCATCACGCAGCTTGGCAATGACGGGATTGCCATAGCTGTAGCCCAGATTGGTATCGGAAAACTCCCACAGTGCTTTCGGGGCAGTCGGGTCGGTAATGTCGAGTGCATAGTAGGATCTGCCGCCCTTGCCGAGGCCGCCCACCAGAATGGTGTGCCATGCGCTGCCAAAATAGACGTCGCCGACGACAGGTGAGCCATCAACAAAATACTGGTGATTGCTGGGGTAGTCGGTGGCGGCCAGCTTGTACAGATTGGGCATCACGGCGGTGGGGATATAGGCCCAGCGCTCGTTGCCGTTGCTGGCATTGAAGGCGTGCAGCATGCCGTCGTTGGCTGCGGCATAGACCGTGCCGGCACGGCTTGCTTGTGCGGTGATGTAGTCCGAGTATCCGGTATCGCCATACGGCAGCTTGGGTTTGCCGGCAAATGCCGGGCTGGCATTGACGATATCACCCAGACGGTGAGTGCGCGGGCGATATAGTTCGTCTTTGCCGGCCACTCCGCCCTCGTAGCTGTATTGGCCGCGCAGATATTTCACCATATTGTCGCCCGAATTGGCGATGGTCTGGTTGGCTGAGCTCATGCCGGTGCATTGGGTCAGTTTGTATGGCGACACGCATACATTGCTGAAATAGGCTTTTTTGGTGGCGTCCAGATTGGCGTAGGTAAAGCTGTTGAGCTTGCTGGTCTGGGTGCTGTCAAAGAAATAGATGGTGCGGCTGTCGGTGCCATCGCCGGCGAGCGGGTCCAGCTGGGCTTGCGCCGACCAGACATAGGTGCCTGGAATGGGAAAGCCATTGGCGTCATTTGTTAATGCAACTGCCCCTGTCGTGGGATCGACGGTGGAGGAGAGAACATCGCCATACCATTCCTGTGTGCGATAGCTTGCCACATAGGCAAAGTTGTCACCTTGTACCGGTTCCAGATTGGATGTGGCCGCCGCCGATGAGGAGCCCGTTTGTGCATTGATCTTGGCCAGCGCATCGTTGAGCGAAGTAGCCAGCTCATTGGCGTTGTTGGCGCTGTAGTAGTGGCCGTGACCGTTGACCGCGGCATGCCACAGGTCATCGATGCGGGCATAGGTTGTATTGCTGATCGGGTCTCCCCAGAATTTTGTGCCCTGGAGGATTTTCAGATAATCACCCTGTGCAGGGGTATCGTAGCCATCGACATAGGTCAGATTGCCGTTCAGGCCCAGACCGATGGTATAGGTGTACATGCGCTGCGTATCGTACTTGGTATCGCGCGAGTCCGAGCAAACCGAAACGCCGGTGACGCTGCCGGTGCAATTGCCCTGCGCTGATGTGCGCAAGTCGGTGTTGTAGTAGTACGCGGCGATGTCGGCCAGCGAATTTGATACGCCCGTGGTATCGCGGGCATTGAGCTTGTCGTTGTAAGGGACATCCAGGCCGCTGTCCTGATTGCCTACCCAGTTTGTGCCATCCAGTTTGTAGCCTCTGCGGGCACCTGTTTCGTCAGCGGTATTCCAGTAGCCGTCGGTGGAGAGAATGGTAAAGTTTTTCTGGCAGGCATACTGCATCGGGTCATAGGTCTGATTCGCCAGTTTTTTTGCATAGTAGCGACCAGCAATCGACAATGCGCCGCGCAGTGGGGTAGAGCTTCCTGGCGCGGTGCTGAACATTGTGCTGTAGAACGTACTCTTTTGCGTGCTGTCGAAATCAGCTACATTGAGGAAATCGGTCGGATCATTGGCGTGGATGGTGGTAAAACCAACGCGGAACTTGTTATCCAGTGGCTGGAACGCAAACGATGCCGCAGCCCGGGCAAAATAGATGCGCTTGCGGTAGTAGGAATACCAGTTGGCGTAATTGAGTTTCTGCGCGGCGGTGCTGAGCGAGGTGACTGGCGTGTACTTGCTGTCGTCATCGCAAACATTCGCGGCACTGCCGTTATCCGTTGCGTAATAGAAAGCCGGCCCGGTGTGATAGGTGCAACGGCGGGTACAGCTTGGATTGTCCAGTACCTGATTCGGTGTCGTGGGCAGATTGGCTGTATTTGACAGGTCGACCGTACCCGCCGTGGTATCGTAGCCGTTCACATAGGCGCGGGTGAAGCTTGTTGGCGAGCTGGCATTCAGATTGGCACCCGTTGAGGTGACTGGTACGGCGTAGGTTGTATTGGGATCATAGAAAATATGGTTGTATCCCGAATAGCCATAGCAGTAGCCCGTGGTCTCCAGCCCATCGGGCAGCACGGTATCATCCATACTGCCCGAATCATCAAGTATGAACAGGATGTTGGGTTTGGCGGCCACCGTGCCCGTCGAGGCGATCGGCTGATCGGAAATATCGGTAAGGGCTGCCAGTGCGCCGGTGCTGATGGCTGAAAGCGCCAGCAATGCGGCAGCGATGCGGGTCAGCTGGTAGGGATTGGTTTTCATCATGTGCTCCATCAACCACTTACATGTGCATCAACGTTTCGGTGTAACTGACCGTATTGCGTGCGCCCTTGGCGCGCACGATGATCCGGTAGTAGGGACCGCTGAACGACAGGTTGAAGCTGTATTCGTTGTAACTTATTGAATTGCGCGCCTGGTTGTTGGCAGACGACGAAGTGCCCGGCCGGCTGCACATCTGGTTGGTGGCGTTTACGCTGCCGGTTAGTGTGCACTGCCGGGAAATCAGGTAGCTGACCGTGGTGCCGTCCGACGTGGTGGTGGTGGACACCGGGTCTATGCAAGTACCGGAGTAGCCATTGCAGTTGTTGTTGTCCCAGTCGACCATCACGCGGCCGGTCTTGGTCGAGTTGCCGGTCGGGTCCAGGTCGGCCAGATAGGTGGCGTAGTAGCCGGCGGCTGTGTTGTTGCTGTCCAGCGTGGTGCCGGTGGCATTGGTCTGCAGCCAGCTGACGGCATCTTCGGCTGCATGATCGGCAGCGACGACTGCTGCCTGTTTGAAGCTGAGGTTGCCGATGACCAGCGTGCCACTGTCGACAGACTTGACCAGGGCGATGGCAGCCAGCGTCATCACCACCAGCGCGATCAGGGCCAGAAACAGCGCGATGCCTTGCTGTGTGCGCATGCTGCGCAAGGTAAGGGGGCCGTTGGACATCATGGTCATTGGCTCCAGATCATGTTGCGCAGGGGAACGACGGTTTCGGCAACCTTGTAGCGGTAGTGTTGCCAGTCGGTGCCGCTGGGCATGGTGAAGGTGCACTTGCTGCTGCTGCTGCTCCAGTTGGCATCGCCGCTATCTGCGCAATCCCAGCTGGGGGCCGTGCTGGTCACCACATTCTTGTCCCACTGGCTGTTGCGCGACAGCACGGCCAGCCGCACAGCACGGATTTGCAGCCAGGCGGCTGCGGTGGCCGGCGTGCTGTTGTTCCAGGCATCGACGGTGTTGTCGCCGTTGGTATCCTTGCCGTACTTGGCCTGCATGTTGACCACTTGCGAGAACACTTCACTGGTGGTGGCCGCAGCGCCGGATAGATCGCGGGTATCCATTTTCAGCGTACCGGTGGTCTGATCAAGGTAATAAGTGTGATCGACCAGCTGACCGATATCGACGAAATAGTCGTTGGCCTTGTAGCCCCCGCTGGGAAAGATGTTGGTGGATGCGTCGTTATATGGCGCCGAGCTGGTGGCAACGTGCGAGATGTTGCCGTTGGTGCTGTTCTTGCCGTCTTGCGTGGCCTGGATCACCGAACACCAGGTGCTGCTGCTGACGGGGGTTGGAATGAATACCACCAGGTCACCATTATTGATGCCACCCGGGAAGAAGCTTTTGAACGTGCTGGATGACAAGGAGTCGGGCATGTCGTCGCGCAGCTGGACGGGCATGGCAGCGGCGGCGGCAGTGCCGCTGAAAATGCGTATGCTGTCCGACGCACCGCTGGCGCCATCGGTGATGACCACCGGGCTGTTGAAGGCCAGCGTGTTGGTTGTGCCGCCGTAGCGTGCCTTGATGTTGCAGCCCACCATGGACTGGTTGCTGGTCAAGCCGTAACCGGCACCGCGCAGTTCGCGTTCCAGCGTGTACAAGGCCAGCGAACTGGTGGTCTGGGCATCGGAGCCGCCGGTGGTGGTGCGTTTCTGGCCTTCGGATGATGAAAATACCTGCATCACCACCAGCGTGCTCAAAAGCCCGAGGGTAATGCCGACCATCAGTTCGACGATGGTGAAGCCGGTCTGCTTGCGCGTGTGCATGGCGGTACTCACTGCTTGATCAGCGAGGTGGAGGTGACGAACTTGTGCTGTACGTCGCTGGGCGGTGTCCACAACACGGTGATGATCACATCGCTCTTGGTGACCGCGCCCGTGGTGGTATTGGTGACGGCAACGGTGGCCGAACCGTTGACGAGATTGGCTGCCACCTTGTTCACCCAGTCGGTGCGCGGCTGATAAGTACCGCCGCTGGTAGTGTCATACTTGGCCAGGTTGGCAGTATCACCCCACATGCGGCCGATCAGTTCGGAGCTGAGAAAAGAGGCATCGGCGCGATACTTCGATGCACTGGCATCGCGCATCATCACCCCCTGAAGCGCCACAACCGACAGCACGCCGATCGAAAAGATCAGGATGGCGACGAGGGCCTCGAGGATGGTGGAACCTTGTTGATTGCGGATGGAAATGGTTGCATTCATGGTCTTGCTCCGTTCAGTACAGGCAACGGCGTGAATCGGTGCTGGCAGTGACGGATGGATCACACATGCGGATCAGCCCGCCGGTACCGATTTCGATGCGCATGGGACGGTCATCGCTGGACGCGTTGTTCAGTGCGATGTTGATTTGCGTGTATTGATTGCTGCCGCTGATACGCTGACCCAAACCATTGAAGGTGACGCGGTCGGCACCTGAAGTCGGTTGCGAGGTCAGCACGGTGTTGAGGCTGCCCTCGCCGGCAGCGTGCTTGTCCACCGTCATCGGATCGGTGCTGTCCGACACGGTGATATCGCATTTGCCGGTCGGATCATTGACACTGACCATCCACGAGGGCCCGGTGGCACTGGTGGTACAGCTGCTGTCGAGGTTTTTGGGATCGGTGCTGCTGACCAGCCAGAAACTGACATTGCGGTTCTGCCGCAGCGCAGCGGTGCGCGCCAGTTGCAGGCCGTTCTGGATCGATTCGGCCGCATTGCGGATTTGCGTGTTGCGGATCATGGTCGAGACCGACGGTGCTGCAAATGCAAACAGCAATCCGAGTATGGCAATGGCGATGGCCAACTCGACCATCGTGAAGCCACGGGTATGGCGCAGGTTCATATGGTTCAACATTCGTTACCCTTCAGCATCCAGCAGGTTTTCGACGAAGTCGTACCCTTGAACAGCGTGGTCTTCTTGTTGTTGTCCTGGTCGAGTGTGTAGGTAAAACCGGCAGTTTGCTTGCCGGTCACGCCGGTGGCCGTAATGGTGTAGCTCGTGCTGCCTGCGGTGCAGGTGTAGCTGAAATTCTGCGAGGTGGAGGTCATGCTCACGCCACAGGTAGTACCACTGCCCGAATTGAACTGGCGGTTGTCCTGGTAATACTGTTCGATACGCAGGCGCGACGCAGCCAGCTCGGTCGGCGCTTCCACCAGCTTGCCGCGGCGCACGTATTCGCTGTAGGCCGGAAAGGCAATCGCGGCAAGAATGGCCACGACCGAAATGGCCACCATCAGTTCAATCAAGGTGAACCCGGCCTGTGCGGTCGCGTTGTTGTCCAGCTTAGCCATTGTCATCTCTTCCTTGTTTTGATCTTGCCGATTGCCATGCAGGCGCTTTCAGGCGGTCGGGCTGATCAAGCCAAATCTAATATTAGGTTGCAATGATAAACTAATATTTTCGTGGCTCAAGCCCGCTCCTCGGTGAGATGAGCGGTTACTTCACGCTATATCACCAGCCCCACAATCTCTTGGTTCAATGGATAAAAGTGGATTTTCGCAGGACAAGCGTTTGGCTGATTTATAATTTAAATCAGTATTACGTTGAATGAAATAATGAGTTTTATGTAGCAGATGCTGCAAATGCACATTCCATATGGCATGTAACAAAGGTGTGCATGAAATACGCCCCAAGATGGGGCGTATCCATGTAAGAAAAAAGCCCGCTGCTCAGTAAGAGCAACGGGCCTGTTTTTTTCGGTAAAGCGTTTTTTAACGCACGAGCAGCGCTTTGGCGGCACTTTCCACCGTTTGTCGCAGATCAACGGTCGTATGCGAAAACGAGACAAAGCCCGCTTCGAAGGCCGACGGTGCCAGATAAACGCCTTCTTCCAGCATGGCGTGGAAGAAACGGTTGAAGGCAGCCCGGTCGGATGCCATTACATCGGCATAGGATGCCGGCGGTTCGGCGCTGAAATACACGCCGAACATGCCGCCCACAGCACGCGCGCAGAATGCCACGCCGGCCTGGCGCGCGGCATCGGTCAGACCATCGCACAGCAGCTGCGTATTGGCAGCCAGCTGTGCATAAAAGCCGGGCTGACGCAGGATGTTCAAGGTGGCCATGCCGGCCGCCACGGCCACCGGGTTGCCCGACAAAGTGCCGGCCTGGTATACCGGGCCCAGCGGCGCCAGCTTGTTCATCACGTCGGCACGGCCGCCGAATGCGGCCAGCGGCATGCCCCCGCCCACCACTTTGCCGAGGCAAGTCAGATCCGGCGTGATGCCGTGCAGGCCCTGCGCGCAGCCGAGGCCGACGCGGAACCCGGTCATCACTTCGTCGTAAATCAGCAGTGCGCCATGGTCTTGCGTGAGCTGGCGCATGGCGGCGACAAACTCGGCGCTGGCCGGCACCAGGTTCATATTGCCCGCCACCGGCTCGACGATGAGCGCGGCAATCTGGCTGCCCTGCTCGGCAAACACGGCCTGCAGCGCGGCCACGTCGTTATACGGCAGCACGATGGTATCGGCTGCCACCGCAGCCGGCACGCCGGCCGACGATGGATTGCCGAACGTGAGCAGGCCCGAGCCCGCCTTCACCAGCAGGCTGTCGGCGTGACCGTGATAGCAGCCCTCGAACTTGATCAGCTTGTCGCGGCCGGTAAAACCGCGCGCCAAGCGGATCGCGCTCATGGTCGCCTCGGTGCCGCTGGAAACCAGCCGCACTTGCTGCATGGATGGCAACAGCTCGCACAACAGGTCGGCCAGATCGATTTCTGCCTCGGTCGGTGCGCCAAAGCTCAGGCCGTTGCGTGCGGCGCGCTCGACCGCCTCGATCACCGCCGGGTGGGCATGGCCAAGAATCAGCGGGCCCCACGAGCCGACGTAATCGATATAGCGCTTGCCGTCGGCATCCCACACATAGGCGCCCTCGCCCTTGCTGAAAAAGCGCGGCGTGCCGCCGACCGAGCCAAAAGCGCGCACCGGCGAATTGACGCCGCCGGGAATATGCTGGCGGGCGCGTTCAAAAAGCTGTTCGTTCTTGCTCATGTTCAGGACCACTGCGTGTAGGGGTGATTGGACAGCGCACTATTGTAATAGCGCGCATCGCCAGAGACTTCGTTACCCAGCCATTCCGGCTTGGCAAACGTGGTGTCGACCGCGGGCAGCTCGATTTCGGCCACGATCAAACCGGCGTTATCGCCATGAAATTCATCGATTTCCCACAAAAAACCGCCAAATTCGACCAGATGGCGGGTTTTGTCGAGCACGTTGGGGCACAGCGCCAGCATGGCTTCGGCGTCTGCCAGCGGCACCTCGTATTCAAACTCGGCGCGCGCAATGCCCTCGTTCTTGCCCTTGATGGTGAGAAAACCCTGGCTGCCCTTGATGCGCACGCGCACGGTGCGCGCCGGATCGGTATTCAGATAGCCCTGCGCAATGCGCGTGGCCTTGTGGGCAAGGCTGCGCCAGTCATCGCTGGCGAGCAGGAATTTGCGTTCGATTTCGGTGGCCATCAGGGCGTATTTTCCAGTTGTTTGGCAAGTTCCGCTGCCATCCGCTGTGTATTGCTCAATCGATCCGCGTATGAGGTCGGATCAAACATATCGCAAACCATGAATTTGCCGATGGGATTGATAGGCTGCAAATAGTCGCTTGCTGAACATGCATGTTTGGCCGAACGTAGTTGATCGGCATAGACGGCACGCATGCGGTTCAGTGTGGCATGTTGTTGATAAAACCCTTTGAAGAGCAGGCGACCAAGCCAGCTTGGTATTGCTTGGTCATCGGCCTCATTGATGGTTTGGCGGCTATCAGCATCTGCCTTGATCTTGAGCAGATTGGCAGCCAGAAAATACTCGCCACGCATGGCATGCGCCATCAAGTCAGTTGTAGATCGTTGGCTGCGGGCCTTGAGCAGTGCCAGCAACGCCGGACGTTGGCCGGCAAGCTGGGCGGGATAATGCGCCAGCAATTCTTTGGTCACAATGGTGGCCTGCTGCAATTGGGCTGTTGCCACCATCAGACTGATGAGCGAATAGCTGCCCTGCTCTGCTTTGATCCAGAAGGAGAGATGCTTGAGCAAGTGATCAGCTGCGTTTTGCTTGCTGGCCGCGATGTCGAGCGCGGTTTGGGCCAGATATAGCTTTGCACTGGCCATTGCTGGCCCATATCCCGGTGTGGGCAATGTATCCATGGAAACCAGCTTTTCTTCAAAGCCGGAATACGCAATCAGTGCTTCATAGCGTTTGAGCAATGGCTGATTGTTGGCCACTGCCTGTTGATAGTCGCTGGCATGGCTCAGCATATAATCAAGGCAGGGTCCGTTCTTGATAGGGCATTTCGGTGGGGTGCCGATGACTTTCAGCGCCTCGCCAGCGCTCTGGTCTTGTTCAAGCTGAAGTTTGCCTTCAGCATGCGGATTGGCGCTGCCGCTGGCAAAACCATACAGATAGTAGTAACCGTTGTTACCGGCATCGTGATCGACGCCGGGTGCTTGCAGCCATACTTGGGTTTCCGGTGCGAGAGGCTCGTCAAACTGGTTGATGCCAGCCGCAAGCAGTACCGCCGCTACGATAAACAACAGCAGCAGACCAATCAGGCGGCCCGCATGCTTTGCTGTATTGATCAGTGCTCGGGCGGCGCTCTTCAAAACGGCTTGACCACCACCAGAATCACGATGGCAAACAGCGCCAGCACCGGTACCTCGTTGAACACGCGATACCACACGTGGCTGTGCCGGTTCTGGCCGTTGGCAAAGTCGCGGTAAATCTTCCAGCACCAGCCGTGATAGCCGGCCAGCAGCCCCACCAGGGTGAGCTTGGCATGCATCCAGCGCCAGCCGTCGCCGTCGGCAAAGCCGTAGTACGACCACAGCCAGATGCCGAAGGCGATGGCCAGCACGGCCAGCGGGGTCATGAAGCGCAGCAGCTTGTGTTCCATCATGGTCAGGCGCTGCCGCGTGGCGGCGTCGTCAACCATGGCGTGGTTGACGAACAGCCGTGGCAGGTAGAACAAGCCGGCAAACCAGCTCACCACAAAGATGATGTGCAGCGCCTTGACCCACAGCATGCTTATTTCTTCTTCTTGGTGGTCGGGGCCGGCTGGGCTGCTGCCAGCTGCTTGCTTGCGGCATCGTACAGCGGCTGCACGTCGGCAATCTTGGCCTGCAGATCGCGGATGCGCGTGGCGTCGGACGGGTGGGTGGAGAGGAATTCCGGCGGCTTGCCCTGGCTGGCGGCGGCCATTTTCTGCCACAGCGTGATGGCGGCCTGCGGCTTGTAGCCGGCGCGTGCTGCCAGCTCCAGCCCCATCATGTCGGCCTCGGATTCATGCGTGCGGCTGTTGGGCAGACTGTAGCCCACCTGGATCAGCTGATCGGCCACGCCGGCGTAATCATCGTACTTGCCGCCGGTAATCAGCGAAATACCCTGCATGGCCAGCTGCTTGTTATAGGCCTCGCTCATGCGCTCGCGGCTGTGCTCGCGCAGCGCGTGGCTGATTTCGTGCCCCATGATCTGGGCGATTTCATCATCGGTGAGCTTGAGCTGGGTGATGATGCCCGAGTAGAACATGATCTTGCCGCCGGCCATGCAATAGGCGTTCAGCTCGTTGCTGGTTTCGACGTTCACTTCCCAGTTCCACTTCACCGCATCGGGGCGGAAGGTGGCGGTTTGCGGGATGATGCGGTTGGCAATGGCGCGCACGCGGGCGGTCATGGCGGTGTTGCTGTTCAGTACGCCTTGCGCCTTGGCCTTGCTCAGGGTGTCGTTGTACGACGCGACCGACATCTTTTCGACATCCTGCTCGCTGAGCAGGGTGCTCATGTTCTGCTTGCGCGTTACGCCGGTGGCGCCGCTATTGGTGGTGCTGACGCTCTGGCAACCGGCAAAGGCCAGCGTGAGCGCAATGGCGACACCGGTCGCCGACAAAAACTTCTTCATCCACAACTCCGTCATCAGATGGGCTGATTGCAGCGGCCCGATTAGATCTCGACCATTTCGAAATCGTCCTTGCGCGCGCCGCAATCCGGACAGGTCCAGTTGATTGGCACGTCATCCCACTGCGTGCCTGGGGCAATGCCATCCTGCGGGATGCCTTCGGCTTCGTCGTAAATGAAGCCGCAAATCAAACACATGTACTTTTTCATTCGGATCGCATTCCTGGCTGGTTTAGAATCGGAATTCTACTCCAAACCCCATCATTTCTTGCCGGCATGAATCCCACTCCCCCACTCGTACTTGTGTTTGCCGGTAATGATCCATCCGGCGGCACGGGCCTGACGGCAGATATCCTCACCCTGGCGTCGCTGGGTTGCCACGCGCTGCCCGTGGTGACCGCCATTGCCGTGCAGGACAGCGCCGGCCTGCAGGAATTCCAGCCGGTCGAACCGGACTGGCTGGAAGACCAGGCACGGCTGATTCTGGAAGACATGCGCATCGATGCCATCAAGGTCGGCATGGTCGGCAGCGTGGAAAACCTGACCGTGATTGCCGAGATCGCCTCTGATTATCCGGACATCCCCTTGATTCTGGAGCCGGTGCTTTCCACCAGCAACGACAGCGACGAATTCTCCACCGACGAGCTGGTGGGTGCGCTGCGCGAACTGCTGCTGCCGCACACCCTTATCGTTACCCCAAACAGCGTGGAGGCGCGCCGGCTGGGCAGCGACGATGCCGACGAGCAAGTCGAGCTGCCGCTGGATGCCGCCGCGCAACGCCTGCTCAACTGCGGCTGCGAATATGTATTGATTACCGGCACGCACGAAAACACGCCCAAGGTCAGCAATACGCTGTTCAGCGGCAATGGTCGCGTGCGTGCCGATAGCTGGGAACGGCTGCCCGGCAGCTTCCACGGCGCCGGCTGTACGCTGGCCGCCGCCATTGCCGGTGCCATTGCCAGCGGCGTGGAGCTGAGCCAGGCGGTGCGCGATGCGCAGGAATACACCTGGCAGACGCTGAGCAACGGCTTCCGCCCCGGCATGGGCCAGATCATTCCGGACCGCATGTTCTGGGCGCGCCCCAGCGATGAAGACCTGGCTGCCGCAGTCGACGAGGCCGCTGCCGGCGACGATGCACAGCCGGACGATGACGGCAGCAAGGGCACGGTACAGTGATGCACGGCCTGTATGCCATTACGCCCGACTGGGCCGACAGCAAGCGTCTGCTGGCGGCGTGCGATGCAGCGCTGCGTGGCGGTGCCACCATCCTGCAATACCGCAACAAACTGGCTACACCGGCGCAGGCGCTGGAGCAGGCCAGCGCGCTGCGGGCACTGACCAGCAATCACGGCGCCAGCCTGATCATCAACGATGATCTTGCACTGGCGCTAGCCGTCGATGCCGACGGTGTGCACCTGGGCGGCGATGATGGCGATCTGGCCGCTGCGCGTGCGCAGTTGCCGGCCGGAAAAATTCTCGGTGCATCGTGCTACAACCAGCTGGCGCTGGCGCAGCAAGCTGTGGCGGCCGGTGCCGATTACGTGGCATTTGGCGCGGTGTTTGCATCCGGCACCAAGCCGTTGGCGGTGCGTGCCGAGCTGACCTTGTTTGCGCAGGCGCGCGCGCTGGGCGTGCCGGCGGTGGCCATCGGCGGTATCGACACCGCCAATGCCGCACAGGTGGTTGAGGCCGGTGCTGATTGCATAGCGGTAATCGGTGCGCTGTTTGGCGCTGATGATATTGAAGCGCGTGCACGGCAGCTGGCCGGCATGTTTCACGTGAAACAACTGGAGCGAGCATGAGTTTGCCGCAGGTGATCATCCTTAATGGCAACAGCTCGTCCGGCAAGACCTCGCTGGCGCACGCGCTGCAGGAAAAGTTGCCCGAGCAATATCTGAACTTCAGCATCGACAGCGTGCTGTATGCGCTGCCGCCCAGCGATCTGCACAAGATGCAGCGTGGCGAAGTCATCGAGCGCAGCGGTTATCACTGGCCATCGCTGGTGCGTGGTTATCACTACGCACTACCCGGCCTGCTGCAAGCCGGGCTCAAACTCATCATCGACAATGCGTGGTGTGATATTGAAGAGAAGCGCGAATTGCTGACCGAGCTGGCTGGCTATCACCAGGCACTGATCGGCGTGCATTGCTCACTTGAAGTCGCCTTGGCACGCGAGCAGCAACGCGGCGACCGCGCAGCAGGCCTCGCCGCCTGGGAACACCCGCGCGTGCACGAGCGGATGATTTACGATTTTGAAGTGAACAGCGATGACAGCACGCCAGCGCAATCGGCCGATGCGATTGCGGCCTGGTTGTTGCAACAGCCGTCGTTGAGCGGCGCGATGGAAACGCTGGATGCCTTGAATCTGGGCTGAGCGCGTTGCTCCACCGGCAACCCGGCCTTGCCGGATTCGTGCTGCAGGTGGGGAAGCCTGACTGCGGGGCAGATGCCTAGAAACGGACTTTGCGTTTGCGGTTGAGCAAGCGTTCACGCAGTTGTTCGATGGCGGGCATGCTGTCTGCACGTGCCAGTTCTTTTTCGCCCTGCACCCCTACGGCATACAAGCCGTAGCGCAGGGTTTGTGGTGAAGTTGTGGTGCTCCACACGGGATGGATGGCCAAACGCATATTGTTATCCTCCGGAGCGTAATATCGGAAGCGGTTCACAATCTTTGCTTGCTGCAAGCTTGAACAATTTCCGCACGCCCTGATTTCAATATCGGGTCGTTTCTGACAAAAGATCAAGCCGCCCGTCGGCGAAACCCGGTGCCATATCGTTTGAACCGGGTATGCCCCATCCCTCTGCCCCCTATCAGGAGTTGCAACGATGAGTCTGTCCCACCACCAGATCGCCCTGCCCACCTACATCCGCATGCTGGGCAATCTGTCTGCCTTCATCGACAAGGCACTGGAATTCTGTAGCGCCGGCAAGATCGACGAAACCGTGCTGCTGCAAACCCGCCTCTACCCCAATATGCTGCCGTTGGTGAAGCAGTTCCAGATTGCCACCGACCAGGCCAAGGGCTCGATCGCGCGGCTGTCGGGCATTGCTGCGCCCAAATTTGCCGATGACGAAACCACCTTCGCGCAATTGAAGGCACGCATTGCCACCACGCTGGACTACCTGAACGGCATTCCGGCCGATGCGCTGGGCGAGGTCAAGGGCAAGGAAGTCGTGCTGCCGTGGATGCAGGACCACCCGCTGGAAGGCGAGTTCTATCTGCTGCACTTTGCCATCCCGAATGTGTATTTCCATGTCTCGACCACCTACGCCATCCTGCGCCATGTGGGCGTGCCGCTGGGCAAGAATGACTTCATTGGCGAGCTTTGAGGGGAGTGCCTTTGGGTTCCGGCAAAAGATCGTAGCTGATCGACTGTCACGAAGAACCCGGCCAAGCCGGGTTCCAGCGGCTAGTGGCGAGTGAGACAGCGGTGCTCTCCTGTTTGACACCCCCGCCCTCGCCGTCGCGAGCGAGCCTCGTTGAGGCTCGTCAGTGGCATGGAACACGCATCGTAAAATCGGCACCAACAGGTGCCGTTTTCAATTGCTCAGCCGCGTAGGGCGCATTAGCGTAGCGTAATGCGCCGTAGCCGTTGCATTGGACGTGGCGCAACGCGCTGCGCTTGTTGCACCCTACGCGTCAGTGGTGCTTTACCAAGCGCCCGGCACGGCCGGGCATCCTGTGCAATTGTGAACGGTAGGCCAGCTCGCCCCTTGTGTGATCCCGCACCACTCTCCCCGTCGTGGAGGAGCAATCAGTGAGCCCAACCCGCGTAGGGCGCATTAGCGTAGCGTAATGCGCCGTAGCCGTTGCATTGGAAGTGGCGCAACGCGCTGCGCTTGTTGCACCCTACGCGCCGGCATGCAAAACGGCACCATCTGGTGCCGTTTCTTATTGCTACGCCCGATAACACCAATGCCACGGCTCGTAGACATAGCCGTAGCAATTACCCTCGGGGAAGGACAGCGTAAAGCCGAAACGGGCTGCATGGGCATTCAGCCATACAAAGGCATTGGTCTCTGCAAAGCCGATCTCGGCCACCGGGCCGCCCGGGGTGTAAATATCCACCGCGCGCCCGGTGTGGTGTTCGCTGCAACCGGGTGGCGCCAGCACCTGCAGGATGGCGTCAATGGTATTGCCGTTGTCGAGCTTGCGGCGGATCAGCTCGGCCTGCCGCGCGCTGCTGCGATAGGCCGAGGCAATGCGCAGCACGATGTCCTCACCAGCTGCCGCAGCCTGCATGGCCTGCCACGCTTGCGCAGCAGCCGGAGTGAGTTGCCACACGCGCCCGTCGTCGCCGGTTTCGGCATCGACCAGCGTTTCGGCCTCGTCGAACACCAACAGGCGCTTGGCGGTGAGGATGTCCGGGGCGATGCCCAGCTCATCCCACACCGCCTGCAGCTCGGATGGTAGACGCGTGAATTGATACACGGCGTTCAATCTGTGCCACTGACGAGCATCAGCGAGGCTCCCTTGCGGCGGCAAGGGTGGGGGGAATGGAATGGCACAGGGAGGGCCGGTGTTGCGCTTGCCAGTGCCGGCAAGAACCCGGCTTGGCCGGGTTCTTGATGCCGATGAAACATGACTAACGGTTGTGTATACACACAGGCACTCAAAATCCCGGGAACTTCAACCCGGCGTTGATCGGCTTGCCCTTGCGGGCGCGCTTGCCGACATAGGGCGCCATTTCGTTGGCGTCCAGCTTCAGCTCGGTGCTCTTGCCGCCGCGGCCGGTGCCGGTGAGGCGCAGCGTTTCGCCGTCGCAGACGGTGATGGCGGCCAGTGTGTCCTTGTCGTCCAGCGCCATGGTTTGCACGCCCTTGCCGCCGCCGGCCAGTTGCTTGAACTCGGCCAGCGGGAACAGATGCAGCTTGCCGGCCTTGGACAGGCACGCCACCAGCGATGTTTCACGTGAAACAAAGCTGGAAATCTTCAGCAGCGTTTCACCTGCCTCGACGGTGATGAAGGCCTTGCCGGCCTTCTGGCGCGACAGCAGGTTGTCGAACTGGCAGACAAAGCCATAGCCCGCCGAGTTGGCAATCACCAGCTTGTCGCTGCCCTGCCCGGTCAGCATTTGCACGATACGCGTCTTGGCCACCAGCTCGATCAGGGTGGTGACCGGCACGCCGTCGCCACGCCCGCCCGGCACTACCGCTGCCTGGATGGTGTAAACGCGACCATCGCTGCCTACCAGCGCCACCTGGTCTACGGTGCGGCATTCAATCACCGAATGCAGCGCATCACCGTCCTTGAAGCCGAGATTCTGCACATCGATGCCATGGCCCTGGCGTGAGCGCAGCCAGCCCTTTTCCGACAGGATCAGCGTGGTTGGCTCGTCCACCACCGCGACCTCGACCGAGGCACGCTCGGCTTCTTCCACCAGCGTGCGGCGCGGGTCGGCAAACTTTTTCCGGTCGGCTTCGATTTCCTTGATGATCAGCTTGGTCATCGCGCCACGGTTGGCCAGCAGGTGTTCCAGCTCTTCCTTCTCGCCACGCAGCTCGGCCAGCTCCTGCTCGATCTTGATGCCTTCCAGCCGCGCCAGCTGGCGCAGGCGGATTTCGAGGATGTCTTCGGCTTGCCGGTCAGACAGGTTGAAGCGTGCGATCAGCGCCGGCTTGGGCTCGTCGCTCTCGCGGATGATGCGGATCACTTCGTCGATATTCAGGAAGACGATGTGGCGGCCTTCCAGAATGTGGATGCGGTCGTTCACCTGACCCAGGCGGTGCTCGGTACGGCGCGTGACGGTATCGAAACGGAACGACACCCACTCGGCCAGCAGCGCCTTGAGCGACTTCTGCCCCGGCCGGCCATCGCGGCCTATCATCACGAAGTTGAGCGACAGGCCGGTTTCCAGCGAGGTATGCGCCAGCAGCAGATTCATCAGCTCGTCGGGGTTCTGGCGCGACGACTTGGGTTCGAACACCAGTCGCACGGCCTGCTCGCGGCCCGATTCATCGCGCACGCGATCGAGCACCGACAGGATCAGTTGCTTGGTTTGTTGCTGTTCTTGCGTGAGCGCCTTCTTGCCCTTCTTGACCTTGGGGTTGGTCAGCTCTTCGATTTCTTCCAGCACCTTTTGGCTGGAAGCACCCTGCGGCAGCTCGGTCACCACCATTTGCCACTGGCCGCGCGCCAGGTCTTCTTTCTCCCAGCGGGCGCGTACTTTCAGGCTGCCACGGCCGGTTTCATAGGCGTTCTGGATATCGCGGCGCGCCGAAATGATCTGCCCACCGCCCGGCAGATCCGGCCCCTGGATGTATTGCATCAGGCCGGCGGTATCCAGCTCGGGGTTCTTGATCAGCGCCACGGCGGCGTCGGCCACTTCGCCCAGATTGTGCGATGGCATTTCGGTGGCCATGCCGACCGCAATGCCCGATGCGCCGTTGAGCAAGAGCATGGGCAGGCGGGCCGGCAGCAGCACCGGTTCTTCAAACGCGCCATCGTAGTTGGGGATGAAATCGGCCGTGCCCATCTTGAGCTCGGACAGCAGCAGCTCGGCAATCGGCGTCAGCCGTGCTTCGGTGTAGCGCATGGCGGCGGCGCCGTCGCCATCACGGCTGCCGAAGTTGCCCTGCCCGTCGATCAGCGGATAGCGCAGCGAGAAATCCTGCGCAATGCGCACCAGCGCGTCGTAGGCCGACTGGTCGCCGTGCGGGTGGTACTTACCCAGCACTTCACCGACGATACGTGCCGACTTCACCGGCTTGGCCGACGACACCAGCCCCAGCTCGTGCATGGTGAACAGCACGCGGCGCTGCACCGGCTTCTGGCCGTCTTCCACCTGCGGCAGGGCGCGGCTCTTTACCACGCTCATCGCGTATTCGAGGTAGCTCTTTTCGGCATACAGGCCGAGCTGCACCGATTCGCCATCGTCCGGCGCGGTGGCCGATGCCTGGGCAGCCACAAAGCGGCCACCGCCGCCCTGCCCTGCCGCCGGCTCGGGCGCGGCGTCTTCGGCGTTGTTGTCTTCGGGGCTGTCGAGTTCGAGCAGGTCTTGATCTTGGCTCATTGCATTCACTTCAAAAGGCTAGCTGCAGATTGTAGCGAGCCGGATGTTTCACGTGAAACCTTATCGAGTTCCAGCAGTGCAGATTCCGGCTCGTCGGCATACACCACACCTGCGGCAGCTTGCCACAGCATCAGGTTGAGCGGTGCGCCAAAGTCCTCCACCTGCAGCCCGTCGGCATCGGTGGCGGCGCCGATGCGGCTGCGCATATCCTGCCCGGCCAGCGCCGCCGGCAGCCACAGCCACACCGGCTTGCCCAGCGCATGCGCATAGCCGATCTCGAAGGCGGTACCGCTGTCCGGCTCGCTGCCGCTGCGGAACGCCCGCACGTCGGCCAGCACCGCATCGGCCGCGTGGATCAGCGCGCAGTTGCCGGCAAATATCTGCTGCGCCTGTTCGGCCTTGCTGGCCGCGCTGATGGCGTTATCCAGCGGGTATAGACCCTGCCAGCCATGTGCCTGGCAGGCCGCCTGCAGGCGTGCACCCCATGCCACGGCATCGGCGCGGAATACGCCCGGCCCGGCCAGATACAGCGTGCGGATAAACTCGGTTGTCATGGATTTCCACCGGCAAGAAGGGGCAGGCATCCACTATACTGACACGCAGAAAAACGGCCAGCAGGGTTTTGTTGGCAGGGCCAAGCGGGAGGAGCGCGTGTCGCGCAACCAGAAAGATCATCGCCAGTCACTTGAAGCTCAGCTGCGTGAGCTGCAGGACGAAGTCGGCCGCCTGCAGGCGCAGGTGGCGCGGCACGACCGCGATACGCACTTCCTGGAAATGCTGGACCGCCAGCTCAACGCCCACCTCATGCTGGTGAACAACCAGTATCGCGCCGTGTTTGCCCAGCTCAGCCAGAGCGATGCCAGCTTTGCGCAACTGCAGCTCAGCCAGACCGGCGTGCAGCAGGCCTTTGCCGGCGAGCTGGCCGCCGCCCGGCAAACTGGTGAGCTGGCGCAGGCCGGCGCCGCGCAGGTGCACGAGCTGGCGCAGCAACTGCTGGCGCTGGCACAGACCGCACAGCAATCGGCCCACGCCATCGACGAGCTGGATGGCCGCTCTGCCGCCATCGTCAATTTCGTTGAAGTGATCCAGAGCATTGCCAAGCAGACCAATCTGCTGGCGCTCAACGCCGCCATCGAGGCTGCCCGCGCCGGCGAAGCCGGCCGGGGCTTTGCCGTGGTGGCCGATGAAGTGCGCAAGCTGGCCGAGAACACCAACAGCGCCGCCGGCGAAATTTCCGCCATCATCGCCGCCATCCGCGACGGCACGCAGGCTGCGCGCGCCACCATGCAAACGCTGGCCGAAGCCGCCGGCCAGCACGGCGAGGCCGGCGAGCATGCCGCCAGCAGCGTGGCTGCCGTGGGCGACAGCGCCGCGCAACTGCAGGCCAGCCTGCAACGGCACGACGTGCTGCAGCGGGTAGAGCTGGGCAAGCAGGAAGTACAGCGCTTCAAATCCCGCGTTTACCTGCGCCTGCTGGGCGACGGCGATCTGGGCAGCGAAGCTGCGTTGACCGCACTGGCGCAAGGCGAATTCGGTGCCTGGCTGGCCGACCCCGACATCAAGGCCCGCGTGGGCAAACTGCGCAGCTTTGCCGCACTGGGCAAGGCACTGCAAGCCACCGGCCGCGCCGCCAGCGACGCCATCCGCGCGTTCGAAAACCGCTCGCTCGATGCCGCCGGTGTGGCGGTAGGTCAGATGGAGAGCGCCAGTCAGGAGGCGCTGGCGGCGTATGAGGGGCTGGCTGGGGAGTTGGCGGGGTGACTGCCAAAAGCCGTATATCCAGCAGCGCTGCAGGTCAAAACTTTACGCTGGGTACGAACTGATGAGTACCGAATCCGTATCCACACAGCTGGTGGATCAGCGCGTGCGTAACCGCATCATCGAATACCTTGCGATGCTCGCCACCCATGAAAGCGACCCGCTGGCATGGGACCTCGCCGAAACAATCAATCAGTGGGAGGACTGGGTGCACTCCCCTGCTGGTGAAGATCAGTTTCTTTGCCCGACCTACTCGCCAGACGAATGCGCGCACCTTGTGGCTGTCGACAAGGCATGGTCGGCATTTGCCGATGCGACGCCGGTATTGCTTGGAGATGATGCGGCCGAAATGCAGCGGCCGGAGTGGCGGGTGCTGGTGCTGGCGGCCTGCGCTGCGCTGGAGGTAATGATGCAGCGGGGCCGCTTGCCGGAAGATCACCAAGCGCACGGCAGCGTCGGGGCTTGAGGCTGGCCCTTGTACTTGCTATGGCTGTGGCCATCAATTCACCGGCCCCCGCCGGCCCGCCAACGCAATCCCGTGTTTTTTCGCCAGCCTGGCCAGCGTGCCGTCGTCGCGCAGTTTGCGCAGGCCGTCGTTGAAGGCGGCGACCAAGAGCGGGTAATCCGGCACGTTTCGGGAAAAGCCCACATACAGCGCATTGGTCTGCACCGGTGGCTGCAGCGCGGTGATTTGCGGGTAATAGTCGGGGTAGCTGGTGCGCAGGATATAGGTGGTGACGTCTTCCGGCCCCACGATCAGGTCGACGCGCGCTGCCATCAGCATCTTGATGCACATTTCGCGGTTGCTGACCTGCTCCTTGTGCAGCATCCTGGCTTCGTCGAATTCCTTGCCGTGCGCCGCGCCGCGTACCACACAGATTTTGTATTTCTCCAGGTCTTCCAGCGAGCGGTAGCTGATGGCGCTGTCCTTGCGCGCAAACAGTACGTCCTGCACCGAGGTGACCGGGTCGGAAAAGGCCAGGAATTCCTCGCGCTCGCTGGTGTGGTATGCCCCCAGCAAGGCGGTGGCTTCGCCCGTCTTCACCAGCAACAATGCGCGCGCCCAGGGTACGAATTTAACGTCAAGCTTGTAGCCGGACCGGGCCAGCGCCTCTTGCGTCAGCTCCACCAGAAAGCCCTGCTGCGGCAGATCCGGGCCCATATAGGGCTGCCATGGCTCGGCGACGGCCGTGACCCGGAGTTCGGCACGGGCCGTTACGGGTGGCAGCAGCGCCGCCATCAGCAGCATCATCCATCCGACTAGCCGGCCGTTCATGCCACCTCCACAAGGGCATTGCGTTGCCATTATAGGTGGCTGGAGCCGCTGGTCATTGCCGGTGTGGCCGGCTGCGCTGTTGCGCTTGTCCGGGCCAGGGCTTTGCAATCACCTCGGCACAACTAGCAGCCCTGCGCCTGTTCGCTTTGCAGCCGGCGGAAGTGGGCCTCGGTATCGTCAAAGAGCCAGTAGCGGGTAAAGCTGTTGTTGTAGTGCGGCTGGTGCTCGATCTTCACACCGATCTTGCCGTCGATCAGGCCCACGGACAGCGCAAACTGGCCGTCATCCGGCGGCGCGGCCTGCATCAGCACCTGGCTTTTGCCGCGAAATGTCACCCGCACCAGCACGCTGCCGTCCCAGCTGAAATCGCTTGTTGTCGATACGGCTTCATTCTGGGTGCGCGGCAGGTGTTCAAGGGTGACGCGTATGGTTTCGCCATTGAGCTTGAACTGGCGATCCGTGAGCACTTTGGGCAGTGGTTCGGCGGCGGCATCAGGCAGCAACAGCCGCCAGGCCTGGTCGCCGAGCGAGAAATTGCCCATGCCGACGAATTTGATCGGCCCCGGCACGGGCCGGCTTTTGTGCCACTGCATGATATTGCTGCCTGGCTCGACCCCGGACGAGAAGTAGCTGGCCGGATGATCCGGATCGTAATAGGCGGTTGCCAGCATGGGTGATACCACCAGCACATAGTCGGCCTCGCCGGTCACCCAGGTGCGCCGGACCAGCGCATCGGGTTGACCATCGTTGTTCATGTCGCCCAGCCAGAGCAGTTCCTGCCTGGCAAAGGCCATGCCGTTGGCGGGCGGCAGCAGCAGTGTGGGTTTGGCGCTCGGTGCATCCGGGGTGGCGGTGACTCGCAGCGAGCCGGCCAGCAATTTGCCGTCGGGCCGTTTTTTGTGAGCAACTGCAAAGTGCCATGTGCGCCCTGCCAGCTCGCCGCTGGCTGCCCAGCCCTCGCGCAGCGTATCGGGCGCGACGCTGCCGGCAAACTGGCCGGTTGGCAGTGGCGCCGCTTTCCCGGTTTCCTGTTCCACCCGCAGCAGCAGCAACGCATCCGGCGGGGATTTCACCGTCAAGCCGCCTGGCTTGGGCGGGCGCTGCAGTGGCTTGCCGGCCAGCAACTGGTCTGCCCGCTTGCCCGAGACCTGCAACGTGTCCGACGGCACGGCTGACTCGGCTGGCGTCACGTTCAGCACACCGTCTGTGATGGACAGCGCATACCAGCCAGTCAGCGCATGCTTGTCGTTCTGCGCTGCCGCAGCCAGCGTGCTGCCGGGCAGCGCCAGCTGCAGTGATCCGTCTGCAGCCTGGCTGCTTTGTGCAGCCAGGGTGGCAAGCAGCAGCCCGCAACAGGTGGCCCGTAAAACATGGCGGTGCAGATAAGGCATGTTGTTTCCTGATGGATGGCGCGCTGTGGGTACTGAACCCCGCTGGCAAGCCGGTCACTGCCCCGGTTGATCGGTTTGGGCTTGCTTCATGATACTGGCGTTTTTTCCGGCCGCTACGTGCAATAGTTGGCACTGAGGTCATCCCGATGGCCAGCAAGCTGGCCAGCCGGTGGTGTGGATGGCTGCTCATCTTTTATAACCAATGGATAAATGCAATAAATGTATCAATCTTTTTGGATATATAAATCGCTGGGCATAATTGCGCACTTTTCTTCCTTTCGTGGATTTGTGCGATGTCTTACCAACTGAATGGCTTGTTTGCAGCGGGATTGATCGTCAGCGTACTGGGTGCGGGCGTGGCGCATGCCGATACCACCTTGCTCAATGTCTCGTATGACCCCACGCGCGATCTGTATCAGGACATCGACAAGGCCTTTGCCGCCAAGTGGAAGAAAGACACCGGCGAAACCGTCACCATCAAGCAATCGCACGGTGGCTCGGGCAAGCAATCGCTGGCGGTGATAGATGGCTCGCAGCAGGCCGATGTGGTCACGCTGGGGCTGGCGCCGGATATCGACGATATCGCCGCCAGAACAAAGCTGCTGCCGGCGCACTGGCAGCAGCGCTTGCCGCTCAACAGCACGCCGTATTTCTCCACCGTGGTGTTTCTGGTGCGTAAGGGCAACCCCAAGGCCATCAAGGATTGGGGCGATCTGATCAAGCCGGGTGTGCAGGTTGTCACCCCCAACCCGAAAACATCGGCCGGTGGGCGCTGGAACTACCTGGCCGGCTGGGCATGGGCGCTGAAGCAGCCGGGCGGCTCGCAGCAAAAGGCCCGCGCCTATATCACCGAGCTGTACAAGCATGCGCCGGTGCTTGATTCGGGCGCGCGTGGTTCCACCACCACCTTTGTCGAACGGGGCCTGGGTGATGTGCTGCTGGCGTGGGAGAACGAAGCCCTGCTGGCGCTCAAGGAACTGGGGCCGGACGAATACGAAATCATCACGCCGCGCAGCAGCATTCTGGCCGAACCGCCCGTGGCGCTGGTGGACCGCAATGCCGATCAGCACGGCACCCGCAAGGTGGCCGAGGCCTACCTCAAGTTCCTCTACACCCCTGCTGCGCAAGACATCATCGGCCAGAACTACTACCGCCCTACCGAGCCGCGCGCTGCCGCAAAGTACGCCAGGCAATACACCAGGGTGGCGCTGTTCACGGTGAAGGATGTGTTCGGCAGCTGGCCGCAAGCCGTTGCCACCCACTTTGCCGATGGTGCGCTGTTCGATCAGATCCACCCTGCCAAATAAGCGGGCCGGATCATGACGCACACTTTGCAAGCACGCGGCCGGCAGCGGCCGCTGCGCCAGGCCTTTGCCGCCCTGCTGGGCGCGCTGGCACTGGCCGTCGTGGCCGCACCGGCACAAGCCAAGGCCATCAGCGCGCAAGACATCAACAACGCCGCCCAGCTGCGCATGCTGGCGCAGCGCACGGCCAAGCTATCGCTGCAGATACGGCTGGGCGTGCGCAGCAGTGACGCCACCGCCAAGCTGTCGGACAGCGTGCGCCAGTTTGATACGCTGCTGGGCCAGCTCAGCCGCATCAGCGGCGACAACAAGCAACTGGCGCGCTCGCTCGATGCCGTGGCCTACAACTGGGACGTGCTGAAAACCCAGCTGATGAGCCGCGACCCGGACAAGATCAATCAGGCGAGCGAAGAGCTCACCATGACCATACTGCGTGCCTCGCGCACCCTGGAGGGTGAAGCCGGCAAGAGCAGCGGCCGGCTGGTATCGCTGGCCGTACAGCAAAACACGCTGTCGCAACGCATGGCCAAGCTGTATTTCCTCAAGCAGCTGGGCCGCCAGACCCAGCCCGAAGTGGAAGTCACCCGCGTACGCTTTGGCACCGCCTTCCAGCAACTGGTTGCCGCGCCGGAGAACACCCACTACTCACTCGGCCTGCTGGCGCTGGCCAAAGACCAGTGGTTTTTCTATGAACAGGCGCTGAAAGCACCGCAGAGCAACAGCGCGGTGTATCTGGAAAACGTCGCCACCACCTCCGAGCGCATCAGCGAGACCATGGACGGGGTGATTGCGCAGTACAGCAAGTTGTGAGGGGGATTCTACGGCCAGCTTTTCAGGCAGCAAGGCGGTCTTTTCGCTGCGGCGATCAGCAACGTCCAGAGTAAGATGCTGCCAAGTGAATCACGGTTGGGCATCATCCCTTTTGCCGTCATGCTGGTGTGTACATGTCTGAACGAGCCATCGCATATCCCTTTGTCCCAAAGTCCACCCGGCCGCTCAAGCGCGGTCAGTTCTGGTCGATTCCGCTGGCATCCGGGCTGTTCGGTGCGGGCTGCGTGGTAGGCCGGGAGTCAGGTGAAGGTAAACCAAGCCGGCGATCGTTTGTTGCCGGTGTGGTTTGCTGGCTTGGCACTCGTGAGCCAACCGCAGCAGATCTTGAGGGCCTTCCTCTGCTCCGCTTTGCATTCGCCCATCTCAAAGTGATCACGGAGTCAGGCGGTCTCATCCTTGGCGAGGCAAATCTGCAGTTTGGCGAGGCGCCGGAGGCAGCTGAGGCTTTGTCGCTATCGACATGGGGCTATGGCGTTCCCCGAGTCCTTGCAGAAAAGCTGGCGATGAATGCCGTTACGCAGTGACGACCCAAGCGGTGGCCTAGTCGTGGTGTTTGTGGGTTGCTCCGTGGACCACTTACTTTTCCAATAACGCGCACGCGCCGCGCGCCACTGCATACGCCGCCAGCTTGCGTTCGAACCACGCGCTGTCGCGCCAGCCGGTGAGTTCGGCGTGCTTGATGTCGTCCCACAGGCTGAACAGGTAGCGGCGTGCTTCCCAGCCGGGGGCGCAGGGGTTTTGCGCCAGGTAGTGGTCGAGCAGATTGAAGTCGGCGCGGGCGTCGGGCAGGTGGAACAAATCAAGCTCGCGGTGCGCGTAGCGTGCGCCGGCCGGGTCGATCACTGCGTTCAGCCGCCAGCTTTGCGGGTCGACCATGTAGTTGGCGGCGTGGCCGTCGTCGTGGATGAAGCACGGCGCATCGTCGGCCAGCGGGGCGAGCAGCGGGTCGAGGTCGTCCAGCGTGGCGAACAGCGCGGCTTTCTGCGCGGCGTCGAAGCCGTCTGCGCTGCGCAGGAAATCACAGCGCGCTTCCAGATCGGCGCGGTAACTGGCGGCAAACGTGGGGTATTCGTTGCCCAGCAGGTCCTGGAACATCCTGCTGCCTTGCGCGTGCCAGTGCTGCTGCAGCGCGACGATGTCGGCGATCAGCCCGTCGGCGTGTTCCAGCGGCGTATCGCAGGCGTTCACGCCGGCAATGTGGCTCATCACGAAGGCATCCCAGCCGCCCACGGCGGCCGGCTCGAAATGCAGGATGTCGGGTACGGCGATGTGGGCCGGAGTCATGCTGCGCAGCAGGCGGGTGGCGCGGTATTCGCGCTCGGCAAAGCCGTGGATGCGAAAACGCTTCACCACGCGCAGCGTGCTGTCGGCCAGTTGCACGATGCAGACCTGGCCGTAAAAGCCGTTGAACACCTGTTGCACCACCGGGCGCTCGCCAAACCAGACGAGGGCGCGCTGATGCAGCCAGTCAAAAATGGGTGGATCGAGTTCCGGCATGGCGGGTGTGTGCGGGCGTTGGCGACCTTGCCACTTTAAGTGCCCTGCCACCAGTGTGGAATGTCCTGCATTAGCATTCGCTTTGTCGGGAAATCACCTGACGCGATTGCAAATGCTGGCTACGCCGGGTTTTTCCAGCGGCTTCCCTCGGCCTACGCCGCGTAGGGCGACAACAAGCGTAGCGCGTTGCGCCGTATAGGTATGGTGCGTAGCGGATCATAGGCCGCAAGTTGCGGCGCAATTCGCCAGGCTCATTGCGCCCTACGGTGCGGTGCTTTGTGCGCCCTGCCAGCGTCGTCGTTGCGCTGCGTTTTTTCAGCGGCTTCCCCCGGCCTCGCTGCGTAGGGCGACCACAAGCGCAGCGCGTTGCGCCGTATGGGTTGGTGCGTAGCGGATCATTGGCTGCAAGGCTGTGCGGCGCAATTCGCCGGGCTCATTGCGCCCTACGGTGCGGTGCTTTGTGCGCCTTGCCAGCGTCGTCGCTGCGCTGCGTTTTTTCAGCGGCTTCCCGGTCTCGCCGCGTAGGGCGACAACAAGCGCAGCGCGTTGCGCCGTATGAATGTGGCGCGTGGCGGATCATTGGCTGCAAGGCTGTGCGGCGCAATTCGCCAGGCTCATTGCGCCCTACGGTGCTGACGCCATTTGCAAATGCAGGCTGCACTTTGTCTGCATCGTATTGCCGGGTTTTTCCTGCTGCTTTCTCGGCTTCGCCGCGTAGGGCGACAACAAGCGCAGCGTGTTGCGCAGTATAGGTATGGTGCGTAGCGGATCATAGGCCGCAAGTTGCGGCGCAATTCGCCAGGCTCATTGCGCCCTGCGGTGCGGTGCGGTGCTTTGTGCGCCTTGCCAGCGTCGTCGTTGCGCTGCGTTTTTTCAGCGGCTTTCCCCGGCCTCGCTGCGTAGGGCGACAACAAGCGCAGCGCGTTGCGCCGTATGAATGTGGCGCGTGGCGCCGTATAGGTATGGTGCGTGGCGGAGCATAGGCCGCAAGCTGCGGCGCAATTCGCCGGGCTCATTGCGCCCTACGGAACTGGCGCTGCTAAGCCGGTATGGTCCGCTCGCTTGCCCACGCGCGCAGCATGGCCAGGTCTTCGGCGCGCAGTACCGAGAGCGGCCGGGTGTTTTTCAGCGCCAGCAGCAGGTCGTCCTGCGCCAGCGGGCGGGTGGCGGCGTGGGCTTCCAGCATGGCGGCGCGCACGGCGGCTTCGATTTCGGCGCCGGAGAAACCCGCGCAAGCAGCCAGCAGCGTGTCCAGCTCGAAGCTGTCGGGGTTTTGCTTGCGGCGTTGCAGGTGGCTGCGCAGGATGGCGCGGCGGGCCGGTTCGTCGGGCAGGTCGACGAAGAAGATTTCGTCAAAGCGGCCACGGCGCAGCAGCTCGGGCGGCAGCACGCGCACATCGTTGGCGGTGGCCACCACAAAGGTGTCGGCCTTGCGCTCGTTCATCCAGGTGAGCAAGGTGCCCAGTACGCGGCGTGATACGCCGCCGTCCGCCTCGCCACCGGCATCGCCGGCCAGACCCTTCTCGATTTCATCCACCCACAGCACGCACGGCGCCATCTGTTCGGCGGTTTTCAGCGCCTGGCGCAGGTTGCGCTCGGTTTCGCCGTGGAATTTGTCGTACAGCGCGCCGATATCCAGCCGCAGCAAGGGCAGGCCCCAGCTGCCAGCCACCGCCTTGGCGGCCAGGCTCTTGCCGCTG
The DNA here is from genome assembly GCF_900176275.1 of Andreprevotia lacus DSM 23236. Lineage (GTDB taxonomy): Bacteria > Pseudomonadota > Gammaproteobacteria > Burkholderiales > Chitinibacteraceae > Andreprevotia > Andreprevotia lacus. The sequence goes on along the minus strand of NZ_FWXD01000005.1, from coordinate 77,131 downwards.
CCCTGCACGCCCAGCAGCATCAGCCCCTTGGGCGCTTCGATGCCCTCGGCCGGGTGCAAGAAGGCGTTGCGGCGCAGCGCCAGCCATTGCTTGAGGTTGAGAAAGCCGCCCAGCTCGTCCAGCCGGCTATCGGGGAACTCGAACTGCAGGCAGTTGTGGCCGATCAGCTTCTGTTTCTGCTGCAGGATGGGGGTGAGGTCGTCTTGCGTGAGCATGCCGTCGTTGTGCAGCGCGTGGCGCACCAGCCGGCGGGCCACGTCCATCGGCGTGCCGGCCAGGTATTGCACCATCAGCTTGTAGGCCACTTCGTCGGCGCGCGGCGTGGTGCCGTGCTCGCGCTGGTACAGCAGCGCCTCGCTGGAGATCAGTTGCTTGATCTCGGCCGAATCGGGCACCGGCGGGGCGAAATTGGCGGTCATGCTGGCCAGCTCGGGCGGGAGCTGGTCAAAGCTGGGGGCAACCAGCACCAGCATACGGCTGTGTTGTTCGTTCTCTTGCGCCACTTCGCGCAGCTGGCGCAGGGTGATCGCGTCGCCCAGATAGGGATGCGGGTCGAGGAACACCAGAATGCCGCTGCGCCGGTTGGTATCGATGCTGCGCAGTGCGGCATCCAGCGGCATGGTGTCGTATTCCACGCTGCCGCGCACGCCCTGGCGCAGGCCGTCGGCCGCGCTCCACACCGACAGGGTGAGCCGTTCCAGATTGGTGAACTGCTCGATCAGTTCGAGTGTGGCCAGCTCCTGCGTGGTTTCCACCAGCACGATGGGGTAGCGGCAATCCCACAACAGGCGCAGTTTGCGCAGCGGTTCGTTCTGCACTACAGGTCGGCCTCGACTTCATTGCCGCGCGCTTCCAGCCAGGCGCGGCGGCTGCTGGCTTCGCCCTTGCCCATCAGCATGTTCATCAGTTCGCGCGTGTTGCCGCTGACGTCAGCGGGAATGCCCACGCGCAGCACGCGGCGGGTATCGGGGTTCATGGTGGTCTCGAACAGTTGCTCGGCGTTCATTTCCCCCAGGCCCTTGAAGCGCGAAATGCTCCAGGCACCCTCGCGGATTTTCTCGGCGCGCAGCTTGTCGAGGATGGCGGTCAGCTCGCCCTCGTCCAGCGCATAGAACTTGCGCGGCGGCTTGGCCTTGCCACTGCCGGCCACATCGACGCGATACAGCGGCGGCTGCGCCACGAACACATGGCCCTGCGCGATCAGGCCGGGGAAATGGCGATAGAACAAGGTGAGCAGCAGCACCTGGATGTGCGAGCCATCCACGTCGGCATCGGACATGATGATGAGCTTGCCATAGCGCAGGCCGGACAAATCGGGCGTGTCGTTTGGCCCGTGCGGGTCTACGCCCAGTGCCACCGCGATGTCGTGCACTTCGTTGTTGGCGAAGATCTGGTCCTTGTCGACTTCCCAGGTATTGAGCACCTTGCCGCGCAGCGGCAGGATCGCCTGGAAATCCTTGTCGCGCCCCAGCTTGGCCGAGCCGCCGGCCGAATCGCCCTCGACCAGGAACAGCTCGCAGCGCTCGCCCTCGTCGCTGGCGCAGTCGGTCAGCTTGCCCGGCAGCACTGCCACGCCGGACGATTTTTTCTTTTCCACCTTGGTGGCGTTCTTCTGCCGCGATTGCGCGGCGCGGATCGCCAGCTCGGCCAGCTTCTTGCCCAGCTCGACGTGCTCGTTCAGCCACAGCTCGAACGGCGCCTTGACCATGGTGGACACCAGCTTGAGGCCGTCACGGCTGGTCAGCTTGTCCTTGGTCTGGCCCTGGAATTGCGGATCGAGCACCTTGGCGCTGAGCACGAAAGAGCAGCGGCCGAACAGGTCTTCGGGCAGCAGCTTCACACCCTTGGGCAACAGGCTGTGGAATTCGATAAAGGTTTTTACGGCCTGAAACACGCCATCGCGCAGGCCCGATTCATGCGTGCCGCCGGCCGGCGTGGGGATCAGGTTCACATACGATTCACGGTTGACGAGGCCGTCTTCGGTCCAGCTCAGCGCCCAGGCGCAGCCCTCGCCCTTCGAGAACGTTTCGTCGATGCCGTCGATGTATTTCTCGCCGGTCAGGATGGGGGTGATGGGCGTATAGCCGGCAATCTGCTCCGCCAGATAGCCGGTCAGCCCGTCCGGGTAATTCCATTCCTTGTGGATGAACTCGCCATTGGCGGTTTCCACATCCAGCGTGACCACCAGGCCCGGCAGCAGCACGGCCTTGGATTTGAGCAGGTGCTCAAGCTCTCCTTGCGGAATGGTCGGGCTGTCGAAGTATTTCGGGTCCGGCCGCACGGTGACAATGGTGCCGGTATCTTTCTTGGCCACACTGCCGACGCTGCTCAGCGGCTCGCGCACTTCGCCGTCGGCAAACACGATGCGGCTGTGCTCGCCGTCGCGCTTGACCTCGACTTGCAGCAAGGTGGACAGCGCATTGGTGACCGAGACGCCAACGCCGTGCAGACCACCCGAGAACGCATAGGCGCCGCCGTCTTTCTTGTCGAACTTGCCGCCGGCATGCAGCTGGGTGAACACGACCTGCACCGTCGGCACGCCTTCTTCGGGGTGGATGCCGACCGGAATGCCACGGCCGTTGTCGACCACCTTCATGCTCTGGTCGCGATACAGCGTCACGGCGATGGATTTGGCAAATCCGCCCAGTGCTTCGTCGGCGGCGTTGTCGATGACTTCCTGGCAGATGTGCAGCGGGTTGTCGGTGCGGGTATACATGCCCGGCCGATGGCGGACGGGGTCCAGCCCCTTCAGGACCTTGACGGCTGATTCGTCGTAACGCGGTGTGCTCATTGTTTCACGTGAAACGGGTGTAGGTCGGGGCAAGGATAGCACAGTGCCAGTGGGCCATTTACCGCCGCTGTAGTACGCAATGCTGTTGTCATGGTGATGTCTTCGCCATGTCATCCAGCCGGGGCTTAATGCCGGCTTTTACTTCAATCCGCATATACGAATGTTCTAACTAAGCGGATCAATCCTGGAGCTTGAGCAATGAATTTCCACCGTACCCTGATCGCAGCACTTTGCCTGGCTACCTTGCCGGCCGCCTTTGCCGCCACTTCGCGCCCGAGCTGGGTCACCACGCAGATCTACAACTACAACCACCCGTACGCCGCGCAAAACAGTGCCGATCTGGCCACCAAGATGAGCAAGATGAACGGCAGCGCGTTCTACTTCTATCGCGGCACCGATCACATCTTCATGACCGACATGACCACCCTGCCGGCATCAAGCTACACCACCAGCACCACCGCTTATACCTGGCTGGGGGGAGATACCCATCTGGCCAACGTCGGTTCGCAGCGCGACAGCAGCGGTAAATCAGTATTCACCGTCAGCGATTTCGACGAAGGCTATCTGGGCCAATACGTGTGGGATCTGCGCCGCATGGCCACCAGCGTGGTGCTGGCCGGTCGCGAAAACGGTATTTCGGACAGCAACATCACTACCGCCATTAATACGCTGGTGGGCGCCTATGTCGACAAGATGAGCGCCTTCAAGGGCAATGACGACGAAAAGACCTTCCAGCTCTCCAGTAGCAACACCACCAGCTATGTGCAGACCAATATCAAGGATGCCGACGGCAATACCCGCGCCGATCTGCTGTCCAAGTACACCAGCGTGAGCGGCAGCACGCGCAAGTTCCAGAACAAGTCCGATCTGGTGGCCGTTACCAGCGGCACCTACAACATGATTGCCGGCGCCATGTCGTCGTACATCGCATCGATTTCGGCCAGCAAGCAGTACGCTGCCAGCTATTACACCGTGAAGGACATCCACCAGAAGCTGGGTTCGGGCACCGGCAGCCTGGGCCGCATGCGTTATTACATCCTGATCGAAGGCCCGAGCAGCAGCACCAGCGATGACGTGATCCTGGAAGTGAAGCAGGAAACCACCAGCGCTGTTGCCATCGCGCTGCCGGGCCAGCTGCCGTCGTCTGCCTACGCTGGCAACGAGGCCAACCGCGTGGCCCGCACCGGCAAGGCACAGCTGATCAATGCCGATGTGCTGATCGGCTCGGCCTTCATCAACAGCCTGCCGTACTACTTCCACGAAAAATCGCCGTTCCAGGAAGACTTCGACTACACGCAGCTGTCGTCCAGCAGCAAGCTGAACACTGCCATGACCTATGTGGGCCAAGCCTTGGCCAGCGCACACGCCCTGGCTGACAAGGACTACGACAGCACCGTGGTGCCCTACGGCATCGATGCCGAAATCACCAACGCCGTCACCAGCAAGAGCGGCCTGCAGGCCGAGATCGTGTCGTTTGCCTTCGGCTATGCCGATCAGGTGAATCTGGACTGGCAGTCGTTCAAGTCGGCTTATTCGGCGGGTACCCCGCTGTACTGAGCGCCTGTTGCACGCGGCAACCCACTGCTGTGAATTGAACTGCATCAAGAACCCGGCCAGGCCGGGTTCCCGGCTGTTTTCGAGGGTGATGCAACGGCGCTCCCCGCTTGATTCCACGCCCCCCGCCCTCGCCGCCGCGAGGGAGCCTCGCTCCCGCTCGTCAGTGGCGCGGTTGCCGGGGCCGGATGCGCGTGCTCTGTCGCATTCTGCGCAATAGCGCCTCCCGATATCGCATTACGCCGTCCTCTTGGGCAGTGCTTCGGCACTGCCCTTTTTTTCATGGTCTTGGCAGAAATTGACGTTATATTGGCATTCATGCCAAAACGCTGCGTGCGATAGTGAAGCAACTCCGGCATGTGCCGGCTCCCGCAGGAGAACACCATGCCCTATCTGAACCTGAAACTGAGCGTTGCCCCGTCGCCGCAAACCAGCCAGCGCGCCGCCGATATCCTCACCGATCTCACCCACGCCATCCTGGGCAAGAAGCGCGAGCTGACCGCCATTGCCATCGAGTATGTACCGCCGACGCAATGGTTTGTCGGCGCGCAGGCGCTGCAGGGGCAGGCGGCGTCGTTCTATCTGGATATCAAGGTGACCGCCGGCACCAATACCAAGGATGAAAAGGCACAATACGTGCGTGAAGTATTTGCAGCGTTCGAGCGCGAGTTCGGCCCGCTGCAACCGGCCAGCTATGTGGTGGTCGACGATGTGCCGGCCGATACCTGGGGCTGGCAGGGCAAAACGCAGGAATACCGCTATGTACAAGCACTGCCGCTGTAAACGGAGACCGACATGAACATTGCCCAACGCAATATCCGCATCCTGGCGCTGTGCCAGGGTTTGTTCGTGGCGGCGATCTCGATCGACCTCACGCTCACCGGCCTCGCCGGCTACACCTTGGCCAGCGACAAGGCCTATGCCACCCTGCCCTTTGCGCTGATCACCTTTGCCAACATGCTGACCGCGCTGGTGTCGCCACACTGGCAGCAAAAAGTGGGCCGCCGGCTGGGTTTTGCTACCGGTTCGGCCATCGGCGCCGTGGGGGCGGGGCTGTCGGTGCTGGCCATGTACCAGCAGGCGTTCTGGCTGTTCTGCATCGGCACCGCCTGCATCGGCGTGTTCCAGGCTTTTGCCGGTTATTACCGGCTGGCCGCAGCCGATAACGTTACGCCCGAGGCCAAAAGCCGCGCCATTGCCACGGTGCTGACCGGCGGTGTGATTGCCGCTGTGTGTGGGCCGTGGCTGGCCAAGCTCTCGCAAGGCTGGGTGCCACATGTGGCGTTTGCCGGCGCCTATGCCCTGGCCAGCTTGTTCGGCATTGTCTCGCTGGCCTTGCTGCTGCTGTTTTACCGCGATGCCGCCAGCCAGAGCGCTGCGCAGGCCGATACCCGCCCGCCGCGCCCGCTGGGCGAGATCGTGCGCCAGCCCGTGTTCATGGCCGCGCTGGCCAACAATGTGGTCGCCTATACGCTGATGGTCTGCATCATGACTGCCACGCCGCTGGCGATGATTGCCTGCGGCTTTGGTGTGAATGACGGGGCCGGCGTCATCCAGTGGCACATGCTGGGCATGTTTGCGCCGTCGTTTTTCTCGGGCTGGCTGATCCAGCGCTTCGGTCCGGCCGCCGTATCGATAACCGGCGCGCTGCTGACTGCCGCCTGCGCGCTGATCGGCCAGACCTCGAACACACTGCCCTATTTCTATGCTGCCTTGCTGCTGCTGGGCCTGGGCTGGAACTTCATGTTCGTGGCCGGCACCACCCTGCTCACCCAGTCCTACCGCCCGAGCGAGCGCGCCAAGACGCAAAGCGGTGCCGAGTTCACCACCGGTGCGTTTGCCGCCACCGCCTCGTTCGCCGCCGCACCGCTGGTGCAGCATCTGGGCTGGGGCATGCTCAACCGTTTGCTGCTGCCGCTGTTGGTGGTGCCGGTGCTGGCCACGCTGTTCTGGCAGTTCGGTGCACGCCGCCGGGCGCTGGCATGCTGAGCCCCGCAGTCCGCACTGTACGCGCGGCCAGCTTTACCGCCGACCGCGCTTGGGGCGCGCTTGATCTGGCCCGTATTGCCGGCGCCAGCGTGCGCCTGCACTGGACCGATGCGCCCTACCACTGGCACGTGAACAGCGGCGACGAAGTGTTTGCCGTGCTCGATGGCGTGGTCGACATGCACTACCGCATCGGCGCCGAGGAGCAAAGAGTGCGCCTGCAGGCGGGCGACGTGTTCTGTGCCGCGGCTGGCGCGGCGCATGTGGCGTATCCGCAGGGGCAGGCGCGCATTCTGGTGGTGGAGAGCTTGCATGATGCGGATGCCTGAGCGGCGCCACCTGCGAGCGGCAGCGAGGCTCCCTCGCGCAAACGAGGGCGGGGGGTGTGGAATCGAACAGGTTGAGCCGCCGGTTCACCTGCCAAAACGGGTGAGCGCCCGGCTATGCCGGGTGCTTGATGCCGCATGAACCACAACAAACGTCGATATAAAGGCAGGCGATGAGCCGACTGATCGTATTCGTGCTGTACGACGCGGTAAACGTGCTCGACGTAGCCGGGCCGGTCGAGGTGTTCTCGCAACCGTGCCGCAACCGCCCCGCCGGCAGCGCCGAGCCTTACCGCATCGTGCTGGTGTCAGAGCATGGCGGCGCGGTGCGTACCTCGGCCGGCGTACAAATGCAGACCGAGCCGCTGGCGATGCTGGCCGGCGCGGCCATCGATACGCTGATCGTGCCCGGCGGTATCGAGGCCTATCCGGCGCTGTTGCCCATCGCCGCCATGGCCGCACAGCTGGCGCCGCAGGCACGGCGTATTGCCTCGGTGTGCACGGGGGCGGTGATCCTCGCCCATGCCGGGCTGCTGGCCGGCCGGCGCGCCACCACGCACTGGCGCTATGTGCAGCAGCTGCGCGATGCCGACGCCAGCGTACAGATCGAGGCCAACGCGCTCTACGTGCAGGATGGGCCGCTGTGGACCTCGGCCGGCATCTCGGCCGGCATCGATCTGGCGCTGGGGCTGATCGAGGCCGATCTGGGCCACAACGCGGTGATGGCCGTGGCGCGGCAGATGGTGGTGTTCATCAAGCGGCCGGGCGGGCAATCGCAGTTTTCGGCGCCGCTGGCCGCACAAAGCGCCGATGCGCAATTTGCCGACCTGCACGCGTGGATGGCCGCGCACCTGAATCAGGATCTGCGGGTAGAGGTGCTGGCCGAACAGGCGCACATGAGCCCGCGCAGCTTTGCCCGCCACTACACCGCCCGCACCGGCAACACGCCCGCCCGTGCGGTGGAGCTGATGCGGCTGGAGGCCGCCAGCCAGCTGGTGCTGGAGAGCGATCTGCCGCTCAAGCGCATCGCCGCGCAATGCGGCTTTGGCGACGAACAGACCCTGCGCCGCGTATTCCAGCGCCAGCTGGATGCCACGCCGCAGGAATACCGCGAGCGTTTCGGGGCGCGAAGCCCGGCTTAGCGTCGCCAACAAAGCCGTGCTGGCAGCGCTATGCACACCGGCAGTACGGTCTGCGTATCGCATGCCTTGCCGGCACCGCTGCGCCGGGTTTTGTTGGCGGAGCTTGCCGATTTTGTATGGTGCAGATAAAGCTGCATCAAGCGAAAGCAGGCAGATACATCAATTACCCCCGCACAAACCTGTCCATTGTTACGCCGTTTTGAATGTACAGCGCGGTACTAGTTACGCAACCCCTCTTCTTTGCTCCGGTCTATTTGGCATCTTTGTCTTTTCCGGAGCCTACGATGATGGAACGCCTTGCCCAAGCCATCGGTCTGCCCGCGCTGCAGGCCGTCATCGACGATTTCATTGCCGCGCTGCGCCAGCACCCGATGTTTGCCGCCGCCATGAGCGGTGTCGGCCAGCTGGAGCGGCTGCGTCACAAGCTGGTGTCCTTCTGGGCCGCCGTGCTGGATGGCGAAAGCTATCGCGTATCCAGCGCCTCGTTTGCCTCGCTGTTTGCCGGCACGCGTGCCGAATGGCGCGCCGCCTATGCGCTGTTCGCCCGTGCCATCCAGCGCCACGTGCCCGGCTATCTGGCCCGGCTGTGGCAACAGCGGCTGGATTGGTTCGGGCAGTCGTTGCCGCTGCAAGCTGCGCCGGTAGGTGTGCCGGCCTGACGTTGCCGGTGGCATGCACCCGCCTGTACGGGCGGGTTTGCTGGCCGACTGCGCATTACTCCCCTGCTGGCCGCAGTGCTATCGTCATGCCGTGACCCAAGCGCGAGGCGCAGCATGAAAACCATCGGCCTGATCGGCGGCATGAGCTGGGAATCCACCGTGCCCTACTACCGGCAGATCAACGAGGCGGTAAAGGCCCGGCTGGGTGGCCTGTATTCGGCGCGCATCGTGCTCTACAGCGTCGATTTCCACCAGATCGAGCAACTGCAGCGCAGCGGCGACTGGGATACGGCCGGTGCCCTGCTGGCGCAAGCCGCCAGCGCGCTGCAGGCGGCGGGGGCCGAGCTGCTGGTGCTGTGTACCAACACCATGCACAAGGTCGCCCCGGCGATTGAAGCCGCGGTGCACATCCCCCTGCTGCACATTGCCGACCCCACTGCCGCGGCCATCCGCAACGCCGGCCTCGGCAAAGTGGGCTTGCTGGGTACGCGCTTCACCATGGAGCAGGCCTTCTACGTGGAACGACTGCGCCAGCAGCACGGCCTGCAAGTCATCGTGCCCGACGTGGCACAGCGCGAAGAGATACACCGCATCATTTACGACGAGCTGTGCCTGGGGCAGATCAATCCTGCATCACGCGAGGTGTATCGCCACATCATGGCCGATCTGGTCGCCGCCGGCGCGCAGGCCATCATCCTCGGCTGCACCGAAATCGGCCTGCTGGTGGGGGCGGACGACGCCAGCGTGCCGCTGTTCGATACCACGGCATTGCATGCGGCCGGTGCGGTGGAGCTGGCGCTGGCGGGCGGGCAATGAGCACAACCCGTCTGTGAAAAAAGCGGTGCGCAGCTTGCCCCCGAAGCAGCCGGGCAATGTGGCCTGTGCAGGCGCCTGCTATGCCGCGACTATTTGCGTGCTGTGCTGTTCTCTCGGCAAAGGTAGCCGCTGTGTATTGATTGCTTCAGTGATCTGCAGGTGGCACTGAAATGAAAAACGGGGTGTGGCCGATGGTTTAATCGAGAACATGTAAAACGAATTTGTATTTTTTGCATTTAAAATGCACGTGACTTTTTATCTGGCACACATGAGCCGATATAGTTAGTGGTTTTTGTGCCAATCATCATCTGAAATGTATAACCTAATGAAGACCTATCAACTGAGATTTTTTCGACGATATTACTCGGTGCCACAAGATGAAACGTCACTTCATCGCCAGTAAATACTGCGGATACTGCATTTTTCGCAAACCCAGGAACAAACGGCTCCCCCGATATCTGCTTATAGCTGACGGTATTTGTTTGTTCATCCAGTGACAACAGCGCCACATTATTCCTGCCCCCATCTGCGCTACTCTCACACCGCAAGAAAACAGGCGTAGCCAAACAATTTCCGGCAAATATCGAAGTAATCAGCGCTATTTTCAATTTAATCTTCATGGTTTTTCCTATGTGTCACCGTAGAAGCTAGTGGCCAGGACTTGAATTTTTCATGGATTAAGAGGAAGAAAATGAAAAATACAAAATCGAATTATTAACCATTTGGTTAAATCGTATTGTAGTATCGAATAAGAGCTTCCGCTCGTTGTTTGCCATATTGGCTTCCGGTTACAGAATTGAAATGGCGGCTAAATTCTTGTGCAAGCTCACGTTGATTAAGAGGCATATAATTTTTTAGTTCTTTTTTCCATATGTGAAAAAGCCTGACAACCTCATATGACCCTATGTAGGATGGCCCTAAATGATTATCGGCTAATTGAGATACTGTATGAGCTAAATCAAGAAATTCTTTAATTTTCTCATTTGAAATTTTAGGAAGAGGTTGAACAAAGCTGCTTTCAGAAAAGCGCATTTTTGTAATATCTCGGCCAAAAGAATGGCCTGCATCGTTTCTTAATTTGCGAAGTTGATCTAATTTTTTTACTTGATTTGCATAGGGGCATGATCCAAAAAGGCGAGTGTAAGCGCTAATTCGTGCACTCCAATCTCCGCGAACCAGATGCTCTGCATGACTATAAAAATCATATGTATTATTCAATTTCAAAAGGGTGGTGCCATCAACTTGAGCGGAGCCCCCGAAAATTAATGCTGGACGTGATTCCAGAGCAGCAGTAGCAACTTGCGCAATATATGTTTCTAGGTAGCCACAAATTGCTATGACTGCCGCCATCTGCGCCCATTGATTAAATTCTGAATAATTATCAGCCCAATCCCCAAGTGTATCAGCTAGGCGTTGAGGATTGTCTGGTAAGCTAAAAATTTTCGTAGCCGAATCCGTTCGGCTGTATGGGCGTGTTGAGGCATAGGCAAATTTCAATGTAGCTTGGTTTGCCCAATAAATGTCGTTAAAATGAGTGTGGTGTCTTTTAAAAAGACGCCACGCTAACGTGTACTCAGAAAAAGTAGCATCTCTATTAAATTTCATAATTGGTTATGTATAATAATTGAGATTATTATTGATCCTGTTAAAAAGAAAATGAAGATATGAAGAACATATGCTCATTTTTTGTATTTTGCATCGATTATTATCTTACCGGATAGCTGCAGAATTACGGAACACGCGGTTACTTACACAGCAAACGGCGGCTGTTCACCCCCTCACAACGCCCGCCGATACTGTATCGCCTCGGCAATGTGCCGGCTCAGTATCGTGCTGCTGCCTGCCAGGTCGGCGATGGTGCGCGCTACTTTCAGTACGCGGTGATAGGCGCGGGCGGATAGACCCAGTTTGTTGAGCGCATTCTGCAGCAGCAGCCGGCCGGCGTCGTCGGGCTGGCAGTGCAGGTCGATGTCGGCGCTGCCCAGTGCGGCGTTGGGCTTTTGCTGGCGTGCCAGCGCCCTGCCGTGGGCAGCAATGGCGCGGGCGCGCACGGTGGGGCTGGGTTCGCCGTCGGCGGCGGCCAGCAGGGCGGTGTCGGGCAGCGCCGGTACTTCCACCAAGAGGTCGATGCGGTCCAGAAACGGGCCGGACAGCTTGCCGCGATAGCGCGCCACCTGGTCGGGTGTGCAGCGGCAGGGTTTGCCGTGGTGGCCCAGATAGCCGCAGGGGCATGGGTTCATCGCGGCCACCAGCTGAAAGCGCGCTGGGAATTCAACGGCACGCGCCGCGCGGCTGATCAGGATGCTGCCGGTTTCCAGCGGCTCGCGCAGCACTTCCAGCACGCGGCGATCAAACTCGGTCAATTCATCCAGAAACAGCACGCCGTGGTGCGCGAGCGAGATTTCGCCGGGCTGCGGCACCGCGCCGCCGCCCACCAGCGCCACGCCGGATGCCGTGTGGTGCGGATTTCTAAAAGGGCGCTGGCCAAAGCGCGCCATGTCAAAGCCGCCGTGCGACAGCGATTGCACATTGGCCACATCCAGCGCTTCGTTGATGCCCAGCGGTGGCAGCAGGCCGGGCAGGCGCTGCGCCAGCATGGATTTGCCGGTGCCGGGCGGGCCAACCAGCAAGATGGAATGCTGCCCGGCGGCGGCGATTTCCAGCGCACGTTTGGCCTGCAGCTGGCCGCGTACCTCGCGCAGATCGGGGTAGACGGGTTCCGCTGGTGGCGGCGCTGCCGGCGGGGCGTGCAAGGGTTCGTTGCCGGCCAGATAGCGGCACACGGCCAGCAGGTGGTCGGCGGCGAGTACTTTGGCATCGGGGTAGAGCGCTGCCTCGGCCGCGCTGGTGGCGGGCAGGATCAAACTGCGGTTGGCGGTGCAGGCGGCACGCCCCAGCGCCAGCCCGCCGCGCACCGGGCGCAAGTCACCCGCCAGGCCCAGCTCGCCGGCAAATTCGAGCGCATTCAGCTGCTCGGCCGGCAACTGCCCGCTGGCGGCCAGGATGCCGATGGCAATCGGCAGGTCGAACTGGCCCGATGATTTGGGCAGGTCGGCCGGGGCCAGGTTGACGGTAATCTTGCGCGCGGGGAATTCAAACCCCGCCATCAGCAGCGCGGCGCGCACGCGGTCGCGGCTTTCTTTCACCTCGGCTTCGGGCAGGCCGACGAGGTTGACCGCCGGCAAACCGTTGGCCAGATGGACTTCAACGGCAACCGGCAAGGCATTCAGGCCGACCAGCGCGCGGCTGTGGACGATGGCGAGTGACATGGAATCATTCAAAGCGGTGACGGCTTGTTTATAGTGTAGCTACCGTTCATCCGCTCAACTGACAAGCAAACGCCGTGAACCGCCCCGCCGTCGATGACGAACTGCCCGATTTCCGCAACCTGGGCGTGCTGCTGCACGCACTGGTGTACGCGCACGTGCTGCTGGTGATGCATGTGCTGACGTCGTTGCCGGCCTGGCACGGCTGGGCCGAGCGCCTGACCGAGGCCTCGCTGTGGCTGGAGCTGACCCTGCTGCCCTCGCTGGCGCTGCTGTCCGGTCTTAGCCCGCAGCTGCTGCGGCTGCCGTTCCGGCTGGGCGTGCCGGTGGTGTGTGCGCTGGTGCTGGTGTGCAATGCGCTGGCCAACCAGTTGCTCAAGCCGTTCGAGCCTGCCCAGCATGCGCGGCTGGCGGGCGAGCTGATCTGTCTGCTGGCCACCCTGGGCTTTCTGGGCATTTTGCGGCTGCGCCAGCGCGCTTTGTCGCCCAGATTGTCCGAGGCACGGCTGTCGGCACTGCAGGCGCGCATCCGGCCGCATTTCTTTTTCAACAGCCTGAATGCGGTGCTGTCGCTGATTCGCAGCGAGCCGGCCAAGGCCGAGCAGGCGCTGCTGGATATCTCCGATCTGTTCCGTGTGGTGATGCAGGACAACCGGCATCTGTCGCGCCTGGCGCGCGAGGTGGAGCTGGCCGAGCACTATGTGAATATCGAGACCCTGCGGCTGGGCGACAGGCTGAAAGTGGAGTGGCACACCGAGAAAATGCCGGCTGATGCCGCCGTGCCACCGCTGATGTTGCAGCCACTGATTGAAAACGCGGTCTACTATGGAATCGAGCCCGCACTGGAACCGGGGCCGATCCAGGTGAATATCTTCCGCATGCGCAACGATGTGCATATCGACGTGAAGAATCCGCCGCCTCCGCCCGGCTATGTGCGCACGCACAAGGGCAATGGCATGGCGCTCGACAATATCCGCGAGCGCCTGCTGTTGCATTTCGACGCTGAAGCCAGCCTAACCACGCAGGCAACCAGCGACTATTATCAAGTACATATCGTGGTTCCCTACCGGGAGATTCCGCATGACGACACCGCTGCGCCTTTTTCTCGTCGATGACGAGCTGCCAGCGCTAAAACGCCTGCAAGACGTGCTGGCCGACTGCGTCGACCTTTGCCCGCACGACATCGTGGGTACGGCCACCAATGGCATTTCCGCGCTCAGCCAGCTGGCCGAGGCCGATGCCGACGCGGCCATCATCGACATCCAGATGCCGCAAATGAGCGGCATCGAGCTGGCGCGCGAGCTGCAACACCTGTCCCAGCCGCCAGCCGTGATCTTTGCCACCGCGTTCGAGGAATACGGCGTGGCCGCCTTCGAGGTGCGCGCGGTCGATTACCTGCTCAAGCCCATCCGCAAGGAGCGGCTGCTGGAAGCGCTGGCCCGCGTGCGCGATGCGCGCAGCGCCAAGCGCGAGGCCGCGCCATTGCACAATGCACGCAGCCATTTCAGCGTGACCGAGCGCGGCCGCGTGCACCTGATTCCGGTGTCCGAGGCGCGCTACCTGAAGGCCGAGCAGAAATACATCACCCTGCGCACGCGTGAGCGTGAATACCTGCTGGAAGATTCGTTGACGCGGCTGGAAGAAGAATTCGGCAGCCGCTTTTTGCGCATCCATCGCAACTGCCTGGTGTGCACCGAATCCTTGCTGGGTTTCGAGAAACTGCCGGTGGCCGGTGGCGAAACGCACTGGGCGGCGGTGATCAAGGACATCCCGGAAAAACTGGCGGTGAGCCGCCGCCAGCAGCATGTGATCAAGGACTTCAAGAAACACGTATAGCAGCGCCACCAGCAAAACCCTGCTGGCGGTGTTGCACTCGCTTGCCGTACCACTTGTACTGTCTGCGCTGCGTGCGCCTTGCCAGCACCGCTGCGCCGGGTTTTGCTGGTGGCGCTTGCCCGGATCACGTGATCGGGGGCAAAAACAGCCCAAAGGGTATTTTTATGGGTATCTGGGTGTGTATCCGGGCAACGGGCGCTGTTAGCATGGCGCCCGTTTCCATCTACAGGAGGCTGCCATGCCTGCGGACCCGCAATTCGGCCTCAGCACCCCGTCGCTGCTGTTTCCGGCCATTTCGCTGCTGATGCTGGCGTATACCAACCGTTTTCTGGCGCTGTCCACCATCATCCGCCAGCTGTATGACATGCACCGCAGCGATCCGCATGAAAAGCTGCTGCGTCAGCTCGGCAACCTCAAGCAGCGCGTGGCACTGATCCGCGGCATGCAGGCTGCCGGCGTGCTCAGCCTGCTGTGCTGCATCGTGTCGATGATCCTGGTGTTTGCCAACCAGCCGGCCAACGGCTATCTGGTGTTCGGCGCCAGCCTCTTGCTGATGGTGATTTCGCTGCTGCTGTGCCTGGCCGAGGTAATGATTTCGGACGCTGCGCTCAACATCCTGCTCAAGGACATTGCCGACGACCTGAACCGCGACAATGACGGCAAGGGCTATACCAGCCACCGCAACTGACCCGGCAGTTCACTTGGCGTGTGCCGGAAAGAAAAAAGACGCACTCCGTGGAGTGCGTCTTTTTGCATGGGGCTGCGAAGCAAGCCTGTAAGCCGGGTTCTGTGCGCTTGGCGAACCTCACGCGACCGTCATTCCTCTAGGCACACCGTTGCCGGTGCACTCGTGCAACCTACCCGCAGGCTCGACGGGCCGTTTCAACGCCTGCTGCTTGGTCTTGCTCCGGATGGGGTTTAGCCTGCCAGTCCTGTCGCCAGTCCTGCGGTGCGCTCTTACCGTCCCTGAGGGGGACTCCCTGACGGGAACACCTTTTCACCCTTGCCTGTGCGCCATCCCGCACGCTTCAATCGTGCGTTCAACTGGGCCCGCCCTTGCGGGTGGGACATCGCCATCGGCGGTTCAGCTCTCTGTTCCACTTTCCGTCGGCTCACGCCGCCCGGCCGTTAGCCGGCATCCTGCCCTGTGGAGCCCGGACTTTCCTCCCCCCCATTCGCATGGGGCAGCGACGATCCGGCTTGCTTCGCAGCGGCGATTATCCCGCCTCGGGGGGCTGTTCGGCAAACGGTAACTGGCTGAGCGTGGATAATTGCCGGGCCAGCGCCTGTGCCTGCGCAATGCCCTGGTGGCTGGCACGGTAGTGGGCAAAGGCAAAACGGCGGCCGTTTTCACCCTCGAACAGCACCCACACGCTGTCCTTGCCCAGCCGGTTTGGCTCTTGCTCAAGGCGGATCTGCCGGAAGTCTGCCAGCGCATGGCGCTCGCGCTTGAGTGTCAGCAGCCCCAGCAAGGTCCAGCGCCGCTCCAGCTGCGTGCCGTCGCAGCCCTGCTCGGCCGGCACCGCCCAGATCGCGGCGGCCAGGCCGATCATGCTGTACCAGCTCACACCATAAAAGCTGTGCGCCAGCGATGCGCCGGACAGCAGCGGCCAGCCCCACCACGCGGCCAGCAGCAGCAGTGCCGCAGTCAGCCACCACAGCGGGCGGAATGCGCCGATGAAGACGATCTCCGGCGCACGGCCGGCGTTGCCGCTCAAAGCAGCTTCCAGCCCAGCGTTTCACCTGCGCGCAGCGGCACCACGTTGTGCTCGCCAAACGGGTAGGACGCCGGCACGGTCCAGTCTTCCTTCACCAGGGTGACGGTGCCGCTATTGCGCGGCAGACGATAGAAATCCGGGCCGTTGAAGCTGGCAAAGGCTTCCAGCTTGTCCAGCGCGCCAGCCGCGTCAAAGGCTTCGGCATAGAAGGCCAGCGCAGCGTGCGCCGAATAGATGCCGGCGCAGCCACAGGCGGCTTCCTTGGTGTGCAGTGCATGCGGCGCGCTGTCGGTGCCGAGGAAGAACTTGGTGCTGCCCGACGTGGCCGCAGCCACCAGTGCCTGGCGGTGTTCTTCGCGCTTCAGTACCGGCAGGCAGTAGTGATGCGGGCGGATGCCACCCTGGAACAGCGCATTGCGGTTCATCAGCAGGTGTTGCGGCGTGATGGTGGCACCCACGTTGGCGCCGGCCTCGGCCACGAACTGCGCAGCTTGCTTGGTGGTGATGTGCTCGAACACCACGCGCAGTGTCGGCAGGCGTTGCAGCAGTGGCGCCATCACTTGATCGATGAAGGCGGCTTCGCGGTCGAACACGTCCACCGCCGGATCGGTCACTTCGCCGTGCACCAGGAAAGGCAGGCCGATTTCGGCCATTTTTTCCAATGTCGGCATCACGCCGTCGAGGCCGGCCACGCCGGCTTCCGAATTGGTGGTGGCGCCGGCCGGGTAGAGCTTCACCGCGTGCACAAAGCCGCTGTTCTTGGCCTTGACCACCTCATCCGGCGTGAGGTTGCCGGTGAGATAAAGCGTCATCAGCGGCTGGAAATCGCTGCCGGCCGGCAAGGCTGCCAGGATGCGCTCGCGGTAGGCGGCGGCCATCTCGACGGTGGAGACCGGCGGCTTGAGATTGGGCATCACGATGGCGCGGGCAAACTCGCGCGCGGTGTGCGGCAGCACCGAGGCCATCAGCGCGCCATCGCGCAGGTGCAGGTGCCAGTCGTCCGGGCGGGTAATCGTCAGTTGGGTGGTCATGTCAGCGCTTGCGAATCAGGAAATGGAATTTGGTGTCGGCGGCGGTCGCTTCCACCAGCTCGTTGCCGGTCTGGCGGCAGAAGGCGGCGAAGTCGGTCGGCGTGGCCGGGTCGGTGCAGGTCACGGCCAGCAGGGTGCCGCTGGCCAGCGGCGCCAGCGCCTTCTTGGTGCGCAGGATGGGCAGTGGGCAATTCAGGCCGGAAAGGTCGATGGAGAGATCGGCAGTCATGGGCAATACGGTTCGACAGAACAAGCCGCCATTGTACTCCCAAGCGGCCGCGCCGCCCTGCGGCTCACGAGCGCCCGCGTAAAGCCGGTTACTTGATGCCGGTTTATCCAGATGATAGCCGAAGGTGCAAACAGGGGGTCCAGCCTGTTGCTTACCTAAGCGCTTGATTTTCAAAGACCCGATTCGTGCCACTGGCGAGCGTAGCGAGGCTCCCTCGCGGCGGCGAGGGCGGGGGGCGTGGAATCAACCAGGGAGCGCCGTTGCTTCACTCTCAAAAACGGGTCAGAACCCGGCTTTGCCGGGGTCTTGATGATGGTGATCCACAGATGACGCCTGAGGGAGAACAGGCGCTTAAGTCTGGCTTAACCCGCAGGCGTTCCAATGGCGGCGAGTTCTTCCCCACCCCCAAGGAGTATTGCCATGCGTACCCTGATTGTTGCCGCCCTGTTCGCCATTGCCAGCCCGCTGACCCTGGCCGCCGCCAACTGCCCCGCACACCCGAAAGCCGAGTGGCTCAAGCCCGACGACGCGAAAAAGCAGATCGAAGCGCAGGGCTACAAGATCCGCACCTTCAAGACCTCGGGCAACTGTTATGAAATCTACGGCCACGACAAGGCCGGCAAGAAGGCCGAGGTGTATTTCGATGCCAAGACGCTGGCCATCGTGAAGCAGGAAATCGGCGATTGATCTGATGGTCACGACGGGCCGGCCTGGCCCGTCCCTTCCGGGAGCTAACCATGTCCACCACCACACTGCGTGTCTGGGACCCATTGGTGCGCAGCAGTCACTGGCTGCTGGCGCTGCTGGTGTTCAACAATTTCCTCAATGAAGAAGGGCACCGGCTGCATCGCTATAGCGGCTATGCGGCCATCGCGCTGATCGTGCTGCGCGTGCTGTGGGGTTTCGTCGGCACCCGCCATGCCCGCTTCAGCGACTGGTTTCCCACCCCGGCACGGCTGTTGGCCTATCTGCGTGCGCTGCGCGCCGGCAATGCGCCGCGCCATCTGGGCCACAATCCGGCCGGCGCGGTCATGATGCTGGCGCTGTGGCTGCTGGTGCTGGCGCTGGTGTGCACCGGCTGGCTGCTGACCACTGATGCCTGGTATGGCACCGAATGGCTGCAGGATCTGCATGGCGGCATTGCCTATACCCTGCTGGGCGCAGTGGCCATCCATGTGGGCGCTGCCGTGCTGGCCAGCCGCAAACATGGCGAGAACCTGATTGCCAGCATGGTTCACGGCCGCAAACGCGCCGATAATTGAGCCACACCCGACACGGAATCCTGCATGCGTATCCTGTTGCTTGAAGATGACCCCCTGCTGGGCGACGGCGTGCGCGAAGGGCTGATCGATGCCGGCTTCTCCGTAGACTGGCTGCACGACGGCAAGGCCGGCCGCACGGCCTTGCAGGCCGAGCGCGGCTTCGACGCGCTGGTGCTTGATCTGGGCCTGCCCGGCCTGCCGGGGCTGGAAGTACTGCGCTGGTTACGCGGCGACCCCCATTACGCGCGCCTGCCGGTGCTGGTGCTCACCGCGCGCGACCAGATCAGCGACCGCATCGACGGGCTGGATGCCGGCGCCGACGATTACCTGGTCAAACCGTTTGCACTGGGCGAGCTCGTGGCCCGGCTGCACGCCATTCTGCGCCGTGCGCAGGGCCGCGCGGTCAACCTGCTGCAATGGCGCGCGCTGGCCTTCGACCCCGCCCACCTCAGTGCTACCTTGCGTGGTGAGCCACTGGCGCTGACCGCGATGGAGGCGCGCGTGCTGCAGCAGCTGTTGCAGGCGCAGCCGCACTATCTGTCGCGCGAGCAGTTTGAAGCGCGCCTGTACGGCTGGACGCAGGAGAGCGAGGGCAATGCGCTCGATGTGCACCTGTCGCACCTGCGGCGCAAGCTGGGCGCCGATGCCATAGAAAATGCCCGTGGCCTGGGCTGGCGGCTGGCGCCATGAAGCGCTGGACTGCCTCGCTGCTCGGCCGGCTGGGTCTCGGTCTGGGTATCAGTATTTTGCTGGCCTGGAGCGTGCTGGCCGGCAGCCTGTACTGGCTGATGCGGCACGAGCTGGGCGAGCTGCAGGACGACCATCTGGTCGAAATGGCGCAGTTGCTGATCGATACCGATACCCGTGCGCTGCCTGGTGATGCGCGCCATCCGGTGCTGTTCAGCGTGCGCGCGGCAGACGGCCGCTTGCTGGCCGGATCGGCGCTGCTGCAGCGTCCGGCTGCGCAGCAGCGCTTGAGCACGCAATGGCTGGACGGCCGCGTCTGGCGCGTGCGCTGGCAGCCGGCCGGTGACCGCGAGGTACTGGTGGCGCAGCCGCTGACCTTGCGCGACGGCGTGGCGGCCGAAGTCACCAGCCACATGGCGCTACCCGTGCTGTGTTCCTTGCTGGCGCTGCTGGTACTGGTGTTGGTGGTGGTCTGGCGCAGCCTGCGGCCGTTGCGCGCGTTTGCCGCCGAAGTGGCGCAGCGCGACCCGGACAATCTGCTGCCGCTGCAGACCGACGTGCCCAGCGAGGTGCATCCGCTGCGCGCGGCCATCAACGATTTGCTGGCGCGGGTGGGCAGCTCGATCGAGCGCGAGCGGCGCTTTACCGCCGATGCCTCGCACGAGCTGCGCACGCCGCTGGCCGCCATACAGGTGCAACTGGAGGTGGCACGCAGCTCGCCACGTGCCGAGGCGCGCGAACGGGCGCTGCAGCAGGCGATGCTGGCCGGAGAACGGGCCACCCACCTGCTGGGCCAGCTGCTGGCGCTGGCGCGGCTGGATGCCGGTCAGGTGCACGCGCGCTGCGTGGTGCTGGATGTACCCGCATTGCTGCAACAGGCGGCCGGCATGATCAGCCCGCCGGCCCGCATCGATTGCGCAGCGGCGCTGCCCGAACGCTGTGGCGACCCTGATCTGCTGCTGATTGCCTTGCGCAATCTGCTCGACAATGCCCGCCGCTATGGCGGCGCGACATGCAATGTGCTGCTGCAGGCCGATGCTGACAGCATCCGCGTCGAGGATGACGGCCCCGGTGTCGAGGCCGTGCTGCTGTCGCGCCTGGGTGAACGTTTCTACCGCCCCGACGGCCAGCGCGAGCCCGGCTCCGGGCTGGGGCTGTCCATCGTGGCGCGCGTGGCCGAAGTGCACGGTGCGCACCTTGATTTTTATCGCAGCGCCGGCGGCGGCCTTGGCGTTGCTTTGCGATTCAACCCTTACGACAAGGAGGACGCCCGACATGGCGCATTCCCACCCCACGCATGATCACGGCCACAAGCATGATCACCACGACCACGATGGCCACAAGCATGATGATCACGATCATGCGGCCCATGGCCATGGGCACGCAGGCCACAGCCACGCGCATGGCCATGACCACGGCAATACCAGCCGCAACCGGCTGCTGCTGGCGCTGATTGTGACCGCCGGCTTTGCGCTGGTCGAGCTGATCGGCGGCTGGTGGACCGGCTCGCTGGCGCTGATTTCCGATGCCGGCCACATGATGACCGATACCGCTGCGCTGGGGCTGGCGCTGCTGGCCAACATCATCGGCAACCGGCCGGCCGATGCAAAGCAATCCTACGGCTATGCGCGTGCCGAGCTGATCGGTGCGCTGGTCAACAGCCTCGCGATGATCGCGCTGGTGGTATGGATCTGCGTCGAGGCCGTCATCCGCTTGCGCAGCCCGTCCCCGGTCAACGGCATGGGCGTGATGGTGATTGCGGTGATCGGCCTCCTGGTCAATGTGGTGTCGGCGTGGGCGCTGTCGCACGATCATGGCGACCTCAACAGCCGTGCCGCGCTGATGCACGTGATGGGCGATCTGCTTGGCTCGGTGGCCGCCATCGCGGCTGGCGCGGTGATCTGGTACACCGGCTGGCTGCCGATCGACCCCATTCTGTCGGTGGCGGTATCGCTGCTCATCCTGCGCTCCACCTGGCAGATTTTGCGCCAGTCCACGCATGAATTGATGGATGGCGTGCCCGGCCACCTGAACCTGAACGAAATCGGCCAGGCGCTGGCGGCCGAACCGGGCGTGGTGCAGGTGCATGACCTGCACGTATGGAATCTGGGCCGCTCGCGCGTGGCGCTGTCGGCACATCTGGTGATCGCCAACGGCAGTTTGTGGCCGCCGCAACGGCTGCGGCTGGCTGCCATGCTGAAAAAGCGCTTCGGCATCGGCCATGTGACTTTGCAGCCCGATTGGCCCTACCAGCCCGGTGGCGTGCGTATTATTCCCATCCAGCCCACTGCACCTGATCACCACCACTGACGTGGTAGCATCTCGCCATTCGGATCGGAGCATGCAATGAAGACAAGCAAACTTGCGGTGTTGCTGACGCTTGCTTTATCGCTGGCAGCGCAGGCCGGCGAGATGGGTACCCGCCCGCAGGGCAAGGACAGCGGCGATAGCGGCAGCCTGCTGGGCAAAATCTGGGAGCCGGACAAGCCACGCCCTGCCCCTGAGGAGCAACCGTTCGACGTGCCCGCCCTGTCCAGCCTGCAAAACTGGAAGACCTTCAAGGCCGATTATGTCTCGCGCGAAACGCGCTTCGAGATTGCCACCGACTCGCTCACCGTGGGCGAGCAAGACAATATCGTGCGTTTTGCCGTGGCCATTACCCCCAAGGGCAGCCAGCTGCGCAATGTGCGTTTCGAGGGCATAGACTGCGAAACACAGCAGTACCGCGTTTACCAGTACGGTAGCGCCGATGGCAGCTGGCAAAAATCCAGCCAGCCCTGGAAGGTGATCACCAAGAATACGCTGAACGTGTTCGAAGGTGCGCTGTACGAGGAAGTGTGCGGCCTGTCCGGCCCCAACAAGCTGGAGCAGTCGATCGCCAACCTTGGCGGCAAGCCGACCGACAGACTGCGCGGCAGCAGCAACCCGAAATAAAATCCGGCAGCTTCGCCACCTGCGCCTGCCGTACTTGCCAACATGATCAGCACCCGGTTGTCGCGGGTGCTTGCTGCAGGCTCATCCACAGATTGGAGCGCTTGCAGGCATGGCGACCATGCCGGTCGGCCGGGGGGGATGCGCGTCGCGCTCAATGCGCCGCCGGCTCTGCGTCCGCGCTTGCCCGGGCCTCCGGACCGCCCAGCAGTACGCCTGCGCTCTGGTTCCAGAAGTTGCTGTCCAGCGTCCAGTCCTTGCTCTGTTGGGGCCGGCCGGGGTTGGCCAGCACCAGGTGCAGGTGCGGGGCCGCTTGGGTGGGCAGGGCGATTTGCCAGCCGGCCAGCGTATGGTCGCGCCACAGGCTGTTGTCGGGGCCGTCGTGGTGGTCGGCGCTGATGTGGGTGAACTCTGCCAGCGTATGCGGCTGTTGCGCCTGGGCCAGCAGCGTTTGCACCCGCGCCAGCCGCACTGCACTGCTGGTGCCGATTTTCTGACCATTGTTCAGCACGGCTGGGTCGGTGTAGTGGTTGGTGTGCGCCTGCGTGCCGTTCTGCGTGCGCTGGAGGGTGTAGCGGCCATCCTGACCGACTTCCACCTGCATCAGCCCCTTGCTGTCGGCCAGCAGGAAGAAATCGGGTTTGACACCAGTGAACAGCTCGTCGGCATGGGCTTGTACCTCGTCCAGCGTGCGGTACTGGCGCAAAATCGGCGACACGAGCGGGTGGCTGGCCACCACCGCATCGCGCACGGTTTTGGGCAGGCTGCTGGCCTCGGCGCAGACGATGCTCAGCCCCGCTTCGTTCACGCCGGCCTTGATGCCCGGCTCGCTGCCGTTGTCGGCATACAGGCCCACATAGCGCAGCCCCCTGGCCGGGCGCACCAGCCGCAGCGATTGCACATGATCGGGCAGCCAGTCGCGGTTCTTGGCCAGCAAGGTGCCCTCGGCACTGGCGCTGCCGGCAGCGCCCCAGAGCGTGCATGGATAAGCCGGGGCCGCCAGCGCGGCGGTGACAAGGGCAAGCAGCAGAGCATGGCGCATGATGACCTTCGGCGGATAGGCAGCGATAGCAGATATCACGCAACCATGCCGGGTCTGGTTGACATGCGTATTGCAGCAGCCTTGCCCGGCATGAACGCGGTGCTGCGCTGGTTGGCGCGCCGCTGCCAATAGGCGGCCCGGCGGCGTGGGCAGCCTGCGGGGCATGGCATTGATCCGGGCATTCAGGGCGCAGCCCGTAGGGTGCAATAGCGCAGCGTATTGCGCCGCATGCCTGCTTCATCGCCAGCCACGGCACGGGATGGCCGGGTTTACGATACGGCGCAATGCGCGATGCTTATTGCGCCCTACGCACTGGTTAACATGTGTATTGCAGCAGCCTTGCCCGGCATGAACGCGGTGCTGCGCTGGTTGGCGCGCCGCTGCCAATAGGCGGCCCGGCGGCGTGGGCAGCCTGCGGGGCATGGCATTGATCCGGGCATTCAGGGCGCAGCCCGTAGGGTGCAATAGCGCAGCGTATTGCGCCGCATGCCTGCTTCATCGCCAGCCACGGCACGGGATGGCCGGGTTTACGATACGGCGCAATGCGCGATGCTTATTGCGCCCTACGCACTGGTTAACATGTGTATTGCAGCAGCCTTGCCCGGCATGAACGCGGTGCTGCGCTGAAGGGCGCAATCACGCGGCACAGTGCGCCGCCCTAGCTCCCCAAACCGGCATCAATTACAGATATTACCGGTATGTATTAATCTTAAAGAAAGCTTAACCAACGCTTTGCTACACTGCGCCCCGCGGTGGTGCACCGGCCCGACAGGGGCGCGGGGCATGTCTCGCTGGCGAGCGCATCGGCTGGCCATGCCGCACGGCATTCATCCAGAGCCACCAACAACACCCAGTGCAATGGCCCCGGCAAGGCACGCGAAACGCAGGCAGTGCAGCATGCACGGCAAGTGCGCGTAACGCGGCCAGCAGGGGGTGTTGAGGGCTCCAACTGTGCAGCCCGGAGTAGACGATGACCCATGATGTGGATGTCCTGTTCGCGCCCCCGCAAGATCAAGACCGCAAGCCACCCGCGCCGGCCTGGCCGCAGCCGCTGTGCCTGCACCGGGCATTCGAGGCCCGCGCGGCGCAAGCGCCGCAGGCGGTGGCGCTGCGGCTGGGCGCGGCCACGCTCAGCTATGGCGAGCTCAATGCCCGCGCCAACCGGCTGGCGCGCCATTTGCGCACGCTGGGCGTAGGCCCCGATGTGCTGGTGGCGCTGTGCGCGGCGCGCAGTTTCGAGCTGCTGGTGGGCATGCTGGCCATCCTCAAGGCCGGTGGCGCCTATGTGCCGCTCGATCCGGCCTATCCGTCCGAGCGCTTGCAGACCATCCTGGCCGACAGCGCGCCTGCCGTGCTGCTGCACGATGACGATGGCCAGGCCGCGCTGGCCGGCCAAGCGCTGGCGCTGCCCGGCGTGCACTTGCAGCACGATGCCGGCCTGTGGGCCATGCAGGCGGCGCACCCGCTGTCGGTGGAGGAATGCAGCGTGGGCCCGCAGCATCTGGCCTATGTGATTTACACCTCGGGCTCGACCGGCCAGCCCAAGGGCGTGATGGTGGAGCACCGCCAGGTGCTGCGGCTGTTTGCCAGCACGCAGCACTGGTTCGGCTTTGGCCCGCGCGATGTGTGGGCGCTGTGCCATTCATGCGCGTTCGATTTTTCGGTGTGGGAGATCTGGGGGGCGCTGCGCTACGGCGGCGAGCTGCTGATCGTGCCGCTGGACGTGGTGCGCTCGCCGCGCGATTGCTACGCGCTGCTGTGCCAGGCCGGCGTGACGGTGCTGAACCAGACGCCCAGCGCCTTTGCCCTGCTGAGCGATGCACAGGCAGACCAGCCGCAGCCGCACCGCTTGCGCTGGGTGATCTTTGGCGGCGAGGCGCTGACGCCGCACCGGCTCAAGCCGTGGTATGCGCGCAGCCTGAACACTGCCACCACGCTGATCAATATGTATGGCATTACCGAAACCACCGTGCACGTCACCTGGCGGCGGCTGTCGCCGGCCGACACCGAGGCCAATGTCAGCCCCATCGGCGAGCGTATCCCCGATTTGCGGCTCTACGTGCTGGATCAGCACCGCCGGCCGGTGCCGGATCATGTTGAAGGCGAGTTGTATGTGGGCGGCGCGGGCGTGGCGCGCGGCTATCTGCACCGGCCCGAGCTGACCGCAGAACGCTTTCTGGATAGCCCCTTCGTGGCTGGCGACCGGCTCTACAAAACCGGCGATCTGGTGCGCCGGCAGGCCGATGGCAGCCTGATCTACTGCGGGCGCAATGATTTCCAGGTGAAGATCCGCGGCTTTCGCATCGAGCTGGGCGAGATCGAAACCGCGCTGGCGCGCGCCGCCGGCGTGGCCGAAGCCGTGGTGCTGGCGCGCGAAGACGTGCCGGGCGATCTGCGCCTGGTGGCCTATTACCGCGGCGATGCGCAGCCCGATGCACTGCGCGCCCACGCCACGCAAGCGCTGCCCGCCTATATGGTGCCGGCCGCTTATGTACAGCTGGCCGCCTTGCCGCTTACCCCCAATGGCAAGCTCGATCGCAAGGCGCTGCCCGCGCCGGATGATGCCGCCTGCGCTCGCAGCGCCTACGTGGCCCCGCTGGGCGAGGCCGAAACGCAGCTGGCGCAGCTATGGGCCGAGGTACTGGGGCTGCAGCAGGTGGGCCGTTTCGACGATTTCTTCCTGCTGGGCGGCCATTCGCTGCTGGCCGTCACGCTGATGGCGCGCATCAAGGCCGAATCCGGCGTGGACGTGCCGCTGCTGGCCATTTTCCAGCACACCACCCTGCACGCCTTTGCCGTCGAAGTCGCGCGGCTGTGGCACGGCGCGCAGCAAGGCAGCGATCACCTGGTGCCGGTGCGGCCGGGCAGCCATGCGGTGCAGCTGTTCTTTGTGCACGAGGGCAGCGGCACCGTGGCCTATGCCATGGATATCGCCCGGCACTTGCCGCCCGGCCTGCCGGTGCAGGCGCTGCTGCCGCTGGGCACCTTTGCCGGCGAAACGCCGCTATACAGCGTGCCCGACATGGCGTGTCGCTATGTGGCGCAAATCCGCGCCGCGCAGCCTGCCGGCCCCTATCAGCTGGCCGGCTGGTGCGGCGGCGGGCCGATTGCCTACGAAATGGCACAGCAGCTGCATGCAGCTGGCCAGACCGTCAGCCTGCTGGCCATGATCGACGTGATCCTGCCCGACCCCGAGCCGGCAGCATCGGCCCCGCCGACCGGGCCGGAAACCGCCGCGCGCATCGCTACGCTCGAGCGTGAACTGGCGCTCGATTTCATCCTGGCCGAGCTGCCCGGGCTGCCGGCCGACGAGGTCAGCGCACTGGCCGCCCTGCCCGATCTTGATACGCTGCTGGCGCAGTTTCTGGCGCTCAAATCCGGCACGGCCGCGCTGGGCGAGGAAATTGACCGCTACCGGCGCATGGTGGCGGTGTACGCCGCCATCAGCCACGCGCGGCAGGTCTACCGCCCGTCTCCCAGCCGCGTGCCGGTGCAGCTGCTGGCCACGCGCAGCAGCCTGCGCGAGTGCCCGCAACCCGATCTGGGCTGGCACGCACTGGCAGAAGGGCAGCTCACCACCACCATCCTGCCCGGCGATCACTTCTCCATCATCCAGCCGCCACATGTGCGGCAGCTGGCGCTGGTGCTGCTGCAGGCGCGTGCAGCGGGGCTGGCAAGGTATCGGCAGTGAGGCAAGTATCCATGCATGATCCTCGCTGCCCGGCCTAGGGCCTGTTAACACTTATTTCACGCTTGCGTTCGGGGTAGTTCGGGATGGAGCGCAAGGCGCAGAGCGTGCCGCGGTACGGGTACCGCAAGCGGTTTGCAACGCAGCGAACCGCCCGAAATACCCCGAACCCGCAGGGCTGGGCCGCAAAGAGGCCATCTACGGCGTTACGCGCCTTGGCAATAACCGGTTATTGCCTGCGTTGCGTGCCTTGTAGCTGACCTCTTTGCGGCCCAGCGCAAGCGCGAAATAAGTGTTAACAGGCCCTAGCTGACTGGTGAGGCTGCAGCACTGCTGCCCCCTCAATTGCGCCCGGCCATCACCCCGCCATCCACATCCCAGATCGCGCCGGTCACCCAGCCCGCCTGTTCCGACAGCAAAAAGACGATCACGCTGGCCACATCCTGCGGCGTGCCCACGCGACCGATGGGGTGGAAGCCGTTGAAGCCCTGCAGTGCGTCGTGCACTTCATCCTTGGGGATGAAGCCCTCGTAAATCGGCGTGTGCACCACGGCCGGCGATACCGCGTTGACGCGGATGCCGTTGGGCGCCAGCTCCATGGCCAGATGCCGGGTGAACGCGTGCAGCCCGGCCTTGGCCATCGAATAGGCCGATGATGGCGTGGCGGCAATGGCCTGCTGTGCCCACATCGAGCCGATATTGACGATGGCGCCGGGGCGGCCGGCGGCTACCAGCCTGGCGGCCACGCGCTGGGTGATGAAGAAGCAGGCGCGGTTGAGCTGCATGTAGCGGTCGTAATCCGCCGCCTCGTGCTGCAGAAAGGGCTTGGGGAAAAACACGCCGGCCGCATTCACCAGCAGATCGATATCGGCATGCTGCGTATCGAGCGCATCCAGCACTTGCTTCAGCCCGGCCTCGCTGGCCAGATCGGCCGTCAGCGCCCACACCGGGCCCGACGCGGCCAGCGCCTGGCGCGCGGCCTCGGCCTTGCCGGGCCGCTGGCCCACGATCACCACGCTGCCGCCCTGCGCCAACACCATGCGCGCCGTCTCCAGCCCCATGCCGCTGCTGCCGCCCACCACCAGCAGTTTTTTACCCTTGAACTGATTGCTCATCGTCTGTACCCCGTTTGGCCCGTTGCACGGGCATGGTCAAAAATGCGCGGCCTTGATCGCGCCGCACGCTGCTGCAGCCGGCAACATGGCAAGAAAAACTTGCCATTATGCGCAGGCGTGCCGACCCGACCATTTCGGGTCGACCTGTGATCAGGTTGCAGCTTTGATGCAGATTTTTCGCCACTACCCGCGTACCGGCAAACGAGATAAAGTGTTCAATAAGCAAAGAAAATCTTTATTGAAATGAAATCACCGGTGCACCTGAATGCGCTGCGCGCCTTCGAGGCCAGCGCACGCCACCAAAGCTTTGCCGCAGCAGCACAAGAGCTGCACGTGACCCCCGCCGCCGTGGGGCAGCTGGTGCGCACGCTGGAAGACTGGCTGGGCGCGCCGCTGTTCGTGCGCAGCAGCAGCGGCCGGGTGCGGCTGCAGCCCACGGCCACGGCCGAACGCGCGCTGCCGGAGATCCGCGCCGGGCTGGATCGGCTGGCGCTGGGGCTGGAACGGCTGCGCGAAGGATCGGCCAGTGGCGTGCTCACGGTGACGGTCAGCCCGGCCTTTGCCGCCAAGTGGCTGCTACCGCGCATCGAGCGCTTTCAGGCGGCATGGCCCGATACCGATGTGCGGCTGGATACCAGCCTGAAGCCGGTCGATTTCGTGGCGCAGCGCATCGATGCCGGCGTGCGCTATGGCGCCGGCCACTGGCCCGGGCTGGCGGCCGACAAACTGCTGGAGGAAGAAATCTACCCGGTGTGCGCACCGGGCTGGCTGCAGCAGCATCCGGCATTGCAACACCCGGCCGATCTGGCCGGCGAGGCATTGATCCACGATCTGTCGCTGGCCGGGCACGCCGGCTACCCGTCCTGGGCGAACTGGCTGGCCCACGCCGGCGCAAGCGAGGTGCCCACCACGCGCGGCATGCAGATCAACAACGCCGCCGCCGTGCTGCAAGCCGCCATCGACGGTCAGGGCGTGGCGCTGGCGCGCAGCGTGATGGCGCGCGACGACCTCGCCAGCGGCCGTCTGCTGCGCCTCTTTCCCACCATTCACTACGCGTCGCCGCTGGCCTACTACATCGTTTACCGCCCCGAATGCGCCACCCTGCCCAGGCTGGCGGCGTTTCGGGATTGGCTGCTGGTTGAGGCGGCAGGGTGACGGCAGGTGCCGGGCGCAGCCTTGTTGCTGCGTGGCGCTATCGCCAGCACGGCGAGCGACATCATCAATACATCGCCCATGGGCACACAACTGCACCCCGGTTTCGTAGATGAATTCGCTATTGAACCTCCGTTTTATGCAAGATATTGCGATGTTTTCCGCATGGAAACGCCGTTTTCAGCTTGGCGCCCAAGACCGCCCGGCCATAGCCCTGCACCACCCGCCAAGGAGCCCCGCATGATCCGCAACCTGCTGCACCCCTTGCCCGACGCCAGCCAGGTCGAGGTATTCGAGACCCTGCTGCAACTGCCACAGCTGCGCGTGGAGCGCATCGTGTCGGACGGGCAGGTATCGGCCGACTGGTATGACCAGGACGAAACCGAATGGGTGCTGCTGCTGGCGGGCGCAGCACGGCTGCTGTTTGAGGGAGATGCCGCAGACACCGTGCTAGCCCCCGGCGATTGCGTGCTGATTGAACCGCACCGCCGCCACAAGGTGACGTATAGCGCGCCGGGCACGGTGTGGCTGGCGGTGTGGGCGTAGCACCCCTGTCAAAACCCTGCTGGCTGTGTTGCGCTCGCTTGCCTTACGTTTTGTACTGTCAGCGCTTCGCGCGCCTTGCCAGCACCGTTGCACCGGGTTTTGCCATTGATGCCAGCTGCTGTCGGTGCCCAGCCTGCGTCACATCTGCCGGAAGCGCGCCTGATAGCGCTGGCTGACGCTGAGTTTTTCCGGGTGATCACGCAGGTGCACGGTCATTTCGCCTAGCTCGATGCGTTGCACGGCGGCGATCTGGTTGGCGGCAACCAGGGTGCTGCGGCTGAGCTGCCAGAATTGCTCGCCGTCCAGCAGCTCGGCCAGCGTCTTGATCGGCAGGCGGATGCAGACCTCCTGCGTGCGCGTCAGCACGCGGGTGTATTTGGCATTGGCCTGAAAGAACAGCACGTCTTCCACCGGAATCAGGTGCAGCGTATTGCCGGCCGATGCCTGTATCCAGCGCAGCGGCGTGCGTTGTGGCTGCAGTGCGTCGGCCATGGCGGCGGCTTGGCCCGGTACGGCGGCAGTGCGGCTTTTCAGCCTTTGCACGGTGCGCGCCAGCCGCACGGCATCGGCCGGCTTGAGTACGTAATCCACCGCGCCGGCCTCGAAGGCGGCCACGGCGTATTCGTCGTAGGCGGTCACGAACACGATCTGCACGGCATCGCCGGCCAGCCGGGCCACGTCGAGGCCGGTCAACCCCGGCATGCGGATATCCAGAAAGGCAATGTCGGGCTGTGCGGCGTGCAGCGCTTCCAGCGCGCTGAAGCCGTCGTCGGCTTCGGCCACGATAGCGGCCTCGGGCCACAGCGCCTGCAGGCAGGTTTTAAGCTGCGCGCGCAGCAGGGGTTCGTCGTCGGCAAGCAGGATGCGCGGCATGTCAGGGCGAAGGCGGCAGCGGGATGGTGATGCAGGCGATGGTATCGCCCCGGCCGCCGGTATGGGCATCGGCCTGCAGGCTGAAGCGGGCGGCAACGCCGTGCAGCTTGTGCAGCCGCTCGCGCAGATTGCCCAGTCCGTTGCCGTCGTGCACGGTGGCGGGCAGGCCGGCGCCGTTGTCGCGCACGGTCAGCTGCAGTGCTTCGCCATCCACTTCGGCGGTAATGGCGATATGCACCGGGCCGGGCTTGGGTTCGATGCCATGCTGCACGGCGTTTTCCACCACGCTCATCAGCACGGCAGGTGGAAACGGCAAGTCGGCAGCGGCGGCACTGGCGTGCACGGCAAAGCTGAAGCGGCTGCCCAGCCGGATACGCATGATCTCCAGATAATGGCTGGCCAGCGCCAGCTCTTGCGCCACGGTGGAGCTGCTGGCGCGCAGGCCGGGCAGCGCTGCGCGCAGATAGGCAATCATGTGTGTGGTGAGCGCGCCGGCCTGCGCCGGTTCGGTGGCGATCAGCTGCTGTACGCTGGCCAGGGTGTTGTAGAGGAAATGCGGCTCGATCTGCGCCTGCAGGGCGCGCAGCTCCTGCTCCAGCAAGCGGCGCTCGGTGCGGGCTTGCTCATCGGCGCGCCATTGGGCCTCTTGTGCCAATTGCGCGCGGCGTTGTTGCCTCAGCTGCTGCAGTAACAAGGCCAGTGCGAGCAAGAGCGGGCAGGCCAGCGCAGCAGCATCAGGTAACAGGCGCAACGGTGCGTTGGCTACCCAGTGCCGATAAGCCAGCCAGCCGACTACGCTACCCGCCAGCACGGCAGGCAGCAGGCAGGCCAGCGCGCCGGGCAAGGAGAATCCCGGCCGCCAGCGGGCACGCAGCACCAGGGCCAGATCGCCGGCGGCATGGCCGGACAGGCACAGCACGAAGCCGGCCTGCCAGCCGGTGCGCAAGGGCCGCGGCAGCAGTTGCGCGGCCAGCAGCAGGCCGGCGCACAGGGCCAGCCCGCCCAGCCAGCGCAGAAGCGTGTGCGGTGCCGGTTGGGCAGTCGCCAACGGGAGGATGTGGCCGCTCACAGCGTGGGCTCGTCTGGCGCGAGGGTTTCCACGCTGCCATCCGGTTTCAAATAGATGGAAGGCTTGCCGGCCATGGTCTGCGGGGTGTGCCTGTCGATCACCTCGAACGCCAGCTGGTCCATCCAGATCCTCCCCTTGCCGGCCAGCAGCAGGCCAAAGTGCAGGCTTTCGGCATCGGCCGGGATGTCGAGTATCACGTCCCAGCGCTGCCAGTCGTTGCTGTTCTTCAGGCCCCGGTTGGCCATGTTGTCAAAAGCCACCGTTTTGCCCTGCTGGTTGTTGGCGCGCAGCCACAGCCCGCCCCAGCCCAGCACGTCTTCGGTCTTGAGCATGGCGCTGAAGCGTACGCGCTTGCCCGCGTAGTTGCGCGCGGTAATGGTCTGCTGCAGATCACCCCAGCCCTTGCTGATATCGCCATCGAGGTATTGCAGGCTGGGGGCACCCTGCGCGCTCAGCGCGGTTTTCATGTCCAGTTTGCCGGCATAGCTGGTGCCGCCGAATGATTCGAGCTGCCAGTGTGGCGGCAGCGGCGTATCGGTCTGGCTGGACCAGGCGGCGACGGCAAACGCCATGGTGGCGGCGGCAAGAATGGCTTTCAGTTGCATGCTTGATCTCCCTGAGTGGATGCAGGGCCAGTATTGCCGGCGGCATCATGCCATGCGACGAGCGTGCGATGCATCCCGCCGCTGGCGGGACGAACATGGGATAATTCGCGATGAGTGCCCGGTGCTTCACCACGGGCCGCAACCGCAAGAACCAGAACCATGACCGAAAAATACGATATCCGCCCCGAGCAATCGGTGGAGCTGCTCAAGGCGCTGCACATTCTCACGCGTGACGGCAAGCTCAACCAGGACAGCCGGCGCAAGCTCAAGCAGGTGTATCACCTGTTCAACTTCATCGAGCCGCTGCTGCAGGATGCGCTGCAGGCGCACCCCGAGATCAGCCTGGTGGACCACGGCGCGGGCAAGTCGTATCTGGGCTTCATCCTGTATGACCTGTTCTTCAAGGCCAACGCGCCGGCCGGCAGCATCTACGGCATCGAAACACGTGAAGAACTGGTACAGCACTCCAAAGAGCTGGCGGGCCGCTGCGGCTTTGGCGGCATGCAGTTTCTCAACCTGTCGGTGGCCGATTCGATCAGCTCGGCCGCGCTGCCGCCGCAGGTGGATATTGTGACCGCGCTGCACGCCTGCAATACCGCCACCGACGATGCGATCCGCTTTGCGCTGGAAAAACGCGCCCGCCACATCGTGCTGGTGCCCTGCTGCCAGGCGGAGGTAGCCAGCGTGCTGCGCAAGAACAAGCAGCAGGCACTGAAAAGCCCGCTGGCGGAAATCTGGCGTCACCCCATCCACACGCGCGAGTTTGGTAGCCAGATCACCAACGTGCTGCGCTGCCTGCAGCTGGAAGCACACGGCTACCAGGTGACGGTCACCGAGCTGGTCGGCTGGGAGCACTCGATGAAAAACGAGCTGATCGTGGCCAGCTATAAAAACCTGCCGCGCCGCAAACCGGCCGAGCGCCTGACCGCCGTGCTGGGCGAGCTGGGCCTGCAGGAGCTGGGCGAGCGGTTTTATACCAGCCCATAGCCATTGCAGGTGGCGACTGCAGCATGCAAAACCCGGCTTAGGCCGGGTTTTGTGTATTTGGGAAATTCAGGGACATGCCTGGTATTGATGCACTGCTCGAAACGTGCCCTGCAAAAGGCAAGACGTGACCGTGAACTTCGTGATGATTCTGAGCTGCTACCTCAGGCCTATCATGGCATTTGGAACCTGCAGCAGCCAACGAGACTCGCCCTTTCCATTTTTTCTGAAAACATAGATGTCCACTTCATTTTCTTCCCATTTGATCTCTGCAATATCTGGTCGCGCTGGAGCTGTGCTGTCGCGCCCATTGACCTGAATGATCCCTTGCCATTGCATTTCTCCATCCAGAGCGTATCGAACAAGATGAATGCCATTCGGGCGCCCGAAGACGGCGACAAAACCATTGGGCGATGCGCCAATATGTGGATTTAACCACTGGCCTTCAAACTTCAAATTCCCAAGAGAAAGTAGCTCCCCAGCCTTGTAGTCGATCAGTTCCGTGCCGACGTCGGCGAATCCCGTACTTTCTGCTTTTTTGTAAGCGAATTCCCAATCCTTTCCCCATGGATAGGTGTTATTAGGCCCGGCCGGACCCTCAACCTCATCGACTTTTATCTCTGGCCAAATGATGGATTTGACACCCAAATCAACCAATTCTGGTTCGATCTTTCGCGTTACCAGCGATAATGACTGCCGCGTATTCTGCGGCACGCCGCGTAACGCATTGGTGAGTGTAAAATAAGGTTGGCGACAACTGACTGCACCATATTGGGCGATTTTCCATTCAATATCGGCCCCTCCGCCTTGCCGAGCCGGGCTGTGTGGTAGGTCGGAAGAAATCAGTGCCGCCAGAACATGGCCTGATGCCTGCTCCAAAAGAGACCAGCGAATAAAACCCGTCTTATCACCCGCAGGAAGTGCTTTGATTGCATGCGATGCCAGGGATTTCTGGTCTGGCACCATCCTGAGGCAAGCGCCAGGTGCAAAGGGGGCGCGGGGGGACCCGTCCAATATATGGAGGGTTGAAGTTTCGCACAGGGGATCACCATTCCTGGATAGCTCAAATCGAACATATTTTTTATTTGAATCCAGTTCGATATTATTACGGTCGTCTCCATCGAATATCATCACCCCCCATTTTTCCTTTTTACTGTTCCAGATTTTTATTTGGCCTGCCTTCAGTTCGACAAATCGAACGCCTTGGCCTCCAAGCAGGCTCTCAAGTGCATTTTTATTAATCATGTTTGCATCGAGCAACAAGCTATCGACGATATATTCATTGGCCACAGTGGAAATTTCTTTGCTGCACTGCGCAATTGCAAGCTCGCGCTGCTTGCCCTGCGCTTTGCTTTCAATCTCTTCGGGAGAGAGTGGCGGTGTGGCCAACATTGCTCTCAATACGATCACGGCCGAAAGGCAAGCCAGCGTGATGCCCACCATGTGCCATTTCCCGCTCGGCTTGCCACCAGATTCGTCCTGTGCATCGACACGCGTTGCCTGTGCAGTACGGACATCAACAACAGTGAAGGCAGCCCAGAAGGGGGCGAGTACAAATGCAACTCGACACGCAAGGAAAAGTCCGCGATTCCCACCTCCATACGGGATTGCCGAGAGGATGGAGAGCACAAGAAAAACAAGGAAGATGGCACCACCCAAAAGGATGCGCTTGAGCGCAGAGATGATTACCTCAGAAACCGACTTGGTTCCAACTTTCTCCGGATCAAGCAGTCTATAGGCGATGGCTGCAAAAATTCCGCCAAAGAAACCGATCACAGGCATTCCAGACAAGTGTCCGAAAAACAGGTAATCGATCTGGGAAAAATTCATATGTGTCGCTCAATTAAACATGAAGAGGTGCTGGAGCCAAAAAGCACACATCACCGTGCATAGGCTGATTCTTTGGTCAGTGCATTACTGATAACCAGACGACCCAAAAATCAACCTCAAACAAATACAAGGGAGGATGCTGTTTTGCCACTTTAGTATTGAATAGCCGGTCTGACCACTCGATCCCCAAGAGCGATTGCGCCAGTTGCTGCACCGCTACGCAGTGACCTCCAGCACGTCCAGCCAACCGCCCGGCAGCCCCTCCTGTCATCAAAATTCAATGGCATGACCCCGCACTTTTTATTATCTTGCTCTTAGCCATTGTTGGCCTGGAGATACCCATGCGCTTCCCCCTCGCCCTGCTGGCCGTGCTGTGTTGTGCGCTGGCCTTGTTTGCCGGTTCGGCCCAGGCGGCCGGTTACAAGTGCAAGGACAAGGCCGGCAATGTCACCTTTACCGATCAGCCGTGCGAGAGCATGCAGCAGTCGGGCAAGAAATTTACCGAGCGCGGGGCAGGCTATTCGAGCCTGACCGAGGCGGAGAAGGCCGATTTCTTTCGTGGCTTCATCCCGGCCTGCCGCACCGACATCATGACCAAGCTGCGCATGGATGCGAATCAGGCCGAGGCGCTGTGCCAGTGCATGGGCGGCGAGCTGGTGAACACCACCAAGTACGAGCAGCTCAAGGAGGTGGCCACCCGCCACGTGATGCCGGCAGCGTTGCAGGATGCGTAGAAAGCGGCAGCGGATGTGTGCACGCAGAAGCTGGACAAAACGCTGAAGAAAAACGGCGAAAAGGGCGAAAAGAAAGTCGGGGCGTAATCAGGCGTGCGCTGCGCCTTGCGCAAACCGGCCGCCATTGCAGGTGAATAGCCGCTGGATGGCTGCCATCCAGAACCCGGCCAAGGCCGGGTTCTTTGCGTTTGGGCTGGCGCTCAGTTGTAAATCTTCAGTCCATCAATCGCCTCTTCCAGCGTCGCGGCCATGTTGCGATGGTCGTTCAAGTCCGGGTGCCACTGGCAGGCGGTGAGCTTGAGGTCGTTGTATTCCACACCGCTGATGCGGCTGTCACCCGCTGCGCGGGCTTCGTCCACCAGTTGCTTGATCAGCGGGCGCAGTGCGTCGTCCGGCCACAGGTAGTGTGCAGTGGCGATGATCTGCGCATCGCCGTAGCGCTGGCGCACGCTGGCCACCAGCTCCTTGAAGCCGGTTTTATAGGCGGCGGTCAGGCTGTCTCTGGTCCATTTCTCGCTGCCCTTGATGGCGGCCGAAAAGTCGTTGGTGCCAAGGCCAATCACCACCACTTGCGGCTTCCAGCCCGGCACGGCGGCCTTGCTGGCGGCGTCGTTCTGCAGCAGGCGCGGGTAGAAGGTGCGGTAGTTGCGGTCGGGCAGGTTGCCGTCCCAGTTGCGGTTCATGCCCATGCCGGACATGGCGTTGATCTGCCAGTCTGCGCCGTAGTGCCGCGCCACCTGCACGGCAAAGCCCTGGGTGATGTCGGTGGTGTCGCGCACCTTGTCCCAGCTGCATTCGCGCACGTCAGACAGGCTGGCCAGCGCGGCCGTCCACGAATCGCCGATGAATTCGATCTGCCGCCTGGCGGGCGCGGGGGCGGGCAGCCAGTGGCCGCCGTCGAGCGCAAAGCCGCTCACCGTGCCGGGCACCTCGGGCGATTCGGTGCGCTTGATCAGTTGCAGCGTGTGTGCGCCGGCCGGCAGATCACGTAGCCAGATGGTGCGCTCGCCGCGCGCCGGCATGATGGTTTTGGCGGGTTTGCCATCGATTTCGGCCACATAGCTGTTCATGCCGTCGTCGATCTTGAAGCCGATGGCGCTGCCGTCAAAGCGCGTGGTCAGCACCGTGCCGGGCCAGGTGGCGCGCCAGCTGTCCTTGCCTGCTTCAACGCGGCCGCTGCTTTGCACCTGCGCGTGCTTGAGCGCGGGCGCGGAGGCCGGGTCGGCGGCGTGGGCCAGGCCGCCGAGCATTGCCAGCGCCAGTAAAGTCTTGTGCATGTCTGTCCCCTCGTTATTGTGTTGCGATGATGCCGTACGCGCCGGGGCGGCTCCAGTGCGGCGGCGGCGGGCGGCGTTTTTGCGCAACCGGACGGGGCATGCCGCCGGCGCATGCCATGCAATAGCCGTGCAGGATCAAGGCCTTGGCGCGGCCATTCGCCGGGCGCATGGTGGTGTTGCCGCAGGTGCATGCACATCGCGCCTTGCGGGCGGGTTTTCTGCGCTAAGCTGCGGGCATCTCACGTTTTCCTGCCGCCATGAGCCAAGCGCTGCACGACTACCTTGCTGCCTGCACCCGCCTCGACGCCTTCAACGGCGCGGTGGCGGTGCGCGTGCACGGCCAGCTGCTGGCGCAGGCGGCCGCCGGCGTGGCCGATGCAGCCAGTGGCCGGCGCAATACCCCGGCGACGCCGTTTCGCATTGCCTCGCTCAGCAAGAGCTTTACCGCCGCTGCCGTGCTCAAGCTGGCGCAACAAGGCGCACTGGCGCTGGATGCGCCGATCACCGATACCCTGCGCGACTGGCCGCAACTGGCCGGCATCAGCGTGCGGCAGTTGCTGCAGCATTGCAGCGGGCTGGGCAATTTCACCGCGCTGCCCGATTACTGGCCCACGCGCATGCAGCAACCGCACACGCCGCCGCAGTTGATCGATGCCGTACTGGCCGCGCAGCCGCTGCTGCCGGCCGGCGAGGTACGCTACAGCAATACCGGCTATGCCTTGCTGGCGCTGCTGGTCGAGCGCAGCAGCGGCCAGCCGTTTGCCGACTATTTGCGCAACGCGTTCTGGCAGCCGCTGGGCCTGCACGCCACACAGTGCGAGATCGCCGCGCCGCAGCGCGAGCGAGCCTTGGGCCATCATCTGTCACCAGGGCTGGATGCCGCCATGCCGGTGGACATGAGTGTGATGTATGGCGCAGGCAGCCTGTCTGCCACGGTGGCTGACCTCACGCGCTGGGCGTGGGCGCTGGCCAGTGGCCAGGTGCTGGATGCCGCGCACACCGCCGCCATGTTCGCGCACGTGCCGGGCAATGCCTGCATGGGCTGGTGGCGCGACGATGGTGTGTATGCCGGCCAGGAACGCCGCGTCTGGGGCCATCTGGGCGACGTGAATGGCTATACCGCCGCATCACTGCTGCTGCCGGATGAAGGCATCAGCGTGGTGGTGCTGGGCAATATCGGCTTTGTGCCGCAACTGCCCTTGGCGCGCCAACTGGCCGCGCTGGCGCTGGGCGAGCCCGCAACCTTGCCGCAAGCCCCCCTCGCTGCCATGCCGCAGCCATGGGGCGATGGCGAATACCGCGCTACCGACGGCGCCACAGCCGTGCTGGCCGGCGATCTGCTCACGCTGGTGCGCGACTACGGCGTGCCTTGCACGCAGCGCCTGCTGCCCACCGCGCATGGCGCCGACACACAGCACTGGCGCGCCGCGCAGCTGCCCGAACAATATCTGCTGCAGCGCCACGGCAACGCCGTGCAGCTGCAGAGCAGCAACGCACGCGGCGAAACGCGCGTGTTTACGCGGGTGGCCGCATGAGCGCCCGCCAGCCCGACGAGGAGTCCACCATGATCCGCCGTACCCTGTTGTCTGCATTTCTGCCATTGGCCTTGCTGGCGCCGTTCGCTCACGGTGAAAGCGCCTCAGCCCCCGCATCCGCCCCGGTCGCTGCCGTGCCGGCGGGCGAGAAAGCGGTGCAGAAAGTGCGCTCGGCCTATCTGGATGGCTGGGATCAGGTACCGCTGCAGGTGCTGGAAGCCCAGGCCGCCAAGTATCGCGGCACCTACTATCTGGAAGGGCTGCACAACACCAAGCGCATCGCACTCACCTTTGATGACGGCCCCAGCGGCTATACGCGCAGCCTGCTCAAGGTGCTGGCCAAGCATGAGGTCAAGGCCACTTTCTTCGAGCTGGGCGAGCACGTGGCCAGCAACCCGGACGACGCGCGCGCCGTGCTGGCCGCCGGCCATACCATTGCCAACCACAGCTACGACCACCCCTATCTGAACAAGCTGGGCAACGAGCAGGTGTGGGACAAGCAGCTGCTGCGCGCCGAGCAGGTGTTCAAAGACAAGCTGGGCATACGCCCGGCGCTGATGCGCCCGCCCTATGGCGCGCTGACCGATGAGCAAGTCGCCGCCATCGGCGCGCGCGGCTACAAGGCCATTTTGTGGTCGGTGGATACGCAAGACTGGTTCCACGCGCTGCACCTGGGCGCCGATGAAGCCATTTACCGCAGCGTGCTGAGCTACGTTCATCCAGAAGCCATCGTGCTGATGCATGATGGTGGCGGCAAGCGTTCGGGCACCGTCGAGGCGGTGGACCGCATGATCCCCGAGCTGAAAAAGCAGGGCTATGAATTTGTGACCGTAGACCAGTTGATCGGCGTCAAACCGTACCTCGACTGATCATGAAAGATTTCGATTGAGCACACGACCGGTCGCAAGACCGGAAAAGAAAGTGCCTGCCGTGAACGACAAAGCGCCCTTCGGGGCGCTTTGTCGTTGGTGCCGCCTTAACAGCCCCACCAGTCGCAGGGTGCTGAGCACAGCGAATTGCGCCATCCTGCACCGGCCACCACCCACTGCGGCGCAATTCGCGTTGCTCATTGCGCCCTGCGCGGCCGCATTACGCTCACTTGCCTTGCGGTTTGTGCTGCCTGCGCTTCGCCTGCCTTGCCAGCACCGCTGCGCCAGGTTTTGTTACAGGCGCAGTGTCTGCCGTAGGGTGCAATGAGCACAGCGAATTGCGCCATCCTGCACCAGCCACCACCCACTACGGCGCAATTCGCGTTGCTCATTGCGCCCTACGCGGCTGCCGTGAACGACAAAGCGCCCTTCGGGGCGCTTTGTCGTTGGTGGACGCAATCTAGCTAAAAAGATCACGCCTGCCGCGCAGCACACCCCGTCGGCAAGGTCGCTACCGCCGGGCGCGGCTTGGTCGAGGCGTAGATCACGCCGCCGATCACCAGCGCTGCGCCGGCCAGTTGTGCGCCGGTCACGGCCTGCCCCATCACCACGCCCATCAGGGTGGCAAAAATGGGCACCAGGTTCATGAACAGCGCGGCCTTGGCCGGGCCGATCTTGCTCACGCTGTCGTTCCACCACTGGTAGGCCAGCACCGAACCGCCTATGCTCATGATCAGCACCGCGATGATGGCGCCCAGCGGCGGCACGTGCAGCAGATCGCCGGTTACGCTTTGCGCAAAGCTCGCCATCAGCACGCCGCCCATGGCAATGGTGGCGGTGGTGATCTGCAGCGGCGCCAGGCCCTTGATGAAGCGGCGCGGAATCACCGAATAGACGGCCCAGCCCACGGCGGCCAGCAGCACCAGCAAATCACCCGGGGTGAACGACAGCGCCAGCAGCGCATGCAGCGAGCCATGGCTGACCACGGTGGCCACGCCGGCCAGCCCCAGCAGCAGGCCCACGATCTGCCGGCCGCTGATATGCTCGCGCATCAGCAGCGCGGCAAACAGCGTGGTGATGGCCGGGTTGAGCGCCACGATCAGCGCGCCATTCACCGGCGAGGTCAGCCGCAGGCCGTAAAACAGTGCGATGTTGAAGCCGCAGATGCCGATGGTGGCCATGGCCAGCAAGGGCCACAAGTTGCGCCGCATGCCGGCCCAGTTGATCTTTTCGCGCCAGTGCAGCAGCGGCAGCAGCAGCGCGCCGGCCAGCAGAAAGCGCCAGCCACCCACGGCCAGCGGCGACATGTAGGCAACGGCATATTTGCCCAGGTGGAACATGGCGGCCCAGAAAAATGCCGCAAGGGCGAGTTTGAACCAGGTAAGGGGAGTGCCCATGGTATTTACTCCAGTGAGAACCTGCGTGCGGTCTGGCTGTGGAGGCCTGATCGAAGCCCCTCGCTCAACCGTTACCCCGGGTGGAGGTATGACCACGCATGGCGGTTTGTCGTGTAGCGATTATAATTTTCCAAAAACGGTACGGAGTTGGTGAGTTTGGAAAATCAATTTCCACAATTGGAAAATGCCAGCACGCTGGACTGGAACGACCTCAAGTTCTTTCTGGCCGTGGCGCGCGGCGGCGGGCTGACGCCGGCGGCGCAGGCGCTGCGCACCAGTGCCTCGACCGTATCGCGCCATATCGACAGCATGGAAACGCGGCTGGGCGCGCGGCTGTTTCTGCGCCAGCAACGCGGCTATCTGCTCACCGATCAGGGCGGCGCGCTGTTCGAGCAAGTGGCCGAGGTCGAGCGCGCCATGCTGGCGCTGGAGCGCAGCGGCAGCGCGATTGGCGACGGCGCCTGCGGCCGGGTGCGCTTTGCCACGTCCGAAACGCTGGCGCACCAGCTGATCGCGCCCAATCTGGTCGAGCTGGTGCGCGCCCACCCCCAGCTGCAGGTCGAGCTGATCGTGGGGCGCAATCTGGCCGATCTGGGCCGGCGCGAGGCCGATCTGGCGCTGCGCATCGTCGGCAGCCCCGAGCGCGAGCACGATCCGGACTACATCGCGCATGCACTGGGCGGCATGCCGTTTGCGCTGTATGCCGCGCCGGCGCTGCTGCAAGGCGTGGATGACTGGCGCAAGCTGCCGCACATCGCCTGGGATGCCCAATGGGCCACCAGCCGGCCAGTGGGGCAGTGGCTGGCGCGCACCTTTGACGGACGCGAGCCGATACTGCGCACCAACAGCATTACCGCAAAATACATGGCGGCACGCTCGGGGCTGGGCGTGGTGTCCTTGCCGTGCTTTTTTGGCGATGTACAGACCGGCTTGCAGAAGCTGGCGCCGCTGGGCATCGATTTTCTACCGCAGCTATGGCTGGTGTACCACCGCGACCTGAAAGCCAGCCGCCGCGTGCAGGTGGTGCGCGAATTCGTCGAGCGGCTGGTGCAGCAGCATATTCTCGCGCCGGCTGCCGGGCAGGCGGCACAATGAGGCCCATCGTGGAGAAACCGCCCATGCCGCTGCGCGTAAAACTCATCCTGTCGCTGCTGCTCACCAGCCTCTTGGCCGTGCTGGCCGTGGGCGGCGTGGCCTATCAGCAGCTGCAGCGCAAATTC
Source organism: Andreprevotia lacus DSM 23236 (assembly GCF_900176275.1). Taxonomy (GTDB): domain Bacteria; phylum Pseudomonadota; class Gammaproteobacteria; order Burkholderiales; family Chitinibacteraceae; genus Andreprevotia; species Andreprevotia lacus. Next base: position 34,961 of record NZ_FWXD01000005.1, on the reverse strand, counting down.
GACCGCAGCGCCGCCGAGCAGGCGTTTGCCGGCTTTCGCGCCGACGTGATCGCCTATATCGGCCAATATGGCTCGTGGCAGGCCGCCAGTGCGCGCGAATCCTTTCGCGATTTTGCCCGCCGCCATCAAGGCAGCCACACGCCGCCACCGGGCAGCGGGGAACAGCCCGGTCCGGATGCTGCGGGCGATGCCGGGCGCAGCCCGGCGGAGCGAGAGGACGCCGCACGCGGCCCGCAACAGGGGCGTGGCCCCGACAACGGCGACGGACCCGGGCGCCGTCCGGAACAGCGGGATGGCCCCGGGCATGGCCCGGACGACGCCCCGCCACCGGGTGAACGCCCACCGCCGCCAGACGGACGCCCGGCGCATGACGGCCCGCCCCCCGGCCAGCGCCCGCCCCCGCCACATGGCGGCGACGATGCCCCCACCTTCCGCTTTGTGCTGTTCGATGCCGACGGCCGCGCGCTGCTGCCCACGCCGCCTTACCGGGTGGGCGAGCAACTGCCCGACGATGCCCGCTCCGACGCACAAGCCATCACCGGCAACGACGGCCAGCTGCTGGCCTATGCGCTGCCCAATGGCCAGGCCACGCTATCGCGCGCCGATCGGGAGTTCCTGTCTGCCCTGCGCCAGGCGCTGCTGGTGGGTGCGCTGGCCGCCATCGTCGTCGCTGTGGCGCTGGGCCTGTTGCTGAGCAATGCGCTCAGCGGTGCGCTGCGCCGGTTGACCGTGGCCAGCCGCGCCCTCGCCGACGGCCAGCTGGGCGTGCAAGTGGATGTGCAAACGCGCGACGAAGTGGGTGAGCTGGCGCACGCCTTCAACCGCATGAGCCGCGAGCTGGCCGCATCGCACGCCACCATCGCGCAGCAGGCCGAGCAACTGCGCGAGCTGAGCGTGCGCGATCCGCTCACACTGCTGTTCAACCGCCGCCACTTCGACGAACAAGCCACACGCCTGCTGGCGCAAGCCGCCCGCAGCAGCCGTCCGGTGGCGCTGGTAATGGCCGATCTGGATCACTTCAAGCAGATCAACGACGCACATTCGCACGCCGTGGGCGATGCCGTGCTCAAGACCGTTGCCCAGCTGCTGCAAGACCACACCCGCAGCGGCGACCTGCTGGCGCGCTACGGCGGCGAGGAATTCGTGCTGGCCTTCCCCGACACCGGGCTATCCGACGCGCTGGCGCTGTGCGACAAACTGCGCGCGCTGATCGAGCGCCACCCCTGGGCCAACCTGCACCCCGACCTGACAGTCACCATGAGCCTGGGCGTGGCAATTGCCACCAGCGGCGAAACAGCCGAACAGGCGCTCAAGCGCGCCGACGCGCAGCTTTACGCCGCCAAGGCGGCGGGGCGGAACCGGGTGTGTGCGTGACGGACGACGCGCGAAGGGCATGGCCGTAGGGCGCCAATGAGCGCAGCGAATTGCGCCGCATGCATGCACCGGCCACCAGCCAATACGGCGCATTGCGCTCACGCTTATTGCACCCTACCCGCTAACGATAACCATGCGCCCGGACGTGGCGTGCCACCAGCGGCGAAACAGCCGAACAGGCGCTCAAGCGCGCCGACGCGCAGCTTTACGCCGCCAAGGCGGCGGGGCGGAACCGGGTGTGTGCGTGACGGACGACGCGCGAAGGGCATGGCCGTAGGGCGCCAATGAGCGCAGCGAATTGCGCCGCATGCATGCACCGGCCACCAGCCAATACGGCGCAATGCGCTACGCTTATTGCGCCCTACCCGCTACACCTTGCGCGCCGCCTGCAGCCGCTTGCGCTCCGCCGTGTAATCCCACCAAGGCCTTGCCGGGGCGCCCTGCATGAAGTCGATGGCGGCCATGAAGGTATCGATCACGCATGGGTCATGCTGCGCGCCGGTGGCGACGCACAGCCGCAGGTGCAGCGCGAAGGCATCTTGCCCGACCAGCTGCGCCGGTTGCGTGATGCCCAGCAGCTGCAAATCGGCCGCCATGGCCTTGCCGATATTGGGCAGGTCTTGCAGTTGCCGGACTTGATCGCGTGTTTGGGCTTTGGGCATGCTTGGCTCCGGGCGATGGCCACACTCGCAGGGTGCAATAAGCGTAGCGCATTGCGCCACCGGCTCGCGCTTGCCGCTTCGGCCCATACGGCGCAATACGCTGCGCTCGCGCCCTGCGCGCTGTTCACGCCCTGGGCTTCGGGCATGGTTGGCTCCGGGCAACGGGCAGGCTCGTAGGGTGCAATAAGCGTAGCGCATTGCACCACCGGTTTGCGCTTGCCGCTTCGGCCCATACGGTGCAATACGCTACGCTCGCGCTCTACGCGCTATGTGCAGGCCTTCAAGCATCGAGCCGCGCTTCCTCATAGGCGGTGCACAGCCGCACCAACCAGCCGTGCTCGCCCCTGAGCAGATTGTAGCCGGTGTGGAATTGCCACGGCGGCAGGTCACCCTCGCGGGTGATGTGCCACGCCACATCCAGTACCGCATGATCCGGCCCTTGCGGCCACCAATGCGCAACGGTGTAGCTGGCAGCAACGTAGCCGCCGTCGCGGTACAGCGTGCACAGCGCGGCCATGTTCGCCGTTATGGCTGCGGCATCGGTCCAGTGCGTGTAGCTGCTGCCGTGCGCGATGGCCGAGGGCACGGCGTAGAGCGCGGCAATTGCCGCACCGTCCAGTGCGTTGAAAGCCGCGCAATAGCGGGCAACGAAGTCGGCGAGATCGGCCGGCATGGCCTTGCCGATGTTGGGCAGGTCTTGCAGCTGCTGCGCCTGTTCACGCGCTTGTGCTTTGAGCATGGTGTGTTCCGGTGATGAGCGGCGCATTGCGTAGGGCGTCAATGAGCATAGCGAATTGCGCCACATGCATGCACCAGCCACCTGCAACTACGGCGCAATACGCTACGCTCGCGCCCTACTCATCGCCAATACAGCCGGCAGCGCACTCATTTCACCGTGGTCAGCTCGACCAGGAGATTGGTGTTGTCATTCGACAGCCACAGTTGCCCGTCCTGGATGGTGGCTTGCAGCTGCATGGTGCGCTCGGCCATCGCGCCCAGCGCGGTCAGCGTCTCCGGGGCGATGCTGACCACGTGCAGGTGATCAAAGCGGATCATCTGGCCCTTGATGCCGTCCCACCACATTTCGGCCTGGCGGCCGCCGTAGCTGTACAGCCAGACTTCGGCCGCGCGGTTGCAGGCTTTGCGCAGGCGTTTTTCGTCTGGCAGGCCCAGCTCGATCCACAGCTCGATCTCGTCGACCAGATTCTTTTGCCAGATGGTGGCGTCGTCTTCATCGCTGATGCCACGGCCGAACTCCAGCGTTTCGGATGCGTGGCGGGCAAAGGCCAGCACGCGCAGCATCATGCGCTCGTCGGTTTCGGACGGATGGCGCGCAATGGTCAGCGAGTGCGATGCGTAATAGCCGCGATCCATATCGGTGATATTGAGATCGGCCTTGAAAATGGTGGCTTTGAGGGCCATGGGCAGCTCGGTAGCAATAAAAAAGCCGCCCAGTTTAACCGGGCGGCTGGCTTATGGCTGCAAGTGCTTGAATTTAAAAGTGCGAACCGTGCTCACAGACCAAGGGCTGCGCGCAACTCAGCCCGGGCCGGTGCGTATTCAGCCTGGAAATCCGGGCGGGCAAACAGGTTTTGTGCGATCAGCGCGCCGGCCACACGGCCCATTTGCGTATCCGAGCGATAGTGGATGCCGGCCACGATGCGGTTCTCGGCATAGCCTGCAGCACGGGCGAACAATGCGGCGCGCTTCTCCGGCACCATGTCGGCCAGCACGGTGGCCATCAGGTAGCCCACCGTGGCGTGGCCCGACGGCCACGAGCCCGAGCTGGTCAGCTTGACGACGGGCTTGATGTCCTTGGACAGCAGATGCGGGCGCGGGCGCTTCCACACATCCTTGGCCGGATCGACCACGGCGCCTTCGGTCTCGACCACGCGGGCGAAGAAGGCATTGAGCTTGGGCAGATTGGCCGCCGTGAACTTGGGGCCGAGCACATCGGCAAAGCGCCAGACATCCTCGGTGGCATCGGCCTTGGCAGCGGCTTCTTGCTCGGCCGTGCGGCTGGCCTGAATGCTGAGCACCTCGGCAATCTCGGCCTTGGTCTGCGCCGAATCATTGGCCGGCGGCGGCGGCAGGAAGCGGGTGAGGTCTACTTCCTTGTTCGAGATATAAGGCAGCGGATCGGCAGCGTGCGCGCTGACAAAACCGAACGAGGCAAACAGGGCAAAAGCGGCAAGTGTATGGCGCATGGGGTAACCGTCCAGATGAGGGATGCGGCATGCTAGGTTGGGGGTGTTGCAGATGGATGACAAGTTACAAACGTCTGGAGGTTTGTTGCGGGGGCGGCCCTTGCGTTTTGCGCGGCAGGCCGTTTCAATGACGCGCATGCACGCCCCTGTCCCTGGTGAGAAGGAATGACCGACCGGAGTAAATCAATCGCACAGCTGGAAGGAAATGACTGGGGCGATCCTGGCGATGCATCACCCTTGTTTCGGCGCGTATTTGCACTGCGCAACAAGCCCATCAGGGATTTTGATGCCGAGGATGCCAGGGTCATGATCGGGCAGGATGTGGGACTGGCACAGCTGATCCCGGTTGCGCTTGAGTTTCTGACCAAGAATCCGTACTGCGCCGGCATGCACTACCCCGGCGATTTGCTGATCAACGTCTTGCGTGCCGACCCGGCGTTTTTTCGCCAACACCGTAGCATGCGGTGTCAGCTTGAAGAGATCATCGACAGGGCAAAAACAAATCTGGATCAGCTGAGCGAAGCAGACAAAGCATGCCTGATCGATGCGCTTGCCGATGCGCTGAAGACATTTGCTCAAAGCGAATAAAGCAGCCAGCCGTAGGGCGCAATAAATGCAGTGCATTGCGCCGTAACAGCCACCAGCCTTGCTCGGCGCAATGCGCTGCGCTTGTTGCGCCCGACTTGCGCCTTGAGAATTGCAAGCATGAAAACGCCCTTCGAACAGCAGCCCACACTGGGACCAAAAAATGAGCTCCAATTCATTCCTTGTAAATGACTACCATGAATTGATCGCGCTGCAGCGCGTCTTTCGAGAGGCCAAGTTTTGCTTCGAGGCAAGTGATCCGGAGATTTCTGCCAGCCCGATTGTTGCCAGATTGTTCGATCGTTTGCTCGATACGCTCATTGAAGTCGACGTTACCCGGAAAGGTGATATCGCACGCAAGCGGTGGGCAGACTGGCTGAGCATGCATCCGGCTCGCGAAGAGTGGCAGGTCTCGGTCCGCCGGGCGGCCGAGGAACACGACTGGGATCACTGGTCTGAGGATGAACGTATCAGCTATGCAAGAACATTGCTGTCGCCATTTATCCTGGCGCAAGACTTGATTGAACTATTTATCGAAGAAGTCAGTACTGCACGGCATACTGAAGAATAGCGATATTCTTGGCTCATGCAATTCAGTCCGCATGCCGCAGCGCTTGCCAATGATGCGAGAACGAAATGATTTATACCCGCTGGATGGTTTTGCTGATTTTTCTCACCGGATGTTCAAGCCAGCAATCTTTGCGGCGGGATGTTTTACTGGCAACGCCAATTGGCACAAAATTGGTAGATGTGCTGAATTTCTGCAAAAATGCAAAAATTGATTGCAGACCAAACTACCAAGCTGGATATTTGAATCAGGATGCGGGCAGTGTGGTCGGGGTGAAATCTGTTTACGGCATTTTAAAGAGGCAAGACTTGTACCTCGTACACCTCTCGTCCGAGGTAAACTGGGGATTCGACAAGGATGGAAAATTGATCGACGTGTGGGTGTGGAATACAGCAGATTCTCTCTAAGCGTATAAAGGACAGCCAGCAGGGCGCAATAGCGCAGCATATTGCGCCGCAGGCAATCCCCTGCGCTGCACCCGGCTGCGCTCAATCCGCGGCGCAAGGCACTGTGCTTGTTGCTGTCGATTTGCAAAGCTTTAATTCAGGATTTTATCAAATTCTTTGAACAGGCGTGCTTGCGAATATTCTGGATTTACCTCCAGAATATTCGCAAGCAAATTCAAGGAAAATCTTTTAATTTCATCAAGCAACTCGTCCAATGAAACCAGCGCAATCTTCTGCACCAGCCTTGATTGTTCCAGTTTTTCATGCAGAAAAAAACTGCTTTTGTCATCAATTGAAATTTCAGAAACTTCCACCATGTTACCAATCAGTTCAAACTGAATGTAGGTAGATATCGTATCGATATCAATAAATGCGGCGTAGCGTCCTTTTTGAAGGGCTGCGAATACTTTACCCAACGATTCGAGGATATCCGATATCACAAACCAGCCAGACTCATCGGCCGTGATTTCGCCATCCGGAATATACCCGTACTTGCCATACTCGCCCGAAACAAGAAAGTAGCCACTGATAAATAGGTGATCAGCTGCAGCGTGAGGCTGCTTTAGGCTCTCGTACTGCCCTTCAGGAATGCGGCAGGCAATGGAAAACATGTTCCGGGGTCCTGGTTATTTAAAATTTTCTGGTACAAGCGGAGCGCGCTAGTGCAGCATATTGCACCTTAACAGCCACCGGCCTTGCTCGGCGATGCGCCGCTTAAAACGCGCGGCGCAATTCGCCATGCTCATTGCACCCTACGCCTGTTGCGCCCCACCGCCCATCACATCAAGCCAAAACCGCCCGCGCCGCAGCCGCATGCACCTTGAATATCCGGTCCCACTCGGCCACGCATTCGGTTGATACCGGGCAGGAGGGCGGGATGCTCAGGATGAACAGCTCCTCGCCCACCAGGCCCGGCAGTTCGATGGTGCGTATGCCACGGCCGTGGCGGTCGACGATGGCGATGATTTGCGGCGCGCGCACCAGGCGCTGGCCGTCGCAATCGACAAACAAAAACTCATTGACGATGCCCAGCTCGAAGCGGCCGATGCGTATGGTCTTTACATTGAAATCCTTGTCGTCGTTCGAGTAATCCTGCACGTCGGCCAGTACGCCGGCGCCGACGAAGCTGCCGCGCGTAAAGGCCAGGATGTCGTCGATCGGGTTGCGGCTGCCTATGCTTTTGCCCAGCTGTATGGTCTGCGTGACGCTGTGCGGGTAGAGCATGCGCGTTTGCCGGGTGAGGAACAGCGCGGCGGCCACGCCGGCTGATTTGGCAAGGTTGCGGTAGGTCAGCTCCAGCTCGCGCGCGGCTTCGAAGCCCCAGGCGTCGCCCTTGATGCCGCGTTCTTTTTCCTTCAAGCCCTCGGCGGTATTTTCCAGCACGATATAGGACGATTTCAGCGAGATGCCCTGCTCGACGGCAAAGGTGAGCGGAATGGACGGAATCGCGGTATAGCCGACGTAATCACCGTCGATCATGGGTTTGTCGAGCATGCTGCACACGTAGAGCGCGCGATCCATCTGCGAGCGATTGATCTCGATTGGCGGCAGGCCATGCAGGCTGGCCAGCGATACGCCCTCGTTGCCCAGCAGCATGTCCAGCGCTTGCCGGCAGTAGTCGCCCCAGTCTTGCTGCGTGCCGGTGGCGCCGATTTTCACCACCGAGGCCATGTAGCCGCGCATTTCGTCCGGCGCGATCAACCAGGGGATGTCGCTCTGGCTGCCATTCAGAATGGCGCTCATGAAGGGAATGGCGCTGCCGCTGCCCCTGGCCACGATATTGGCGCCTTTTTCATAGTAAACCAGATCGTCTTTGCTCAAGCGTTGCATGTTGCTGCTCCTGCTTCGGCCCAATGCACGCCCTGTGCGCTGATTTGCGCGTGCATCGAGTCCGAAAGTGATTGATAGGCGCTGGACAGCAGCTGCTGGCGCGTTGCTGCCGCGTCACCGCCCATTGCACCGTTGCTTTGTTGCTGAAGGGCGGCGGCGTGGCCGCTGGCGATGAGGGCGTCCAGAAAGGTGTATTTGCCCTGGCGCGTTGCCGGGGTAGTAGCTGTGTGCTGCAAGGGGCCGTGATAATCGAAGCCGCTTTTCCAGATCAGCGGGAACATGGGTTGATCCAGCGCCTGGAACAGTTGCCCCACCAGATCGTTGTATTCCGAGGTACCGCCGGTGACGAACAGATCGACCCCGAGCGAGGCAATGGCATACATGCGTGGAATGGCGCGCAGCGACAGGAATTGCCACTCGCCCGCCGGCACCGGCTGATGGCAGCGCAAACAGCTGGCCGCGTCATCGGTGGCAATGTGCACCCGCCCGTGGCAACCGCCCAGGTGCAGACCCCAGTATTCGCGGCTGCCAGCCGGCATGCAGCCCAGTTCGCGCAGCGTGGCGCGCACCGGCTCGCTAAAGAGCGCCTGCAGCGCGCCGCTGGCGTGCAGCTCGTCTTCCCACGCGCCCAGATCGGCAAACAGGATGTTGCTTACGCCCAATCGTTGCAGAATGGCAAACAGCTGCCTTTGCCCGTATTCGGCGATATTGCCGGCCTGTGCGGCGCATTCGGCAATCAGGGTGGCAATATCATCCAGCCCGATCAGGCCATGCGGCAGAGCGGCAGGATCAATTGCTTCGGCATATAGCTTGCGCATCTGGGCGCTGGCAGCGGCTGATTCGGCAGAGATGACGCCAAACTTCAATGGCAATTGCTTGAGCTTTTTCGCATTGATATCGTCGAAAAAGATACGGCTGGCAAATTCGCCTTGTGGATTGGGTGTGGCGCTGGGAAACAGCCAGGACGTCAATTTGTCGGCCTTGCTGATCACGTCGCGATCTTCCAGCAAAAATACCGGCGTATAGCCGTTTTGCTTGGCCAGCAGCGACATGATGATGATTTTCTGGATGGTGGCAGGCCTGATTTCCACACCCAGTTGCTCGCCGGCGATCACCAGCGGCTTGATGGCCATGGTTGCCTCGAATCCTGCCGGCAAAGCCAGCCCGTATTTATGGTGCGTGGCACGTATATGAGGAATCAGTGATGAAATGCTTTTCTTGCAGTGGCTGCTTGTTTTGATTTGTTCAAGCGGAACAATGCTTGCGCTTTGCAGCAATGACATGAACAGGGTCCTTGTTGGTCTCCTTGATTCACCGATGTATGTAAAAGCCGCTACCAAACCTGTTGGCAGCTCAAAATCGGGACCAAACCCGGCATTTTACGGGGAGGACTATTTCAATTAGTGAAATATGTCAGGATTGAAACCATTAAAGGTGCTGATGCACAACAGAACAATACTTTGCTTACGGATTGTCGCGCGACCACTCCGCGTCAATGAAGGGTAAACAAGTCGACCGGCCAGTAGGGTGCAATAGCGCAGCGTATTGCGCCGTAGGCAGTTCTGCGGCCAACTACGGCGCAATTCGCCATGCTCATTGCGCCCTACGACGTTGCGGCTGTCCTTACGCCCTCACTGCCCAAACAACTTCCCTATCGTGCGCCCGATGCCGCCGGCCATGCCCTTGATGCTGATGCCCAGCCCTTCAGCCAGGCCCACGCTGATGCGGCGGGTCATGTTTTCGTTGAGCGAGAAGCGCGGGTCGTCCAGGTTGCCGTCCAGTGTGAACTTGAGCGCGATCTTGCCCTGCTGGTCTTTCATGCCGTTGACCACCATACCGCGTGGCAGGCCCATGAAGGTGCCCCACAAGCCGTCGCGGTTGCTTAGTTCCAGATTGCGCAAGGTGATGGTGCCCGGTGCGTGCAGGTGGCGCTTGGTAATGGTTGATTTCAGGTCCAGATCAAGGCTGCCGGTTTTCACGCCGGTTTCGGATGCCTTGATCAAATAGGGCTGCAGCGCCACCAGATCGACGCCACGCAGGGTGGTGGTGAGGGCGCTGTCCTGGTTGGCAAAGCTCATCCAGCCGGCGATATCCACCTTGCCGTCGCGCTGCACGCCCTTGAGGGTGGCGCTGGCTTTCAGGTGGCTCTGCTTGTCCAGCGCGGGCAGGCGCAGATCGTCCAGCGCGATGTCGGTGTTTTGCAGTTGCAGCCGGTGCGCCGGCTTGCGGATGGTGCTGTCGTAAAAATCCACCGCGCCATCCTGCAGCACGATGTGCTCGATGGTCACGCTGACCGATTGCGGCGCCGATGCCGCGCCGGTGGCGGTCCTGGCGCGCTCCAGCAGGCTGGGCAGCAGCCGCACCTTGCCGTTGGCGGTGCGCCAGATCGACAGATAAGCGCCCTCGATGCTGATCTTGCGCACATGCACATTGGCCGACAGTAGCGCGCGCAGATCGGGCTCGACCACGATGCGGCTGGCGCGCAGTGCGTCGGCAGCCGGCCAGCCGGCAGGCGCCTTGATGCGCAGCTGGCTGAGCGTGATGGCAGACCAGCCCAGATCGACGGCGCCGATTTCGCTGTCGCTGCCCAGCGTGGCCACCACCTGATCGCGCAGGGTTTGCGCAGCATAATGCAGCGCGGCAAAGGCCCCGAGCGTGAGGATGAGGACGACGCCCAGCAGCCACAGCAGGATGCGGGTAAAGCGGGAAGATTTCATGGACGGCACAGGGGTATTTGCCGCGACAATAGCAAGCGTGAGCCATGGCTGCAAAGTGGCTGCCGGCGGTGATGTCACAAAATTGCCCGCTGCATCGTCTAGCATGCCAAGCCCCCAACAAAAACCGACGGGCTGCGTTACGCTCGCTGGCCGTACGGTTTGTACTGTCTGCGTTTCGCACGCCTTGCCAGCCCTGCTGCGCCCGGTATTGCTTGTGGCGCTGCCCAGCCTGAGGAGACCCGCTTGAACCTGCCCCGCGATCCGTTCGATCTGCACCGCGCCCGCCTGTTTGGCCTGGCCTACCGCATGCTGGGCACGCGCGCCGATGCCGAAGACGTGGTGCAGGACGCCTATCTGCGCTGGCACGATGCCTCGCAACACGCCGTGGCCACGCCCGAAGCCTGGCTGGTCACCGTCACCACGCGGCTGGCGATAGACCGGCTGCGCGTGCTCAAGCGCGAACGCAGCAGCTATGTGGGCCCCTGGCTGCCCGACCCGCTGCTGACCGAAACCCTGGCCGACTGCGCCCCTTCGCCCGAATGGGCGCTGGAACTGCGTGGCGACGTGGGGCTGGCCTTCATGACCGTGCTGGAGCGGCTGGGGCCGGAAGAACGCGCAGCGTTTCTGCTGCGCGAAGTGCTCGATTGCGACTACGACGAAATCGCCACCATCCTTGGCAAAAAGCTGCCTGCGGTGCGCCAGCTCGTCTCCCGCGCGCGCAAGCGGCTGGACGACGCCACGCCGCGCCACACGGTGGAACGCGCTACGCACATCCGCCTGCTCGATGCCTTTGCCGACGCCGCCTTGCGTGGCGACCACGCCGCCCTGCAGGCGCTGTTTACCGACGATGTGGTGCTCACTTCGGACGGCGGCGGCAAGGTCTACGCCACCCTGCGCCCGCTGCACGGCGCCGAGCGGCTGGCGCGGCTGTACCGGGCCGTGGCCGCCAACCGCACGGGCACTGCGCACTACCGCCATGCGCAGATCAATGGCGAACCGGCGCTGCTGCGCTATCTCGATGGCCGCATCGACTCGGCCATCGTCTTCGTGATCAGGGATGAGCGCATCGCCGCAATGTACAACGTGCGCAATCCGGACAAGCTGGCGGCGCTGCAGGGCGCTTGAACTTTAGAGTCGCGAAAACCCTGCTGGCTGCGTTAATCACTGGCCGTGCGGCCGGATTTTGTCTGTGTTTCGCGTGCCTTGCCAGCACCGCTGCACTGGGCCTTAATAAACGCTTCGAATAGGCACGGCGGTCCGTACTTGAACCACCGTGCCTGATCTCCATACCGTACCGTCAGGTGCACGGTCTTTACTTCCCAGCCGGCAAGCCCGCCAGAAACCGCCGCATATGCGCGGCGATGGCCGGGGTTTCTTCGTCCAGCGCGAAATGGCCGGTATCCAGCAGGTGGATTTCTGCCTGCTTCACATCCTTGCCATAGGCCAGCGCGCCGGCGGCGGTGAACAGCGGGTCGTTCTTGCCCCAGACCACCAGCGTGGGCGGTTGCCGTTCGCGCAGATAGGCTTGCCAGGCCGGGTAGAGCGCCAGATTGGTGTGATAGTCGGCAATCAAACGCATCTGGATCTCGCGGTTGGCCGGGTTTTGCAGTCCCCACAGTGCGGTGGTCCAGCCCTCTGGCCCAACGCGCTGCGGCTGGCGCAGGCCGGTGCGGTACATGAACTGCACGCCCTCGGCGCTGGTAATGCCCTCCAGCGCCGGGCGCGTTTGCGCGTTCAGCCCGGCGGCGGTGCTGCTGATGTTGTGGCGGATTTCGTCCGACAGGCCGGCGTCATAGGCATTGGCGTTCTGCACGACCAGTGCGCTGATCCACTCGGGGTGCTGGCTGGCCATGCGCAGCCCCACCGGGCCGCCGAAATCCTGCATGTAAAGCGCGAAGCGGTTCAGGCCCTTGAGCTCGACAAAGCGCGTCATCACCCGGGTGAGGTTGTCGAAGGTGGGCTTGAACGCCACGTCCTTGCCGATCTGGGTGTGGCCGGCGCCAGGATAATCGGGGGCGATCAGGTGGTATTGATCGGCCAGCGCATCGATCAGCCCGGCATACATTTGCGACGACGACGGAAAGCCGTGCAGCAGCAGCACGGTGGGCGCATTCGGGTTGCCGGCCTCGCGGTAGAACACCTGGATGCCATCGACATCCAGCGTGCGGTATTCAACCACGGGGGCGGCCAGGGCAGGGGCCAGGGCGGCGGTGAGGGCTACGGCGGCAAGGGCTTGGGCAGTCATGTCGTTCTCCTTGGGGTACATGACGCCAGAATAGGCTTGCACATTGGGCGTGATAAGCCGTACAAACATGCAATAACTGTCCACTTAAAGTGCGCAATTGCATGGCCAATCTTGCTGCAATCAACCTCAACCGCCTGCTGGTGTTCGTCACCGTGGTCGAGGCCGGCTCGATCACCGCCGCCGCCACGCGGTTGGGGCTGGCCAAGACCATGGTCAGCGCGCATATCCAGCGGCTGGAGCACGAAGTGGGCGTCAGCCTGTTGCTGCGCACCACGCGCCGGCTGGGGCTGACCGAGGCGGGCGAGGCGTTTTATGACGCCAGCCGGCGCATCGTGCGCGAGATCGAAGCCGCCGTGGATGATGCCGCGCAAGAGGGCAGCACCTTGCGCGGCAGCCTGCGCATCACCGCACCCATCGACTACGGCGCCGCCGTGATTGCACCTGTGTGCGTGGCGCTGCGCCAGCGCCACCCGGAGCTTAAAATCGAGCTGCTGGCGGGCGACCGCATGTTCGATCTGGTCGGTGAAGGCATCGACGTGGCGATACGGCTGGGCGTATTGCCTGATTCCAACCACCAGGCGGTGCGTATCGGCGGTTTCGACCACGTGCTGGTGGCCAGCCCGGCGCTGCTGCAGGCCCGGCCTGCGCTGCAACAGCTGGCCGATCTGGCCGACTGGCCATTCATTGCGCTATCGGTATTGCCGCAGCCACTGAGCTGGACCTTTACGCGCGGCGATGCGCAGCACACGCAGCGCTTTGCGGCCGGCTTCGGCGCCAACACCGCCTATGGCGTGCGCGCCGCCGCGCTGGCCGGCGGCGGGCTGGCCATGCTGCCGGACTTTGCCGTGCGCGACGATCTGGCCACTGGCCGGCTGCAGCCCGTGCTGCCGCAATGGCAGCTGCCGCGCGGCGGCATCTACGCCGTCTTCCCCGCCGCCCGTCACCGGCCACGCAAGGTGCAGGTGCTGGTGGAGGCGCTGCGGGAACAGGTGACGGCTGAGGCCGGAAATACCGCGCTGACGTAGTGCTGGCGTAGGGTGCAATGAGCGCGGCGAATTGCGCCGTATCTGTGGGTCATCACACACGAGGACAGTGGCAGGCATATCCAACGGCTATCGGCGCGAAGCCACCAGTCTGTGCGGCGCAATGCGCGTTGCTTATTGCGCCCTACCCATCACCGCCTGTTGCCGATCAGAACACCGTCGTGCCATCGCGCCGGCGCAGGGCGCAATAGCACAGCGTATTGCGCCGTATCTGCTGGCCATCACACACGGGGAAGAAAAATCGCCCGGATTGTCACAAGTGTTCGGCGTGCATCGTCTTATGGATGAAGAGCCACACACAAAACCCAGCGCAGCGGTGCTGGCAAGGCACGCGAAACGCAGACAGTACAACGCTGTACGGCAAGTGAGCGTAACGCAGCCCGCAGGGTTTTGTGTGTGGCTCCAAAGCAGCATGTTGCTGCGCCAACCAAGGACCCCGCCATGAGCACCGAAGCCCGTCTTTCCCACCGCACCCTCGCCCCGCAAGCCCTTGCCGGTCTGGTGCAGACCAGCACCGCCGCCAAAGAAGTGCTGGGCGGCCAGCTGACCGAGCTGATCTACCTGCGCATCTCGCAAATCAACGGCTGCGCCTATTGCATCGACATGCACGCACGCGATCTGCTCAAGGGCGGCGAGGATTTCCAGCGCATCAACAGCCTGGTGAGCTGGCGCGAAGTCGATTTCTACAGCGAGCGAGAACGCGCCGCGCTGAACTGGGCCGAAGCACTGGCCCGCATCGACAGCGCCCACGCTGCCGAAGCCGACTTTGCCGCGCTGCGCGATCATTTCAGCGATGTCGAAATCGTGGCGCTGACCTATGCCGCAGCCGTGATCAGCGCCTTCAACCGCGTGGGCGTGGGCATGCAATTGCCGGTGAAGCGTGCGCCGCTGACGGCGCAGTGAGCGCTGGCGGCGTCCCATGCGGCGCAATTCGCCAAGCTCATTGCGCCCTACTCGACCGCCTGCTTCCGGGCCGAGGATGGTCGTGCCAGCGTAGCTGGCGTAGGGTGCAATAGCGCAGCGTATTGCGCCGTAGCATTTGCGTCGCCAAGCTGGAGGCATTCTTGGTGTCGCATGCGGCGCAACGTGCTGCGCTTGTTGCGCCCTGCGACCTCGACGACCTCGATTCAACGCAGGCTCATTTCCCCCGCGCCAAACAAGCCTGATACCGCCCATCCACCCGCTCGGCAAACCATGCGGTGGTGAGCTTGCGGGTGATCTTGGGGCTGATCAGGCGGATTTCCGGCAGCACGGCGCGCGGCAGGGGTTTGCCGTTTTTCTCGGCCAGCGTGAATACCTTGCGGTACAGCTCGCTCTGGCCGAAGGGCGACAGCTTTTCAGTCAGCAGGTCGCGGCGGATGGCGTCGCGGCTCATGCCCAACGGGCCGGCAATGCTGAACAGGGCTTGCTCCACATCGCTGGGCTTGCTGCTGGGTGCGCCGTTCACATAGCTGAGCAAGTCACCGTCCAGATCGATCTTCTGCCCGCTGGCCTTGGCCAGTGCAGCCTGGAAGGCGGCATTGCGGCTGGCGTAACGGCCGGCGTTGAAGTCGGCAAAGCGGTACACCATGTCGCTGTACGGCGCAGGGTATTGCAGCAGGATGGCAATGCCGAAGTAGGTGCCGCCCCGGCGGGTGAACACGGTGTCGCGCACGCTGCGGGTGAGTTTGTACGGGTAGGGCCAGGCGCGCACGTGCGCCTCGGCAAATTCCACGCTCACCTGCATCGGCCCGCCGGTGCGGATGGGGTTGTTCATGTTCATCGACAGGCCCAGCCGCGCCGCGTCATTGGCCAGGTCTTCGAAAATGGCGTTCATTTCGCGCTCGGTGCGCAGGTTGTCGATGCGGCTCTTGTAGCTCTGCCCGTTGGGCGAGGTCTTGAGCAATGCAGTCTGCACCGCAATCAGCGGGATATGTTTGGCCCCCGCTTTCTCACCGATCTTGTCCCACACGATCTTGGGCAGGCCCGGCACGGTCGGGTCGCCCTGCCACGATGATTCCTGCTCGATCACCGCATTGGCCGCGCAGAAATACTCGGCCGTGTAGGGGATTTTCAGCGCGGTGAAGGCATCGAAAATATCGTCGGCCCAGCCTTGCCGATCCGGCATCCTGGCCGGCAGCAGCTTGAGCAACAGCGCCTTGCCCTGCGCCGCCGTCAACGCCGGCACCGGGGTGGCCTGCGGTTGCGGCGTGGGGGTGGGCACCGATTCGACTGCGCTGGCCACCGGCGCGGCCTCGCTGTCTTCCGGGTAGAGGTCGTTCAGCACATTGGGCAGCGGCTGCACCGCCTCACTGCTGCTGGCCGCGCTGGCCGGCTGATCCGCCGCCATGCCGGCGGACGCCGCGCTCAACAGCGCCAGTGCACCCAGCGCGAGCGGCGCCAGCTTGAAAGGCAGGAGGTGGGAGCGGGTGGCAGGCATGGGTAGTTCCGGTACGCGGCAAAGCCGCGAGGGTAGGCGATGCCGATGACACTGGCAATCGTAGTAGTACCGGTGCTGCGGCGTGTGTGCCGCCTAGATGGGGCCGGCGGCAACGGCCTGTTGCAGCTTGGCATCCAGCGTGGGCAGCAGGGCTGCGGCCCAGTCGGCCAGTTCCTGCGGGTCGTAGAAGTGGAAATCGGGCTGCACTGCGCCCGGGTAGCGTTGATTTGCATGGCGCTCGAAATCCAGCACGGTCGACTCATGCATGGTTTTTTCAAACCCGGCCGGGAATTCCAGCCGCTTGATCTTGCACCGTGCAACCTCGTTCAGCTGCAGGAAGGCGGCGAATTCCGCGTCGGTGTAACTGGAAAAGAAATGCAGCGATTGCTTCGGCGTCGTGTCCTTGAACTGTGGCTCGCCACACAGGTAGAAGCTGGCGCTGAACGAACCGCCACCCCATTTGCTCCAGCCACAGCTGCCGGGGTGGAATAAAACGACCAGCCATTGCGTGCCTTGTGGTCTGATCCACCGGGACGTACTGCCCTTGATGCGCGTGAAGTTGAGCGCAGTCATGGGCGCACGTATGAGTGCATCCCAGTCCTTGTGAAAACTGGCCGCAGGGTAAGGAGTGCCGAGCGGTTGCAGCGCATTCGAGACGGATATCGGTGACTCAACCAGTGTTTGCAGCAGTTTTTCGACCGAGCCCTGCATGTGCGCAATATAGCGCCGCTCGGCAGCACCGCTCGCGGGAATCAAGGACAGAGTGGCAGAGATGGTCTGCAACAACGCTTGAGCCTGGGTTTGGGCGCTGAAACGGTGATCGGCCAGCCAAGCCAGGATGGCCTTGAACGGGATGTCCGGCTCGGCTGCATAAGCGGCCGCCCAGCGCAGCAGCGCGCGCTTCATCGTGTTCAGGATGCCGAGTGCTTCGGTATCACGCAGTACTGCTTTGCGCCGGGTGGCAGCCACCAGCAACCCGTTGTAGCAAAACGTGAGATACACCAGCGCCTGCCGCAGCAACTTGGGAGAATGGGGGCTGCCGGTAAAGTCCGCGTCGTAGATAAGTGAATTGCTGCGCATATCCAGCAGGTCTGTGAGCTGGGCATGGGCGAAAAAGGTCAGGCTGACGACTTGCGCCAGCGTGGTTTCGTCTATTGACTTGAGCAACTCACGCGCCAGCTTTTCCCATGCATTGAAATCGCCACGGTAGCGCCATTCGCTGGCGGAAAAATGCCAGTCGGCGGGCTGGATATTGCCCAGCATCCGCTCCACCAGCTGCATGGTGGGCTCGGGCAAACCGCGTTTGCGCAGCGCCGCCACCAGCCCGGCCAGTACATCGTGCCATTCGTTAAAGTCGGCTGCCTGCTGCTGGGCCATCGGTCGCGCTCTCGGGGTGAGTTGGTGTGCCAAGTCTGGCATCATGGGCCGGTCATTTATAACCTGCATCGCCCGCCGGGGTCATCTTGATGTCCAACCCGCCCGCCATCCTCTTGCTCGAAGACGAAGCCGCCATTGCCGACACCTTGCAGTTTGCGCTGCAGCGCGAGGGCATGCAGGTGCAGTGGGTGAGTCTGGTATCGCAGGCCGAGGCGTTGCTGGCGGCGGGGGGCTTTGATCTGGCGGTGTTCGATATCGGCCTGCCCGATGGCAGCGGGCTGGAGCTGTTGCGGCGCTTGCGGCGCAGTTCGGAGCTGCCGGTACTGCTGCTCACCGCGCGGGCAGACGAGGTGGACCGCATCGTGGGGCTGGAGCTGGGGGCGGATGATTATGTGGTGAAGCCGTTCAGCCCGCGCGAGGTAGCGGCGCGGGTCAAGACCATCCTCAAGCGGGTGCGGCCGGCCGCGCCAGCTGCAGTGTCTGCCGTGACAGGGGAGGCCAGTACGGCCGGTGCGCGTTTCGAGCATGATGTGGCCGGGCGGCGTATCAGTTATCAGGGGCGGCGGCTGGCGCTGACGCCGGCCGAATACAATGTGCTGGCGCTGCTGCTGGCGCAGCCGGGCCGCGTGTACAGCCGCGCGCAATTGCTCGATGCGCTGGGCGAAGCGGCCGAGGACAGCTTCGAGCGCACCATAGACAGCCATATCAAGACCTTGCGCGCCAAGCTGCGCGAGATCACGCCAGCGGCCGACCCGATCGAGACGCATCGCGGCTTTGGCTATGCGCTGAGTGCGCCGTAATGCGCTTCAGCCTGCGTATTTTCCTCGGGTACTTCCTGTTTGCCGGGCTCACCGGCTGGTATGTACTGACGCTGGTGCGCGACGAGATCAAGCCTGCGGTGCGCCAGTCGGCCGAGGAAGTGATGATAGACACCAGCAACCTGCTGGCCGAGATGATACGCGCCGATTTCGTGGCCGGCCGGCTGGATCAGGGGCGCTTTTCTGCGGCGATTGCCGCCTATCTGCAGCGTGCGCCGCACGCCAGCGTGTGGGGGCAAGACAAGACCAAGCTGGATCTGCGCGTGTATGTGACCGACGCGCACGGCATCGTGCGGCTCGATTCCAGCGGCGCGGCCGTGGGCATGGATTATTCGCAGTGGCGCGATGTGTATCTCACCTTGCGCGGCCAGTATGGCGCACGCACCAGCGCGGTGAGCGCGTATGACCCCGAATCGACGGTGATGTATGTCGCCGCGCCCATCATCGACCAGGGGCACATCGTGGGCGTGCTCACCGTGGCCAAGCCCAATACCGCCATGCAACCGTATATCGATCGCGCGCGCGACAAGCTGTGGCGCGCCGGGCTGCTGCTGATGCTGGTGGCGCTGCTGGCCGGCGCGGTGTTCTCGTGGTGGTTGTCGCGCGGCATTGCGCGGCTGACCGCGTTTGCCCACGAGGTGCGCGACGGCAAGCCCGCCCCGGTGCCGGCCTTTGCCGCCAACCGCGAGCTGCGCCAGCTGGCGGCGGCGCTGGGCGAAATGCGCGACCGGCTGGAGGGCAAGCGCTATGTGGAGGAATACGTGCATGCGCTCACCCACGAGCTGAAATCGCCGCTGGCCGGCATACGCGGCTCGGCCGAGCTGCTGGCCGACCCGCTGGACGACGCCAGCCACGCGCGCTTTGTTGGCCACATCCAGTCCGAAGTGGCGCGCATGCAGGCCATCGTTGACCGCTTGCTCGATCTGGCCCGGCTGGAGGCACGCCATACCTTGAGCGAGACCGAGCCGGTGCCGCTGGCCACGCTGGCGCACACCGTGCTGGCGGCGCTGACGCCGCAACTGCAGCAACGCCGCGTGACGGTGGAGATCGCGCCGGATGCGCAAGTCACGGGCGAGCGCTTCTTGCTGGAGCAGGCGCTGCGCAACCTGCTGCAAAACGCCTGCGACTTCACGCCGGACGGCGGCGAGATTCGCATCACCGCTGCGCTGCACGAGCGCGGCTGGCAGCTGTCGGTATGGAACGACGGCCCGGCCATCCCCGACTACGCGCTGCCGCGCTTGTTCGAGCGCTTTTACTCGCTGCCGGGGCCGGCGCGCCAGCACAAGGGCACCGGGCTGGGGCTGGCGCTGACGCGCACCATTGCCGAACTGCATGGCGGCAGCGTGGCGCTGGATAACGCACCAGGCGGCGGGGTACGGGCGACCTTGTCTTTGCCGGCCTGATCCTGGCGCGCACCCTCCCCACACACGCTCCATCAATCCCCCACCGTTTCTCCATATCCCGTCGGCATCGTGGCGATGTCCGGGGTGATCCCGCAAAGGAGAAGCAAAATGAAAAATGCATTGGCGTTCAAACTGTTTGCCATCGGGGTGCTGGTGCTCATCCTGATGGCGGCGCTATCGATGGTGCGCTCGCTGGTGTACGAGCGACAGCAACGCGCGCAATCGGTAGTGGCCGAAATCGCCGACCATACCGCGCACGCGCAAACGCTGACCGGGCCGTTTCTGGTGGTGCCCTACTGGGTGACCGAGTGGACACTGACCGAGCGCACCGAGAACGGCAAGGCGGTGAAGGAATGGACCGCCGGCCCGGAAACCGCGCAGCGCCTGATCGTGCAGCCCGATCAGCTCGATGTGAATGGCAAGCTGCAGGTGAACATGCTCAAGCGCGGCATTTTTCAGGCGCCAGTGTACAAATCCGGCCTCAAGCTCACCGGCCGCTTTACCTTGCCGGGGCGTGCCGATATCGAGCGGCGCGGCGAGGTGGACGGCAAGCGCTATGCCTATGCCTGGGGCCAGCCGTTTCTGACCGTGGGCGTGACCGACGTGCGTGGTCTCGGCACCATCGCCGGCCAGCTGGGCGGGCAAAAGCTGGCCTTTCTGCCCGGCAGCAAGCAGGCCTGGCTGGGCAGCGGCGTGAATGCGCCCTTGCAGGGTGGCACGCAGGAAACGCCGCAAGCGGTCGATTTTGCGCTGGACATGGGCTTGTCGGGCACCGAAACGCTCAACATCACCCCGGTGGCCAAGGCCAACCGCCTGGCGCTGAGCGGCGACTGGGCGCACCCGAGCTTTGTCGGCCCGCTGGCCCCGGCCGAGCGCAACACCACCGACAACAGCTTCAGCGCTACCTGGCAGGCCAATGACTGGGCCACCGGCCTGACCGACGAAAAGCTGGCGCGCTGCGCCGCTGCCGACAAGGAGTGCGAGCAACTGGGCGTGGGCAGCTTTGGCGTGCGCATGCTGGACCCGGTAGACCGCTATGCGCTGGTTGAGCGCACGGTGAAGTATGCCGAGCTGTTCCTGCTGCTGACCTTTGGCGCTTTCTTCCTGACCGAAGTGCTCAAGCGCCTGCGCGTGCACCCGGTGCAATACGGTCTGGTGGGCTTTGCGCTGGCGCTGTTCTTCATGCTTACGCTGTCGCTGTCCGAGCATCTGCCGTTTGCCGCCGCCTACTGGCTGGCAGCCGGCGCATCCATTGCGCTGCTGGGCTACTACATCAGCCACGTGATGGCCGGCTGGCAACGCGGCCTGAGTTTCTCGGCCCTGCTGGCCGCCTTGTATGGCGTGCTGTTCGGCATCCTGCAGTCTGAGGACATGGCGCTGCTGATGGGCTCGCTGGTGCTGTTCGGCCTGCTGGCAGTGGTGATGGTGATTACCCGCAAGGTGAACTGGTATGGCCTGAGCCGCAGCACGGATGACGGCGATGCAGACCCGGCCAACCCGCACGAGCCGGTGCCGCTGGGGATGCAGCGCTGAGCACCCGCTCTGCCCACTTGCGGTACCTGGCACCGGTTGCCGAGACTGAAACAGCGGTGCTCCCTGATTGATGCCACGCCCCCGCCCCGCGCGGGGGCCTCGCTTTCGCTCATCAGTGGTGCGCAGCCCGCGCAGGGCGCAAAGCGCTCCGCTTGCTACGCCCTGCGGGTTGTTTGATTCCACGGCCCCGCCGCCGCTATACAATCCGGACAACCAAGCGCGCAATGCACCGAGAGCCGCTAACAAAACCCTGCTGGCGGCATTATGCTCACTGGCCGTACTCCCCTTGTATTGCCTGCGCTTCGCGTGCCTTGCCTGCGCCGCTACACTGGGTTTTGTTAGCGGCTCGGAACGTATTTCCCGGCCTCGTCTCGGCTAACCTGCTGTGTGTGCCGCAGGAGTCAGGGTTGACCATCAACGGGTTCCGGAGGGTGGCCGACCCCCATGAATGGTGGCTGACGCCGACAACGCCGACGGGCAATGAGGTCCATGCAAAATAATCTGACCGAGGTTGCACACAAGCCAACCACCGCCGACCGACAGGCGCATTACGGCCACAGCGGTGCGGTGCTGTGGTTGACCGGGCTGTCGGCCTCCGGCAAATCCAGCCTGGCCATGGCGCTGGAACAAGCACTCATGGTGCGCGGGTATTCCTGCTACGTGCTCGACGGCGACAACCTGCGGCGCGGCTTGAATGCCAACCTTGGCTTCAGCCCGCAAGACCGCAGCGAAAACATCCGCCGTGTGGGTGAAGTTGCAGCGCTGTTCGCCGACGCGGGCCTGATCTGCATCACGGCGTTCATTTCGCCCTATCGCGCAGACCGTGAACGGGCGCGGCAATGTTGCCGCTTGCCCTTCCACGAAATTCACATCGCAGCGGATCTGGCCACCTGCGAAAGGCGCGATCCCAAAGGGCTGTACAAGCAGGCGCGCGCTGGCTCGATTACTGAATTCACGGGGATCAGCGCACCCTATGAAGCGCCGCTGCAAGCAGATTGCGTGATCGAAACCGGGACCGAGCCGCTGCCGCAGAGCCTGGCGAAACTGCTGAACCATGTGTTGATTCATTTACCGCTCGAGCGCGGCAACTGAACAAGGCAGCGCATGTGCGGCGCAACGCGCCAGACGCATTGCGCCCTGCACCACAGCCCCTGTCACTTCACCGGTATCTTCTGATCCAGCACCGGCACGGCAGTTACGGCGTTGTCGGGGCTGCCGTCGATCAGTTTGTCGGAATAAGTGAGGTAGATCAGTGCATTGCGCTTGGGGTCGACCATGCGCACCACGCGCACGTGCTTGAACACGAATGACGCCCCCACGCTGAATACTTCCTCGTTGGCCGGCAACGGGTGGGTGAACTTGAGCGGCGCAATCTGCCGGCACGCTACCGAGAAACGCGACGGGTCCCTGGCCAGCCCCACCATGCCTTTCAGCCCGCCTTTTTTGGCGCGCGAGATATAGCAGGCCACGCCCTGCACGGCCGGGTCGTCGAAGGCTTCGACCACCACCTTGTGGTCGGGGCCCAACAGCTGGAAGGCGGTATCGACCGAGCCGATTTCTTCGGCATGGGCCAGACCACAGGCCAGCAACACGGCGGCAGCGGCAATGGCGGATACGATTTTCATGGCGGATTCCCGTGGTTGATGAGGGCAAGCTGGGGGCGACGTGCGCAGGCATCAAGCTGCAGCAGCTGGATGGCTTCAGTGCGCCAGCGCCTGCCCGCGCAGCCGCGCCACCGGGTCGCCCTGCAGCGCGGCGGCGGCGTACCAGTAGCGTGCCAGCGCCAGATTGCGCGGTGCGCCGTCGCCGCGTTCATACAGCGTGGCAAGGATATATTGCGCGGCCATGTCGCCGCCCTCGGCCGCGCTGCGATACCAGCGTGCGGCCAGCACCATGTCGTGCGGCGCACCCCGGCCCAGAAAATACTGCGTGGCCAGGCTGACTTGCGCATCGCGGTGCCCCTGCCGCGCCGCGCGCTCGAACCAGCGCGTGGCCTCGGCTTGATCGCGCGGTGCGCCGTCGCCGTTTTCATACTGCAGGCCCAGCGCGTATTGCGCCTGCGCCAGTCCGGCACGCGCGGCGATATCCAGCCAGTAACGCGCCGCAACGGCATTGGCCGGCATGCCCTGGCCGCTGCGCAACATCATCGCGTAGTTGAAGGCGGCCAGACGGTCGCCACTGCCGGCTTCCAGCCGGTAGAGCTGCGCCGCACGCACGTAATCGCCGCGCTCATAGGCCTGCCACGCGCCGCTGGCGAGCGCCGGGCCGGCCAGTGTGGCCAGCAGCACGGCACGGACGATATGCATTGCACGCATGGCGGCCTCGCTTGGAAGTAAAAGACGGGTTGTGTAGTCTGGTCGCATCTGCCTGCGGTGATGTGACAGCCCGGCCTTCAATTCTTTCAGTGTAAATCCATGCACGCGGCCCTACTCGATTCCCTGCTGCAAGCCGGCCATCTGGCCGAGCGCAGTTTCTCCGGCGGTGCGGCGCTGTTCCGCTTTCACCGCCAGGTGCGCGTGCAACGCACACCGTATTTCATTCCCTGCCTGGTGGCGGTGCTGGCCGGCGAAAAGCGGCTGGTGTTTCGCGGCGCCGAGCACGTGTGCCGCGCCGGCGACTGGATCGCCGTGCCGGCCGGCAGCGAGCTGGGCTTTACCAATGTGCCCGACCCGCAGCGCGGCTATTTCGCCGCGCTGGTGATTTGCGGCAGCAGCGCCTTGCTGCAGGGCTTTCAGCAGCGCTATGCCGATGTGCTGCCGCAGCAGATCGATGCCACGCCGGTATTCACCCCGGACGACAACTGCCGCAAGGCGCTGCACGACTACGCGGCGCAGATCATGCTGCCCAGTGTCTCGAAGCTGGATCACGCACTGATCGAGCACCGTTGGGAAGCACTGTGGCTGGCCATGGCGCGCCAGGGCGTGGCGCGCGAGCTGCTGCTGGCCGAGCCCGGTGGCTGGCGCGAGCGCGTGACCTGGATCGTGGCGGGCGACCCGGCGCAGGATTGGCGCATCGACGCGGTGGCGCGCCAGCTCAACACCAGCGAGGCCACCTTGCGCCGCCGGCTGGTGAATGAAGATACCTCGTTCAGCGACATCCTCAACGCCGCCCGCATGGATCGCGCGCTGGGTATGGTGATGCACGGCGGCGCAGCCATTGCGCGCATTGCCGAGGCCTGCGGCTATCAATCACCGTCGCGCTTTACCGAGGCCTTCCGCGCGCGCTTCGGGCTGACGCCGACGGCGCTGCGGGCGAGTTTCTGATCGGCCCGTTGCGGTTGCGCCCACCGTCATCAAGCCCCCGGCACCGCCGGGTGCGCAACGGTTTTTGAAAACGAAACAGCGCCCTTCGCCCTGCTTCATTCCACACCCCCGCCCTCGCCGCCGCGCCTTTTTCCCGATTGAGCGTTACTTGCGCATGTGTCGGCATCAAGCTCCGGGCATAGCCCGGCGCTCGCGTTGTTGGGCAAATGGAACACCGGCGCTTGCTGATTTATCCCACACCCCCCGCCCTCGCCGCCGCGAGGGAGCCTCGCTGATGCTCGTCAGTGGCGTGCGCCCACCCTTGCCAAACCTGCTGCTGTGGCTGCCAACACCCTTTGCATTCGGCAGTACCTCAGTCGAGGCGCGCCACCGCACACATTGAGCGCCAACAGCGCAACACTGCGCGCCAGCGGCGATTGCCCGCCGCGCGGCGCGGTTAGATTTGCACCGTCCACCCCACGGAGCAAAACACCATGCGCAATCTCGTCTCTTCCCTGCTGTGCAGCGCCGCTTTCGGCCTGAGCCTGGCTGCCGCGCACGCGGCCGAATTCAGCGTGACCAGCACCGATGTACCCGCCGGCAGCAAGCTGGGGCAAAAGCAGGTGGCCTATGGCGATGGCTGCCGCGGGCAGAACCTGTCTCCCGATCTGGGCTGGCAGAACGCACCGGCTGGCACCAAAAGCTTTGCGGTGGTGGTGCATGATCCGGATGCCCCCATGCAGGGCGGCTGGTGGCACTGGGTGGTGTACAACCTGCCCGCCAGCGTGAGCAGCCTGAAAAGCGGCGCCGGCGACTATCAGGGCAACGGCCTGCCGCCCGGCGCGGTGCAGGGCAAGACCAGTGCCGGCAGCCAGTATTGGGGTGGCGCCTGCCCGCCGGCCGGCGACAAGCCGCACCGCTACAACTTCACCATTTACGCGCTCAAGGTCGAGCAACTGGCGGCCAAGCCAGACGACAGCCCGGAGCGCCTGAGCAAAGCGATTGCGCAGCAGGCGCTGGCCTCGGCCACGTTCACCGCCACTTATGCGCGCTGATTCACAACAAAAGCCTGCGGCAAGCTAGCGGATCAAGAAAGCCTCGTGTATACCCTAGCGTTTGATACGCCGGCGTATGACGCCAGCCACCACCGGGCCCACGCCCGGCGGCGCGCTGGCGCGCAGGGTTGATCAGAGCGTCGGCGCAGCTGCCCGGCACATAAAACATCACAGGCAGCGCCTGCCCGCGATGCCGGCCACAGCGCCGGCCGCAGGCAGGCGCGTGAAGGAGCAAGGCATGAAAGTAGGCGTACTGGGATCGGGCGACGTCGCCACCATACTGGCAGCCGGTTTTCACCGGCACGGCCATGAAGTCAGGCTGGGCACGCGTGATCCGGCGCGGCTGGCCGGCTGGGTGGCCGAGCACCCGGGCAGCAGCGTGGGCGATTTTGCCGATGCGGCCACCTTTGGCGAGGTGGTGGTGCTGGCCGTCAAGGGCAGCGTGGCACTCGATGCGCTGGCGCTGGCCGGTGCATCCAACCTGGCCGGCAAGACCGTGATCGACGTGACCAACCCGATTTCCGACGCCCCGCCGGTCAACGGCGTGCTGCGTTTCTACACCGACCTGAACCGCTCGCAGCTGGAAATCCTGCAGCATGCGTTTCCCGAGGCGAATTTCGTCAAGGCATTCAACTCGGTGGGCGGCCCGGTCATGGTCAACCCGCAGTTTGCCGAAGGCCTGCCCACCATGTTCATCTGTGGCAACGATGGTCACGCCAAGCAGACGGTGAGCGGCCTGCTTACCCAGTTTGGCTGGGATGCGCAGGACCTGGGCCACGTTGAAGCCGCGCGTGCCATCGAGCCGCTGTGCATGCTGTGGTGCATACCGGGCTTTCTGGATGGCCAATGGAACCATGCCTTCAAGCTGGTGCGGCCTGCGGCCTGACCGGCCCCTGCGGGCAGCGCCTTGCGTTGCCCGACAATCACCCACGCGAGAACCCGAGCATGAGCGATCTGGCATCCCTGCTGGCCAAGAGCCGCATTAGCGATGTGATTACCGAGCTGTTCAACGCCACCGACCGGCGCGACTGGCCGGCCGTGCACGCCGTGCTGGCCGATCAGGTCTTGCTGGACATGGCCTCGGTGGGCGGCGGCGCGCCGGGGCAGCAAACCCCGCAGCAGATTACCGCTGCATGGCAGGGCGGCCTCAAGCACCTGATCGCCGTGCATCATCAAATCGGCAACCTGCGCATCAGCGTGCAGGGCGACGAGGCACAGGCGTTTTGCTACGGCACCGCCAGCCACTACCTGCCCAACCCCAGCGGACAGAACACCCGTACCTTTGTCGGCAGCTATGATCTGGCGCTGATCCGGCAGGATGGCGACTGGCGCATCAGCGCCTTCCGCTTCAATCTCAAGTATCTGGATGGCAACCCGGCGCTGGAGAAAAGTGCAGGGCTGTGAGCGCCTGCTTGCCCCCTCGACCGTCATTGGTAGCTAAACCGGCATCAAGCACCCGGCCAAGCCGGGTTCTCACCGGTGTCTGAAGGTGAAGCAGCGGCGCTCCCCTGTTTCATTCCACGCCCCCCGCCCTCGCCGCCGCGAGGGAGCCTCGCCCCGCTCGCCAGCGGCACGAGCTAGGCCTTTGCAGTTCAAGCACTTGAGTACATGGCCGCCTCTCCGAGCCTGTTTGCCCCCTCGACCGTCATGTGTAGATCAACCGGCATCAAGCACCCGGCCAAGCCGGGTTCTCACCGGGGTCTGAAGGTGAAGCAGCGGTGCTCCCCTGTCTTTATTCCACGCCCCCCGCCCTCGCCGCCGCGAGGGAGCCTCGCCCTGCTTGTCAGTAGCCAGGTGGCCGGCAGCTTGTCATGCAACGGCACAGCTGCAGTGTCGTGCTGCCCTTACTACACATTTTTGCGTGTAGTGATTACGGGCGCATCGTCCACATCGCTTATAAGCCAACATATTGCTTTTGAAGGGGTTTTATAAAAACATACCATCTGTCCCGGCTTGGCGACATGGCCATGACGGGCCGCATGACTTGCAGCTATTACGTACTTTTGCGCTAAGATGCGGCCAGCTATCAGAACGGCACGCCCCCATGAGCTCGACCACCACCCCGGCCCGCACGCGGATTTCCGTCACCACCAGTTTTGGCGCGGCGCTGGAGCGCTGCCGGCAGGAGATTGCCGACCAGCGCCAGCAGAACCCCGCCTACGAGGCAATGTTCATCGACCGGGTGAACCGCGCCAATGACTATGCCCACCAGCTGGGCTGGCCGGATGAAACCGTGGTGCACCTGCGTCGCAAGGTGCCGTCGATCAGCAGCATCTGGATGCTGGCCATGCTGGACCACCTGCGCCGCTACGGCCCGGTGATGTCGCCCTTCATGGCGCACTCGGCCCGGCTGGCGCGCCCCGCCGCCGGCAGCGACCGCGCCAACCGCATCGAATACGACACCACCGCCCCGCACGCCGCGATCGAGATCACCCGGCAGCTGATCCACGATACGCGGCAAAAATCCGGCTACGAGGTGAGCAATGTGGAAATCTTCGAGGCATTGCTGTGCCAGTGGATCAGCCGCAACGGCATGGCTCACCTGCTGCCCGACGACATGCGCCAGCCCGCGGTGATGGGCATTCTGCTGGATGATGCGATTTAGCCGCAGCATGACGTCGTGACCGACACCCGCAAGAGCGCCCCGCTCGTCATCATCGCCGCCAGCGGCACGGCGGGCGACATGCTGCCTTTCATTGCGCTGGGCCAGGGCCTGCTGGCGCGCGGGCATCAGGTCTTGATGTTCACGCCCTGCGTGCATGCAGCACTGGTGCAGGCGGCCGGCATACCCTGCCACAGCCACGGCAGCAATGCCGAATGGCAGGCGCTGCTGGACAATCCCGACCTGTGGCACGAGCGCAAAGGCTGGGGCGTGATCTGGCAGGGGCTGACGCCGCATCTGCATGCGCTGCACCAGCTGGTGCAGACCCTCCCGGCCGACCAGCCCTGCGTCATGCTCAGCCACCCGCTGCTGGTGCCCATGGCCGTGCTGGCCCGGGCCACCCGGCCGGATTTGCGCATCGTGTGCGCATATCTGGCGCCATCCAATCTGTGCAGCAGCCATGACCTGCTCACCGCTGGCTCGCTGCGCATACCGCGCTGGCTGCCGCTGCGCTGGCGGCAGGCGCTGTGGCGGTTGATCCATGTACGCTGGATCAACCCGACCACGCTGCCCGGCCTCAATGCCGCCCGCAATGCGCGCGGGCTGCCGCCGGTGGCGCATTTTTTCGACCATATGCTGGGCGCGCCCGATGCATCGCTGGGCCTGTTTCCGCACTGGTTTGCCGCGGCCCAGCCCGATTGGCCGGCCGGCTTTATCGAGGGAGATTTCGTCAGCCCGGCCGGAATCAGCCCGCCCGCGTTATCGCCCGAGCTGGCGCAGTTCCTGGCTGCCGGCACGCCGCCCATCGTGTTCACCCCCGGCACCGGCCACCGCCATGCCGCGCGCTATTTCCAGGCGGCCGCACAGGCGCTGGCGCGATTGGGGCGGCGCGGCCTGTTTATCACCCCGCATGCAGCGCAAGTACCCGCCGCCCTGCCACCCGGCGTACTGTGGCAAAGCCATGTGCCGTTTGGCACGCTGCTGCCGCAGGTGGCTGCGGTGGTGCACCACGGCGGCATCGGCACCACTGCCGCCGCGTTGCGCGCCGGCAAGCCGCAACTGATCGTGCCCTTTGCCTATGATCAATTCGACAACGGCCTGCGCGCCCAAGGTCTGGGCGTGGCCGAGGTGCTGCTGGCCCGGCGGCTCTCTGCCCGGCGCATGCAGCGACAACTGGCCCGCCTGCTGGCCTCGCCCGAAGTCGATCGGGCATGCCGCGCCGTGGCGCAGCAGATGGCCGACGAAGCCGGGCCGGAGCGGGTGCTGGATCAGCTTGAAGCCGCGTTGTGCGGCATGCACGCTCGCCCAGCCTGATCAGGCAGCCTGCATGGCTGCTGGCTGCCGCGCAGCACTCGGAGCCGCTGGCAAAACCCGGCGTAGCGGCGCGGGCAAGGCATGTGAAACGCAGACAGTACAAGGCGTACGGCCAGTGAGCGTAACGCCGCCAGCGTGGTTTTGTCAGCGGCGCTCAATAGCAACGGGTCGTGTTGCCGTAAGTGGTGCAAACCTGCCCGTCGCCCTTGTAGAGCGTGTTGCCCACCCGGCGATCCACGCTGCCGTCCGAATTGTAAGTATTGTTGCCGATCCGGGTTGAAGTCGACCCGTCGCTATAGACGGTCGTGTTGCCATAGCGGTGAGCGGCGCTGCCATCCGAACCATAGGCACTGTTGCCGATTCGCGTTGCGGATTGTCCGTTCGAGTCGTAGATGGTGTTGCCGCTAACGTTATAACTGGTTCCGTCATCGCAGAAAATATAAGACCCGCTGCGGGTACAGCTGCGTGCCTGGGCGGCTGCCGATGCAGCCAGCATTGCAGCAACGGTGACAATGACAATAGTCTTCATGGCGATCATTTTTCCAGGATGTTGTTCTTCACAAGTTTACAGTTGATTACATTTCACCAACAATATTACATGGAAAACGATACAGTCCGCCCACGCCGGCGGGCAACTGCCATATCGAGAGAACCGGGCAATCCGTCTTGCCCCGGGCGCACCCGGCAAAGATCGGGCGGCACTACCAAGTGCAGTGTTTGGGCCAACACCGGGCCGGAGGCGGTAAATGAATGAAAAATTGCGATTCATGCAAATCTGCCTGATTTTGTTCACTGCGCTTGTCGTGGTTTTTCGCCTGCTCATGGCCAGATCTGCACCTGACCTGATATCCCGGGGGCTGGCTTGGTCCTTTCACGGCATGATGCTGGGTTGCCTGGGCGGATTCTGGGCGATTTTTCTGATGCAAATAGAACTTGGCGCCACAATTGTATTGATTGGCTGCTTATTGGTGGTCGCAGGTTTCTTGAAGGTCTGGCTTGCAAAAAAGAACAATTAAACCCAACGCACGCGCCCCCATGAGCATGCCCGGCCGCGACAATCCAAATTATGCACCGGGTGCACCCGGCCGCAATTATCTGGAAAGCAAAGACAACTGAGCTGCGTTTGGCAGGTTGACTGGTTTGCCGAAATAGGAAAAAACAGATTTATTGCGAAAAAGCAGGCAGGGAATTCTGCATGGGCCGCTGCCTGCCGGAAAGGCAGGGTCGCGCCTGAAAAGCGCAGGAAAGGCGCCATGCATATGGCAGAAAGCGTGATTCGAATCCGGATTACGGAAAATGGCAAGGATATCGGGCAGGATATGGCCTGCAGGGCAAGCCGGTATCCGGATACGGCTACCGCAAGCCGGCAGGATATGAAACCCCTATCCTGCCAGCCAAAGCTTTAATGGTGCGAACTATCAGTTCTTCATGCAGGCCACAAAATAGAAGTTGTTCCAGCCCTGGCGCACGCCATTGTATTGCGAACCCGGCCACACGGCGTCGCAATACGACTGGCCACCGCCCGAAGTCACTTCATAGTAACGCGTTTCAGCAAAAGCATTCGACATCATGCCGCACAACAACAGACCCAGAGCAATGAATTTTTTCATGGCGATTTCCCTTGGATAAAAATGATGTGATTCAAATGGCGAGCAGGCAGCAGCAGACGCAATTTGATTGCGCCAATGACAAGCCCGTTGATGCGTGTGATTATTTCTTGCAGGCTACGTAGTAATAAGGGCCAGAGCCCTGACGCACGCCAAAGTATTCCGAACCCGGCCATACCCAATCGCAATACGATTGGCCGCCGCCGGTATAAACCTGGTAGTAGCGGATTTCCATTGCAGATGCATTCGACATCAGACCGCACAACAGCAACAAACCCAGAGCAAAACACTTTTTCATGGTGATTCCCGGTGGATGAATATGATGTGATTCGAGTGACGAACAAATTACAGACAAAACGGTTTGATTAACAATCAAGTCATTGCGCACTCAATTGACAATCAGTTTGGCACGGTAATTGGCTGCAGATTGTTTGTCAATTTGCCTACAATCCGGCGTGGGCAGGTGTTGCGGCGCGTGCACGCAAGCCGGAGCTGCGCTGCGGACAGCCCGGCTGGAACCCCGGGCTGGCCCTGCCTTGTGCCTGATATTCAGGGCGAGACAACGCGCGGTGCCAGCGCCGCGCTGGCAGATCATTTGGCCCGTTCTGCAGCAGGAACGGACTGATCATCTTTGCGCTGTTTTGCCTCGGCATAAGCATCGACACACTGTCAGCTGCCGGGGAAGCCGGTGTTGCCGGGCTTGCCCGCAGCCAGCATGGCGCTGGTGATGCCGCTGGCACGGTGGAGGGGCATGCAGCTGTTGGTGCCCCATAGGGCAGGGTGCAAGGCGCTGGCCACCGTGCTGTGCCTGCCTGGCGTGCGGCGAATGGTGAGTGCCGCAGCCGGCAGGGTTTTGCTGGCAGCTCAGACCGCGCGATAGCGCGTCGGGTCTTTGATGCCGGCATCGTCAAACCCGGCGCGGCGCAGGCGGCAAGCGTCGCACACGCCGCAGGCGCGGCCTTCGTCGTCGGCTTGATAGCAGGTGGTGGTCAGGCTGTAGTCCACGCCCAGTGCCGTGCCGGTTTCGATGATCTCGGCCTTGGTCAGGCGGATCAGCGGGGTGTGGATGGTGAGCGATGCGCCCTCGACGCCTACCTTGGTGGCCAGCCGGCCCATGGCCTGGAAGGCGGAGATGTATTCGGGGCGGCAGTCGGGGTAGCCCGAGTAATCGACCGCGTTCACGCCGATATAGATGTCATCCGCTTTCAGCACCTCGGCCCACGCCAGCGCGAACGACAGCATGATGGTATTGCGCGCCGGCACATAGGTAACGGGAATTTCGTCCTCGTGCACGCCGTCTTCCGGCACGGCGATGCTGGCATCGGTGAGGGCAGAGCCGCCAAATGCCGCCAGATCGATGCGGGCAATGCGGTGCTCGGCCGCGCCCAGCGCAGCGGCCACGCGTGCGGCGGCTTTCAGTTCGGCATTGTGGCGCTGGCCGTAGTCAAAGCTCAGGCAGTAGGGGGTAAAGCCCTTGTTTTTGGCAATGGCGAGGCAGGTGGCCGAATCCAGCCCGCCCGAGAGCAGGATGACGGCGGGTTTGCCGTTGGCGTGGTTCAGGTCAGTCATGGTGTTTTCCTTGATAGCCGAACGGCGCCAGCGTGCGGGCAGCCAGTTCAGAATATAGATGGGTATTGAACAGACGTGCGACGCGGGCGGCAATCATGCTGGCGGCCAGAATGGAGATCACCATGGCGTGGCCATCGGTCATTTCCATCACGATCACGGCGGCGGTGAGCGGCGCGCGGGTGACGGCGGCCAGCATGCCCACCATGCCGATCGCCATCAGCTTGGTGTGCAGGTCGTCGGCAAACAGCGGGGCCAGCCAGCTGGCGGCAGCAGCGCCCAGCGACAGCGATGGCGCAAACACGCCACCCGGCAGGCCCAGCAAAAAGGTGGTGAGCAGGCCGGCAAACTTCACCGGTAAAAAGTACCACGGCAGTGGCGTGCCGCTGGCAATGGCCGCGCTGGTTTCGGGCCCGCCGCTGCCAAAGATCGGCGCCAGCAGGCCCAGCGCGGCCACGATGAGCGCACTGATGATCACGTACTGGTAAGGTCGGCGCAGCCGCCAGGCCAGCACCGCGCCCGGTAGCCAGCGCTGCGGGTGCACGCACAGCCACGACAGCAGGCCGCCGATCAGGCCGGTCAGGATGGCGATGGGGATGAGCGGAATGAAGATGGTGTAGGCAAACGGCGGCACCTTGAGGTGGCCGAACACGGTGTAGTTGCCCAGAAAGGCCAGCGACACCACGCCGGCCAGGATGACCGCGCCGATCAGCTTGCCGCTGGTGCGCTCCTCCACCGAGCGGGTCAGCTCTTCAAACGCGAACACGATGCCGGCCAGCGGCGTGTTGAATGCGGCGGCAATGCCGGCCGCGCCGCCGGTCACCATGAGCTGGCGGTGGAAAGACACCGATTGATCGCTCAGCCAGCGGCGGCAGCTATACATGATGCTGGCGCCGATCTGCACCGTCGGCCCCTCGCGCCCCATCACGAAGCCGCTGCCTATGCCCAGCACGATGGCGCCGAACTTGGCGATGACCACGCGCGGGTTTAGGAAGTGGCTGGCAATGTCGCTGCGCTCGGCCGCGTTGATCGAGGCAACGGTTTGCGGAATGCCGGCGCTCTCGGCACCCTGGCCGTAGCGCGTCATCAACAGGCGGATGAGTACGCCGCCCAGCGGCAGGCTGATGAAGGGCCACCACCACCAGTGCGCATGCAGGCGGGCAAAGCCCTCGAACGCCCACTCGGCCGATTTGGCCAGCGCCACCGAGACCAGGCCGACCAGCGCTGCGCCCAGCCACACCACCAGGTTGTCGCGGCTGCGCGCAGACAGCGTATCGAACAGATGCAGCGCCCGGTGCCGCCAGGCAGCCAGCCGCGTTGGTGCCTGTGCTGCGGCTGCGTCGTCGTGTTGCTGATCCATGCGCTTACACCCCCGGTTTTTCACCCCACAGGATCTTATGCAACTGTACTTGCATGCGCACTGGTAATCCGTCGGCCAGCACCCATTGCGCCAGCTCGGCCGGCGGCAGGGTTTCCCACACCGGCGAGAACAGCACCGGCGCCAGCTCGGTCAGCGCCTTGTCGCGCAGCAGATCGCGCGCCCATTCATAGTCGGCGCGGTCGCACAGCACGAACTTGATTTCATCGCCGGGGCGGATGGCAGCGAGGTTTTCCCAGCGCATCTTGGCCAGCTCGCCCGAGCCGGGCGTCTTGATGTCGACAATGCGTGAAATGCGCGGGTCAACCTCATCGATGGCAATGGCGCCGCTGGTTTCCAGGCTCACGTCAAAGCCTTCGTCAGCCAGCCGCTTGAGGAAGGCCAGGCTGTATTTTTGCGCCAGCGGCTCGCCGCCGGTCACGCACACGGTGTTGGTGGGATGCTTGCGGATTTCGGCGATGATTTCGTCGAAGCTCACCGTCTTGCCGCCGTGGAAGGCATAGGCGCTGTCGCAATAGCCACAGCGCAGCGGACAGCCGGTAAGGCGGACAAACACGGTAGGGCGGCCCATGCGGCTGGTCTCGCCCTGCAGGGAGAAGAAAATCTCCGTGATTCTCAGGGTATCGTTCACAACAGTACTCCGGCCGGATGCACACTCCGGCACTTTGGCGCCGTTAACAAAACCCTGCTGGCAGCGTTGCGCTCACTTGCCGTACGTTTGTACTGTCTGCGTTTCGCGCGTCTTGCCAGCACCGTTGCACTGGGTTTTGTTAACGGCTCCGGTTTCGTGGAGCCGGCCGTTACATCACGGCCGGTACATCACGTTTCCATTCCGGATAGATAGTCCGGCGGAAACGAAAACGGCGCAGGGGATAAAGCCTGCGCCAGACTAGGGCCTGTTAACACTTATTTCGCGCTTGCGCTGGGCCGCAAAGAGGTCAGCTACAAGGCACGCAACGCAGGCAATAAC
>NZ_FWXD01000044.1 GCF_900176275.1 Andreprevotia lacus DSM 23236 | reverse complement strand
GCAGCAAGCAACCGGCCTTGGTGCGTCAGGAGTTGTGGGGCGTGTTGATTGCCTACACCTTGTTGCGACGGCTGATGCGTCTGATGGCGGAGCAGCTGCAGGTGGCCCCGCAGCGAATCGGCTTTCATGTTGCAGCGATGGCGATCATCGATCTACTGCGCTTTGCGCCCTTGGAGTCTGCTGGAAACCTGCCTAAACGACTGGCATTGCTCTTTGAACAGGCACGGTTATTCGTGCTGCCGCCTCGGCGCGAGGGGCGGACTTATCCTCGAGTGGTCAAACGGCGTTCGGCGAAATACCCAAACAAAAATGCCAGTCAGGCTTAACTAACTGGCATTAGGCATTTGCCGGCTTTTTATTTGCATTTGCTCACCACGACGAACTGGGCACACTCCGTGCCGTAGTCCAGCAAAAACCGAATTCGTGCCACGAACGAGCGTCGGCGAGGCTCCCTCGCGGCGCGAGGCGGGGGGCGTGGAATCAATCAGGGATGAGCCGGTGTTTCGCTTGCCAGAAATGATCAGAGCCCGGCTAGGCCGGGCTTGATATCGTCTCGCTCATTGCAATGGTGAGCCAATAATCCGGCGAATCACGCGATACAGATCCGGTTGCGCCCGCTGCGCTTGGCAATGTAGAGCACGTCGTCTGCAGCCTTGATCAAGGCATCGCCCTGGTCAAAGGCCGGGAAGCCGGCAATGCCGGCGCTGAAGCTGAGCTGGAAGTGGCCGCTGGAATAGGGGTGGCGGATGTCGGCAAAATCCTGCCGTATCTGGTCCAGCGTCACCATCGCTTCCATTTCGGTGGCACCGGGTAGCGCCACGAGGAATTCCTCGCCGCCGTAGCGGCCGATGATGTCACTGCGGCGCAGCCGCTGCTTCAGCAGCCAGGCAATGCTGCGGATGATCTGGTCGCCGATCGGGTGGCCGTAGGTATCGTTGACCTTCTTGAAGTGATCGATATCCAGCATGGCCAGCGCCAGCGACGAACCATCGCGCCGCGCAGCCTCGATGGCGGCATCCAGCCGCGTCTTGGATGTGGTGTGGTTCAACAGGCCGGTCAGGCTGTCGTGATACATCGAGCGGCGCAGCGCCCGGTAGCGCTCGATCTTGCTCTTGACGATGGCGTTGAGGAACAGCGGGTTGAACGGCTTGGTGAGGAAATGATCGCCACCCAGACGCAGCGCATCGATCTGCAGGCCCAGATCGGTCTCGCCCGACAGGTAAACGATGGGCACGCTGAGGAACTCGTTGTGCTGGCGGATCACCCGCGCAGCCTCAACGCCGGTGCACTGCGGCATGTACATGTCCAGCAGCAGCAGGTCGGGGTTGAACTGGTGCAGTGCATCCAGCACTGCCATAGGGTCGGTCAGCGTGCGCACGATGATGCCGTTCTCTTCCAGTGCGCGCTTGATGACGTGGCTGGCGGTCGGCGAATCATCAACCACCAGTACGCGGAATGCTTCCTGTTCCTGGCTGTCGTTCAGGTCGAGGATCTGCGTGACGATGGCCGGCAAGGGCGTGCCTTCCGGAAAGCAGATGTCACAGCCGGCACGCAGCGCATTCTGCAACAGCGTGAAATCGGACGGCACCGACAGGCAGATGATCTGGCTGGCAGGATAATCCTGCCGGATGCGGCGCAACGAGGTCTGCGGATCGGCCAGCCCGGCCAGATCGACCAGCAGCAGCGGTGCTTCCTCGCTGCTGCGCAGTCCGGTCCAGGCCAGGTTTTCCACCGTCAGGCCAAAGTAGCGCAACTGGTCCTGCAGCGGTTGCCACTGCGCAACATCATTGCTGATGAACCACAGCAGGCGTTGCCGGCGCAGTTCCAGCGGCGGGCCCGGTTGTATGCGGCGTTCGGGGGCGTGGCTGGTGCTGGCGCCGATGAAGTCTTCTATCAGTCGCGACAGCTCGTGCAGGCTGTGGTCGAGATTCTGCAGGATGTTGTCGGCGATGGGATGGGTGGTTTCGTCGCCGAACAGCGCCAGCGCCTGTTGTTCCAGCTGGTGGCCGGCACGGTGCAGGCCAACGGCGTTCTTGTCGCGCAGGAACTCGGTCAGGTTGTTGAGCATGACCGCGAATTCGACAAAATTGTCGAAGCGCGGCGTTTGCCGGTAGCTTTGCCAGGCGCGCAGCAGATTCTGCTGCTTGAGCGGGAGGTCCATTGCGGCTTTTTCTTGTTCAGTTCACTTGATGATGCAAGCTGGGGGTGCAACTGGCAAGCACGTTCGGCAGTCGGCTCAGCGGGCGCCGTATACCATGCGTCGCGCAAAGCCCCGCCGCAGCGGCGCCAGGTGGTCGAGGGCCAGCAGCCCCAGACTGCGTGCATGCTTGAGCAGCGGATTGGGTGATTCGAACAAATGAATCAGACTATCGGTGAAGAATGTGACGCGCCCGGCATCGCGTCGGCGCAATTGCGCATAGCGTGCCAGCGTCGCCGCATCACCCGTGCGTGTGGCCGGGGTATTGGCCAGCAGCGTGGCCAGCGTATCGGCATCGCGCAGGCCCAGGTTCAGCCCCTGTCCGGCGACCGGGTGCAGGGTCTGTGCAGCGTTGCCGACCAGCACGATGCGTCGGCCAACCACGTGGTCCAGTGTCTTGAGCGCCAGCGGCCAGCTGGCGCGCGGGCCAACCCGCTCGAAACCGGCAATGCGCCCACCCAGCCGTGCTTCAACGGCCGACATGAAGGCTTCATCATCCATATCCAGCCGCTCTGCCGCCTGTTCCGGTGTCTGTGTCCAGATCAGCATGTAGTCGTCGCCGCTGGGCAGCAAGGCCAGCGGGCCATCGTCGGCAAAGCGCTCGTAGGCGATGCCCTGATGGGGCTGGCGTGGCGTGAGGCGTGCCAGTACCGCGTGCTGCTCGTAGGACTTCACCGTCTGCGTGATGTCGTCCAGCGTGGCAACTAGTTTGCCGCCATCGGCCAGCACCACCAGATCGGCGGTGATGGCTTGCTCGCCATCCGGCCCATGCAGGATGACCTCCGCATAGCGATCCAGTCGGCGCAGCCCGGTTACCGTGTGGCCCAATGCCAGCGGCACCGGCCCTTGCTTGAGTTGTGCCAGTCCATGCGCTGCCAGGCCGGCATAGCCCACGGCAAAGCCCAGCACGGGCAGGCCAAGCTCGGCGGCGGTCAGTTCGGTGCGGCCCAGCGTGCCGGCTTGCGACACGTGCACCCGCTCTATGGGGGTAGCATCCAGCGTATCCGACCACAGGCCGGCCTGCAGCAAGGTATCGCGGCTGGCCCAGGACAAGGCCAGCGTGCGTGGATCGGCCGGTGCTTCGGTGCGTGCTTCAACAACCAGCACGCGTTGGCCGGCGGCGTGCAGCCGCTGCGCCAGCATGGCGCCCACCGGGCCGCCGCCGACCACGACGATGCCCACGTGCACGGGCAGGCGAGGGACGATCACTTGCGCGACTCCGCAATCCAGTTTTCGATCTCTGCCACGCTGCGCGGGCAGCCCTCGGTCAGCAAGGTGTGGCCACTGGCGGTGACGATGGCATCGTCTTCGATGCGGATGCCGATATTGGCGAATTCGCTTGGCACATTGGCCGCCGGGCGGATATACAGGCCCGGTTCGATGGTGAACACCATGCCCGGTTGCAGCTCGCGCCACTCGCCGTTGATCTTGTAGGCGCCGGCATCGTGCACATCCAAGCCCATCCAGTGGCCGGTGCGGTGCATGTAGAACTGGCGATAGCTCTCGGTCTCCAGCACCTGCTGCAGCGAGCCATCCAGCAGCTTGAGGTCGAGCAGGCCTTGCGCCAGTACATTGACGGCTGCGTCGTGCATGTCATTCCAGCGTTTGCCGGGGCGGGCCTCGCCGCGTGCGGCAGCGTGGGCGGCCAGCACCACCTCGTACACGGCCTTTTGCGGGCCGCTGAACTTGCCATTGGCCGGAAAGGTGCGGGTGATGTCGCTGGCGTACCCTTCATATTCGCCGCCGGCATCGATCAGCAGCAGATCGCCATCGGCGATGCGGCTGGTGTTTTCCACGTAATGCAGCACGCATGCGTTGGCACCGGTGGCAACGATGCTGCCATAGGCGGGAAAGCGTGCACCGTTGCGGCAGTATTCGTGCAGCAGCTCGGCTTCGACCGCGTATTCCATCGTGCCGGGCACGGCTGTACGCATGGCGCGCTTGTGCGCGGCCACGTTGATGTCGGCGGCGCGCTGCAGGATGGCCAGCTCGTGCTCGTCCTTGAACAAGCGCATTTCGGCAATCGCATCGCGCGGGTCGGCCACTTCGGTCGGCACGTTGATGCCGGCGCGCACGAAGCCGCGCACACCGTTCAGCCAGCCGGTCAGCCGGCTGTCCCAGCCCGCATCGGCGCCGAGCGGGAAATGCACGCGCGGCTGGTTTTTCAGCAGCTCAATCAGCTTGCTGTCCAGCTCGTTGATCGAATGGGCTTCGTCAAAGCCGAATTTCTCGCCGGCTGCGGCCGGGCCGTAGCGATAGCCATCCCAGATTTCGCGCTCGATGTCCTTGTCGCGGCAGAACAGGATGGAGCGTGGCTTGCCGCCGGTTTCAATCACCAGTACGGCTTCCGGTTCGGCAAAGCCGGTCAGGTAGTAAAAGCTGGAGTCGAAGCGGTAGGGGAAGCCGGTGTCGGCATTGCGTGCGAGTTCAGGCGAGGTGGGCAGGATCAGCAGGCCCGGCGAAAGCTGGGCGGCAAGGCGGGCACGGCGGGACGAATACGGCTGCATGATGGACGATCCGGATACGATACTGAAAATTATACGGCCACCTGCGGGTGCAGGTGGCCGTGATCTTTCCCTGATGCTGCCTGTTTACTTGGCTTTCCTGGTCGATTTGCTGTCGCTGCTGCCGGCCAGCCTGCCGACGATGCTGCGGAAACGTGCGGTATCTTCGATTCCGCCTGCGTAGGCATCCAGCTTGTCGCCGACGATTTCATCAATCTTGGCCAGGCGGTCGGCCGGGCTGGGGTGGGTACCGAACATCAGCGCCACGCCCTCGTCGGCCGGGTTGATGGCATCCAGCGTCTGCAGCACGCCCACCAGCGCATACGGGTTGTAGCCGGCCCGCGCGCACAGCACCATGCCTTCAATATCGGCCTCGAACTCGTCGCCCTTGTCCAGCCCGCGCACCTGCACTTCGGAGATGCCCTTGATGGCGTTGGCACCCAGTTGGTGGTTGGTCGAGTTGCCCTTGTAGGCCACCACGCCCTGCAGCACGCTGCCCAGCGCATCCTTGCCCTTGCTGGCCTGGATGGCGCGCGTGTGGTGGTGCTTGAGGGTATGCGTAACTTCATGGCCCAGCACGCAGGCCAGCTCGGATTCGTTGCGCAGCTTGAGCAGCAGGCCCTTGGTGATCAGGATCGCGCCACCCGGCGTGGAGAAGCTGTTCAGGTCCGGGTCATCGGTCACGCCGAAGCGCCAGTTCACCGGGGTCTTGCCGGCCTGATCGGCGACCCAGCGGCCCACCTGGTTCACATAGCGTTGCAGCGCCTGATTGTTCATCAAAGGCGTGGCGCCCAGAACATTGGCTGCGAGGCCGTCGCCGATCAGCTTTTCTTCTTCCGGGCCAATGTCGCGGTTGGCTTCGTACAGGCTTTTGCCGGCATCAAACACGTTATTGATCACGCCGCTTTTGCTGTCGCTGTCGTTGCCGCCCAGCGGCTTGAGCAGATTGCCCAGATCGAGAGCCAGCGCCGGTTGCGCCAGCAGCAGCGACATCAGCATCACACTGAGAGTTCGCTTCATGATTAACGCCTCTTGCGCAGATTATCGGTGGAGTTTTCTCCACCGGAGTTGCTGTTGCTGCTGCCGCTGCTCAAGCCGCGTGGCAGATCGATTTCAGGTACTTGTAAGGCCGCCAGCTTGGCCTGCTGGGCAGCACGTGCCGCATCCGGCGCGCTGACGGCCATCCCGGTCAGCTTGTCCACTTCCTTGAAATTGGGCTCGGACTTTTCCAGATTCTCGCGTGAAACCCCTTTGACGCCAGTGGTCACCGTGGTGCCGGACGAACCGGTGGTCACCACATTGGCCAGCGCGCCAACGGCGTTGCCGCTATTGGTTTTGCCGCTGCCGGTACGTACGTTCAGCAGCTTTACCCAGCCGCTGCTGGCACCAGATTTCACCTGCATCCAGGCGCCCTGGCGATTCAGGATGTCCAGTGTGGCGTTGGCGGGCAGCTGACCTGCGCTGGCAGCGTCCAGAAACGGCTTCTGTTTCAGGTCGGCGGCGCGGATCAAGGTGCCGGATTCGGCATGCGCCAGCGCACCAAGCGCCAGCGCAAGCAGCCCACCGCAGCAGGCCAGGCGCCATTGTCGTGGCACTGAATGCATATTCGGGTTCATTGCCCCTCCTCATTGATTTTCGGCCGCGGTTCAAACAAGCGCACAGCTT
Organism: Andreprevotia lacus DSM 23236; assembly: GCF_900176275.1. GTDB lineage: Bacteria > Pseudomonadota > Gammaproteobacteria > Burkholderiales > Chitinibacteraceae > Andreprevotia > Andreprevotia lacus. The sequence continues at coordinate 15,460 of NZ_FWXD01000044.1, read as the reverse complement.
GCTCGCGACCCTTTACAGAATGGCTACCATGATCAACGAATTCGAACGCATCATGGCATGCATCACGTGTGACCTCGGACACCAGCAAACGCGATACCCCCTTGGTCTGGCCCTCGATGCGGCTGGCCAGATTGATGGTATCGCCGATGACCGTATAACTCAGTTGCGCGTCCGAGCCGATGAAGCCCACCACCGCCTTGCCGGTATGCACGCCGATGCCGATTTCAAACTCTGCGCCCAGATCGGTCAGCTCGCGCTTGAAGGCTTCCAGATCGCGCGACATTTCGATGGCGGCGGCAACGGCGTGCTTCGCGTGGTCGGCATCCTGCACCGGCGCGCCCCAAAACGCCATGATGGCATCGCCGATGAACTTGTCCAGTGTGCCACCGTGGCGGAATATGATTTCGACCTGCCGATTGAAGTATCGGTTCAGCAGATTCACGATGTATTCCGGCGGGCGGGTTTCGGACAGTGTGGTAAAGCCGCGTATGTCCGAAAACAGGATAGTGATTTCGCGCGTTTCGGCGCGCTTGGCATCGTCGATCTGGCCGGTTTCCACCAGCTGCTTGACCACGCGCCGGTCCAGAAAGCGCCCGAACAGCTGCACGGCTTGTTCGCGGTGCAGTTTCTCGGTCAGATAAGCCAGCAGTGCGGACAGCACGTAATAGCCCCAGGCCCAGCCCAGACTGCTGCCTATCGGCCAGTAAATCTGCTTTTGCAGCAGGCTGTAGCTGCCGGCCACAATCGCCAGTGACACCAGCAGCAACGCGCCGCCCAGCCACAGGGTATTCACGCTGCGCAGAAAGCCCAGCCACAGCAGGATGAGCAGCGCGGCGGTGACGACAGGTGCCAGCCACGGTGGGGTGTCGCGCAGCCAGTCACCGTGTTCCAGATTGTCAAACGCCGTGGCAAGAATGCCGATGCCCGGATAGATGGTGGACAGCGGCGTGGCGCGCAAGTCCTGCAGGCCGGGGGCGGCGGTGCCGATCAGCACGATCTTGTTCTTGAATTCGTCCGCCGGGCGCTGGCGGTGTTCACGATTGAAATCGAGGTAAATGTCGCTGAAGCTGACGTGCTTGTGGCCATGCGTCCAGTTCAGCCGGATGCGTTCGCCATCCGGGATCTTCCAGCCCAGATCGGCACCGACGCGCGCCGGCATCGAGGGCATGCGCCAGCCGCGCGCAATGTCGGCGCCCAGCAGGTAGTGCCGGCCGATGCCATCGGCCTCGCTGTCGAAGTTGATCAGTCCGCCGCGCCAGCTTTCCTGCGGCAGCACGATGGGCAGCAGCAGTGGCGAGCGCAGGCCGGGATCGGCGCCTTGCACGGCCTTCAGGCCGAGGCTGGCTGGCAAGGTCGAAACAACTGGACCGCGACCATCTGCCAGCAGGGTACTGGGGAAGTAGGCGTGCGGGTGTTGTGGTGCAACCTGCTGCAGCGCCTGATCGCTGTCGGGGCGGAATACGTCCAGCTCGTTGAACAGCAGGTCGAACACGATGGCGCGCGGCTGCTGCGCATCCAGCCCTTCCAGCATCTCGGCATACACCGAGCGCGGCCATACCCAGTTGCCCAGCTCGCCCATCAGCGCGGTCAGCGATTTCTGGTCGATATCGACAATCACGATGTCGTCGCTGGCCGGCCGTTGCTGCGCCCGCTGCCGCAGCAGCATGTCACCCACGGTATTGTCTGCGTCGCGCGTGAAATGCCCCACGCTGCCGTCGACAAGCAACAGCAGCAGAAACAGCAGCAGCAAACGCAGATAGGAAAAGTGTTTGAGCATGGCCGGGTTACGCGATAGGGCTGGGTTTTTTATAGCAGTGCAGCGGCGGCTGCAACATGACGGCTTACAGCCGGCATGAAAAAGGGGCCTGCAGAGGCCCCGTTTTCATTGCACCAGGTGCTTATTCCTCGTCCATGACGGCCGTGGTGTACACATCCTGCACGTCGTCCAGGCTTTCCAGCGCGTCGAGCAGCTTTTGCATTTTCGCCACGTCATCACCGGTGATTTCGGTTTCGCCCTGCGGCTTCATGGTGACTTCGCCCATTTCAGCCTTGAAGCCGGCGGCTTCCAGCGTGTCCTTGATGCCGACGTATTCATACGGCGGGGTGATGACTTCGATGCTGCCGTCATCATTGGTCACCACATCGTCGGCGCCCGCTTCCAGCGCGGCTTCCATCAGCGCGTCTTCGTTGGTGCCCGGTGCGAACACCAGATAGCCGCAGTGCTTGAACTGGAAGCTCACACAACCGTCTGTGCCCATATTGCCGCCGTACTTGGAGAACGCATGGCGCACTTCGGCCACCGTGCGCACCTTGTTGTCGGTCAGGCAGTCCACCATGACCGCTGCGCCGCCGATGCCGTAGCCCTCGTAGCGGCATTCGGCGTAATCGACGCCTTCCAGATTGCCGGTGCCACGGTCGATGGCGCGGGAGATGTTGTCTTTCGGCATATTGGCCGCCAGACCCTTGTCCACCGCCAGACGCAGGCGCGGGTTCATGTTGAGGTCACCGCCACCCATCTTGGCGGCTACGGTGATTTCCTTGATCAGGCGCGTGAAGACCTGGCCGCGCTTGGCGTCCTGACGGCCCTTACGATGCTGGATGTTCGCCCATTTGCTATGGCCGGCCATGTGATTGATCCTGCTGGTAAACAACGAAAAACGCGATTCTAACATGCCGCCGACAGCAGCATGCAGGGCCGGTGCTGCGGCATGTGCAGTCCCCGGTACTGATGACGCTACAAGACATGCCCGAGGCGGCCGCAAGCGTAGGCCAGCAAGGCGGTCAGCACGATCAGGGCGCCGCCGGCAGGACCCTTGGCGCGCCAGGTCAGCAGGGCGCAGGCTGTTGTGGCGACCGGCAGCGCGAAAGGTGAGGGCAGCCACGAAATCAACAATGTGCCCGGCAGGCTGCCAGCCAGCCAGCCGAGTCCGTTGAGCATGCGGCGCGTGCGGGCCCGGGGCGGTGGGGGGGCCAGTGCCGGCAGCCGGGGCAGCAGCGATGCCCATGCCGAATCCGGCCGCGCGCGCAGTGCGGCGATCAAGGCCAGAGCCTCGCCGGGTGATGTGCCGGCCGCGAGCAACTGGCCGGTGAGGCCCACACTGTCTTCCGGGCCGGGTTGCTCATCGGTCTCGGTATCGTCACGGTCAGCGGCGGGCCGTTGTGGCGCCTTGGTGCGCACCACATGCCAGACCAGTCCGCCCAGCATCAGCAGCCACGCCAGAAAGGCTTGAGTGGCAGGCAGGCGGGCAAAGCCGGCCAGCAAGGCCGGCAGGGCGGTGCAGAGCATGGCGCCGTCGGCCAGCAGTTGCGCATGTCTTTGCCACAGCGGCGCAATGCTGCGCTCGTACAGCGCCAGCCCGGGCAGGCCGGCCCGGTGCAGCCAGGGCCACAGCAGCGCAATGCCTGCGTGGCGCAACAGCCACAGGCCTGCATGGCGCCTGGCCGGGGATTGCGCCTGTACGGCGGCGATTTCCAGCCAGTACCATTGGCGTGGCGTGCCGGCTTCCAGATCGGAGAGCTGCAGCGCCAGTGCTCTGGCTGTGGCGGGTGCGGGAAGAAGATCGGCCATGGACGGGAAAGGTAATTTTGGCGCAGTCTGCCTCAGTTTCACCTATCAATAAAACTGCCACGGTGAAATTACCGGGTACTTGCAACCTCATGACGCTCATCTTGGAGCCCGGGCCAACCCATGCTGCAGAACATCTCCATCCGCAATCGGCTGATCGCGTTTGGCGCACTGACCATCATCCTGGTGCTGGTCATCTGCCTGATCAATGTCACCCAGACGCGTGGCCTGGTCGCGGCCATGCGGGACAACGCGGTCAGCGTGCAGGCTTTGCGCCAGCATGCCGACACCGACATGATGCACGATGCCATCAGGGCCGATGTGCTGGCCATGTACCACCACCAGCAGACCGCCGCGAGTGACGTGGCTGCAGCCAAGGTGGTCGAGGACGGATTTGCCGAGCATGCCCAGATCATCCGCAAGAATGTAACGGCCAACGAGGCGTTGCCGCTGTCCGACGAGGAGAAACAGGCGCTGGCCGCATTCAAGCCCGACCTCGAAAAATACCTGCAAGATGCACAGGCGCTGATTGCCCAGTACAAGAGCGGTAGCGGCAATGAAGCGGGTTTCGAATCCTTCATCAAGCAGTTTGAACTGCTTGAAGACAAGCTGGGCAAGTTCAGTGACCTGATCGAATCGCACGCCAAGCACAAGCGCGAGGCCGAGGCAGATGTCGCGATGCAGGCGCAGATGCTGGGCTGGGCAGCGGCCATTCTGGGCATTCTGCTGATTGCGACATCGACCTTGTTCCAGGTGCGCAGCATAGACCGGCCGCTGAAGAATCTGCGCGAGTTCATGCTCACGCTGGGTACGGCACTGGGTCGCCGGGTTGAGCCGCAGGGCAAGGATGAAGTGGCCGATATTGCCCGCACGGTCAATCAGCTGCTGGGTGATTTGTCCGGCTTGATCCGCACGGTACAGGAATCGGCACGGCAGGTGATGAGCACGGCACGTGATCTGGCGGCGCGTGCCAGCGATGCCAGTGGCCACGCCGAGGCGGCCGATAGCCGCATTCGTGGCGTGGCACAGCAGTCCGAGCAGCTCAATGCCTCGGTGCTGGATGTGAGCGAGCGCATCCGTGGCAGCGCCGATGCGGCCAGCAAGGCCGCCGATCTGGCGCGCGGCTCGGCCACGGCCATGGAAAAGGTCGTTGCCACCAATCAGGTGCTGCTGTCGGCGACCCATCGCTCATCGGCCCATATCGACGCGCTGTCCGAATCGGCCGGCAAGATCGGCCAGGTGGCCGGCACCATCCGCGAGATTGCCGACCAGACCAATCTGCTGGCGCTCAATGCTGCCATCGAGGCTGCACGGGCGGGTGAACAGGGGCGGGGTTTTGCGGTGGTGGCCGATGAGGTGCGCAAGCTCGCCGAGCGTACGGCACTATCGACCAGCGATATTGCCACCATGACGGAGAGCATACAGCGCGCCACTCAAGAGGCAGTGCGGGCCATGCAGGACGTCACGCAGGGCGTGGAGGAGGATGCCGCGCACCTGCAGGAGGCCTATGCAGCGCAGCAGCACATTGTCGCCAGTACCGGTGAGATGCGGCAGATTGCCAGCGATATCGCCGCTGTATCGCGCCAGCAAGCCCAGGCCGTGGCCGAATCATCACGTGGTGTGCAGGACATTGCCGGTTTGATTGCCGCCAACGCACAGCAATTGCAGTCGGTGCGTCAGGGCAGTGCCGATCTCGACCGGCTCTCGGCCGAGCTGGCCGCGCAGGCGGATCGCTTCAAGGTGTAGCCGGGACGACCCTGTGGGTGCCACCGCCCGGAATCGCCTTCAATGGATGGCGTAATCCAGCGCCAGCGCGGCAAAGATCACCCCGCCGATGCGGTTGTTGGCCAGAAACGCCGTGAAGCAACGCTGCGGTTCGCGCTCGCGGATGCGCGGGTATTGATCGAACACCACCAGCAGTGCGGCGGCCAGCAGGCCCAGCAAATAAACCACACCCCGACCATGGGCCAGTCCCAGCCACGCCATCATGCCGAGAAACACGGCATGGCACAGCAGCACCGCTGCCACATCGTAGCGGCCGAAAGTGATGGCCGAGGTCTTGATGCCGATTTTCAGGTCGTCCGGCCGGTCGGTCATGGCATAGGCGGTGTCATAGGCCACGGTCCAGAACAGATTGGCCAGCAGTAGCCACCATGCCGCGGCCGGCACGCTGTTTTGCAGCGCGGCATACGCCATCGGGATGCCGAAGCCGAAGGCAATGCCCAGATAAGCCTGCGGAATGGCCAGAAAACGCTTGGTGTACGGGTAGCTGGCCGCCAGGAACGCGGCCGGTATGGCCAGCAGCAGCGCTAGCCGGTTGAGCGGCAGCGCAATCAGCAGCGCCGCCAGCGCCAGGCCGGCGGCCAGCAGCAATGCCTCTTTCTTGCCGACCAGCCCGGCCGCCAGCGGTCGCAACTTGGTACGCGCCACACGGCCGTCGAATTCGCGGTCGGCATAATCATTGATCACACAACCAGCCGAGCGCATCAGCACCGTGCCGAGCACGAAGATGACGACCACCAGCCAGTCGGGCGTGCCGTTGCCGGCCAGCCAAAGCCCCCACAGTGTGGGCCACGTCAATAGCAGGATGCCGATGGGCTTGTCGAGGCGCGCCAGACGCAGGTAAAGCTGAAGGCGTTGCTGGAAAGGCATGGGGCTTGTGGTCATGGTTGTCGGGGTTGGGAAGAATCGGTGGCGAGGGCAGGTTGCAGCTGGCCGCCGTAGGCAAGCAGCAGGCCGAACACGGGCAGCGAGAACGCCACGTAAAAGCGGTATTGTCCGTCTTCGATGCGCTTCCAGGCGGTCGAGTGTGGAAACAGCCAGTTGGGCAAGGGGATGCCGCCCACGCGCACGCCCAGCTTGCGCCAGTGCCAGCCGCCATCAATCACATCCACCGTCAGGCGCAGCTTGAGTGGGCCGGTCTGCTCCAGCCAGCAACCTTCGGGATAGCGCCCGACGGGTTCAAAGGTAGAGTGCATCCAGTGGGCATTGTCGAAGCGTCTGTCCCAGTGCAGCTTGCGATCGCCATGGCGGATGTCCACGTGAAAGGCATGCTCGCCCGCCTGCGTCGGCGCGCCCAGCTTGCGTGCCAGCCGCTTGCCGATCAGGCCGGCCAGGCCGCTGCCAAAACGCATGGTGACCGTGCCATCCAGCTGCCCGCCATGCAGATGCAGTTGTTGCAGCTGCGGGTGGAGTGCGTCGAAACGTGGGCCAAACCAGTCGGAAACGCAGCTTGTCATCGCGTATGACCTTGCGGGCTGAAATACGGTGGCAGGAACACTTCGGTAACCAGCAGTGCATCGTGGCCAGCCAGAAACAGTGAACGACGCGCCCACAGCGGCTCATGCAGCCCGCCCAGTGCGCGCGACGCCTTGCGCCACAAGGGGTGGCGCCTGTCTACACGTCGCCAGGCCAGCGGTGCACGCACGATGGTCGGTGTGGCAAACAGGAAGGAGCCGAGCGAGCGGTTGCCCAGCTTGCCGACCGCGCGAAAACCGCGCCGCAGCGCGGCGGGTGCCGCCACGCTATGCGCGAAGACCAGCGGTGTATCGCCACTCATCAGCAAGACCTCGCGCGTTTCGACCAGGCCGCGCGGCGCGGACAAGGGGCGACGCTCGTCCAGATGGGCCGGTGCATGCGTCTGGCGCAGCACGCGTACCGAGAAAGCGGGGTAATGGGCGACCAGCCGTGCCGTCAGCGAGCCGGTAGCCATCAGCCAGGGGCGCAACCGGCGCGGCGCCATGCAGATCGGGTGTTGCCAGCCGCTAAGCATCAAGTTGTTTTTCCATCGGAACATAACGGATGCCGTTCCGCACCCGTTCTTCGCTCATGGGCACAAACCCGTAGCGCTGATAGGCGGGCACGGCATTCAGGCTGGCGTTGACCGAGATGGTGCGCAAGCCTGGCTGCTGCGCACAGGCCAGCGCGATGATGGCCTCGACCAGCGCGCACCCTATGCCTTGCCCCTGTGCGGCGGGTTCCACGAACAGCATGCACAGGTGATCGGGCAGCTTGAGCTGCACCATGCCCAGCAACTGGCCATCGCGCTCGGCCAGCAGTGTGAGGTGCTCGAACGCATGGCGGCCGGCAATCGCCTCGGATACCGCATAGGCATAAAAGGTGGCGCGGCCTTCGGCATTCAGCCCGGGGGCTACCGCAGCGTCGAAAGCGCGGTGCACCAGCGCGGCAACGGCAACGAATTCTTCGGCATGGGGGGCGCGCAGCTGCAGGTTGGCAAGGTTCATGGGGCAATTATGCCACGCCCGTGCCGGCCGCCCGTCCGGGCGCACGGTGTTCGGTACAAATGCAGCTCAACTGTACCGGTTGTTTTGCTGGTGCCCTCCTTATGATGAACAGATGACTGAAATTGTTGAAAACCCTGCAGCGCAGCAGCCGGACGGCTTTCTGGCCGGCGCGCGCGACAACCTGCCCATGCTGTTGGGTGCAGCGCCGTTCGGGCTGATTTTCGGCACGCTGGCCGGCCCGTCCGGCTTGCCGCCGTGGGCGGCCCTGGCAATGTCGCTGTTCGTGTTTGCCGGCTCGGCGCAATTCATCGCCGTTACCTTGATGGCCGCCGGGGCCAGCCCGCTGGTCATCGTGGCGACCACCTTCATCGTCAATATCCGCCACGCCCTGTACAGCGCCAGCCTGCTGCCCTATGTGGCCGGCTTGCCGCGCCACTGGCGGGCCTTGATGGCTTTCGTGCTGACCGATGAAACCTTTGCCGTGGTGTACAACCGCCTGCAGTCTGCCGCACCGGTGGATGTGCGCAGCTATTACCTGGGTGCCGGGCTGGCCATGTATGGCAACTGGATTGCATGGACTGCGGTCGGCATCGTACTGGGCCAGACCGTGCCGGGCATCGAGCATTGGGGCTTGGAGTTTGCGATGGTGGCCACCTTTGTCGGCATCGTGGTGCCGCTGCTGAAGAACCGCGCGCAGGTGGCCGCAGCACTGGCAGCTGGCCTGACCGCACTCTGTACCACGGCCTTGCCCTACAAGCTGGGCCTGTTGGCCGCCGTGCTGGCGGGGATTGCCGTCGGCATGCTGCTGGAACCCACCGTCAAGCAGGAGGCCGCATGAGCATGGCGACGAGCGATATCCTGCTCACCCTCGCCGGCATGGCGCTGGTGACCTATGGCCCGCGCGTGGCATTGTGGCTGGGCAACGGCGGCGGTTTTCCGCCCCGGCTGCGCCGCATGCTGGAATACGTGCCGGTGGCCGTGCTGTCGGCCATCGTGTTCCCGATCGCCCTGCTGCACGACGACAAACTCTATCTCTCCATCCACAATGCTTATCTGGCTGGCGCAGTGGCGGCCGGGCTGATCGTGTGGCGCAGCAAGCATTTGCTGGCTGGCATCGGTGGCGGGCTGATTGTCTATGTCGCTTGGCGTTTGTTGCTAAGCTGATCGCGGGCGATGCTGCATGGGCGCAGGCGTAAAATGCGCGACACTCCTTTGCTGATGCCACCCATGCCTTTTTCCAGCCTTGATGCCGACCTTGCCGCACGCCGCGCACAACACTTGTTCCGCCAGCGCACGGTGCTGGGCAGCCCGCAGGGCGCGCAGGTACAGGTGGGCGGGCAGATGCTGCTCAATTTCTGCAGCAATGATTACCTGGGCCTCGCCAACCATCCCGACATCATCCTGGCCGCGCAGCAGGGCGCGCAGCGCTGGGGTGTGGGCAGTGGCTCAGCGCATCTGGTGGCCGGTCACTACGCGGTGCACGAAGCCTTCGAGCAGTGCGCCGCCAACTGGGTGGGCAAGCCGGCGGCACTGTCGTTCTGCACAGGTTACATGGCCAATCTGGCGGTGGTGACTGCACTGGTCGGGCGTGGCGATGCGGTGTTTGCCGACAAGCTCAACCACGCCTCGCTCAACGATGCCTGCCAGCTCAGCCGGGCTGATTTCAAGCGCTTTGCCCACAACGACATGGCTGCGCTTGAGCGCTTGCTGGCCACCAGCACCGCCGCACGCAAACTGATCGCCGTCGACGCGGTATTCAGCATGGATGGCGATATCGCGCCGCTGGCCGATCTGTTGCGGCTGGCCGAACAATATGATGCCTGGCTGTATCTGGACGACGCGCACGGCTTTGGTGTGCTGGGCGATGGGCGCGGCAGCATGGCGCACGCCGGGCTGGAGTCGCCGCGGGTGATCTATATGGCCACCCTGGGCAAGGCGGCCGGTGTGGCGGGGGCCTTTGTGGCTGCCGAGCAGGTGGTGATCGACTACCTGATCAACTTCGCCCGCCCGTATATCTACACCACCGCAGCGCCACCGCTGCTGGCCGAGGCATTGCTGGTCAGCCTCGATCTGATTGAACAAGATGGTTGGCGACGCGAACGCCTGCAGCAGCAAATTGCCTGTTTGCGTACTGCGCTGGCCGGGCGTGGCCTGATGCCATCCGCCACGCCCATCCAGCCATTGCTGGCGCCCGATAGCGCTGCCGCGCTGGCGTGGTCGGCCACGCTGCGCGAGCGGGGCTACTGGCTGGCAGCAATACGCCCGCCCACCGTGCCAACGCCGCGCCTGCGCATCTGCCTGTCGGCCGCACACGAGGTGGCAGGCGTTGCCGCATTGGCGGATGAAATCACCCGATTACTGGATCAAGCATGAGTCTGTATTTCGATACCGTTGGCCGTGGTGAGGACGTGGTCTGGCTGCATGGCTGGGCCATGAACGGCACTGTCTGGCGGCAAACCGCCGCGGCATTGGCCGACGATTTCTGCCACCAGCTGGTGGACTTGCCCGGCCACGGCCGCAGCGCGCCGTTGGCCGGCCTGACGCTGGAAGGCATGGTTGATGCGCTTGAAGCCACTTTCCCCAACCCGGTGCACGTGGTGGGCTGGTCGTTGGGTGGTGCGGTGGCTACCAGTTGGGCGCTGCGCCGGCCCGATCAGGTGCGCTCGCTCACGCTGGTGGCCTCCAGCCCGTGCTTTGCACAACGCGATGACTGGCAACCGGCCATGCCCATGCGCACTTTGCAGCAGTTTGCCGCCAGCCTGGGCGATGACTGGCAGGGCACGCTCCGGCGCTTCATCAACCTGCAAACGCTGGGCAGCCCGAGCGCCCGCGAACAGAGCAAGACCCTGCTGGCCGAGCTGTTGCTGCATGGCGAACCCGATCAGGCGGCGTTGCGTGAAGGGCTGGATATCCTGCGCGATACCGATCTGCGCACGCGCATCGCCGAGCTGGACGTGCCGCTGCTGCTGCAATTCGGCGACAAGGACACACTCAGCCCCTTGGGTGCCGGTGACTGGCTGGCGCAGCAGCGGCCCGATGCGCAATACGTGGTGCACAAGGGGGCGGCGCATGTGCCTTTCCTGTCGCATGCGGATGATTTCATCGCCGCGCAGCGGGCGTTTTTGTCCGCCATCTGACGGGCGGTCATATTCACCCCTGCAAAATCCGCCAAACCGGCCGATGAAGTAGAGATGGACGCCCGCAGGGGCGCGACGTCATACGCCCGTGTGCTACGGGCAGGAGCACATCATGGCCATCAGCAGCATAGGCATCACCCAGACCACCGTAACGACGCAAACCGTGTCGCTACGCACCAGCACGAACAGCAGCAGCGATAGCAATGCACCGCAAGACAGCGTTTCGCTGGGCGACAACCCGGACAGCGCAGACCTGACCTATACCGACCCGCGCAAAACCACCAATAGCGGCAAGCCGGTCGATCTGGCCGGCATGATGGATGAATCGAACCGCAAGGTGCAGGCCTTTACCGACATGCTGAACGGCATGCTGCAGCAGCAAGGGCTCACGTGGTCCAAGGTCGTCAGTGGCGAGCAGCATCTGTCGGCAGACCCGGCCACCATCGAGGCGGCCAAGCAGGCGGTCTCCGACGACGGCGAATTCGGTGTCACCAATACTGCCGAGCGCATCCTGAGCTTTGCCAAGGCGGCGATAGGCGATGACCCGAGCAAGCTGGCGACCATCCGGGCGGCAGTGGAAAAGGGCTTCAAGGACGCGACTGACTTCTTTGGCGGCAAACTGCCCGATATCAGCGAGCAGACGCACGCGGCCATTACTGCCGAATTTGATCGCTGGGAGAAGGAAGGTATTCCATCCGGCGACAAGGTGACGCTGAGCAAGCCGGCAACCAGCGACAGCACCACTCAGGCTACGACGGACCAATCCGGCAGCGTTGCCGGCTGACGTTCAGGCAAAACCGCTGGCCAGCCAGCCGGCCCAATCCAGCCGGTTGCGTTCCAGCGCCTGCTCGACCGCGATGGTGTGGTCGTAGGGCACGCAGCGCAGATCAATCAGCCAGCCACGGTCGGTGGCCTCCAGCCGTGCGTAGCGCGCGTGCGGGCTGCCGGTCTGCATGGCATGCGCAGGCCGCTGGTCACGAAAGGCCGGCAGCCCCACGCTGCCGGGGTTCACAATGATGCGGTTGTCGGGCAGCCCCACCACGCGCGGCGTGTGGCTGTGGCCGCACAGCAGGATTTCCGCATCAATGCGGCCTGCCAGCGCGGCGATCTCGGCCAGCGGTCGCAGGCCACGATCCATATCCTCCAGCCAGTAGCGCAGGTCATCACCGGGTTGGCCGTGGCAGGCATAGAGCAGATCATCCACACGCAGGGCGGCCGGGCGCGACTGCAGCCAGGCAATGCCGGCGAGACCCAGCTCGGCCCGCACGAACTGCATGGTCGGGCCGTCGTCCTTGCCCTCCCAGACGTCGCGATCCTGATTGCCATTGATATGCAGCACGCGACGGCTGTCGGCCTCGGCCAGCAGGCGTTGCCAGGTAGCGTAGGGGGCCAGTGGACCATAGAGTGTGTCGCCCAGCTCCAGCAAGGTGGCGTCGGGCCAGTCGCGCAGGTCGGCCAGCACGGCGTCGAGCGCGGCAAGATTGCCGTGAATGTCGGAAAGGATGGCGTAGCGGCGGGGCATGAAAAAGGCCGGTCATTACCGGCCTTCAGTGTAACGCGATCATTGCGGCGCGGTCAGGCGTCGCCTTCCATGCGCGGTGCACGCTCCATCAGCTCGCTGATGATGTCGTTGACCGCTGCGCCATTGAACAGCAGCTTGCACACCGAACGCGTGATCGGCATGTCGATGCCCAGCGCATCAGCCTGGCGCAACACCTCGCGCGCCGTCGGCACGCCTTCGGCTACATGGCCGAGGTTTTTCAATACATCATCCAGCTGCAGCCCTTGCGCCAGCAGCAGGCCCACGCGCCGGTTGCGCGACAGGTCGCCGGTGGCGGTCAGCATCAGGTCGCCAATGCCCGCGAGGCCCATGAAGGTTTCTGCCTTGGCACCCATGGCCGCGCCAAAGCGCGCCATTTCCACCAGACCGCGCGTCAGCAGCGCTGCGCGGGCATTCAGGCCCAGATTCAGGCCGTCACACACGCCGGCGGCTATCGCCAGCACGTTTTTGACCGCTGCGCCGATTTCCACGCCCACCAGATCATCACTGGCGTACAGACGCAGCACTGGCGTATTGAGCGCCGCCACAGTGCGGCGGGCAAATTCGGCATCGCTGGCGGCTATGGTCACGGCGGCCGGTTTGCCGGCAGCCACTTCCTGCGCAAAGCTCGGGCCGGACAGCATGCCGCGCGCAATGGTGGCGTCGAGCTCTTCTTCGGCCACCTGATGCGGGAATTTCATCGTGCCCGCTTCCAGTCCCTTGCACGCCCACAGCACCGGTGCCCGGTTGCCCAGTGCGGTCAGTGCTTGCAGTGTCGGGCGCAAGCCGGCCATGGGGGTGACGATGAGGATGGAGTCCGCATCGTGCACGGCATCAGCCAGCTCGGCGGTCACACTCAGGCTGTCGGGAAAGGGCAGGTTGGGCAGGTAATCGGGGTTGGAGCGGGCGGCTGCCATGCGGGCAGCTTGTTCTGCGTCGCGGCACCACAGCGCCACATTGCCTTGATGGGCAAAGCGGATCGCCAGCGCGGTTCCCCAGGCGCCGGCGCCAAGTACGGCTAATTTCATGCGCCCCAGGCCTCTTCGATCCGGATATAGCCGGTCTGGCCGTCGCGGTGTTTTACTTTCAGCCAGCCGTTGCGGGTGTTTTCCACCAGCTCCAGCAGTAAATCCTTGCCGGCCTTGAATTGCACGGCAGCGCCTGCGTCGGGCTTCTGGTAGACGTTGACCGGCTTGAGTACGGCCACATAGCGTTTGCCGCTTGCGTCGGTCTTTTTCAGCCAGGCCAGCGTGCCCTCGCGGTCGCGCACGCGCAGCCAGCCGTTTTCCTCGGACAGCAATTCCAGCGGCGTACCACGGCTGAGCACGAACAGCTTCTTCGCATCGTCCTGCGGTGCTTGATACAACACGGCGCCATGACGGGCGACCGAGCGGAATTCGAGGGCATGGCTTGCGCCGGCCAACAAGGCCAGCGCAGCCAGAACCAGCAGCTTAGTGCGTGGTTTGTGCATTGGCTTCAGTCTGCTGCGCAGCTTGTTGAGCGCGCTGTTGCAGGTAGATGGCCTCGAAATTGATCGGCTGCAGCAGCAGCGGCGGGAAGCCGGCGCGGGTGGTCAGGTCCGAAATCGTTTCGCGCAGGTACGGGAACAGGATGCTCGGCACGCCGATGCCCAACAGCGGGTCCATTTCTGCTTCCGGCACGTTTTCGATCTGGAACAGGCCTGCTTGAGTCACTTCCACCAGGAAGACATTGCGGTCTTCGACTTTGGCTTCGGCGGTCACGGTCAAGCTGCCTTCATAGAAGCCGTTCTCGGCCGAAACCTGGCGTGCGTTGTTGCGGAACTGAATGTTGAATTCTGGTTGTTGCTCTTCAGCAAAAACGAACGGCGCGTTGGGCACTTCCAGCGAAGCATCTTTCACATACAGCTTCTGGATGGCGAAAACCGGCTGTTGCGCCTCTTGGTTCTGTTCGCTCATGGCGATTCCTTCTCGGGGTAAAAGTAACTAGTAGCTTATAAGGGATAGTGCGGCGGGCATCATCGCATGATTCGATGACTGCTGCCATCGTCACTCGGCGGACAGCAACGGCAGCAAGCCGCCGGCATGATCCAGCGCCGCGAGGTCATCGTATCCACCCACATGCGTGTCGCCGATATAGATCTGCGGCACGGTGCGGCGGCCGGTGCGATTCATCATTTCGTCACGGCGAACCGGGTCAAGATCGATGCGTATCTTTTCGATCTCGCTGACACCGCGCTGCTTCAGCAACTGCTCTGCGCGTATGCAGTACGGGCAGACCCCTGTGCTGTACATCAAAACCTTGTTCATGCGTGACTCCAAATGCCTCATGGCAAGATCATGGTGGCGATCAAACACTTCCACAAGAGGGCAAGCGCATAGAAGCAGCAGTTCTGCGGCCTTTTCATGGCTGTGCTCACCATCGCATATAAGTAACGCGCGCTCGCGCGCGAGACGCGCACCCGCTGGCGCAGGATGAATCAGGTGGTTGGAGGGACGTGTGCCCCTGCTGTTGCCGTTGTTCTGCCTGTTTTTTGCGCAAAGTGCGCACCGGGCGGGCGGATTTCGGGGTGATGCAGGCGTTTTGGGCCTGTTTTGCAGGGTTGGTGCTTCAAGGTGCGCTGGAGAGACTGCAGAGGTTCACCGATTCTGGCGCCAGACGGTGGTGATCTGGTGTGTTACAGATCAATGACTTAGTGGTTTAGGTGAAGAATTTTGCGTTGAAGTGTTGACGACTTCAGAGGGGGTGCGTATATTTCGGTTTCTCCGCTGCAGACACAGCGAAAGACGAAGCGAAACGAAGAGTTTAGCAGAGTTTTTCGGTGGCGCAGCAAACGATCTTTAACAAATTACAGCCGATGAGTGTGAGTGCTTGAAGAAGACATCAAGTGCTCGCACTAAGACAGAAAGAAACAAAGTACAACTTTGTTGATTTCTTGAGTTTTGTGAGCGCGAAAAGTAGTAACAGAGATTGAACTAAAGAGTTTGATCCTGGC
>NZ_FWXD01000007.1 GCF_900176275.1 Andreprevotia lacus DSM 23236 | reverse complement strand
ACGATGGCATGGGTGCCGCACTCGACCAACACCGCACATTGCGCCTGGGGATAGCCGGCCAGGCCGGTACGGCTGCCGGGGTAGCCAAATGCAGCCACATTCTCGACTTCGTCGGGCAGATCGATATTGCTGCCATCGATGGCCACCAGGCGCAGACCACGATAGAAGGCATGCGGATGATGAGCGGGATCGGCCAGGGGTACGCAGGCCGCAGCCATTAAAGCCTGTAGCGGCTCGGCACCGAGCTTGCTGCGCAATTCGCTGATGGAAGACTTGTTGACGGGAGATGGCTCGGGCCGGCCTTCGGCCCAGGCGAGGCCTTGCGCCACCACCGAAAACACAGCCTCATAGCTGGCTTCGGGGTAAAGGCTGAGCGCCATGCAATAGTAAACCCCGGCCAAAGCAGGAAAGCTGCGAACGCGCTGGCTGTTGCGACCCTGCTGATCCAGAATCTGGTTGATCAGGGTGGCGGGGTAAACCCGGGCCAGCAGGCTGGCGCTGAGGTGGTCACTGAGCCTTGCGCCACTACTGAGGACTGCCTTGGTTCGAGCCATCGCTGCACCCTGGGAGGAGATGGCTCAGTATAGGATGATAAATAGACCTAACCAAACAGTATTGAGTCCTGACCCCGCATTTCATTTTTTAATATTTATTCCAAATCAAAATTCGGCCGCAAAACCTTTGCAACAAATCGCCTGGCCTGATCCAGTTGAAATGGGTGGTTTGTTCCAAAATTAGTCGGAAACTTCGGACAGGCATGGTACGCAGCCATAAGCCATGGGGAACGGCCGCCAGATTTGTCTCCTTGCCCTGTATCAATCATATATCCGACTCTCTCCGCCATGACTTCATTGGTCTGCAGGTCGACCACCTTCAGGGAACTCCCGGCAATCCAGTGTTCCCGGTCTTCATGGGTGGAAATATCATCATAGGTGACGCCATAACGCGGCAAGGGTGCGTTCGGTGCCAACACCTTATGCAACGAAAAATCGCGGACCCATTCAGCGTATTTTTTGTCCCGTAGCCACGGCTGATCAATATATCCAGTATAACGATAACGCATGCCATCTTTTGGGTTTATGATATCTACGTACCCAAATCCGCCTGTATCCATAACCACTTTTCCGTGGTCATACTTTTGAAGAAAGCTAATTATGTAGCCATCACCACCAACATCGTAACCATATGGATCAGACAACTCATATTGATCATCAAAGTTGTTCTTATTTGGCCGTGCCTTAATCAAAAACAAGCCCTGTACACGATCCGCCGTCCTGTAGATTTTCTCCCCCGCCTGCTGGCAGTTTTTTTCATACAACGCAATAGCCTCATCGCGCTTTTGCTTGTTGGGATCAGGGCGTTCTGTAGCACACCCTTGCATGACAACAAGGAAAAGCAAGGCAAGCAGGCGAACAATAGGCTGTTTATTGCAGGTCATGGAAGTACTCCTGGTGCATAAGGTGCATAGAGTTTTATTAATGCTTATGGCTCTTCATTTGCGATAAGAATACTTATCTAGATTTCTAGTTGTCCAGCTCCGGACGATCAAAAAGTGAGGTCAGGTCTTGTTGTTTTTAATTTCATTCTAGTCTGGCCTAAGTTGAAGCTGCTGTTTTTTATGATTTTTTCAAAATTTGAAAAGATAAGATCGGGTGTTTTGAATTTTTACTCGCATAGCTTATGCGGTCTATGCAAAATAGAAGAGCTGACCTCAAACTCCATTCGTCCATCTGCAAATTTGCATATTTTTTATATGTCGATGAATCATAATTGGTGGCGGTGCTCGATGTGGTTGTTTTAATTTCCGTTAAATATATTCAATTTGTATGCAGCACTTTTTCAACAAAGTGTCGTGTCTGGAGTTGTTGTTCTGGATGGCGAGTTCCCGGAATTGTTGGGAATGAAGGGCATGCTTGGCTGGCCGCGATTAACCACGGCGAACGACCGCCATTGAGGCTGCCCATGCCTAAATCCACCATATAACCGATCCTTTCGGCCATAACTTCATGAGTCTGCAGGTCGATGACCTTGAGCGAACTCCCGGCAATCCAGTGTTCCCGATCTTCATGGGTGGAAATATCGTCATAGGTGACGCCGTAACGCGGCAGTGGCGCGTTCGGCGCCAACACCTTATGCAACGAAAAATCGCGGACCCACTCTGCGTATTTTTTATCCCGCAACCACGGCTGATCAAGATAGGCGGTGTAGCGGTAGCGGAGACCATCGTTGGGGTCAATCACATCGATATAGCCGTAGCCACCAGGTTCATAGCGCAGGTGACCATTTTCGTTTTTTCTTAGGAAGGTCAATATATAGCCATCTCCACCGGTATCGTGACCATATGGATCATCGAGTACAAATTGGTCCTGAAAATTAGTTTTTTTGGGTCGTGATTTAAACAAAAGCAAACCCTGTACATGATCCACCGTCCTGTAGATTTTCTCCCCCGCCTGCTGACAGTGTTTTTCATACAGCGCAATAGCTTCATCGCGCTTTTTCTTGTTGGGATCAGGGCGCTCTGTAGCACACCCTTGCATGACAACAAGGAAAAGCAAGGCAAGCAGGCGAACAATACGTTGTGTATTGCAGGTCATGGAAATGCTCCTGGTGCATATGGTTCTTCATTTTCGATACGAAGGCTTGTCTAGGTGTTTATTTTTCTAATAGGCTGGTGAGAAAATCTTTGAATTCTCACCGAGAATAAAAAGGAAGAAATTTAGGGGCGGGTTTTTTTGCATTTTCTTCATATGCCTTATGTGGCCTATATGAAATAAAAAATACATGGTTTGACCTGAAACCCCGCACTTGGAAGATCAATTTATGCGCAATATTTTCTCAACAAAATGCCTTGCTTGCATTTGCTGTAGCGGATGCCGAGTTCCGAACACCACAGGGAACTTTGGGCATGCGTTTCCTGCCGCTATTAACCACGGAGAGCGGCCGCCATTGAGGCTACCTAGGCCTAAATCCACCATATAACCAATCCGCTCTGCCATGACTTCATGGGTCTGCAAGTCGATGACCTTGAGCGAACTCCCGGCAATCCAGTGTTCCCGATCTTCACGGGTAGAAATATCGTCATAGGTAACGCCGTAACGCGGCAATGGCGCGTTTGGTGCCAACTCCTTATGCAGCGAAAAATTGCGGACCCACTCTGCGTATTTTTTATCCCGCAACCACGGCTGATCAAGATAGGCGGTGTAGCGATACCGCAGACCATCGTTGGGATCAATGGCATCGACATATCCATAACCACCGACCTCGTCAAGCAAGCTGCCATTTTTTTTTTCCATCAAGAAATTCTTAATATACCCATCTCCACCGGTGTCGTGACCATATGGGTCATCGAGTACAAATTGGTCCTGAAAATTAGTTTTTTTGGGTCGTAATTTAAACAAAAACAAACCCTGTACATGATCCACCGTCCTGTAGATTTTCTCCCCCGCCTGCTGACAGTGTTTTTCATACAGCGCAATAGCCTCATCGCGCTTTTGCTTGTCGGGATCAGGACGCTCTGTAGCACACCCTTGCATGACAACAAGGAGAAGCAAGGCAAGCAGGCGAACAATACGTCGGTTATTGCAGGTCATGGAAATGCTCCTGGTGCATAAGATGCATAGGGTTTGATTGGTGCATATGTTTCTTCATTTGCGATAAGAATGCTTATCCAGGTGTCTAGTTGTCTAGCCCTGGACGATTGATCACGTGTTTATGCAATAAGTCAGGCCGCTCACACGCCCAATCCTTCATCGTCTGAAGCTGCGTTCGGTGCTGTAGTGCCAACTGCGGCAGAGGCTGCAGATTCCATTCTTGAGAGCCCAGGGCCACATCCCGCTCAAGCTTTTACAGCGTCCGTGCCAGCACCCAAGCTTCAACATGAGCTGCCCCAGCCCTCTTGAGCGCCCGCGCAGCGGCATCCAGGCTGGCGCCGCTGGTCATCACGTCGTCCACCAGTGCAATGCGCAGGCCGCGCGCGGCGGGTGTGGCGGTGAAGGCGCCGCGTACGTTGCCGTGGCGGGCGGCTTGGGTCAGCCGGGCCTGGTGTTCGGTGTTCTTGTGCCGCTGCAGCAGGTCGTGCCGCAGTGGCAGCCGGAAGGCGCGGGCCAGCGGGGTGGCGATTTCGGTGGCTTGGTTATAGCCGCGCTCGCGCAGGCGCGCCGGATGCAGTGGCAGCGGTACGATGGCATCGACTTCCGGCGTAACGGGCAGGCGGTGCAGCAGTACCTGGGCCAGCAGCGGCAGCACATGCCAGCGGCCTCCGAATTTTGCGGCGGGGATCAGGTGCTCGGCGATGCCGGCGTAGCGCAGCGCGGCAAAGCTGGCGTCGAAGGCGGGCGGGGCCTGCAGGCAAGCGCCACACAGGCCGCCATCTGGCGTCGGCAGCGCGCAGCGCGGGCAGAGCGCATGCGGCAAATGGGGTAGATCGGCGTGGCAGGCAGGGCACAGGCCGTGGCGGGATAGCTGGCCACACAGCAGGCAGGCGGCCGGCAGTGCAAGGGCGCGGGAAATGCTGCGCTGGCAATTTTGCAACTTGTTCAGAAATTCGTGTTTGAAATTTGACAAGTGAATCACGGCATCAGGACAATGAAGATTCTTCAATCTAGTCCATGCCCGCCTGATGAACGCACCACACACCATCGAACTGAAACGTCGCCAACCGCATGCCGAAGCGCAGAACTGGACGGTGGCACAGGTGGCCGAACTGTTCGAGCTGCCGTTCAACGATCTGCTGTTCCGGGCGCAGCAGGTGCACCGCGAACATTTCGATGCCAACAAGGTGCAGTTGTCTACCTTGCTCAGCGTCAAGACCGGTGGTTGTAGCGAGGATTGCGGCTATTGCCCGCAGGCCGCGCGTTATCACACCGGCGTGGAGGCCGAGCCGCTGATGCAGGCGGACGAGGTGCTGGAAGTGGCGCGCATCGCCAAGGAAAACGGCGCCAGCCGCTTCTGCATGGGTGGCGCGTGGCGCAGCCCCAAGCAGCGCGATCTGGACGAGCTGAAGAAGATGATCGCCGGCGTGAAGGCGCTGGGGCTGGAGACCTGTGGCACCTTCGGCATGCTCAAGGATGGCATGGCCGAGCAACTCAAGGAATCGGGCCTCGATTACTACAACCACAATTTGGATACGGCGCCGGAAAAGTACGGCGATATCGTGTCCACGCGTGAATACGATGACCGCCTCGATACCCTGGGCAAGGTGCGCAATGCCGGCCTGCATGTGTGCACCGGTGGCATCGTCGGCATGGGGGAAACGCGTGAACAGCGCGCCGGCCTGCTGAACCAGTTGGCCAATCTGGACCCGCAGCCTGAATCGGTGCCGATCAACAACCTGGTGGCGGTAGAGGGCACACCGCTGGCCGATGCCGAGCCGCTGGACTGGACCGAATTCGTCCGTACCATTGCTGTTGCCCGTATCACCATGCCCAAGTCGTTCGTGCGCCTGTCGGCTGGCCGCCAGCAAATGCCGGAGGCGATGCAGGCGTTGTGCTTCATGGCGGGGGCCAATTCGATTTTCTATGGCGACAAGCTGCTGACCACTGGCAACCCGGATGTGACGCGCGATCAGGCCTTGTTCAGGAAGCTGGATATCCAACCCCTCTGATCGGCATGAGTATCACCACCAAGCCCGGCCCAGTGCCGGGCTTTGCATTTCTTGCGCTTTTTTCGTTGCGGCATGACG
Source organism: Andreprevotia lacus DSM 23236 (assembly GCF_900176275.1). Classification (GTDB taxonomy): domain Bacteria; phylum Pseudomonadota; class Gammaproteobacteria; order Burkholderiales; family Chitinibacteraceae; genus Andreprevotia; species Andreprevotia lacus. The sequence continues at coordinate 180,833 of NZ_FWXD01000007.1, read as the reverse complement.
GCGTATGCAAGCTCCGGTATGGTGCCACTTAACGCCGCAAACAAAACCCTGCTGGCCGCGTTACGCTCACTTGCCGTACGTTTTGTACTGTCTGCGTTTCGCGTGCCTTGCCAGCACCGCTACGCCGGGTTTTGTTGGCGGCTCCTCTTCCAACCCCTGCAGGAGCAAGCAGCATGATCGACCATACCGGCGTAGGCGTGACCGACTTCGCACGCAGCAAATCTTTCTATGAACAAGCGCTGGCGCCGCTGGGCTATGCCAAACTGATGGAGTTTCCGGCTGCCGTAACCGGCGGCACCGACGTGGCCGGCTATGGCCAGCCGCCCAAGGCAGACTTCTGGCTGCACGCGGTGGCCGCCGTGACTGATCGCAATCATATCGCGTTCCGTGCCGCCAATCGCGCGCAGGTCGATGCCTTTTACGCCGCCGCGCTGGCCGCTGGTGGCACCGACAACGGCGCACCCGGCCCGCGCCCGCATTACCACGCAGATTACTATGGCGCTTTCGTGCGTGACCCGGATGGCCATAATATCGAGGCTGTTTGCCACGACTCCGTTTGATCAAGGTTGAATTGTTGCCCATGCGCAGTCTTGTTGCCCTGTTGTTTGCCTCCTTGCTGGCCGGCTGTGCCGTCGGCGTGCGCCAGTTGCCCGATGAAAGCGGCCAGCCGCAAAAGCTGGTGTTCCAGCGCCCGGGGTTGAGCCCGCAAAATGGCGGGCAACTGATCAGCGCGGCCGAGCTGCGGCCGGGCGACATCATCCTGTCGGCCGCCGATGGCATTACCTCTACCGGCATCCGCCTGTTTACCTTGGCGCCGGTCAGCCATGCGGCGGTCTATCTGGGCGACGACGAGATTGCCGAAGCGGTGGGCGAGGGCGTGCGCGTGCGCAAGGTGGCCGAGGTACTGGCCGATGAGTCCGTCGTGGTGGCCTTCCGCCGCAATGATCTGAGCGTGGTGCAGGCCGCAGAGATACGCCGCTTTGCCGAGGCGCAGGTGGGGCAACGCTACAACTACGTGGGTGTGCTGCTGCTGGCGCCGTTCTCGCTGGAGCGCCGCTTGTGCGATCTGCCGGTACTGCCGGGCATGGTGCGCGACGGCTGTTTGCGCGGGCTGGCCACCATACAACTGGGTACGTCGAACAACGAACGCTTCTTCTGCTCGCAATTCGTGCTGGAAGCCTATGCGCGGGCCGGCTTGCCGATTACCGATGCCAATTCGCGCTGGGTCAGCCCGGCTGACATCATGCACATGCGCGAGGATGACGTGCCCTCCATCCGTGCCACGCAGCCGCTGGTGTATGTCGGTCACCTCAAATTTCAGCCGCCGCCACCCGTCGAGCGTGTGGTGCAGCGCTGACCATTTCCTTTGAACGTCATACCCTCAGGAGTTGATTGTGATTCAGGACGCTATCCTCGCTGCAGCGCACTATCTGTGCATATTGCTGCTGGTGACATTTCTGGCCATCGAAACGGCGCTGGTCAAGCGCGAGTGGATGCCGCTTGCCGCCGCCAAGCTGGTGCGTTACGACGCGCTTTACGGCCTGATGGCCGTGCTGGTGCTGACTACCGGCCTGCTGCGCGTCTTCCTTGGCGCCAAGGGCGCTGCGTTTTACGAGCACAACCCGGTATTCCACGCCAAGGTCACGCTGTTCATTGCCATTGGCCTGCTCTCGATCTGGCCCACCTTGCGCTTTCGCGCCTGGGGCAAGGCCGCCAAGGCAGACCCGGCCTATGCGCCGCCCGAGGTTGAACTGCGCAAGGTGCGCCGCGTGGTGATGGTGGAGGTGCACCTGCTGGCGCTGCTGCCCATCCTGGCGGCTTTCATGGCGCGCGGCATCGGCATGCAGGGTTAGTTGGCCTGTCTGTGCAATAAAAAACGGCCCGTTAACGGGCCGTTTTTTTTGAGGTGATGTTGAGTGCAGCTGCCGGCGGATCAGCTGGGCATCTCGCCACCCAATGCTTCAATCAGCACCGGCACGAACTGGCGCAGCTCACCGATGGTGAGTGCAAAGCTGCCCTCGAACAGCGCTTGCTGGTCATGGCCGTCGGCATCCTTGAGCTGCTCCTGCAGCACATCCAGCATGGTCAGGCGCTTGATTTCCAGCTTCTCGGTCAGCTGGAAGGCCAGCTTGTCGTCCCAACTCAGCGCCAGCTTGGCCACCAGCTTGCCGGTTTCCAGATGGTGCAACACTTCCGGCGTGTCGAGCGCCTGGCGGGTCAGCCGCGCCACAGCGCCGCCGTCGCCCGGCTCGCGCAGTTCGGCATCCTGGCCCAGATCGAACACGCCCTCGGCCGGGTTTTCCAGCCACAAGGTCATGGCCGTCTGCGGCGTGGTCTGCGTGTTGACTAGTCGGGTTGGCAGGCTGCCCAGCGTTTCACGCAGGATGGACAGCAGCTGCTCTGCCTTGGCGGCGCTGGCGCTCTCCACCAGTACCAGACCGGCTTGCAGGTCGATGATGGCGCGCTGGCTGCGCGAGCGGCTGAATGCCTTGGGGATCAGCTCGTCGGTCACGCGCTCTTTCAGCTCTTTGGCCTCCTTGCGGCCAACGCGGCGGTTTTCTTCTGCCTCGATCTTGGCGATGCGCTCGTCGACTTCTTCCTTGATCACCGGGCCGGGCAGGATTTTCTCTTCGGTCTTGAGCGTGACCAGCACGGCATCCTGGCGTTCCCACGCCATCAGGTCGGGGGCAAAGCGGGTCGGCGGCACCCAGCCCTGCGTAAACAGGTCGTGCGTGCCGCAGGGCAGCCACGGGCGCTTGGCCAGTGCATCGGCAATGCTGGCGGCGCTCAGCGCGTGGTCGGGGGAGAGGCGATAAATCTGGAGGTTGCGAAACCAGAGCATGGCGGAATCCTGGAGGGTACTAAAACAGCGGGGGCGAGCGATTCTACCGATGCCGGGCGGCGCTGCCTATGCTGTTGCTTGTCAGTTTTAACCTTACAAAATTGCTTGCAACGTGGCAGTGAGTAGACGAATATCAGTATTTGTTGATTCTCAAGCAAGGCGGTGGCGGCCAGCTACCCTGAAGCTAAGACTTTCCGTGCGGGGGCGCGTATGCGAATTCAAACCAAGCTCTATCTTTTTGCCGCATTTGCACTGGCCCTGCTGCTGGTAACCGCGTTCTTTGGTTGGCTGGGCGTGCGTAACGGCGAAACAGCGGTCGAGCAGATTGCCGATGAAGCGCTGCCCTCGGTGCTCAACCTGCAGACCATAGGCGAATCCCAGCAGGCCATACGTGCGCAGGAGCTGATCGTACTGGCGATTGCCCGCATGGAAAGCCCCGGCGAGGCGCTGAAGAAACAGCTGGCCATCAAGCAGCAGGCGTGGGCGCATGCCGACGAGAGCTTTGCGCGCTACCAGAAACTGCACAAGGCGCCGGAAGAAGACAAGCTCTGGCAGACCTTCGAGGGGCAGTGGAAAACCTGGAAGGCAGCCGATGCTGGCCTGTCGGATAACCAGAGCAAGATTGCCGATGGCATGGTCACGCTTGATACCTATCAAGTGGCGTATCAGCAGTCCGAACCGCAATTCGAAACGGCAGCCGCTACGCTGCGCGAACTGATCACCTTCAACCAGAAAGAGGCCGAGCGCATCACGGCGGAAACGCGCAGCGGCAACAGCAAGGTGAAGGGCGGGCTGGCAACAGCTACGCTGGTGGCGCTGGTGGCGCTGTCGGCCGCCGCAGTGTTGATCATCCGCTTGGTGATGCAGCAGATTACCGGCATGGTGGGCGCCATCGAAACCGTGCAGCGCAGCCTTGATCTGTCGGCGCGTGCGCCGGTCAGCGGTGGCGACGAGCTGTCCAACGCCGCGCGTCTGCTCAACGGCTTGTTCGATACGCTGCAATCCAGCCTGCGCAATGTGGCGCAACGCAGCCGCGAGGTGCAGGCCGAGGCCGGCACCGTGGCGCAAAGCAGCCGGCAGATTGCCGATGGTGCCAATCAGCAAAGCGAATCGACAGCGGCAATGGCCGCAGCAGTGGAAGAGTTGTACACGGGCATCGACAGCTTGTCGCGCAGCTCGCAGCAGGTGCTGGAAACCGCCCGCACTGCCGAGAAACTGGCCAGCCAGAGCGACAGCCAGCTGGGCCGTGCCGCCGAGGAAATCGGCCGCATGGTCGATACCATCCAGACCTCGGTCAGTGATGTCTCCAAACTTGCCGAGCAGGCCGAGGAAATCGGGCGCATTGTCGGCGTGATCAAGGCGATTGCCGACCAGACCAATCTGCTGGCGCTGAATGCCGCCATCGAAGCCGCCCGCGCAGGTGAACAGGGGCGCGGCTTTGCCGTGGTGGCCGACGAGGTGCGCAAGCTGGCCGAGCACACCACGCGCTCGACCGCAGAAATCACCACCACCATCGATGCGATCCAGCAGCAGACCCGCCACGCTGCCAACACGCTGCTGGCTGGCGAAGCACAGGTGAAATCCGGCGTGGCGCTGGTGCATGGCCTGGTCGAGCCGGTACGCCAGCTGCATGATGGCGCGGCGCATACGCGCAATGAACTCAATGTGCTGATCGAAGCGCTGGGCGAGCAAAGCTCGGCCGCCCAGCAAATCGGCCTGCATGTCGAGAAGGTATCCAACTTTGCCGGCCAGAACAGCCAGGGCGCGCTCAATTCCGCCGGGTCGGCCGGCAAGCTGCGCGATATCGTGGCCGGGCTGGATACCGAGATCGGCCGCTTCCGCGTCTGAGCATCTGGTGGCGGCAATATTGGCATGACATCAGCACTGTGACTAATTGCCCAAGCGCGGCGGCAAAACGTGCGTTAACTTGATTCAAGCACGGTTTACTGCGCCTGTTGCAACGGGGCAGTGCATGCCGCCCCCAACACTGCATTGAGGTCATAGGCACCCATGCACCCACGCTCCACACTGGACCACTGGCGCGACCGGCGCGAGCTGGACGAGCCAGGCTATCGCCGGGCCTTGCTGGCACTAGGCTTGATGCCTGATGCCGCCCGCTGGCGCGTGCATGTCGAGCGCTTGCTGCTGATCACCGGCGTGCTCAGCCTCTTGGCCGGGGCGGTCATGGTGTTCGCTTCCAACTGGTTGACCTGGCCGCGTCTGGCGCGTGTCGCGGTGGCGGAAGCCGGCTGGCTGGCACTGCTGGCATGGGCGTGGCTGAGCTGGGGGCAGCGTAGCGATGCACCGAGCGGCCGCTGGGCCTTGTTCGCCCTGGCAACCGCCACCGGCATCTGCCTTGCCGTGATCGGGCAGGCGTATCAGACGGGGGCCGATGCATGGCAGCTGTTTGCCTTGTGGGCCTTGTTGGCACTGCCATGGGCTTTGCTGGGCCGCGCCATGCCCCTGTGGGGGCTGTGGATCGCGCTGGCCTCAAGTGCGATTGTGCTGTCTGCGCCGCGTTGGCCGTGGCAGCGTGGCTTGCACGTGTTCGGGCTGTTTGATGGCTTCAACCTGCCATTGATCGTGTTTTGGGTGCTGGCACTGTGCGTTGCCGAATATTGCGTGCGTGGCGCGCATGATTGGCGCGCACGCGTGCTGCCGCGCTTGCTGGCGCTGGCCATCAGCGTGCCGCTGACCCTGTCGGCCTGCCTGGTGGCGGCGGGCGAACATGTACGGGTGCTGGGGCCAGCCCTTCTTGATCGCGATGCCTTGATCGTGTTGCTCTGGTTGCTGTGCGCGGGCGGTGGCGGCGCCTATGCCTATTTCCGCGGGCGGGATCTGTTCGTGCTGGCGCTGGCATTGTTCTCTGCGTGGAGCATGGGTATCGCATTGATGTTCGTGCGCCATCATGCCGAGGACCTGCTGATGCTGATTGCCGCGTATGCAGTCGCTGGCCTTGGCGGCATAGGCTGGTGGCTGACCGTGCTGCACCGGCACTGGCAGGATCAAGCCGGGCAAGTCGAGGTCACGCCGGAGCCACAGCATGAATAAGCCTGCAGCGTGGTCCGAGGTGGTGGCCGGTTTGCAGGCCGACGGTTCTTTGTCTGCCACCGCCAGCCCGCCAGCGCCGGATATTGCGCTGCCCTGGCCGGTGATGGTGCTGCAGACCATTGCAGCCTGGATCGCCGCCATCCTGTTGGTGGCCGCATTCGTGGTGCCGGCCACCATGGGGCATTCGCAGGCGGGCTTCATCATCGTTGGCGTGCTGTTTGCGACGGGGGCTGGCTTCGTGCTGCGGCAAGGCGCATCGTTTTTCCTCGATCAGGCTGCCGTGCCGGTGGCGATTGCCGGCGCGGTGCTGATCGGTATCGGCCTGGAGCCGCGCCAACATGTCGACCTGCTGATCTTCGTGCTGGCCGCAGGGGGGTTTGCGATGTCCAGCCACGGTTTGCTGCGCTTCATCGCCGCGGGCACGCTGTTCGGTGTGATCTGGTACTGGCTGTCGCCGCTGTACTGGCATGACTGGTACGACGATCCGGTCGCACCGACCATGTTGCCGGTCTGGTTTGCGCTGGTGCGCAATGTGCTGTTCGGGCTGGGCTTGTGGTGGTTGTGGGCGCGCCAGCCGCGCCCGGCCAGCATCTGGGCGCCAACCCGGCTGGCCTTGCTGGCCGTAGCGGTCGCCACCACGCAGGATTGGGAGGCCTGGATGATGGGGGGGGCTTGGCGCGGCATCCTGCTGGCTGGCGGGCTGTGGCCGGCATGGTACTGGCTGGTGCGCTTGCTGGCCCTGCTGCCGCTGGCTCTTGCAGTGGCCGATACCTTGCGTGCCGACCGGGAGCTGGCGCACCCCCTGTTGCCGTTGCTGCTGCTGGCGCCGCTGTGCCTGCTATCGCCCGCGATGGCGGTGTCCGGCCTGTTGATCTGGCTGGGGCTGGCGCAGGGGCGGGCGTTGCTGCTGGGGCTGGGCGTAGCCAATGCACTACTCGGCTTCGGCCATTTCTATTACAGCATGGCCTGGCCGCTGCTTTACAAGGGCCTGGGCCTGCTGCTGCTGGCGACCATCCTGCTGGGCAGCTGGCTGGCGTTGCGACGGAGCGACTGATGCAGCCACGCCTGATTGCCTTTGCCGCAACTGCGGCACTCACGCTGCTGGTGTTGAATGGCCTGGTGGAGCGGCATGAGCGCACGCTGGCGCACGGGCGTGATCTGCTGCTGGCGCTGCGCCCGGTCGACCCGCGCTCGCTGATGCAGGGCGACTATATGGCGCTGGATTACCAGGCGATCAGACAGATCGAAGACACATTGCGGCAACCCGGTATCAATCCCAGGCTGTCGCCGGATGATGGCGACGTGCTGCGCGCCTTTTTCAAGCCGGACCCGCAGGGCGTGGCGCAACTGACCCGCGTCGGTAACGGCGCGGTGGATGCCCGGCCGGACGAGATCATGGTGCGCATCAAATGGGTGGGCGGCAGCCCCCGCCTGCCCAGTAACGACTACTTTTTTGCCGAAGGCGAGGGGCGGCGCTTTGCGCAGGCCAAATACGCGCTGTTCCGCGTGGCGGATGACGGCACGGCACTGCTGGCCGGGCTGGCAGACGCGCAACGCGTGCTCATCGCCGACCATGTTGCGCCAGCGCAGCGCGGCCCGTGAGCGGATACGCGTTACAGATCACAAACAATAGGGCTGGAATCATCATGTCGGTCATGCGCTGCAGACTCCCATCCAACACCTTGCTGGGCAGTTATGCCAGCCAGCCGGGCTACACCGATTGCTATTGCGTCACCCTGCCGGGCAGCACGTCGTTGGCGCAGTTTGTCGAATCCTTTTACACCTCCGGCCTGTTCAAGCTGGAGCGCTGGTTGCTGGCGCGCGCACTTGGTTTGCCGGCCAGCGATGCCGATGCTGCCGCGCTGGCACAAGGGGCAGTGCAAACCTTCTCGGCCTGGCGCGTGGAAGGCCGAACAGCCGATGAGCTGCTGGTGGCGGCGGGTAGAACGCGCTCATGGTTCAAGGTGATGCCGGCGACCGATCTGCCGGTATCGTCCACCGTGCTGCTGTTCGGTTCGGCCGTGGTGCCGGGCCGCAACGGCCGCATGGGCTTGCCGTTTTACTTGCTGTCCGGTTTCCACCGGTTGTATGCGCGCAGCCTGCTTGCCGCTGCGGCACGCAGACTGGCCCACATCAAGCCGGTGGGCGGGGCGGCCTCCGACGTGGCTTGATGCCGCCCTGGCTCAGATTTCGTAGTCCGGCGTATGTCCGGTGGCCAGCGTGCAGAATGCCTGGTGGCTGCTGAGAAAGACCTCGCCATCCAGCGCCTGCAGCACGTGGCCGCGCTCCAGCTGCTTGCGCACCCGGGCTTTGACCTCGGCAAGGTGGATGCGTATGCCGCGCGTGCGCAGGATGGGCTGCAGGCGCATCAGCCAGTCGGCCCCGCTGAAATCGACATCGTTGACGGCAGAGAGCACCAGTACCAGGTCGCGCACGTCACCGTGTTCGGCCAACAGCGCGGTCAGCGCGCTTTCGATATGGCGGGTATTGCCGAAATACAGTTGTTCGTCGATGCGCACCAGCAGCACGCCTGGGTGGGTTTCCACCTCGTAAAGCCTGACGTTGCGGAAGTGTTCGCTACCCGGCAGCCGCCCCAGTTGCACCACCTGCGGCCGGCTGGTGCGATAAATGAACAAGGCCAGCGACAGCAGCACGCCGATTGCTACCCCTTCAACCGCGCCCAGCAGCACCGTTGCCAGCAGGGTGCCGACCAGCGCAGCCACGTCACGCCGGCTGAACTGCCAGGTTGCGCGCAGCATGCGCCAATCCAGCAGCTTGAACGCTGCCAGCATGATGGTAGCGGCCAGTGCCGCCTTGGGGATCAGCGCCAGCCATTGACCCAGCCACAGTGCGGCCAGCATGATCCAGCCCGCCGTCATCACACCGGCCAGCGGCGTTTGTGCACCGGCCTGCGCGTTCACCGCAGTGCGTGAAAAACCGCCGCTGACCGGCAGCCCGCCGACACAGGCGGCAGCGATATTGCTGGCGCCCAGCGCGATCAGCTCCTGATCGGGCTGCAAGGTTTCCTGCCGCTGCAGCGCCAGCGTCTGGGCAATGGTGATGCTTTGCAGAAAGCCCACCAGGCCGACCAGCATCGCGGGCAGCAGCATACTGCGCGCCTGTTCCAGCGTGACTGCCGGCCACTGCCAGCCCGGCAGGCCGGCGGGCAGGCTGCCCAGTGTGCTGATGCCGCCGTGCCACGCGGCCCAGACCGTCAGCAGGATCAGCGCGAGCAATGGCGCAGCGCGGGCCAGCAGCCAGCTGCTGCGGCCGCCGGGCAGCAAACGTGGCAGGCCGTCGCTGCTGAATACCAGTAGCGCCAGCGCGATCACCCCGAAGCTGGCTGCATCGGCAAACAGCGTGTGCCATTGCCCGGCCGCGATCAACAGCGCCGTGCCGCTGGTAAAGCCGGACACCACCGGCAGCGACAGGAAGTGGGTGAGGAAACCCAGCCGCAGCAGCCCAAAGCCGAGCAAGGCGGCGCCGGAAATCAGCGCCAGTGCCGCTGCTGCGGCCTGTGGCGTCATGCCGCTTGCGATCAGCGGCGCGATGGCGCTGGCCGTCATCAAGGAAGTCAGCGCCATCGGCCCGACCGATTGGGTCATGCTGCTGCCCAACAGCGCGTACACCAGCAAGGGCAGGGTGCTGGCATACAGGCCGGCTTGTGGCGGCAGGCCGGCAATCAGCGCATACGCAACGCTTTGCGGGATCAACAGCACGGCCACCACCACGCTGGCGGCCAGATCGGCACCGAAGCGCTGCACGGTATAGCGTGGCAGCCAGCCCGCAATGGGCAGCAGGCGTGGCAGCAACTGCCGCAGCGTGTTCATCGTTGCAGGCGGGTGTGGATCAGCATGCCGGCCAGCATGGCCAGCAGAAAGGGCAGCACGCTGTGCTTGCCCAGCGCGATGGCGACCAGCGCCGGGCCGGGGCAGATGCCGGCCAGCCCCCAGCCGATGCCGAAGGCGGCGCTGCCCAGCAGCAGCTTGCGGTCTATGGTGGTGTTGGCGGGCAGCTGCATGGGCTCGTGTGTCAGCACCGTCTGGCTGCGGCGGCGCGCCAGCCAGAACAAGGGCGTGGCCACGCCGATGGCGCCGGCCATCACCAGCGCAAGGCTGGGGTCCCAATAACCGGCCAGATCAAGAAAGCCCTGCACCTTGGCCGGGTTGGCCATGCCGGACACGATCAGGCCAAGGCCAAACAGCAGGCCGGCCAGCAATGCAATCAGATTACGCATGATCAGTCCTCAGGCCAGTACGTGGCGCAGTACGAATACGGTGATGAAACCGGCTCCCATGAAGCTGAGTACGGCTGCCAGCGAACGCAGCGACAGCCGCGACAAGCCGCACACGCCGTGGCCGCTGGTGCAGCCCTGTGCATAGCGCGTGCCGACACCGACCAGCAGACCGGCAACGATGCTCAGTACCGGGCTGGCCGACAGGGCGAAGTCCGGGCTGGGAAAGCGCAGCAGATACAGCCCGGCTGCCAGCGCCATGCCCAGCACGAACATCAGCCGCCAGCGCTGCGCGCTTTGCCAGCCATCCAGCGTGAACAGGCCGCCCAGAATGCCGCTGATGCCGGCAATACGCCCAGCCAGCAGTGCGAACAGGCCGGCCGACAGGCCGATCAGTGCGCCGCCGCCCAAGGCGGTCCAGGGGGTGAAGTGAAACCAGTCTATTTGCATTGTTTGCTCCCTCAATGCGAGTCGGATTGCGCCGCATCGGGCGCTGGGCAATAAATCTCATACAGCACGCGCAGGACGCGCAGCACATTGTCGCTGGCAAGACGATAGAAAATGCGCTTGCCGTCGCGGCGGGTCTCGACCAGCCCTTCGTTGCGCAGCACGCCCAGTTGCTGCGACAAGGTGGGCTGAGTGATGCCGGTGCGGGCCTCGAAATCAGATACGCAGAGTTCGCCATCGACCAGCTGGCACAGCAGCAGCAGTCGATCAGGATTGGCAAGCACCTTCATCAGGCCGCTGGCATTGCCGGCAGCCTGGCGAAGCTGTTCAAGTTGCGTGGTGTTGAGCATGGTATTGAACACATGAAACAGGTACGCTTGAAATAATATATTAAAAAATATAATATTTGCAAATACATTATCAGGAGGCCGTCATGCAGCCCAAGGTCCAGACCTTTTTCGATCCGCGTACTTCCACCTTCAGCTACGTGGTGTATGAGCAGGCCGGTGGCCATGCAGCCATCATCGACCCGGTGCTGGACTATGACCCCAAGTCTGGCCGCACCGGCTCCCGCTCGGCGCAGCAACTGGCCGACTTCGTGCGCCAGCAACAGCTGACGCTGGACTGGATACTGGAGACACACGCCCATGCCGATCATCTGTCGGCCGCTGCCTGGCTGCAGGGCGAACTGGGCGGGCGCATTGCCATCGGCAAGCACATCACGCTGGTGCAGCAGGTATTCAAGAAACTTTACGGGTTGGACGGCAGCTTCAGCGCCGATGGCCGCCAGTTCGATGTGCTGTTCGATGAAGACGAGGTGTTCCAGATCGGCAGCATGCAGGCGCGCGCGCTGTTCGTGCCCGGCCACACGCCGGCCGACGTTGCCTATCTGGTTGGCGATGCACTATTTGCCGGCGATACGCTGTTTCCGCCCGATGTGGGCAGCGCGCGCTGCGACTTCCCTGGCGGCGATGTCGGCGCGCTCTACGATTCGGTGCAAAAGCTGTACGCATTGCCCGACAGCACGCGCTTCTTTGCCTGCCATGACTACCTGCCTGCCGGGCGCAGCATGGTGCAGGCCGAATCGAGCATTGCCGCGCAAAAAGCCGGCAACATCCACCTGAACGCGGCCACCCGCCGTGCCGACTTCATTGCCATGCGCCAGGCGCGTGATGCCACGCTGGACATGCCGGTCTTGATTCTGCCGTCGCTGCAGGTCAACATTCGGGCCGGCCATCTGCCCGAGCCGGACGACAACGGCACGCGCTATCTGAAAATCCCGCTCAATGCGGTTGGAAAGGAATTGTCATGATCATTGCCTGCCCTCATTGCCAAGCTGGCAACCGGCTGGAAGCCCCCCGCCTGAAAGAAGCCCCCAATTGCGGCGCCTGTCACGAGCCGCTGCTGAGCGGCAAGCCGCTGGTCGGTACAACGGAGAACGTGCCGGAAATCATCAAGCATGCCAGCGTGCCGGTAATCATCGACTTCTGGGCCACCTGGTGCGGCCCCTGCCAGGTGTTTGCGCCGTCGTTCGCGTCGGCTGCGGAATACTTCGGCAAAAAAGCCATCTTCATCAAGGTGGACACGGACGCCGAGCAGGCGCTGGGCGCGCAATTCCAGATCCGCAGCATTCCTACGCTGATCGCCTTTGATCGCGGCCAGCAGATCGAGCGCCTGAACGGCGCCATGTCGTCCGGCCAGTTCAAGGCGTGGGTGATGGGGTTTGTGGACTGAATCAGTCACTGCACCAAATAAAAAACGCCCGGTTGAACCGGGCGTTTTTTTTGGCGTGAACCGCAGGATCAACCGGCCTTCAACTTGGCCACCGGGCTGCTTTCCAGCCATTTGCGCACGCGGGTGGCATCGCCAATGCGGGTGTACTTGCCGTTGGAGTCGAGCAGGATCATTACCACCGGGGTGTCGTCGATGGTGGCCTGCATCACCAGGCAGCGGCCGGCTTCGTTGATGAAACCGGTCTTGGATACGCCGATCTGCCAGTCGTCATCCTTCACCAGCGGGTTGGTGTTGCGGAAGGTCAGCTCACGGCCGGTGGCGCTGGAGATGAAGGTGTATTCGCTCGACGTGGTGAAGTGGTGGATTTCCGCGTAGGTGTGCGCGGCCTTCACCATCAGCGCCAGATCGCGCGGGGTGGAGACATTGTTCGGTGTCAGGCCGGTCGAATCATAGAAACGCGTGTTGCGCATGCCCAGCTGGCCGGCTTTTTCGTTCATCTTGCGGATGAACAGTTCGCGGCCACCGGGGTAGGTGCGCGACAGTGCGGCAGCGGCGCGGTTTTCCGATGACATCAGTGCCAGCAGCAGTACCTCGGCGCGGGTCAGCGTGGTGCCGACGGTCAGGCGCGAGCTGGTGCCCTTGAGGGTGTCGGTATCGTCATCCTCGATGGTGATCAGCTGGTTCATCGGCAGATGCGCGTCCAGCGTCACCATCGCCGTCATCAGCTTGGTGATGGAGGCAATCGGGGTGACGTTGTCGGCGTTCTTTTCGTAGATCACCTCGCCGCTGGTTTCGTTCAGCACCAGCACGCCCGACGACTGCACGCCGGGGTTATCCAGTGTGCTCGGCAGGGTCGAAGCCTTGGCCACGTGCACGCTGTGGCGTGCATTGGCGATGGCCGAGCGCGTGACCACGCCACGCGGCTTGGCGGCGAGTTTCTTGCCGTGAGCGGTGCTCTTGGCAACTTGTTTGCCGGCTTTGCTGCTGTGTACGGCGGCGGTTTTTTTGCTGGTGGCAGGATGGGATTTGCCGGCAGCGACGCTGAGCGGGGACAGCAATAACGAGACTGCTGCAGTCAGCGTGCAAATAATCAGTGTTGGGCGGCGCATGTAAACCTCCGGGTGCGCGCAAAGATCGGAACCTGTAGTAATAAAGCCAAGTTCGATCTGTCATATCAGATACTACTGATTCTAACCAAGCAATTTGAAAATGTCATGCAAAATCAAGCAGTACGGTGGCATTTGCGAAGTGCTTCTTTAGAAATTGCATCAGCCTTTCGTCGACTGGTAGATTTTTTTACGCTGCAGTGCAACAATTTCGGTGCATGATTGACATTTAACCTGCATGTACTCAAATCCGAATGGAGTTTTACGGTGTTGCCTTCGAACTCGCTTGACGTGCTTTTCCAGCATCTGAATGACGCCAACTCGCGCTGGTGGCAAAGCTGGAACCAGTCTGTTCCGCCGCTGGCCGCCGCGCCTGCCAACTTCCCGCTGGCGCATGGCTTGCCCGCCAACTGGCTGGAAACCCACGCCGATTATTATCGCCAGCACCTGGATCTGTGGCTGGGGCTGATTGGCGCCAAGCCGCTGGAAAACAAGGTCGAGCCGGAGAAGGGTGATCGCCGTTTCAACGCGCCGGAGTGGGAACAACCGCTTTACGCCTATCTGAAGCAAAGCTATCTGCTCAGCTCACGCTGGTTGATGGACCTGGTGGGGCAAACACAGGCTGATGAGCTGGCCAAGGAGAAGCTGGCCTACTTCACGCGCCAGTATCTGGATGCGATCAGCCCGGCCAACTTTGCCATCACCAATCCCGAAGTGCTCAAGCTCGCCATCGAGTCCAAGGGCGAGAGCCTGCAGGAAGGCATGAAGAAGATGCTGGAGGACGTGCAGCGCGGCAGCATCACCATGACCGACGAGAGCCTGTTCGAAGTCGGCAAGAACCTGGCAGTGACGCCGGGCGCGGTGGTGTTCGAGAACGATCTGTTCCAGCTGCTGCAGTACTCGCCCAGCACCGACAAGGTGTACGAAACCCCGCTGCTGATCGTGCCCCCGTGCGTGAACAAGTACTACATCATGGACCTGCAGCCGGATAACTCCATGGTGCGCTGGGTGGTGGAGCAGGGCCACACTACTTTCCTGGTGTCCTGGAAGTCCATCGAGGCCGAACAGGGCCACCTGCAGTGGGATGACTACGTCGAATCCGGCGTGATCAAGGCCGCCGAAGTGGTGCGCGATATCACCAAGCGCGAAAAAATGAACGTGCTGTCGTTCTGCATCGGCGGCGAGCTGGTGTCGACGTCGATCCCGGTCATGCAGGCGCGCGGGCTGGACTGGTTTGAATCGCTCACGCTGATGACCGTCATCATCGACCACACCGAGCCGGGCGACATCAAGCACTTCATCGACTGGAACATCGTGCGCCAGCGCGAAGCACAGATTGCCGCCAACCCGGATACCGGCGGCGTGGTATCGGGCAAGGAGCTGGCGCGCACCTTCGCCGCGCTGCGCGCCAATGACCTGATCTGGAACTACGTGGTCAACAACTACCTGAAGGGCAAGACACCGCCGCCGTTCGACCTCTTGTACTGGAACAACGACTCGGCCAACCTCGCGTTGCCCATGCACACGTTCTTCCTCAAGAACATGTATCTGGAGAACAACCTGATCAAGCCGGGCAGCTTCAGCCTGTGCGGGGTGCCCATCGACTTGCGCGACGTCACCTTGCCGACCTATGTATTTGCCGCGCGTGAAGACCATATCGTGCCGTGGCAATCGGCCTATGGCACCACGCGTCTGTTCAAGGGCCCGCTGCGCTTCGTGCTCGGTGCATCCGGCCACATCGCCGGCACCATCAATCCGGTGACCAGCAACAAGCGCAACTACTGGGTGAACGACAATCTGGCGGCCGAGCCGGAACAGTGGTTTGAAGGTGCCGAATCGCGTCCGGGCAGCTGGTGGCAGGACTGGGCACTGTGGCTGGCCCCGCAGGCCGGCAAGCAGGTTGCCGCCAAAAAAACGCTGGGCAGCACCAAGTACAAGGCCATTGAGCCGGCACCGGGCCGCTACGTAAGCGCCCGTCTGGGCTGATTGCCATGCCGTTCATCGGGCGCGGCAAACTGCTGCGCCCACTGTCGGCTCTCACACAGTAGTCGCAATACTGATTTGAATTTGCCGGCCGCCTCTTCTACAACGATTCGGCCAGCTCAACACCAGATAATAGGACTGAACACCATGACTGACATCGTAATCGTTGCCGCTCAACGCACCGCACTGGGCAATTTCGGCGGCAGCCTGGCCAAAGTGGCCGCCCCGGAGCTGGGCGCCATCGTGATCAAATCGCTGCTGGAAAAGAGCGGCGTATCGGCCGACCTCGTCAGCGAAGTCATTCTCGGCAACGTGCTGACCGCTGGCCTGGGCCAGAACCCGGCCCGCCAGGCGCTGCGCCGCGCCGGCCTGCCGGACAGCACCCCGGCTCTCACCATCAACCAGGTTTGCGGCTCTGGCCTGAAGGCCGTTGCACTCGGCCTGCAAGCCATTCTGTCGGGCGAGAGCGACATCGTCATCGCCGGCGGCCAGGAAAACATGAGCGCCACCCCGCACATCCTGCCGGGCTCGCGCGACGGTTTCCGCATGGGCAACACGCAACTGATCGACACCATGGTCTACGACGGCCTGACCGACGTATACAACAGCTACCACATGGGCGTGACCGCCGAGAACATCGCCAAGAAGTACGGCATCAGCCGTACCGAGCAAGACGAACTGGCACTGTCCAGCCAGCAAAAGGCTGCCGCTGCACAAGCTGCCGGCCGCTTTGCCGATGAAATCGTGCCGGTGACCATTCCGCAAAAGAAGGGCGACCCGGTGGTGTTCAAGGATGACGAGTTCATCAAGACCAACGCCACCATGGAAGGCCTGGCCAAGCTGCGCCCGGCCTTCGACAAGGAAGGTACCGTGACCGCCGGCAACGCGTCGGGCATCAACGACGGCGCCGCTGCCGTGCTGCTGATGACGCGTGAACGCGCCGACGCTCTGGGCCTCAAGCCGCTGGCCACCATCCGTGCAGCTGCTTCGGCTGGTGTTGATCCGAGCATCATGGGCATGGGCCCGGTGCCGGCGACCCAGCGCGTACTGGCCCGCACCGGCTGGAGCCTCGACCAGATCGACCTGATCGAAGCCAACGAAGCATTCGCCGCACAGGCGCTGGGCGTGGCCCGCGAGCTGAAGTGGGACTGGAACCGCGTCAACGTGAACGGCGGCGCGATTGCGCTGGGCCACCCGATCGGCGCTTCCGGCGCGCGCGTGCTGGTCACCCTGCTGCACGAAATGCAACGCCGCGATGCCAAGAAGGGCCTGGCTACGCTGTGCATCGGCGGTGGCATGGGCGTGGCGCTGGCCGTAGAGCGCTAAGCGGAGTTTGGCGGTGGCGGGAATTGCCCCGCCTGCCTGCTTGCTCTAACCTTGCAACGCCCTCCGCTGGAGGGCGTTGTTGCCTCTGCCTTCCATCTGTCTTGCCCCTTGTCCCGAGGATGTTGCGATGTTGCCTTTGATTTCCACCAGCGAGCTGCTGGCGCAACTGGATGACCCCAAGCTGGTCATCGTCGATTGCCGTCACGATCTGGCCAACCCCGAGGCCGGCCGCAACGCCTATGCCGAGGCACATATCGCCGGGGCGCGCTTTGCGCACCTCGATCTGGACTTGTCCGGCGCCAAGACCGGCAGCAATGGTCGCCACCCGCTGCCGGATGCGGATGTGCTGGCGCACTGGCTGGGGCAGCAGGGCATCAGCAATGACAGCCGCGTGGTGGCCTACGATGCATCAGGCGGCATGTTTGCCGCGCGCTTGTGGTGGCTGTTGCAATGGCTGGGGCACGATGCGGTGCAGGTGCTCGACGGCGGCTGGGCCGCATGGCAGGCCGCAGGCGACGCGATCGATGCCGCCAGTGTCGAGCCGCAGAGCACCACGTTTGAGCCGGCGCTGCGCAATGAGATCAAGGTGGACATGGCGCAGGTGCGCGCCAATCTGGACGACGCGCAGTTTCTGCTGGTGGATGCACGCAGCCCGGATCGCTACGCCGGCCGGGGTGAAACGCTGGACCCGGTGGGTGGGCATATCCCCGGCGCGGGCAATCGCTTCTTCCAGCACAACCTGGCAGCCGATGGTCGCTTCAAGCCGGCCGAAGCGTTGCGCAACGAATGGCAAGCGGTGCTGGGCGATGTACCGCACACGGCCATCGTGCACCAGTGTGGTTCGGGCGTGACGGCCTGCCACAACCTGCTGGCGCTGGCCGTGGCCGGCCTGCCGGGCGGGCGGCTTTACCCTGGCTCGTGGAGCGAGTGGTGCGCGCACGCGGAGAATCCGGTGGCCGTTTAGCGCCGCCGGCAAACCCCGGTGCAACGGTGCTGGCAAGACGCGCGAAACGCAGACAGTACACGCCGTACGGCAAGTGAGCGCAACGCAGCCAGCAGGGTTTTGCTGGTGGCGCTGCAATACCCATGACATTGTTGTGCTTAAACCACTATCACTCTGTTGCAGTTGATCTTTATCACCCGCAGGGCAACGATGACCGGCGCGCCCCGACATGGGGCGGCTGTGCGCAAAGTTGGGGAGACGGATCATGTGGTCGGCAACAAGCAGTCTTTCCGGGGATGAGCGCAAGGTCATCCTCGCTGCATCACTCGGCACCGTGTTCGAGTGGTATGACTTTTATCTGTACGGCGCGCTGGCCGCCATCATCAGCCGGCAGTTCTTTGCCGGCGTGAACGAAACCACTGGTTTCATTTTTGCGCTGCTGGCGTTTGCAGCCGGCTTTGCGGTGCGGCCGCTGGGCGCCATCGTATTCGGCCGGCTGGGCGACCTGATCGGCCGCAAGCATACTTTCCTCGCCACCATTCTGGTGATGGGGCTATCGACCGCTGCGGTCGGTTTCCTGCCCACCTATGCACAAGTCGGCGTGTTCGCCCCGGTGCTGCTGATCGCCCTGCGTTTGCTGCAGGGGCTGGCGCTGGGCGGGGAATACGGCGGCGCGGTGGTCTACGTGGCCGAGCATGCGCCCAATGACCAGCGCGGCCGCTATACAGGCTGGATACAGACGACAGCCACCTTTGGCCTGTTTTTGTCGCTGCTGGTGATCCTCGCGTGCCGCTCGTTGATTGGCGATGGCTTTGACGAGTGGGGCTGGCGCGTGCCTTTCCTGCTGTCGTTCATTCTGCTGGGTGTGTCGCTGTATATCCGCATGCACCTGCAGGAATCGCCGGTATTCCAGCGCATCAAGCAGGAGGGGCGGCAATCGCGCGCACCGCTGACTGAGGCGTTTGGCAACCGGCGCAACCTCAAGCGCGCCTTCATCGTGTTGTTCGGCTCCATCGCCGGGCTGGCGGCCATCTGGTACACCAGCCAGTTTTACGCCCTGCTGTTCCTCAAGCAGACTTTGCGCGTCGATCCACAAACGGCCGATTTGCTGATGGCCGCAGCGCTGCTGATCGGTACGCCATGCTTTGTGGTGTTCGGCCACCTGTCCGACCGCATCGGCCGCAAGCCGGTCATTCTGGCCGGCCTGCTGTTGGCAGCGGTGTGCTATCTGCCCATTTTCAAGGCGCTGACCCATTACGCCAATCCGGCCATTGCCCAGGCGGAGCGCAACAGCCCGGTGCTGGTGGTGGCCGATCCGGCGACCTGCCATTTCCTGTTCGACCCGATCGGCACCGCGCGTTTCGATTCTGCCTGCGACATTGCCAAATCGGCGCTGGCATTGCGTGGCATCCCCTACGGCAATGATGTTGCCGTAGCGGGTACGCCCACGCAGGTGGTGATCGGTGCTCAGGTGATTGCCAGCTTCGACGGCGCCGGGTTGAAAGGGGCCGAGCTGCAGTCGCGCATCGCCGTATTCCAGCAGGCGCTGGAGGCCGGGCTCGAAAAAGCCGCCTATCCGGCACAGGCCGACCCGGCTGCCGTCAACAAGCCCATGGTGCTGCTGTTGCTGACGGTGCTGGTGGTACTGGCCAGCATGACCTACGGGCCACTGGCTGCACAGCTGGCCGAGCTGTTTCCGCCACGCATCCGCTATACCTCGATGTCGCTGCCGTATCACCTGGGCTATGGCTGGTTTGGCGGCTTTCTGGCACCGGTGGCGTTTGCCATGGTTGCGCGCAATGGCGGCCTGTATGCCGGGCTGTGGTATCCGCTGCTGGTGATCGGCACGACCTTGCTGCTGGGGGCCGCCTTGTTGCCCGAAACCAATGGCAGCGACATTGCCGCAAACGATCCGGATGACGAACCCGCTAGCAGGCCGGCTGGTGCATCGGCCGAAGTGGCTGCAGTGCCCCAGCCGGCCGTGGCGCTCCAGCCCGCGCTTGAGCAATCCTGAGCGCGGCCTGCCGGCGTCAGGCGGTCAATGAACGCTGATAGAGTGGCCGGTACTGCACGCCATCCGGGCTGGATTCGGACACGTAAAGTGCCAGCTCGCTCACCGGCCAGTGGATTGCCTGCAGCAAGGCCGCCCGGATCGGCTGGCCCTTGCGCAGCAGCGTAACGTGTGGCGCAAAGGGCTGCGGGTCATAGACGATGCCAGCGGCATCCAGTGCCATGCGCAGTGCCTCGGCCAGTTGCAATAGCGCAGCGTGCGGCTGCTGGCTGCCCAGCCAGACGATCTGGCCGCGCTTGAAATCGCCCAGCACATCCAGCGTGATCTCGAAGGCTGCTGTCGGCAGCGCTGCGAGCAACTGGCGCAGCTGCTGCACCATTTGCACATTGCCCTCCCCAAGGAACGCCAAGGTCAGGTGCAGATTGGCGGTGGTCGATGGCTTGCCACCCATGCTGGCATGCATTTCGTCGCGTACGCTGGCCACCGCGTGCGCAACGCCGGCGGGCAGGGGCAGGCCGACGAACAACCTCATGCACCAGCCTGCCGCAGCAGGAAGCGCGCGGTAACCAGGCCCGCATCCCAGGTGAACTCGGGCAGCAGTGGGGCCGCATCACTGGCCGGCAGCGCGCTGAAGCCGGCGACTTCGCCATCGGTATTGTGCGGGGTGAAGTCGTCGGGCAGCAGCAGGTCGAAACAGTAAATGATCTCGTCGTGCGTGCCGTCGGCTTCGTTACGTGTAGTGCGCAGCGCCTCGATTTCGACGGCCTGGCAAGCGAGCTCGGCCGGCACGCCGGCTTCTTCCCACAATTCACGGATTACGCAGCCAAGCACGGTTTCGCCGGTCGGCAGGCCGCCGGCAGCGAGATTGTCGCGTTTGTTCGGGTCTATGCTCTTGGTCGCAGCGCGGCGGCCCAGCCACAGCCTGCCATCGGCGGTGTAGCCATTGATATGCACCGCCCGGCTGCACAGGCCGAAGCGGCGGAAGGCGGCGCGCTCCAGCTCGAACAAGGGGTGCTGCAAATCCAGCCCGCCTGCGCCATCTGCTGCGTAACAGGTATAGCGCTCATTGCGCCAGCCACGGATCAGCCCCGCCAACTGCATGGCTTCGGCGGTGGCTTGCAACAGGGCGGAGCGCTCGTGCTGCGCTAGCTCGTGGGCCAGATGCAGCGCCTGGTCCTGCAGGGCAAAGCGCGGGTCATGCGCCAGCAGGTAGTCGACCGTGGTCGCTTCCAGCCAGCCCACTGGCAGGCCGGCAACGACAAAGCACGTCAATCCGGCCGTGGAGAAAACGGGCTGGCTGGCCAGATAGGCAGTGATGGCATCCATGCTGCCATTCTAAGCGGGCCATGCCCGCGCGGAACAGCCCGGCATGCGGGCTGCTCATCATTCGGGCAAGGTGGCGGGCTTACTGCTCCGGCTCGATGAACAGCTGGATCGCATCGCCGGCAAAGCGGGTGATGCCGTATTCGATGGGCACGCCATCGGCATCGGCATACACGCTTTCCACGTACAGGATGGGCTGCGTCTTGGGCTGTGCCAGTTGCTGTGCCACTTCGGGCTTGGGCAGGCGTGCGGTGACGCGTGACAGCTTGCGGCGGCATTCGACGATGCCGAACTCGCGCAGGGTCAGCACCGTTGAGCCGCTTTCGGCATAAGGCTCGGCAAAGCCGGCAAAGCGCGGCAGCGGAAAATACTGCGTACACACGCCCACCACGCGCTCGTCCACCAGATCAAGCGATTCCACCTTGAGCACGCGGCTGTGCGCCGGCAGCTCAAGCAGGCTGCTGATGTTCTCGCGTGCAATCACCTCGTCGTGACCAAGCACGCGGCTGCCACCGGTCAGCCGCTGGGTTTGCAGGCTGTGCGTAAAGCGGCTTTTGTGGCCAAGGCGGTAATCGATCAGGTCTTCCTGCACGAAAGTGCCGCGCCCCTGCTCGATACGCACCAGCCCGCGCCCTTCCAGCGCCTGCACGGCACGGCGGATGGTGTGGCGGTTTACGCCAAAGCGGCCCGCCAGCTCGATCTCGTTGGGCAGACGCTCGCGCAAGGTTTTGGCCGCGATATCGGCAGCAAGCGTTTCTTCGATCTGGCGCCACAGTGAAACGCCCGAACCCCGTTCGACCATATCATCAACCTTGGAATGGATGTAAGCACGTATGATAACCGGATGATGTTTCATCTAGATGATTGTGGGCAGTCCGCCAGTCAGCGGCTGTGCTTGTCAGCATCGGGCCGGCTGCTACGATGAGCAGCAGCACCCCGCGTGCCGTCGGGGTGGAGGGGCGCCATCATGCACGGGTTCGGTTTCGCTGTGATTATGCTGCTGACACTGGCTTGCTGTCGCGCCGAAACGCTGCGCCTGTGCCTGGATGACCAGGAAGGCGCAGATGGCGAGGCCGGCTTGCAGCAAGACCCGAATCTGGCGGTCATGCAGGCGCTGGCGCGTGAAACCGGCATACAGATGGAGTTTCACCGGCGTGCCTGGTTGCGTTGCCAGATGGAATTGCGTGCCAATATGTGGGACGGCGCCGTGGCAGCCAGTTATGCGCCGGACCGGCTCGAGTTCGCAGTCTACCCCATGGCGCACGGCCAGGCCGACCCGGTGCGGCGCCTCGGCGTGCACAGCTACAGCCTGTATCGCTTGCGCGGCAGCAGCGTGGGCTGGGACGGCAAGCGCTTTACCGGCATCAATGGTCTGGTCGGCGTGCAGTTCGGGTACTCGGTGACTGTGCCAATGCAGGAGGCCGGCCTGCGACTGGACGACAGTACCCGCTCCATAACCCAGTTGATGCAAAAGCTGCTGAACGAACGGGTGGAAGCCATCGCGCTGATCACCTGGGACGGTGACCGCATGCTGGATTTGCACCCCGAGTGGGCCGCCAGGGTAGAACGCGTCGATCCACCCGTGATGCTCAAGCCGGATTACCTGATTTTCTCGCGCGGCTTCTACAGCAAAAAGCGCGCGCTGGCCGAAAAGCTCTGGAGCACGCTGCCGGCCGTGCGTGATGCACTGGGGCAGTGAACAGTTGATGACGTGCGGTGAGGGATAGTTGCCGTGGCGAGGTATAATCGCCGCTTTCGTTCGCTGCTATTCCGGAGCACAGCATGACCGTCATTCGCCAGGACGATCTGATCGACAGCATCGCCGACGCCCTGCAGTACATCAGCTATTACCACCCCAAGGACTATATCCAGGCACTGGGCAAGGCTTATGAAGCCGAGGAAAGCCCGGCCGCCAAGGATGCCATTGCGCAAATCCTGACCAACAGCCGCATGTGCGCAGAGGGCCATCGCCCCATCTGCCAGGACACCGGCATCGTCACCTGTTTTGTGCGCGTCGGCATGAATGTGCAGTGGGCCGGCGCGACGATGAGCGTGACCGACATGATCAACGAAGGCGTGCGCCGTGCTTACCTGCACCCGGACAACAAGCTGCGCGCCTCCATCCTGCAAGACCCGGCCGGTGGCCGCAAGAACACCAAGGACAACACCCCGGCGGTGATCCACTACGAAGTGGTACCGGGCGACACCATCGACATCGACATCGCAGCCAAGGGCGGCGGTTCTGAGAACAAATCCAAGTTCGTCATGCTCAACCCGTCCGACAGCATCGTTGATTGGGTGCTCAAGACCGTACCGCTGATGGGCGCGGGCTGGTGCCCGCCTGGCATGCTGGGCATCGGCATTGGTGGTACCGCTGAAAAGGCCATGCTGATGGCCAAGGAAGCGCTGATGGAAGAGATCGACATCCATGAGCTGATAGCACGCGGCCCGCAGAATCGCGCCGAAGAACTGCGCATCGAGCTGTATGAGAAGGTGAATGCACTCGGTATCGGTGCGCAGGGCCTGGGTGGCCTTGCCACCGTGCTGGATGTGAAGATCAAGGATTATCCGACCCATGCAGCCTCGCTGCCGGTTGCCATGATCCCCAACTGCGCCGCTACCCGCCACGTGCACTTCACGCTGGATGGCTCGGGCCCGGCGCAACTGGAAGCGCCCAAGCTGGAAGACTGGCCGGATGTGACCTGGACGCCGTCTGCTGCCGCTACCCGCGTCGATCTGAACAACGTCACCCGCGAAGAAGTCGCCTCGTGGAAGCCGGGCCAGACCCTGCTCTTGAACGGCAAGATGCTGACCGGCCGCGATGCCGCGCACAAGCGCATGGTGGAGATGCTCAACAAGGGCGAGAAGCTGCCGGTGGACTTCACCAACCGCTTCATCTACTACGTTGGCCCGGTAGACCCGGTGCGCGACGAAGTCGTCGGCCCGGCCGGCCCGACCACCGCGACCCGCATGGACAAGTTCACCGAGCAGGTACTGGCGCAGACCGGCTTGCTGGGCATGATCGGCAAGGCCGAGCGTGGCCCGACTGCGCTGGAAGCGATCAAGAAGCACCAGTCGGTGTACCTGATGGCGGTGGGCGGCGCAGCCTACCTCGTTTCCAAGGCCATCAAGGGCAGCCGCGTGGTCGGCTTCGAAGACCTGGGCATGGAAGCGATCTACGAGTTCGACGTGGTCGATATGCCGGTGACTGTGGCCGTGGACCACACCGGTACCTCGGTGCACGCCATTGCGCCGAAGGAATGGCAGGCCAAGATCGGCAAGATTCCGGTCAGCACGCTCTGATCCTTGTTGAAAAAGCCGCCTTCGGGCGGCTTTTTCATGCCCTGCGTGATACCACTGGCATCGGGCGCGTGTCAGGGATAGCCCGTACAAAACGACTTGTCATGAGCGTGTCGCGTGGCCGCAACGTGGCGGTTTGCGCAAGCCCAGTACCGATGCGGCTTGCATGGCGGTAAGGCAGCCGATTGGCGGGGCAATACCATTTTCGCTATCACTTGTAACCCGGCGGGCGCATACTCGTTGTGTTGCCTAGTTGCATCGCAACGCACTGTCCAGTCCACCTCAGCGTCAAGGAAAGTTGAACCATGAGTGAGTCTGTAACGCCGGGCATTCTGCAGCTCCAGAGCGTCATCCAGGAGCTGTCCAAGCCCCCGCAGCGCGGCATTACCAAAGAGGCCGTCGCGCGTGCCAACCGCGTGGTGACCGAGCGCCGCCGCAAACTGGAAGAATTCATCGAGTCGCGCCAGCACGGGGAGGAAGACGTACTCGCATGAATGACTGGGCAGTCCGCCGCCCGCAAAACCGGCCCGAGGGCCGGTTTTTTCATGCCTGTCGTTTGCCGTGATCAGCTGGCCGGACCTTGCCAGAGTGCTGCCAGCTGCGCGGCGCTGCCGTTGAACTGATCGCGGTCGCAGCCGCCCGTGACGCCGCCCACCGTCCTGGGCTCATCACCGTTCACGCCATCGGTGTATTGCCATAGCGTCCAGTCCTGCCACAGTGGTGGGATT
Source organism: Andreprevotia lacus DSM 23236 (assembly GCF_900176275.1). Lineage (GTDB taxonomy): Bacteria > Pseudomonadota > Gammaproteobacteria > Burkholderiales > Chitinibacteraceae > Andreprevotia > Andreprevotia lacus. The sequence continues at coordinate 155,805 of NZ_FWXD01000007.1, read as the reverse complement.
TGCGGGCTGGCCGCGTATTCGGCCACCCATAGCCAGCATTTGGACAGCACCGTTTGCGCCGGGCTGGTGATGCCGGCCCCGGCCAGCGCCTGCTTGAGGAAGCTGGCGCCGGAATACAGCCCCGGATAGCGGCCGGTGGCGCTGTAGACCTGCTGCACGAACTGCTCGGCCTCGGCCACGCTCATGGTCTGGCCTTGCGTGTTGGCTTCGAAATCGAGCACCAGCAGCGGCGTTTTGCCGGCTACAGACAGGAAATGGCTGGCCTGTGCCGCGGCATCACCACCCTCGCCAAAGTGATACGCGCCCAGCAGCAGGCCGGCGACCTGGATTTGCGTACTGTTGCCGGCAAACGCGGGGTCGGTGTAGCCAGTGCCTTGGGTGGCCTTGTGGATCACCCCAAGCACGCCAGCGCCCTTGATGGCGGCAAAGCTGCTGATGGTATTGTGGTGTGACAGGTCAATGACGGCATTGAGCATGGCAATCTTCCGTGGGGCAGGGTGGGGCTGGCCGACTACCAGCTGCTGATGAGCTGCAGGGCGTGCGTGATGTCCGCGCCTTCGCCCGCGCGCAGCAATGCGGGTATGGCATTGACGTCATCGAGCTTCACGTCGCCCTGCAAGGGGGCGGATACACGCTGGTAACGTGCATCGCCCAGCAACTGGCGCACCTGGAAATCGGCCACTTCGTTCACGCCATCGGTCAACACGCTCACCAGCTTGGGCGCCCATTCCAGCACACCCCATTGCTCGGACCCATCAATGCACGTGTCGCTGTAGCCGGTGCCCAGTGAAAGCATATGCACCGTATCAAACGGGATGGGCGTTTGCAGCCGGCTGTCCTGCGTTTGTGCCAGTGCGCACATGCTGGGGTTGTTGGCGTACACCCCACCGTCGATATAGCCGCGATGCGCGCCGAAATAGGTGGGGGCGGCCGAGGTATACATCGCCACTTCATGCGCGACGGCCTCTGCATCGTTATCGCCCTTGGCCACCGGCAGGTTGTGGAATATCTTGGGCCGCCAGCGGTGCACCTTTTTGCTGCCCTCGGCATTGAAGCTGGCCACCACCACATGGCCCTTGTGGCCGCCGTCGCGCAGAAAGTGGCCCAGCGTCGCATCGCCCAGCATCTCGTGACTGAGGTGGCCGCGATGGTGGCTGGCATATTTGGGGCCAATCAGCCCGCCCAGTGTGACGATTTCATGCCACAGGCTGCGCGCAAAGATATAGCCACCCTTGTTGACGTAGATATCAAGCAGCGCGTCCGGCGTCATGCCCTTCGCCAAACCCAGTGCAATCAGTGCACCGGTGGAGGTGCCGGCAAACATGTTGATGCCGTCGCGCCAGCCGGGCCGGGCAGCGTCCAGGCGTTTGAGCACCACCAGCGGAATGATGCCGCGCAGCCCGCCACCATCAAGCGAGAGGATGCGGTAGGGCGCAGTGGTGTCGGTGCTGCTCATGACAACTCCTGTAGTGCTCGGGAATGAATGCCGATGCACTATAGGATGTTGTCATATTGCTTGCCAAATGCGCACGTCAGGCTGACGTATAAATACCCGTGGTGCTTGCCAGCTAGAGCGAGCCAAGCGACGTCAGCCGTGCATGGATGGGAAAAGGTGCAACGATGGCCAGCTGCAATTGCCCAGCCATGCCATCGCGCAGGACACTTTGGGTCAGCAATTGCGCGTATTTGCTTGCCGCTTGCCCATCCGCAGTCAGTACGGCGGGTGCGCCAACCACGCTGCTGCGCAGCCCCGCCTTGTAGCCGGCCTCGCGCAATGTCCAGCCGGCAAGGAACAGCTTTTGTGCCATTGTTTTATTGGCTGCATGGCAGACCAGGGCGGCGTCCAAGGGATCGAAGGCGCGCTTGGCAAGTGCGTGTACATCGCGTGTGCGCGCCAGCTCGAGATCGATGCCGATGCGGCCTTGCCGGCACACCACCGCCGCCAGCCACGGCCCGCTGTGCGACAGATTGCCGAACAGCGGCTCATCCAGCGCAAAGTGGGGATACCCCGCATCGCCCTCGATCACCTGCCCTGCACTGATTGCGCTGCCCAGCACGCGACTGGCGGCCAGCGCCAGCAGGCGCCGGCCCAGCACCAGTTGCTGCCGGCGCGCGGCCGAGGGGTTATCGCCCAGCCGAGCTAGCGTGGATGCGGACAGACCGTGTTCATCCAGCGCCTCGGCGCTGGCATCGCGGCTGTCCAGCAACAGGATGTCGAGTTCAATCATGTGGCGATTATCGCCGATGTGTGCCTGCCGAACATGAAAAAACCCGGCCGGAGCCGGGTTTGTGTACGCATCTGATCTGCAATGATCAGAATGCCGGCACCACGGCGCCGTTGTACTTGGTCTCGATGAACTGCTTGGTTTCCGGGCTGTTCAGTGCAGCGGCCAGCTTCTTGATGGCGGCGCTGTCCTTGTTGTCCGGGCGGGCCACCAGGATGTTGACGTACGGCGACTGCTTGCCTTCGATGGCCAGCGCGTCCTTGCTCGGGTTGAGCTTGGCTTCCAGCGCGTAGTTGGTGTTGATCAGCGCCAGATCAACCTGGTTGAGGATACGCGGCAGGGTGGCGGCTTCCAGTTCCTTGAACTTCAGCTTCTTCGGGTTCTGCGCGATGTCCTTCGGTGTGGCCAGGATGTTCTTCTTGTCCTTGAGCGTGATCACGCCGGCCTTGTCCAGCAGCAGCAGCGCGCGGCCGCCGTTGGTGGCGTCGTTCGGGATGGCGACGGTGCCACCGGCCGGCAGGTCAGCCAGCTTCTTGAACTTGGTCGAATAGGCGCCGAACGGCTCGACATGCACGCCGGCCACGGTCACCAGATTGGTGCCCTTGCCCTTGTTGAACTCATCCAGATACGGCTTGTGCTGGAAGAAGTTGGCATCCAGCTTCTTTTCGGCCACTTGCACGTTGGGCTGCACATAGTCGGTGAACACCTTGATGTCGAGGTCCACGCCTTGCTTGGCCAGGGTCGGCTTCACGAATTCGAGGATTTCCGCGTGCGGTACGGCGGTGGCGCCAATGCTGAGCTTGTCGGCGGCGTGGGCCGAAAAGGCGAGGGCAGCGGCGAGTACGGCGAGGGTTTTTTTCATGGTTTTGTTCCTTGTGGGAGAGTGGGCTGGCCGGCGCCGGGTGGGGCTCCAGCCGTGAAATCAGGACCTGCGAGACTGCAGATCAACAGGGCAGCAGGGCGCGGGGTGGTCGGTACATGCGTGCCCTCAGCGGCGTGAGAAGTGGATCACCAGCTTGTCGCCGATGGTTTGCAGGATTTGCACCAGAATCAGCAACAGCAGCACGGTTACCACCATCACGTCGGTCTGGAAGCGCTGATAACCAAAGCGGATGGCCAGATCGCCCAACCCGCCGCCGCCGATCACGCCAGACATGGCCGCGTACGACACCAGCGTGATCGCCGTGACGGTGCCGCCAGCCAGAATGCCCGGCAGCGCCTCAGGCAGCAGCGCACGCAGCACGATCTGCGTGGTGGTGGCGCCCATGGCCTGCGTGGCTTCGATGATGCCGCGATCCACCTCGCGCAAGGCGGTTTCCACCAGCCGGGCAAAGAACGGCGTGGCGCCGACCACCAGTGGCGGAATTGCACCTGCCACGCCCAGCGAGGTGCCGGCAATGAAGACGGTGAACGGGATCATCACGATCAGCAAGATCACGAACGGTACCGAGCGCAGGATGTTCACCACGAAGGACAGCAGGCCGTATACCACCGGTTGCGCCAGCAACTGCCGCTTGCTGGTGAGGAACAACAACACGCCCAGCGGCAGGCCCAGCAGTAGCGTGAACAGCAGCGAGCCACCCAGCATCAGCAGGGTATCCAGCCCGGCCTGGCCGATGTCGCTCCAGTCTATGTTGGCAAACAGGGCGTTCATGCGCGCACCTCTTCAATGCTGAGACCGCGCGCGGCTAATTGTTGCAGAGCGGCATTCACGTCGCCACCGGTAAAGGCCACCGTGAGTTGGCCATAGGGCGTGTCCTTGATGCGGTCGATACGGCCGGCAAGGATGCTGAAATCGACGCCGGCATCACGTGCCACCGCGCCCAGCAGCGGCTGGTAGGTGGCATCGCCGGTAAAGGTCAGCCGTACGATGCGGCCCGGCACGTGGGCGTAGTCATCCACCTGCTCGCCTTCGTCGACGCTTTCTGCCTCCAGCACAAAGCGGCGCGTGGTGGGGTGCTGCGGGTGCAGGAAGACCTCGGCCACCGGGCCGATCTCGGCCACCTGGCCGGCATCGAGTACCGCCACACGGTCGGCAATACGCCGCACCACGTCCATTTCGTGCGTGATCAGCACGATGGTGAGCTTGAGCTCGCGGTTCAGATCGGCCAGCAGTTGCAGCACGGCCTGGGTGGTTTGCGGATCGAGCGCGCTGGTGGCTTCGTCGCACAGCAGAATCTGCGGTTCGGTGGCCAGTGCACGGGCAATGCCGACGCGTTGCTTCTGCCCGCCAGAGAGCTGCGCCGGGTATTTGTCGGCATGCTCGGTCAGGCCGACGCGCGCCAGCAGTGCAGCCACGCGTGCCTTGATCTGCGCTTTGCCGTGCTCGCCAGCCAGCGCCAGCGGAAAGGCGACGTTCTGCGCCACGGTCTTGCTGGAGAGCAGATTGAAGTGCTGGAAGATCATGCCGATGCGCTGGCGCTGTGCGCGCAGGCCGGCGGCATCCAGCGCGGTGATGTCGGTGCCGTTGATGATGACCTGGCCGGCGCTCGGGCGCTCCAGCAGGTTGATCAGGCGCACCAGCGTCGATTTGCCGGCGCCGGAATGGCCGATGATGCCGAAGATTTCCCCGGCACCAATCTGGAAGTCGATGCCGTTCAGTGCCGGTACATCATGCCCGGCCACACGGTAGGATTTATGGATTTGCTTGAATTCGATCAATGCGCAGCCTTTTGGGTGCCTGAGAGCCCGTCACGACCAGCCCCTTGTGGCTTGGTCATGGACAGGTCCTGAAAAACAATTGCCGTGACGGGTAGCCACGGCAGCGCCATGTTAGCGGCGTTGGCTATAAGGGCAAAATTCTTGTAGCAATAAGGAAATAAGACAACGGAATTAATCCCCGTTGCAGCATGCCCCTGTCTTTATCCAATAAATCGCCCGTGGCGGCGAGCTACCGTTTTCCCCGATACGGCCCGCCCGGCGGTGTCTGCACAATGGCCTGACTGATAAAGAGACGCCGCCATGCTGACCAGACAACACGCCCAGGAACTCGACCTGAACGACCCGCTGGCGCCGCTGCGCGCGCAGTTTGCCTTACCGGCTGGCGTGATTTACCTCGACGGTAATTCGCTCGGTGTACAACCCGCTGCCGCGCCGCAACGCATGCAACAGGTGCTGCAGCAGGAGTGGGGGCAGGGGCTGATTGCCAGCTGGAACGATGCCGGCTGGTTTGCGCTGCCACGCACCCTGGGCAACCAATTGGCACCGCTGATTGGTGCCGGTGACGACGAGGTGGTGGTGACCGATACCATTTCGGTCAACCTGTTCAAGCTGCTGTCGGCGGCGCTGTCGATCCAGGCGCAGCGTGCACCGGGTCGCAAGGTGATCGTGTCCGAGCGCGCCAATTTCCCCACCGATCTGTATATCGCCGAGGGGCTGATCCGCCAGCTGGATCGTGGTTACACCTTGCGCCTGATCGACGATCCGGCCGAGCTACCCGCTGCGCTGGCTGATGACGTGGCGGTGGTGATGCTGACCCATGTGAACTACCGCAGCGGCGCGATGTTCGACATGGCCGCCGAAACCGCCCGCATCCACGCCGCCGGCGCGTTGGCGCTGTGGGATCTGGCGCATTCAGCCGGTGCGGTACCGGTTGATCTGAGCGCGGCCGATGCCGACTTTGCCGTGGGCTGCACCTACAAATACCTGAATGGCGGGCCGGGCTCGCCGGCCTTCCTGTGGGTGGCGCCGCGCTGGCAGCAGGATTTCCAGCAACCGCTGTCCGGCTGGTGGGGCCACCGCACGCCATTCACCATGTCGCCGGGCTATGTGCCGGATGATGGCGTCGGTCGCTATCTGTGTGGCACGCAATCCATCCTTGCGCTCAGCATGGTGGGCGTGTCGCTCGATATCTATGCGCAGACCGATATGGCGGCGCTACGCCGCAAATCGCTGGCGCTGACCGATCTGTTCATCGCGCTGGTCGAGGCACAGTGCGGCGATCTGGGCGTGACGCTGGCAACGCCGCGCGACCATGCGCAGCGCGGCAGCCAGGTCAGCTTCGAGTTCGAACATGGCTACGCGGTAGTCCAGGCGCTGATCGCACGCGGCGTGATCGGCGATTACCGCGAGCCGCGCATTATGCGCTTCGGCTTTACACCGCTGTATACGCGCTTTGTCGACGTGTGGGATGCGGCAGCGCAGCTGGCCGACGTGCTGCGCACGCGCGATTGGGATCAGCCGCGCTTTCATGCGCGCGGAGCGGTGACCTGAGCCACCGCTCCAGGCGGATCAGCCCTTGCCGTAACGCTTGCTGCGCTCGCTGTTGTGCTGACCGCCACTGCGGTCGTTGCGCCGGTCGTCGCGGCGTGCCGGCTTCTTGCCGTGGCGCGAGCGCGTGTTCTGCGCCTGCAACAGATGGTCGATCTTTTCCGATGTCGATTTCATCAGCATTTGCGCCATGTCTTCGTTCGGAAAGGTTTCCGGCATGCGGTAACCCAGCCACGCGTAGGCGGCGTAGAGCTTGCAGGTGTCTTCGAGGTATTGCAGCTCGTTGCGGCCGCCCATGCCTTCCATGCGCAGCAGCGGTGCCGGGCGCTTTTCGGCGCGGTGGCGTGCCCAATCCTGCAGTGCGCGTTCCAGCAGCGGAATCTTGGTCGAGATCGGGCACAGGCTGAACTGGTAGCGGTCGGCCAGCGACAGGTCGAGCGTATCCAGCCAGCGCGCCTTTTCGATCTGGTCGGACAGGTTGGCGGGCAGGAAGAATTCGTCGTGCACGTTGATATGCTTGGTGAACAGCTCGAGTAGCGTCTGCAGCTTGGTCTGGCCGGTGGCCGCCGAAATCTGCTGCAGATAGTCGAGGTTGGGGGCAACGAAGAAACCACTGGATGGCAGCGGCTCGGGTTTTTCGCGCAGCAGGGTGCCGATGATCTTGTGCGTGCGTGCATCCAGCCCGGCCACATAGCCGGCCTCGTGCGCGCCGAAGCGGCCGGCACGGCCGGCGATCTGTTTGGCCAGTGGCGCGGCGATGATGCCCTCGTTGTAGCCATCCCACTTGCTGGCCGTGGTGAAGATCACGCGGCGCGCCGGCGTGTTCAGCCCCATGCCGATGGCGTCGGTACCGACGACGATCTTGGTTTCACCTTCGACAAAGCGTGCTGCCTGTGCCTGCCGCACTTCGGGTGACAGGTTGCCGTAGATGGCCGATACGGCAAAACCTTGCTCGATGGCCTGATCGCGCCAGTTCAGCACCTCGCGGCGCGAGAATGCAATCAGTACATCGCCCGGCTGCAGGTTCTTCAGTGAGCCCAGTGGCTGCTGTTCCATTTCCAGCGGCGATTTGCGCTGCAGCTTGCGCACTTCCAGCGTGCCGCCCACGCGCTTGACCAGCGAGCGGATGGCCTCTTCGGCCTCCAGCGCGCCCAGCAGGTAGACGGTGCCGGCCGGCACGCCGCACACGGCGGCAGTCCATGCCGCACCACGGTCCGGGTCGTCCAGCAACTGGATTTCATCGATGACCGCCACTTCAATCGGGCGATTGGGGTTGAACATTTCCACCGTGCTGGCGATGTGGGTCGCCTCAGGGTGGATTTTGCGTTGCTCACCGGTAATCAGGCTGGTGGGCACGTTGGCATCCAGCAGGCGGTGATAGTTTTCCAGCGCCAGCAGGCGCAGCGGCGCCAGATAGACGCCCGATTGCGCCTGCGTCAGGTGCTCCATGGCCGCATGTGTCTTGCCCGAATTGGTCGGGCCGAGCACGGCAATGAAGTGACGCTTCATCTGCTGCGCCACGGTGAACGATTCGGGGTAGAGCGACAGGTTGACCGCATCGCGGGTTTTTTCGGCCTGCCGTGTTGCGGCATGCGTGCCTTGCAGCGCGTCGATCCGCGCCAGTGCTACCTTGCAGCGGTCGCTGGCGCGCTCGTACTTGGCCTGGAAGGCGTTGTAGGCGCTGCCGGGGTCGAGCTCGTATTCGCGCGCCAGTTGCGCGATGCGTTCGGCGCACAGGCGCAACTGGGTTTCCAGCCGCTCGCACGCTGCGTTGTTCCAGCGCTCCTGCAGTAGCGCCAGCTTCTCCTCGGCATCCAGCTTGCGCCACTTGGCGGTCTTGCCGAGGAAGCCCTCGTCCGGCACCAGATGGTAGGGCACCACGCGCTTGTTGATGATGATCTGCCCGTGCACTGACAGCGCATAGCTGCCATCGGTGGTGATCAGCGTGGCTTGGTGTGCATGCAGGTATTGCGCCAGCGCGTCGGCATCGGTATCGGGTTGCTCGGGCAACAGTTCGGATTCGTTCATTCGTTCTTTCTATGGATGCGGTTCGATGCGCGCGGCGCACCGTTCCGGCTATTCGGTCAGCGTGGCGGGCAGGGTGGCCCAGCGCTGCAATTGTTGTGGTTCGCGGCTACGCAAGGTGGGCTGCTCCAGCAGCCAGTGTTCCAGCGTAGCGCGCAGATAGTTCAGCTCTTCCACGCTGTAGCCGATCAGCTGGCGCAGCAAGGCGCTGTGCTCGAAATTCACTTCGCCCTCGAACACCGGGGCAATGGCCAGATGGGCATGGCCGTCGATCACTGCCACCCAGCACACGCGCTCGCCATCGTCGATCAGCGCCAGCGTGCCGCGCGGCTTGAGTGCCAGCTCGGCAGCCGCCAGCTGGCCGACCGCCTGCAGCCATTGCCAGCTGCGTTCGGTGTCTTCATCGGCGCCGTAGGGCGGAATCTCGGTATAAACAGGGGCTTGCACGGTCGTGGGTTGCGGAACGGTACGGGGCTACAGTGTACCGCGAAGCCCGTCCGGCCGATGTCCGGTATTCACGACGCAGCGTGGAGAGCCTGATGAATGCGCAGGGCGATCCACGCATCGTTGGCGGCATACAGCCGCTGCGCCGGGCCAAGTTCACGCGCGCTCCAGTTGGAGGTGCTGACCTTCTTCGATTTCACGAAGCGGTGCGCAAACAGGATGGCCACCGCGCTGCGTGCACCCACTTCCTGCCGGTAGCCGCGCTCGCGGAAAGCCCGCCCCAGCTCGACCAGGCCCTGCGGCTGGAGGCCGAATTTGCGTTCGATCGGCCCCTTGTCATTGCTCAGGCCAAAGCCCACCTTGAGCGGCAGCGCGCTGCCCAGCAGCGCGGCAATGGCAAAGTGGCTGGCGGTGCAATGCGATTGGAACAGATAGGCACGGGTGGGCGTAGCAAACTGCAGCACATGCGGGCCGTCCGATACCTCGTCCTTGCGAAAAGTGGGGCGTGATTCGGTATCGAAGCCAATGATGGGTTCACGCAGCAGCACATCCAGCGCTGCTTGCGCGCTGGCGGCGTCGTGCACCGTGGTGATCTGATCCAGCGTCAGGCCGGGGTAGGGGGGCAGAAGGTTGATTTCGTCTTTGGCAGGGACATTCATACGAGGGCGCATGCCTGCAGTGGAGCGCCGCAGGCATGGTGCTGTCAAGCGTTCAGGCTTTAGCGGACTCAGTTTGCCTTGGCAAACAGCGCATCGTAGGTTTGAGTTGAAAAGCCGCGCTTCCTGCTGTTCTTCCATACCAGCAAGGGCACACCCTTGCCGTCCGAGCTGACGGCCAGCATCTGCTGCGCCCCGGTGGGGGTCTCGATATTGATGTCCTGGAACGGAATTTTGTGCTCGTTCAGGTACGCACGGGCCTTGCGGCAATAGCCACACCAGGTGGTGGTATACAGCGTGACCGTGGAGGGATCAGGCTTGAGGTCGGCCTCGCTCAGCCGCTTGGCAATGCCGTCGCGCAGTTCCTTCTGATAGCGCAGTACCGAGTCGGGCAGCGGGGTATAAGGCGCATCGGCGACCTGAATCACTTTCTGATCGTGCGTCGATGGCGTATCGCTGTAGACCACGTTGCCATTGGCATCGATGGATTTGTAGGCAGTGCCGGCCAGTGCCAGCATGGGGAGCAATGCGGTAAGAATCAATAAATAGCGCATGAAAGTATTTCCGGGAGGAGTAAGGCAGCGTAGTGATTTATTCTGCATTCGCCAAATTTCTTGCGATAAATGTTGTTTTTTCTTTCTTTGTTTGTATGGATTTTTTGGGAATATTTCAGCTTCCACACTTTTTCTCCGAGCAGAAAAACGTCTTTGCTAGAACGCTAAATGCGTGTAGCCACTCCGGTCAGCCAACTGCTGGCCAAGCTGCCGACAAGCCCATGGCTTGCCACAGATGCGCCGTATACTCGCTGCTTTTGCCGGGAGCCATCATGAGCAACGCCGATATTCATCGCCACAACCCCACGCCGCTCTGGTCCGACGCGGTGGTGTTCAACCGCATCGCCTGCTTTGTCGAAGTGCCCGAAAGCGGCACCAGCTTTGTCGAGCAGACGCGGGCTTTGCTGGCCCAGGCCGAGCGCACCCTGGCAGCGGTCGGCTCGGACAAGGGGCGCATCATGATGGCAACCATCTACCTGCCCGATCTGTCCAACCGTGCCGAGTTCAACGAAGTCTGGGGCGAATGGTTGCCCGAGGGCGCCGCACCTGCGCGGGCTTGCGTGCGCGCCGAGCTGGCCAGCCCTGATCTGCTGGTCGAGATCGCCTTCACGGCCGCCACGCGCGGCTGAGTCTGCCGCTGCATTGCGTCCGCTTGCGGGCGTTTGTCTTTGGACAAAGACGCCAGCGCTGGCGCGAACTATGCTCAATGGCGACCGGATCAACTGACAGCCGGCCAGCGCCGGGTGGCAGAGGAGGCATGCAGCGCGTATGCGAGAATTGATCGTCGGCTTGCAGCAGTTGTATGGCAGTGTTCCGCTGCCCTTGCTTGAGGTATGGGGGCGCTTTGCCTACCTGATCGGCCTGATGCTGGCCGCCTGTGCTTTTACCGGCGTCACCTTCCGCCCGGCCGGCGCCTGGGGCCTGGGGCGCGAGCAGCAGGCGTGGGATGCACGGGCGCTGTTCAGCGCCGGGCTGACCTTCGCCTTGATTCCGCTCAGCGGCTACATCGGCTCGGGCATCGTGCTGGTGCCGGGCGCGCAGACCTTTGAATCACTCAAGGATGTAATGGTCTTCCTGACCATCGTGCTGTTCGGCTATCCGGCGCTGCTGGTCATCCCGGCTGCCTACATGCTGTCCGATCTGATTGAGGGCGTGCCGCCGGGCTTTGTGCTCGACTGGATGCCGGGCTATTTCTGCTGGACCGCCTTTGTCTGGATGGCCTATCAACTGATCGGCCGCAATCCCGATTTCCGGCTGGCCCGCACCTGGGGCCGCTACGCGCTGTTCGTGTTGGTGTTGATGGCGCTGGACCCGGTGATGTGGGGCTATCTGTGCTCGGCCAAGTTCACACCGGCGATTGCGCACCGCGAAATCACGCCGGCCCTGGCGTTCACCCTGTCGATTACCTGGTTGCTGGCGCCGTTCATGATGCTGGGCGCATTGCCGCTGGCGCGGCGCTGTCGCCTGTTCTGGGCCGAGATACCCGGCCATGTGCGCGAACGCTGGCTGCGCCGGCCCAGCTGGGTGTGGGAGAGCGGGCAGGGCGTAACACCCGCGCCGGTGGCGGCCACTGGCGACGAAGCGGCGCGCGGCATCCCCATCCGCATGGTGCTGGCGGCATCATTCATCGGGCTGGCCCTGCTGCTGGTTGGCGCGGTGGCCTGGCTGACCTTGCGCAACGGTGAAGAGGCGGCCAACAAGCTGGCCAGCCGCTTGCATCAGGAAATAGCCGACAACATCAATCTGCAGCTGGACGATTACCTGGCCCGCACCAGTGATGATGTTGCGCAGCGGGTCGCCACCATCAACCACCTGCTGGCCGGGCTGCAGATCGCCCGCCACGGCCGCGCCTGGATGGTGGCGCGTGATGGCCGCGTGATTGCATCGTCGCTGCCCGGCGGCAGGAATGACGCGGTGATGCGCGAGGCACAGCAAACCTTGCAACGCACGCCGCTTGCACTCTCTTCGTTGCGGGTGCCATATCAATTCCGCTTCGACGTGGTCAGCGCCCAGCCGCTGTCGCGTGAAACCTGGCTGGCACAGGCCACGCCCTATAGCGACCCGGCAGGGCACACGAACTGGGTCGAGCTGACGGCCATGCCGGAGAGCTATTATCTGGCCGACGTGCAGGCCGGCAGCAGCCAGTCGGCCATGCTGTCGGCCATTGCGCTCACGCTGGCCCTGTTGCTGGCGTCGCTGCTGGCCGGCATCGTCGCGGCGCCGATACGGCGGATTTCCGACTCCACCGAATCGATTGCGCACGGTGATTTGGCGCAGCGGGTGCAGGGCAGCCATTTGCAGGAGCTGAATGCGCTGGCGGATGCCTTCAATCGAATGGCAGCGCAGTTGCAGGGCTCGTTCAAGCAGGCAGTGGCCAGCGAGCAAACGCTGGTCGCCATTTTCGATGCCTCGCCGGTGGCGCTGGCGGTGCTGGAGGCACGCAGGGAAGGCGGCCCGCCGCTCGATCCGCGCAAAGGGCGCAAGATTCTCAACGTCAATCATGCCTGGGAGCGCATGAATGGCTTTACGCGCGAGCAGGTGCTGGGTGAATCGAGCACCTCGCTCGGATTGTGGAAGGACGACAACGAACGCACGCGATTCTCGGAGGCCGTGCGCGATGGCGGCTTTGTCGAAGACTTCGAAGCCGTGTTGCGCCGGGCCGATGGTTCGCTCTATACGGCACTGCTGTCTGCCCGCGACGTGCAGATCGGCGATGGTTACCTGTCCATCCTGTCCATTGAAGACATTACCGAGCAAAAACTGGCCAGCGCGCGGCTGCTGGAGCTGAACCAGCAACTGCATGCGCTGTTCGATGCCGCGGTCGAGGTCGCCATCATTGCGACCGACCCGGACGAGTACATCACCGTCTTCAACCGGGGCGCCGAGCGCATGCTGGGCTATACCGCTGCCGAGATGCTGGGGCAGCCGATCACGCGCTTTCACCGCAGCAATGAAATTGCCAAATGCGCGCAGGAGCTGGCGGCACACGGCGGTGTGGCAGTGGACAGCCTGCGCATCTTTGCCGCGCTGACGCGCGAAACCGGCTCGGACATCCGCAACTGGAGCTATATGCGCCAGGACGGCAAGATACTGCGCGTTTCGCTGGCGCTCAGCGCCATCCGCACGGCCGATGGCAGCTTGAGCGGCTATCTGGGCATTGCGCGCGACATCACCGAACAACTGGCCGCGCAGGCCGATACGCTCAAGCTCAATCTGCAGCTCGACAACCGCGTGCGAGAACGCACGCGCGAGCTGGAAGCATCGACCGCGCAGCTGCAGCATGCGCTGGATAATCTGCGCCATACGCAGGACAAACTGGTGCAATCGGAGAAGCTGGCCAGTCTGGGCTCCATCGTTGCTGCAGTGGCGCACGAGCTCAACACGCCCATCGGCATCTGCGTGACGGTGGCCAGCACCTTGCAGGAAAAAACCGACACACTGGAACAACAACTGCATGCCGGGGCAATCAAGCGCTCCCAGTTCGAGGACTACCTGACCGCCTGTGGTGAAGGGGTGCGGCTGTTGCAGCGCGGCCTGCAGCGCGCACACGAGCTGGTGGCCAATTTCAAGCGCGTGGCGGTGGACCAGAGCAGTGCTCAGCGGCGTGTATTCGGCTTGCAGCAAGTGATGCAGGATGTCACGGCGTTGCTGATGACCTCGGTCCGCAAGACGCCGTTCAAGCTGGAAGTCGATGTGGACGACAGGCTGGAAATGGACAGCTTTCCCGGCGCGCTGGAGCAGATTGTCAGCAATCTGGTCAATAACTCACTGCTGCACGGCTTTGCCGGGCGCGAGCAGGGCGTGATGCGGCTGCGCGCAGGCCCGGATGGCGAGCAGGTGCGCCTTGAATACAGCGACGATGGTGTAGGCATGTCGGACGACGTGCTGCACCACATTTTCGACCCCTTCTTCACCACCGCACTGGGCAAGGGCGGCAGCGGGTTGGGCATGAGCATCTGTTACAACCTGATCACCGGTCCGCTGGGCGGCAGCATCGAGGTGGAGAGCACGCCGGGGCACGGCTGCCGCTTCGTGATCATGCTGCCGCGTGTGGCGCCCGAACACCATGGTGGCCACGGGCCAGCCAGCTGAACTGCAGCGCAGCTGCGACAGGTGATCCCGCCGGGGGTGACAGTCCTGCCATTCATTCTTTATGGTATGTAAATGGCCAGCGTCGCAGGCCATCTATTGAGTTGATCCCCCCATGTTGCTGAACTGATCGATCAAGTTTGCGTACCGCAAACAAACCCGGGTGCCATGTTGCGAGATGCAAACGCAGGGTTTTGTTGGCGGTTCCAGCCATACCCGCCCTGGGGCGGGTATCCGCACGCGCCTGTTACCGGGCGGTGTGCGCCATCGATCAGGAATCACCCCATGTCCTTATGCATTACCACGGCGCGGCTGCACGTCCGCGCGTTCACCCCTGCCGACCTGGATGCGTTTCACGCACTGACCCGGCAAAGCGAAATCACCGACGTACTGGATGACTGGGCCATGACCCGCGAGCAGTGCGGGCAAATGCTGGCCTGGCATGCCGCGCGCTATGCAGCGTTTGATGGCAACGCACCGGTCATCCTGCTCGCCATCTGCCTGCATGCCGACAACCTGCCCATAGGCTGGCTGGGCATCTGGCCCAAGGCGGGGTTGCCGGCCGATATTCCCGAGGTCATGTATGCGCTGGGCCGCGATCATCGCGGCCAGGGCTATGTTGCGGAGGCCGTGCGCGCCGCGGCGGGCTTCGTGTTCGCCAGCGGCAAGCTGCGTGCGCTGCTGGCGGTAGTGAAGCCGGACAATATCGCGTCGTGCCGTGTGGTGACGCAGTGCGGCTTTGTGGCGCAGGGTACGGTGCATGTTGCCGGCGAGGGCGATTACGATTACTACGAGCTGGCCCGCCCGCCCGGCCCGCAGTTGCAGCCGGTGCAGCCCGAGGATGCCGAAGCGCTGTGCGCAATGTTCCATCGCATCGTCGCGCACGAAGCCGAGCACTGGCTGGGCGGTTGCGCGCCGTATATCCCCGACCATGACAAACCCGGCATGCAGCGCTATCAGGCTGCCCTGGGCGGCTATTTCTGGATCATGCAGGAGGGCGTGGCGGCGGGGGCGGTGCATGTAACGCATAGCGGGTGCGAGCATGCACGCATCGAGCTGCTGTATCTGGCGCCGGAATACCAGTCACTTGGCCTCGGTGGCGCCGTGCTGCGCTTGCTGGAGGTGCGTTATCCGCAGGTGCGGCGCTGGTCGCTGGATAGCACGCGTCACAGCGCGCGCAATCTGCCGTTCTACCGCAAGTACGGCTTTGTGGTGATCGGGCAGGATGACGACGAATACTATCTGCGCAAACAGATTGCACTGCCCGTGCCAGGGGCTGCGCCAGTGCAGCAGCAGGACTGGCGCGGTGGCAATTTCCGCGATTGCACGCTGGCGGGCGCTGATCTGGCCGATTGTGATTTGTCCGGGCTTCAGATCAGCGGCAGCAATCTGGCCGGTTTATCGGTCAACAATGCGCATATCGGTGATGCGCGCTTCAACAACGTCAACCTGAGTGGCGCACGCATCGGCAACGCCAGATTGACCGGGCTGGCGCTGCACAATGTCGCGCTGGCGGGGGCTGTGTTCAGCGAAACCAGCCTGGGTGATGGCGATGCGCCCGGCCTCCACTGGCAGGACAGCGATCTGCGCAACAGCCGGTTTACTGGCTGTGACCTGCGTGGCGTGGCGCTGGATGGCTGCCAGATGGATGGCATGACCATCGATGGTGTGCCGTTCAGCGACTTGCTGGCGGCGTATCGCGCTATGACGTAAAGGGCAGAAAGCGCACCGTGTCGCCGGGCTGGATTACCTGGCCCGGCGGCACTTCCACCAGCCCGTGTGCGCCGGCCAGGCCGGAAATCATCGCCGAGCCTTGCTGGCCGACCAGTTGCAGGCCCGCCGGTGTCAGCGCGGCGCGCAGGTATTCCTGGCGCTTGTCCGGGCGTGGCCAGTCGAAGGCGGCTGGCAGTGGCCAGACCGTCGGTGCGAGTTGGTGCGCGCCCATGCGCTTGCGCAAAAAGGGCCGTACCAGCACCTGCAAGGTGACATAGGCCGAGACCGGGTTGCCGGGCAGGCCAACGAAATCGGCCTTGCCGATACGGCCCAGTGCCAGCGGTTTGCCGGGCTTGATCGCTACCTTCCACAGGTCCAGCGTGCCCAGCGCCTGCAATGCGGCCTTCACGTGGTCTTCTTCGCCCACCGATACGCCGCCAGTGCTGATCACCACATCGCTCTGCTGGGCGGCGGCCAGTAAGGCAGCTTCGGTTGCATCGCGCCGGTCCGGCACCATGCCGCCGTCGATGACCTCGCAACCCAGCGCCTGCAGCATGGCCAGCAGCATGGGGCGGTTGCTGTTGTAGACGCCACCTGGTGGCAAGGGTGTGCCCGGCTCGGCCAGTTCGTCGCCGGTAGATAACAGCGTGACGCGCAGCGGTGCGTGCACCGCTACTTCGGCAATGCCGCCTGCTGCCAGCAGGGCGATGCGTGCTGCATCGAGTTGCTCGCCGGACTGCAGCAACACGCTGTTCTGCGCGATATCCTCGCCACGGCGACGAATATGCTGGTCCGGGTGGGGCGTGATGCCGGGCTTGAGGCGCAAGCCGTGTTCGTCGGCGTCGCAGTCCTCCTGCATCACCACGCAGGTGGCGCCATTGGGCACTGGCGCACCGGTGAAGATGCGCGCCGCGGTCAGCGGGGCGAGTGCACTGCCAACCTGGCCGGCGGCGATGCGCTGCGCAACCGGGAACACGTCGGGTAACGGGGCATCGAAGGGCAGGGCCAGTGCGTAGCCATCCATCGCGCTGTTATCCAGCGCGGGGACGTCGACCGAGGCACGGTATTCGGCTGCGGCAATACGGCCGTGCGCTTGCGCCAGTGGCAGCGTTTGCGTTGCGGTCGACGGGCGGGCGGCGGTCAGCAGGCGGTCAAGGGCTTCGGATACGGTCAGCAAGGTAAACTCCGGATCGGGATCAGGCTGCGCGCCACGCAGCGAGCGCAAGCAACAACCATGCAGCCAGAAAAGCCACGCCGCCGATAGGCGTGATGGCACCCAGCACACGCACGCCGGACAGCGCGAGCGCATACAGGCTGCCGCTGAACAGCACGATGCCGGCCAGCATCAGCGGCCCGGCCCACCCCAGCAGCGGGCTGGCCAGCCTGGGCAGCAGCAGGGCGATGACGAACAGGCCCAGGGCATGCAGCAACTGGTATTGCACCGCTGTTTGCCACACCGCCAGCAAATCGGCCGGCAGCCGTGTTTTCAGCGCGTGCGCGCCGAAGGCGCCAGCGGCAACCCCGATGAACATATTGAGCGCGGCGGCGATGATCAGATGGCGGTCGGTCATGGTGCAGGCAGCAGGGCGGTTACGGGGTAGTCATCATAAGGCAACTTGCGCTGCTGCGCCCTGCGTGCTGGCGCGCGTGGCAATCAGCGCATCGATGATCACGCGCGGCAAGCCCATGTGCAGCGCGGCGGCATACACCACATTGCGGATAGAGCGCTGCAGGTTGAACACCTTGTTGTCGTCGAGCAGGTCGTAATGCGGCTGGTGGGCATCGATCAGCGCGATGGCATCCGAACCCAGCGCATCCTTGAGGAAATCGACACTGGGCTGCACGCTGTCGATATAGAAGGCATAGCGCTTGAGCAGTGCCTCCTGATTGTCGTCCACGCGCTGGCGGCGGCCGGCCCGCTTGAGCATCTCCTGCT
Source organism: Andreprevotia lacus DSM 23236 (assembly GCF_900176275.1). Taxonomy (GTDB): domain Bacteria; phylum Pseudomonadota; class Gammaproteobacteria; order Burkholderiales; family Chitinibacteraceae; genus Andreprevotia; species Andreprevotia lacus. Next base: position 137,954 of record NZ_FWXD01000007.1, on the reverse strand, counting down.
TGCTGATGCTCAGGTGCAGCACCTTGAGCACCGGCACGTTCAGCTCGCCAAAGACCTCCAGTAGATGTGCCGCCGCCGCCTTGGTGCGCGGGTAGCCGTCGATCAGGAACGGTTGGGTGTGCAGCGCAGGCAGCGATTCGATATGCGCGGCGATCAGGGCCTGCGTCCAGCGGTCGGGCACCAGCAGGCCGTTGACGGTGCATAGTTCCAGCCAGTCCAGCTGGCTGGCCTGTCGCCATGCCTCATCGCCCTGTGGGGCCGTGCTGCCTTTGGCGTGCAGTTGCGCATTGAGCAGCGCTGCCTGCTTCTCCACCTTGGACACCAGCTCGGGTGTGGTGTCGATGCAATCAAGAATGGGCGTATCGCTGGCAATCCGGTACTTGCCGGTCAGCATGGCGCGGAATTCCGCATCGTGCGCGGCGCGCTCATAGGTGCCGCGCAGGATATTGCCCATCGATAGCCAGCGCGCATGCGGAATCGACAGCAGCTCGCACAGCGCGTTGGAAATCTCGCCCTTGCCGCAGCTGGATGGCCCGGTCACGATGATGACCCCCGGCCCGCGCAGGCCGGCACTGGGCACCATCAGCCGTTCAGCCGGGGCGCGATAGGGTTGCCAGTCGTGTGGGTGGGTCATCGTGATCTCCTTCAGAGCACCGGCGACAGGACAGGCCGGACAGGTTAAAAAAACAGCCTCGCGGGCGAGGCTGTTTGTGTGCCTTGTTGCCGATTACAGCCGCCAGACCTTGTAGCCGGCTTCTTCCAGATGGGCCGCGTTGAATTGCGACTTCACATCAACAAAGCAACCGCCCTTGACGAGCTTGCGCGACAGATCTTCGAGGCCCAGCTCCAGGAAGCTGCGATGGGCCACAGCAGCGACGATGGCATCGGCCCGCGGCAGGTTGTCCCAGCTTTGCAGGGTCACACCGTATTCATGCTGCGCTTCGGCCGCATCTGCCCATGGATCGAACACCGATACCTGCACGCCGAATTCGGTCAGCTCGCGAATGATGTCCTCGACCTTGGAGTTGCGCAGGTCGGCGCAGTTTTCCTTGAAAGTCAGGCCCAGCACAGTCACGCGTGCGTCCTTTACATAGCTGCCGGCGGCAATCATCTGCTTGATGGTCTGCTCGGCGATGTACTTGCCCATGCCGTCGTTGATGCGACGACCGGCCAGGATCACCTGTGGGTGGTAGCCGATCTTTTCTGCCTTGTGCGTCAGGTAGTAGGGGTCGACACCGATGCAGTGGCCGCCCACAAGGCCCGGCTTGAACTTGAGGAAGTTCCACTTGCTGCCGGCCGCTTCCAGCACTTCGTTGGTGTCGATGTCGAGCTTGTCGAAAATGATGGCCAGCTCGTTCATCAGTGCAATATTAAGGTCACGCTGGGTGTTTTCGATCACCTTGCACGCTTCGGCGGCCTTGATGCTGGAGCAGCGGTGCGTGCCGGCGGTCACTACCAGCTCGTAGAGGTCGGCTACTTTGGCCAGTGTCGCTGGCGTATCGCCGGATACCACCTTGATCACGTTGGTGAGCATGTGCTCGCGATCGCCCGGGTTGATGCGCTCCGGCGAGTAACCGACGAAGAAATCCTGCTTCCACTTCAGGCCCGATTCGCGTTCCAGCACCGGGATGCAATCTTCTTCGGTTGCACCGGGGTACACGGTCGATTCATAAATGACGATGGCGCCTTTCTTGAGGTTCTGGCCGACCGAACGGCTGGCCGACAGCAGCGGACGCAGGTCCGGCTGGTGGGCGTCGTCCACCGGGGTGGGTACGGCCACCATGATGTAGTCGGCTTCAGCAAGGCGCTTGGCATCGCTGGTGTACTCGGCATGAATGGCAGCACGCATTTCATCGTCGGGGATTTCCTGCGACGGATCCTTGCCTGCGTTGCAGCGGGCAACCTTGTTTTCATCGATGTCGAAACCGATCACATTGATCTGCTTGCCGAATTCGACCACCAGCGGCAGGCCGACGTAGCCCAGACCGACGACTGCGAGTGTTGTCATGATGTATTCCTTGCTCAACGGGTTTGATAGAGGGTGTGGATGCGTTGTGCGACCGACGGCCAGTGGTAATCGCGCTGGACACGGGCGGCCCAGTCGTCCCAACGGGCCGGTTGCTGTACGAAATGCGTGATGCGATCGGCCAGTGCGCCGATATCGCCGAGCGGGAAGTAGCTCTCCGCCGGCAGGTCGAGTTCGAGATGTGGTTCGATGTCACTGACTACCGACGGTGCGCCCAGGCTGAGTGCCTCCAGCAGCGCAATGGGCAAGCCCTCGTGCGACGACGGCAGTACGAACAGCCCGCAGTGGCCGTAAAGGCTGGCCAGCTCGTTGGCATTCTTGCGGCCCAGAAACACCACCTGCTCGCTGGTGCGTGCCAGTACGGTGCGCGAATAGCTGTCCTCGTGGTCGGCTGCGCCGGCGAACACCAGCTTCCAGCCGGTGGGTGGCTTGCGCAGGAAGGCATCGATCAGGTCGTGATGACGCTTTTCCGGCACAAAGCGGCCCACGTTCAATACATAGCGGCCAGGCTCCAGCCCCATGTCGGCCAGCAGGGCAGCATCGCCGCTGCCATCCGGAAAACCGGTCACGCCGTTGGGGATGAGTGCCGCTTCACGCTGGAAGGTCTCGTTCACCAGCCGCTTGAGCTGATGCGAAATCACCACCACGTGATTGGCCCAGCGCACGCCGAATTTTTCTGCGGTGCGCAGGAACCAGCGCGCACCCTTGCCCCATTTCTGCCGCTGATAATCCTGGCCGTGATGGGTCATCACCACGTGCATGCCCAACAGGCGCGCCAGCGGCACGAAGAAGGACGGACCGATCGCATGGAAATGGATCACCTTGTTGCGCTGCCAAGCTGCAGCCAGCACCGACAGAAAGGTGTGCACCAGTGTCTCGGACGCCTTGCCGGTGGGCGACCACACGCGGCAAAAGCGCACGCCGCGATATTCATCGCCGGCTACATGCTTCATGTAGGGTGCACGTACATAGACGGTGACTTGTGCGCCCTGCTCGGCCAGCAGTGGCGCCAGTGATTCGACATGGCGCTCGACGCCCCCCTGTACATCGGGAAAGCCGCGCAGGCCAACAATGGCGACCTTCATGCTGGCTGCTCCTGGCGGCGGTCAGCCAATGCTGCGCGCAAGCCTTCGACAAAGCGCTCGGCCATGCGGTCGACCGTGTATTCGTTGGCAGCCAGCAGCGCACCGTGGCGCACGCGGGCCAGCTCGGCCGGCTGGCTGATCAGCTGGTCGACCTGGGCGACGTATTCATCATCCGAGTCGTTGATCAGATAGCCATTCTGACTGTGCTCAAGAAAACCGATTTCCGGGCCGTGCATCGCGCTCTTCATGGTGAGCAGCGGCGTACCGGCGATGAAGGAGTCCAGAATGTTCAAGCCGACCGCACCCGGGCAGAGCAACACGCGCGCCAGCTTGAAGCACGCAGCCTTGCGTGCGCCGTGTACCGCGCCCAGATAGGCAATCCAGGGCCGGCTGGCTGCATGCTGTTCCACTTCGCTGCGCTGCGCGCCATCACCAACGATCAGCAGGCGGAATGCCGGTTGTTGCTCGTGAATGCGCTCGGCAATGGCCAGCAACTGCTCGATGCGCTTTTCCTTGTAGAGCGAGCCGCAATAAATGGCGACAAAGTCACTGGGCGCAAAGCCAGTTTCACCCAGCAAGGAGACGATGTCGGCGTCGGTGACGGCAGCCAGCTCGGCCACGAACTCCTCGTTATCGATGGCGTTGTTGACCACGGTAATGCGTTTGGACGGAAACCCGGCCGCCTCGACGATGCGCCGGGTCAGGCTGGTATAGCCAAACCACCAGTCCGGCCAGTTCAAGGTCATGCGCTTCCATTTTTCGCGCAGGCCGTTGGGCGCGTAGCTCTGGAAATCACGGCCATGGCCCCAGAAAGCCACCCTGGGGCCCATTCCCAGGCTGCGGCGCAGCAACCACCAGTAGTTGGCCAACAGGCGGTTTTCGTGCATGAACACGAACAGGTCGGAATCGCGCACTGCTGCCGGGGCGGGTTGCCAGCACAGATCCTTTTTTTCCTTGATCGGGAAATAGCGGCTCTTGACCTTGATGCCCCACGGCAGCTCGCCCGTATCCTTTTTCTTGATTTCATCGCCATACGGCTGGCCGTAGACGATGTTCAGCTCGATACCGGCTTGCGTGCATTTCTGCCGCATCAGTTCGAACAGACGCAGGCGATAGTGGAACAGTCGGTACTGAAACAGAGTCACTTTCATGAGGTTTGCCTTGCAGGCCGCCAGCGGCCGGGTGCGGAAAGAAGAAGGGCATGCCGGTGGCGCTGCACGAGGGAGAGGACCAGGTATGCGGGCGTGCTCATAGGGCCAGGTACACCGGATCTGTGAAATTGCGGCTCAACGTCGCCAGGCTGCCGTCGTCCATGCTGGCCATGGGCAGGTGCTGGCCATTGAGCAGCCAGAGCTCGCGCACGCCGGCTTGGCGCAATTGCACCGCAGACAACGTATTGCCCCAGCTGATGCGCGCAGCCGCAACATTGTTCTTGAGTAACGTACAGTCGGTGGACTGATCACCGATCGTGCAGTTTTGCGGCTGCTTGTCATTCAGCCATGCCTTGGCCTGGATATAGCCGACGCCCAGCAGGTTGAGTGCCCCGATGGTCTTGTTGGGCTGGGTGCTGCCCATCGAGGAGCTGTCGTGTGCAAACCAGTAGGTACGCGCAATGCCACCCACCTGGCTGGCGAGCACGATCTTGAGCATCAGCGCAGCGGCATCACGCTCGTCCAGTACGGTGGAAAGAATCCCGCTTGCGTTGCGCGGTACTACATTGGTGCCGCTTTGCTGTACCAGTACGCCGATTTCGGTGTCCCACAGCGGCAGGTTGGCAACGCCCTGGCGTGCCATGGCTGCTTTCACGCTGGCCAGCAAGGTATTGAATTCAGCCACGGTTTGCGTTTTCAGGTAGAAATGGAAACCAATCGCATCGCAGTACTGGCCACCGCCGTGGCTGAGAAAATACTCCAGCCGCTTCACGCCCAGATCGCCGCCATCCATGGGTGGGCAGACGACCTTTGCTGCAGGGTCGACTGCCTTGATTGCGTCGTGCGCGAGCTGGGTCATGCGTACCAAGCTGTCGGTGCTGCCTGAGAAAAAACCTGGGGAATAGGGTTTGATGGCCTCGGGAATGCGTGGCTCGTTCATGATTTCATAGGCAGAAATCTGGCCACGGTAGCGTGTGGCAACCGTCGTGACGTAACGCGTCCACAAAGACATGTCACCGGGTTCGGCGGCGGCACCCAGGCCCATGTTGGCAGACTCTTCGGGGCGTGCAGATGCCCACGCCGGCGCCTGGCCCAGCGTGTACATCAGCGTCATGTTGTGTGCCTGCGCCTGAGCTACATGCTGATCCAGCACCGAGAAGTTGAAGTTGCCGCTGCTGGGCTCGATATCGCGCCAGGTTGCTGACTGTGATGTACCCGACCAAACGCGTACACCGTCGAAATAGCCGGTTTGCACCGACGGCCAGCTGGATGCATAGAAAATGTGCTGGCCCAGAAACAGGTCGGCCTCGGCCCTGGGGGGGGTGGTGACCACGCAGCCGGTGAGAGCCAGAATGGTGCCGATGATTGCAGTACGCATGATGAAGTCCTCTAGTTGCAATCGCAACGCTTGGACCTTCAGATTATTAGCGTACTCTAATGTTTCAAACGAGGGGGCCCCCCCCGAAATGTGATCTATACCATCGGCATGTGTGTTGGGTGACACACTGGTGCAGATTCGCGACAGCATTGCAGCAACGCAAGACGGAAATTGCAGCAGTGCGGCGAGGAGGGCTTGCTGACGCACGCTTATGCCTCTGCCGTTTCCACAGTTTGCTGATGACCACGTACCAGGCCGCCAGCCGATGTACGGTCGGAAATAACCTTGGCAGGCGCACCGGCGATGGTGCAGTTGCCCTCCGGAAAGCTGCGGTTTACCACCGCATTGGCGCCGATTACCATGTTGTCGCCCAGCACAATCTTGCCGTAGAGCTTGGCGCCGGGGCCGATATAGACGTTGTTGCCGATGACCGGCGCCTCGTCGAGCGTGCCGAGATTGGTGCCGATATTGGTGCAGACGTGGATGCGGCAATTGGCACCGATGCGCGCATAACTGTTGACGACGATGGTGCCGCGATGCGGAATGGCCAGGCCGGGGCCGAATACATTGGGCGGGATCGAATAACCCAGCAGCCGACCCAGCTTGCGAAAACGCCATTCTGCATACAGCCGCAGGGCCTTGTTCTTGCGGCAATTTTTCAGGAATTCGACTTTGCGCAGCAGGCGCTGGTATTGCCAGCGATCATTGAACAGTCGCTGGAACAGCGTGTCTGCCACGTCCAGCGAGCGACGATCGGCTTCAAGGTAATCCAGATAATCCTGGCGGGAACGAATCATGATGGTTTCTTCCTTGCTGCAGCGACGGCCAGTGTGTTGCAGCGTACGAATGAGGCGATCAACACAATGTTGAGCATCTGCGTGGTGCGCCAGTACGCGCTCTCTGTGATGTCGAGTACGGCCATGAAAACAAAAAACATCAGGTGAAAATAGAACTCGCTGCCGGCGGTGCGGCGTGCAGCAAAAATGCGCTGCAGCCAGGTCAGCAGGAACAGCACAAGAAGGCCGATGCCTGTCCAGCCCAGATCGTTGTAGAGGTCGATGTAGCCGTTATGTGCCTGGCCGACGTAACCGCCGCCAAAGCGATAGCCGATATAGCCGGCAATGCTGTCCGGGCCATTCCAGAAGCCGCCGTAGCCGCCGCCCAACCAGGGGTTCTGGAACTGCATGTTTTCCAGCACCAGTGCCCACAGTTCGGTGCGCCCGGTCAGTGTCGACGATTTGCCGAGCAGGCCGAAGACGAAGTCGATCATGCCCTGCAGGTCGGGGATCAAGCCGATCACATACAGGCCGAACAGCACGGCCAGCGTGAACAGACCACAGCCCAGCAGCAGCGGTTGGCTCGTTGCAGAGCGGCTGGCCAGAGCCAGCAACAAACCGATGCCCCCTACAGCCAGTGCGGCAGCCAGCGCCATCGTGCAACTGGAGCTCTGCGATTTAACCAGCACCAGCATGGCCAGCAGCATCAGACCCAGGCCCAGCCGCAGTTTGCCGCTGATGGCCAGGGTGGCATAGATCAGCACGCCCAGCGTGGCCAGCTGGCCCAGCTCGTTCTTGTGCGAGGCGACACCGCGCCAGCCTATCCCGGTCACGCCGTAGGCCGGCCATGCGAGAGCCACCAGCAGTGATGACACCAGCAGGATGCCGACAGGCCAGTAATGCCAGTGGAGAAAGTCGACGGGTTCGCGCCGCTGCTGACCAAAGCAGGCCATGCACATGGCGACGATGATCCACAACAGCATGGCGCGCTTGAACGTCGTGCCAGGCACGACAGACCAACTGGCCGAGATGGCGATGTATAGCAACACCAGTGCACCTACCCAGATGGCCCAGCCCAGAGCAAGCGGCTCCTTGAGCCTGTCCGTCTGCAGTAAATGCCAGATTGCGCCGCCGGTCAGCAGCAGCCATTGCAACTGACGGCCGAGACTGCCGCCACCATCTGCCTGCGAGGCCCCCAGCGATACGATGGCAAACACAGCCAGAAAAATGGCCAGGGCATACAGCCGGCCCCGCCATTCGATTATCCGGGCTGACTCCAGCGCAAGCGGAATGCGGAGGCTACTTGTATTCACGATACGGCCCGCGCAGCAGTCCATACAGCAAACCCAGCCCGATGGCGGTACGCCGCCGTACCGACAACCGCTCTGCCCGCGAGCGGAACGGGTTGAGCAACATCGCCGGCACGCTGCGGCCCAGCACCCAGGCGATCTTGGCAACAATTCGTGCGCTGGCGCGCAGGCCGTCACGCTGGCTCAGGCTGGCCTCGACCGAGCCGATGCGGAAGCTGCGCTTCACTAGCCAACCTGCATCAGCACGTGCCTGTGGCACTTCTTCGCGCACCTCGGCCTCGTCGGCCCACACGGCCTTGCAACCCCGCGCAAACAATTCGCGGAAGAAAACATAGTCTTCGCCGCCACTCAGCCCCAGCGCGGGGTCAAAGCGTAGCGGTGGCGTACCCAGCACGCGGCTGGCAATCAGTACGTTGCCGGTACGGGCCTCCAGCAGCGGCATGGTCGTGCCGCTGTCATGGCGTGGCCGCTCGTAAAAACCACCGCTAATCAACCAGTGCGGCATATTGGCGGGGTAGACCGGAATCACCGGGCCAAACACGAGATCGGCGTTACCGGATTGCGCAGTTTCGACCAGGCTTTGCAACCAGCCGGGTACGGCAACCTCGTCGTCATCGATGAAGGCGATGTAATCGGCTTGTGCATGATCAAGACCACGATTGCGTGCCAGCGAGATGTTTTGCTGAGGTTCGTGCAGATAGGTCAGCTGCAGCGGATAGTTGTTGCGCTGGCGCGAGACCACGATTTCAGCGGCAGATTGCTGGCCGTCGTTGTCGATGACGTAGACGCTGGCGGCAATGCCGGGGCATTGCTGCTCCGCCAGCGAATCAAGCAGTGCGGCCAGCATGGCTGGGCGGCGATAGGTGCAGACCAGAATGGCAACGGTATGCTGAATGGGCAGATGATCAGACATGGCGTTTTTTCCACAGCCACGCGGCGATGGCGGCTTCGGCCACGATCAGCGCCAGCGGGCAGTACAGGGGTTGGGCGGTGAAAGCGGCAATGGGCAGGAACAGCACATAAAACAACACGCAGCCGGCCAGGCCGCCCTGGAACACCACGCGATAACCGACCGGATTGGCCAGCAAAGCGGTGGCGATGACGGTGCGACCCCACTGGATGATGAAATAGGCAGCCCAGAGCGCGACGGACATCTGCCATAGTCGTGGCGCGATGAAATGCGGTACGAGGCGTGGCAGCCACCACGAGGCAAGTGCCAGCACGGCGGCAAACAGCGTGACCAGCGCTGCCGCCCAGATCAGCTGTTGCCACACCAGTCGCCATTTTTCGCCTTGCTGGCCGGCTTGCTCCATGCGGGCAAACACCGGGCGGTAATAGCCGGCCCAGCCCTGAATCATGAGGCCCACCGGGGTATAGAACAGCCGTGTCGCCGCCAGCAGTGCGACTGCAGCCTTGCCCTGCACGGCATCCAGATAAAACCAGTAACCATTGCTGAACAGCCAGGTCACTGCGATGCCGGGCAGGGCCCAGCGTGCGCAGGCCCACAGTTCCTGCCGGAAAGCGCGATCCAGTGTGGCAAATTCCGGGTCTTGCACGTGTTCGGCAAAGCGCGGCCGGGCCAGCAGTGCCCAGAGTCCAGGCAGGCCGACGGCAGCGATAGCCAGCCCCAGGCTCATGCCATGCCAGGCGTAGGCCAGCAGCAGGATCAGGGTCGATAGCAGGAAATACGCGCTGTCGAGCCGAAGCAGGGCGAGCAGGTCACCCAGCAGTAGCCAGATGGCGCGGCGCAGGTCGCGGAACAGCAGCAGGGCAAAGCTTGCCGGTACGGCCAGCCACAGCCAGCCTGGCATGGCCGTCTGTGCCTGCCAGTGCCAGTAAGCCATCAGGGCCAGACCGCCGGGCAGCGCCAGCAGCAAAGCCAGCCGTATACCCCAAGCCACGGCCTGCTCGCGCGCCAGCACGCTCATGCGTCCGGACAGCGTGACCAGTGGTGACAGCAGCACGGCATTCTGTATGCTCGACAGCAGCACATAGGCATTCACGAACAGTACGTAGGCCGAATAATCATCGCGCCCAGCCCAGTGCAGCACCGCCAGTGATGACAGGAAGCTCACGCCACTGACCAACCCCTGGCAGACGAAGGACAGCAGCGGGCGCGGCACGCGCGCCAGTTTTCCACTCAGCCAGTCCAGACGTGCAGAGGTGGTCAGAGCGCTTGCCGTACTCATGCGCCGACTCCGAAAAAGGTGCGTCGTGCCAGTGGAGACGCGGTGTTGAAGAGATCGGTGATGAAGGTAGCCTGCTGCTGATAGGCTTCGGTGCTGTCGGCATCGACCGAGGACACGCGGAAAATCAGCCCGTCCTCGATGCGGCCGGCCAGTCCGGTGCGGACTTGTGCCAGCTTGAGCGCCATACCGCTGTATTGCGGCTTGCCACCCAGGGTGATCCAGTAGCTCACCGGCTCGATACGTTCGCCCTGTACTGCAACCAGACGGCGCAGTGGAAGGGCGCCATAAGGCAATTCAAGCGATGCGCGGCTGTGAGCAACGATGGCAAAGCCCTGCGCCGGGTAGCAGACTTCCGGTTTGTGTACCTGCTTGCCGGTACGATCACGCTGATCGTCGCTATACGCGATCGACAGCATGATGCGTACGCCGCGCGCGTTGCGATAAGTACGGCTCAGCACCTGTGAGTAGACCCGAGCAATGCTGGCATCCTGTTCGGACGGTGCAACGGCAGGTTGAGCCAGCCGGTCTTCAGACCAGGGGCCGAACTCGACGGGTACCAGTTGTTCGAGTGCAACCGGGTGCAGGCGTGCGCTGAATTCGGTCGGCGTGAGCGAGCGGGCTGTTGCTGCGGTCAGCAACATCAGCGCGAGCAGGGCGGCGTGACGCAAGGTACGGGTACTCACGCCTTCACCTCGTCGGGCAGGGCCTGCCCCAGCAGCAGATCGAATGCCAGCAGGCCGCCAAATGCGATGGCAAACAATACGATGCCGGCAAATTGATGCACGAAACCCTGACCGGCAGCATCTCCCCAGTAATAGGTCACCAGTACCAGGAGCACGACCCGCACGATATTGGCCAGAAAGGCCAGTGGCGCCGCGACGAGCACCAGCAGCGAGGAGCGCAGTCGCGACGTATGCGCGGCAAGGTGCACGTACAGTGCACCAAGCGCCAGCAGGCTGAACAGCGAGTTGAGGCCCGAACAGGCATCAGCCACCTGCAAGCGGTAAGGGCCTATGCTCAGCATGACGCCAGCCCGCGCAATCGGATAACCCAGACCGTAGAGCAGTTGCTCGACATGGCCGGAAACGGCCTGCTTGAGCCCGCCGGTCAGGCTGTCGATCAATGGGCCGGGCAGCGGAATCAGGAATACGATGAAAGCGATCGCAAAGCCATGGCGCTTGAGCAGGCTCCAGCCGCCTTCAAGCAGCAGCATACCGGCAAGCAAGGGCATGAAGGCGCCGATTTCAAGCAGCCAGATTTGCTGAGAGCGGCCTAGCACATAGGTGGCCAAGCCGGCGCAGACAGGCAGCCAACCCCACTTGGTTGATGTGCCCGCTTGGGCCGTGCGATCACGCCAGAACAGGTAAACCACAACCAGCAGGATCAGCGGGCCGTGTGATTGTTCGCTGCTTTGCCACAAGCTGCTGCTCAGGTCATGCAGCGTAGGGGCAAGCAACAGCAGCAGCCCGGTCAGCACCGGCCAGTGTCGGCAGATGAAGCGACTGGGGGTGAAGTGCGGGGGCGAGAGCGCCAGTTCGGCAGTCATTTCAGCCATGCTTCCCGGCCAGTACGCAGCCCAGCACTTCGGTGCTGGCTACGCGCAACTTTTCGAGCAAGGACGAAAGATCGCGCGTGCTGCTGACATCGCGCTGCGCCACTACCAGCGCGCCGCGTGCGCGCGCGCCGATCAACTGCATGTCCGCACCCAGGGCCAGCGACGGTGCGCTGAACAGCACAACATCGTATTGCTGTTCAAACTGGTTGCACCATTGCGCGTATTCCTGGCGCGACAGCAGTTCTTGCGGGTTTGGCACTTCGGTTCCTGCAGGCAGCAATGCCAGCCCGGGCAGGCTTTCCGGTGACTGGATGCAGGCGCTGGGCTCGGCGCGGCCGGCCAGCAAGTCCGACAGGCCGAGACGGTTTTTAAGTCCAAACAGCTGCTGCTGTTGCGGCTGACGCAGGTTCGCGTCGACCAGCAGGGTGCGCTCGCCCATCTGTGCAAACACGATGGCCAGATTGGCTGCCAGCTCGGCTGTATGCCGTCCCGGCTCGCTGCCGACCACCATCAATGCATGCTGATCCCCGGCGAACCAGCGCAGCAGCAACTGGCTGCGCAGGCTGCGCAAGGCTTCTACCTCGGCCGAGAATGGCTTGTGGGCGGCCAGCAGCGCAGGGCTGAGCGCAGGGTCACCGCCGATGGCGCACGAATATGAAAACTGGGTCGACAATACGCGCTGGATATCGATTTCGCTGACCAGCCCCAGCTCGATTGCGGCCTCGCCAAAACGCAGATTGCGTCGCTTCTGGTGTTCGAGCACCCTGGCAGCATCGTTTTGCGTCAGCCGGCCGCTTTCCAGCAACAGGGTACCGATGCGGGCTTGCGGCAGCGGGATCGGATTGGGCATGTTCATGAATCAGCTCGCTTGCGGCTGGCGTTGAAAAAAGCCGCCGCGCCGTGTCGGGCGAGGATGGGCGCTCAGGTCGGCCAGCACCGGCAGGCCGGCCAGTTGCTGCAAATCGCTGGCTGAACGCACGCGGCGGTCGAGCAGTTCGCGCAGGAGTGCGCAGCCGGCAGCAAGTACGGCGCCAACCAGTACCGACAGCAGCACGTTGATGCCAACGCGCGGTTTGCTGTGGCGGCTGGGCTCGGTGGCTTCGCTGAGCACGCTGACATTGGTCTGTTCGGCACGGCTCTCGAGCTGTGTCTGGGACAGGCGCTGCTGGGCGGTGTCGTAGGCGCGTTGCGCACTGTCTACGTCGCGTTGCAGCACGTCCAGCCGTGCGCGCTGCGATTTCAGTTCCAGCACGCGGGTCTTCTGCAATTGCAGCGCCTCCTTGAGCGCGCCCAGGCGCGAAGCCGAGTTGCCGGCCGTGTCGGCCAGACCACCGGCATACTGGCCCAGCAGCGCATTGAGCTGGCTGCGCGTGGACTCCAGCTCGGCTTTGGCCTGCAGGTAATGCGGATGGTTGGGGCCGGTTTTGGCCGCAGTCTCGCTGAACTTGGCTTCCTGCACTGCCAGCTGGTTTTTCAGTTGCTGGATCAGCGGGTTGTTGATGACGTCGGGGGCGGCGGTACCACCGCGCGCGCGCGACTGGGCGTCAAACGTCTGCGCTTGCGCACCAACCAGCTGCGTGGTGATCTCGTTCAGCCGTTGCATTTCGACATCAACACGCTCATCCGAGGCAACGATGCCTTCCTGCTGCTGATAGTTGGACAGGTTTTGCTGCGCTTTTTCCAGATCAAGCTGCAGACCTTTCATTTGCGACTGGAAGAACGCGTATTTCTTTTGCGCCGTAGCGGTCTGGATGTCGGCCAGCGTTTGCTGATAAGCACGAGCGAACGCATTGGCGGTCAGCGCGGCGAAGTGGGCGTCGGTCGCGGTGAAGCGGATATTGATGATGTTGCTGTCGCGGCTGGGCTTTACTTCGAGCTTGCGTAACAGCTGGCCCGCCAGCCAGGTGCGGATGTCGCCGCTGCCTTCGCTGTGCTTGCGAAAATCGTCCTGCGCTTCAGGCAACCTGGCGATGCCCAGTGCATCGACCACCTTGCCGGCAACCGCTGCGCTGCCGATGATTTCCACTTGCGTGGCCATATAGCTGGGTGCCAGATAAGCATTCGACTGTTGGCCGGTTACGGTATCAGCGGCTTTGATCACGTCGAGTGTCAGCGTGGTTTCGGCGCTGTATTGCTTGGGCAGCAGCAGGCTGACCACCACGGTGGCGATGACCACGAAGGCGAACACTGGCAAGGCCAGCCAGCGGCGTGCACGCAGGATGTGCAAGAGAACCGGAATGGAAGTGGGCATGATGATCGCGGGCCTTAAAACAGGCTCTCCTGCACGTTGATGACGTCGTTGTCCTGCACTGCATCGTTCAGCCGTACATCCAGGGTGACGTTGCGGCCGTCGGGTTGACGTCGTTCCAGTTCGATGCTGCGTTTGCTGGCGCGCGGGTTGAAGCCGCCGGCGGCGGCAATGGCTTGCACCACGGTCATGCCGTTTTCGAGACGGAAGGCGCCAGGGCGGTTGACCTCGCCATAGACATAGATTTGCGGGCTGCGCGGCACCATCACCACATCGCCGTTGCGCAGTTGCAGCGTGTCGTCGCCACTGGCCGGCTTGGCAAATTGCGACAGCGCAATCTCGGTGCGGGTATCGCCGCGTACCAGAATGACCTTGTCGCCGCCGGTGGGCGCGACGCCGCCGGCCAGGGCGATGGCCTCGACCAGATGCGTGGCGCTGTCGAGTTCGAAGCGACCGGGGTGGTTGACCTCGCCAATCACCGAGATACGCTGGCTGTGGTACTGGCTGATCAGCACGTTGACGAAAGCTTGCTTGAGATAGCCGCCGTCAATCAGTTTTCCGGAGATCAGCTTCTCGGCTTCCGAGAAGGTCAGGCCTGCAATCTTCACACGCCCGACGAGCGGGAAGGTGACGTCGCCGCCCTGTGTCAGTTGCAGTTCGGCTTGCAGGTCTTCGTGGTCATAGACGCTGATCTTGACCACGTCGCCCGCGCCAAGCCGGTATTCGCCCGTAGCCATGGCGGGCAGCGATATTGCAAACAGGCACAGCATTACGAGTACGCGGCGCATCATTGCAACCCCCTCACGCCGGCTTTGAGATGGTCGGCAGCGGCATCCTGGCCAGCCCCCGGTGCCATGGCGACGGCGGAAGCAAAACGCTGCAAGTATTCAATCTTGCTGCTGGCGTGCAGCGCACCCAGTTGTTCGGCAAAACGGGTTTGCGCGGCGGTGGTCTGCAAATAGCGCTTGATGGTTTCAGCCTGCTGGCCGGCATCGGCCGGGGCTGGCTCGCTGCTGACCAGTTGCAGCAGCAGTGTCTGGTCGCCATCACGCATCGCAACGATATCGCCGGCATGCATTGCGGCAATTTTCGGCAGCAGTTGCATGGGCAGTTGTTCCGCTACCTTGTGCTGGGCCGATTGCTGGTAGGGCACGCCAATACGGGTCAGCAGGGCCGCGGTATCGCGTGCAGTCTTCGCTTGATCAAGTGCGGCTTCATGCTCGGGCTTGATGACATTGTTGCCCAAGGCAAAAACTTCAAAGTCGTAGCGCTTGCGCTCCTTGAACAGCAGCGGATTGCCTTCGACAAAGGCATTCACTTCGGCTTGAGTCGGCGCTAGTGGTTTGGCAAAGCTGCGTTCTGCAGCGGCTTGTGCCAGTACCTGGCGGCGCGCCGCCTCCAATGCCTGCACCACGCCGGGGTCTCGGTCGAGCTTGATTTCAACGGCACGTTGCACCAGCAGCTCCTGGTCGATCAGGCTGTCCAGAATTTGCTGTTTGGTAGCGGCATCGGCCTGTTCGCCATGCTGGGCGAGCAGGTAGTTGAGCTGATGCACGGTTATTTCGGCATTGCCGACGCGTGCAATGACCTGGTTGGGCGCTGTTTTTTCTTCTGCCTGCTTGCAGGCAGCAAGCAGCAGTACCGGCAGCAATGCAGCAAGGAGGGGGCGTGGGCTCATCAAGCAGCTCGTCTATCGTGTGGGGTCAGTAGGCATTTTTGTCACGCACGACCATCATCGAGATGGTCTTGCCGACGATTTTCAGATCCAGCCAGATGGACCAGTTGCGCAGGTAATCAAGGTCGTACTCGATGCGGCGCTGCATCTTGTCCAGCGTGTCGGTCTCACCGCGAAAGCCGTTGACTTGCGCCCAGCCGGTAATGCCCGGCTTGACCTTGTGGCGCATCATGTAGCCCTTGATCAGGGCCCGGTATTGCTCGTTGTGTGCATTGGCGTGCGGGCGCGGGCCAACGATGCTCATGCGCCCCTGCAGCACGTTGATGAACTGCGGCAGCTCGTCGATCGATGTCTTGCGGATGAGGCCCCCGATCGGGGTCAGGCGCTGGTCGTTCTTGGTGGCTTGTACCACCTTGTCGCCGTCTTCCATGACCGTCATCGAGCGGAATTTGTAAACCAGGATGCTCTCGCCATCGGCGCCATAGCGCCGTTGCTTGAACAACACCGGCCCCTTGGAGGTGAGCTTGACTGCCGCGGCAACGATCAGCATCGCCGGCCAGATCAGCGCCAGGATCACGGTAGCCAGCACCACATCGGAAAAGCGCTTGAGCACGCCGCGCAGGCCGATAAAGGGGCTTTCGCAAATGGTGACGACCGGAATGCCGGCAACGTGGTCAAAGCGCGCCTGGATCAGGTCAAACACGAACAGATCGGGCACAAAGTAGATTGATGCGGTCGAGTCATGCAGCGCATCGAGCACCTGCATCACGCGCGGTTGAGAGCTCATCGGCAGCGAAATGTAGATGTGATGTATGCCGTTGCGGCGCACATAGGCAGGCAGCTCTTTCAAGGTGCCCAGCAGGGCGTCGGCCGAGACGCCAGGCAGGCGTGGCAGTTCCCGGTCGTCGAAATACCCCTTGAACTCGATGCGGTGCAGCGGATCGTTGATGAGTGCTTCGGCCAGCGTGCAACCTGGCCGGTTTGCGCCGACGATGACGGCGCTGCGCGTACCCTGCGTACTTTCGCGCGATGCCAGCAGTACCGGGCGGAACAGGGCATGCACGGCAACGAGTGCAAGCGGCGCAACTGCAAACCAGGTCAGGATATAGGGTGGGTAAAAGTAGGCCGCAAAACGGGTGGCCCAGCCGATCAGGCACAGTACGGTGCAGATGAACAGCCATTGCACGGCGAACCGGCCCAGCCCCAGCAGCGGGCGCTCGTGCCCCGGCACGAACAGGAATACGCCATCGAGCACTTGCGAGGTCAGCAGAAAAGTCAGTACCGCCAGCAGCCAGCTGTAGCTGTCGAACGAGACCTGGAACGGCCAGGCGAGGCCGTAGAGCACGGCGACGACAACCACCGGGTCGATGAACGATTTGAACAGCCCGGTGAGCGGAGCCGCAGTGACCAGCTCGCTGAAGCGATCGTTCAGACGCGACAGCTGCGGCGGCATTGCCAGCTCCTGCATGGGTTCGGCCGGCAAATCCTTGATACCTGGTTCGGAATGACTCATGCGCTAACCCTCCATACCGCTGGCGTAGCACTGCACCAGTGGCCCCTTGCTTCACAACGAAGCGGCTTTTACGAGCAGACCGCTGAAAAACAGCGACAGCCTCAAAATCTCAGCCGTACATTCAGTCCCGCTTGTGTCGAGCTGAAGTCGGCGTCCGGCAGCGCCGAGTCGCGCCGCTGGAACTGCATCAAGGCGCTCAGCAACCATGCGTTGCGCCAGGTGTAATCAAGTGCCAGTCGCCAGACATCGGTGGTATCGGCGTAGTCCAGCGGTGTACTCGCGGTACGGCGGTCACGCTGCCAGCTTGTGGTCAGCGTGGCCGTATCACTGGCCTGCCAGACAAAAGCAAACTTCACGTCATCCACCACATTGCGTTCCAGATGCTGACCGGGCATTTCGAACTGGCGCTGGTAAGTCAGGCTCAGCCGGCTTTTTTCGCTGGCTTGCCAGATTGCACCTACGCCACCCAGGGGACTGCGTCGCCAATCCCCATCTGTCGCATAGCGCCAGTTCGCCATGCCCCAGTTGGCGGTCAGCGTGGTTTTGGCCGTTATCGGCCAACTGGCATCCACATGGCCGAACCATTGCTGATAACCACGCTGGCCTGCGGGCTGGCTGCCGTAGTCACGCAGATAGTCGACGTCGAGGTAATCGATCATCAGCGCCAGCTGGCTGCCGCGACCGGTCTGTAACTGGACACCGCTGCTGGCGGTGCGCTGCTGCAGGTCGAGATAACCGCGCGAGTCATGCCGCTGCAGGCCGGTACCGGCGCTGCCAAGTACGGTCCAGTACTGGTTGAGTACGTAGCTGGCGCTGACTTGCCCGTTACGCTGCCGCACCAGGTCTTTTTCACCGCCCGGTGTGTCTTCAAACGCCGACATGCTGCGCTGGTCGGTGTACGCCAGTTGCCCGGACCAGGATGGCCCCAGCTGCCAATACCACGCTGCTGCGCCCATCCAGCCCAGGTAATCGAGGTTGTGGCGCGATGTGTAACTCGCCTGCACCACGTTACCGTCGAGTTCGATGCGCTGCCGTGACAGGTTCTGCTTCAGGCTGCCGCCCAGGCGGGTTTCCAGTGTGGTTGCACCGCCGGCCAGCGGGCTTTGCGTGTTTGCCGGCAATCGTTGCAGGTTGTCGTCATAACGGACGGATTGTTCGACATAGCCGTTGACTGCGTCATCCGGGTCATACGCGGCCCGCGCGGCGGTTGTTTCCGTACCCAGCAGTGCCCATAGCAGTAGCCGCGCAACGTGTTTCGGCGGCATCAAAGCCGCTTGCGGCGGCGTGCCAGCAGTACCCCGATAAGCCCTACACCCATCAGGGCAACGGTTTCAGGTTCGGGCACCGGGGCGACATTCACGTTGAAAGAACCGAATGTGGCGCCAAGTCTGGAGACCGAGAACACGTAGCCGTAGCTGCCTGAGCCGGGCAGGTCAAAGCTGCCGCTGAAGCTGTTCTTGCCCGGTGCAAAAGTGAACGACTGCAACGGTTGCGACTGGTAGGCCGGGGTGATCTGGAATACAAGGCCGAACAGTTGCGACAGATCGCCGCCACCGCTTGTTGCGGTGAAGTTGAGCTTGCTGTGTGAAGAGGTCGAGAAGCTGTCGAAGGCAAACAACGTACCTGTACCCAGGGTATAGGCCTTGCTGTAGGCCGCCTCGCTGATGCTGGCGGTAGCCAGCAGGACAGTAGCAACGATGTGCTTGATGTAGCGCATTTTGGTACTCCTTTCGGAACGAGTGGTGCAGTTCTTGCTGACAAGATCATCGGTAGTTCAAGCCGAGCGCAGCATGCCACGAGCTTTTGTGCATTACAACATGCAAACAAGTCCGTAAGTGTTTGATCGGTGCATCCAGTGGTGGCCAAGGCCGCGCCAATATTGGGTTTTTTCCGGTTTTGTGAAATTTTTCACAAATTGAAATTTCATGACTTTTTATCTGCTAGCGCACAAATATTCTCTGGGCTTAATTGTGCTAGTTGAGGTTTTTCTGATATTAGAAGTGCGTGTTTTTGCAAATTATGCGGAGAAAACTACAAAGTACAAAAAAGTATGAAAGCGCAGTCATTCAAATTACAAGCCACTTTGTGTGTTCGTGATTTCTGGACTTTGTGTAGGTGAAATGCACTGAAATGGTGATGTGACTACGCGAAGATTAGGAGTGCATCGTGAAGAGGGAATGGCAGTTTTATAACCATGTTCTGAATAAATGTTTTAGTTAGAATTGTTGGGTAAATAAAATAAAATAGAATATTGCAAATGGAATTTGATGCAGATTTTGCTTACAAATCGATGGTGTTGCGTCGCAGCATTTCACTGTTTTGTCACGTTTTTTTGAAACCTTGCCCATTGAGTGCTTTCTTTTTATGAAAGTAATTGGTGAGAGGGGGTTGCCCTGAGCGGGCATGAAAAAGAGGTGGTCATTGCACGCATGGGCTGCGCATGCCGTTGCGGAAAAAAACGTCGGAGGGAGCATGCCCATGCCTGCTGCACCAGTCAGGGGCAGTGGTTTAGCACTGCTGCAGTTGCCGGGTAATCAGCAATGCAATCTGTTCCGGCTGGTCAGGGGGCCATACCGGCAGCATGCAGTAGGGAGGCGACACGTCGCACGCCAGCGCAATCGCGCCGGGCAGGTCCAGCCCGCGTGGCATGGGGGTATCGGTATAGCCTTCAACCCCCAGCGTGAGGTTGGCTGGCGACAGGCGTGCCCGCAGGTCGGCCAATAGGGCGGCGGGGTGTTCGCGCATGACGGCGTAGCGGTAGGGCGTGGCCAGCAGCACCTCCTGCGCGCTGGCGCGGCGAAAGCGTGCACTGTCCTTGTGAGGTGGCTCCTGTTCGACGTCCTGATGGCTGTGCTTGACCACGTTGATGGTCAGCCCCAGTGTGGCCAGCAAGGGCAGCGATGCCTCGATCGGTGCCGTCTTGCCGGCGTCTGGATGGCGGCTGAAGCCAGCAACGGCATCAGCCGCCCGTGTGCGCCATGATGCGGATGATCTTGCCCGGTTGCTCGCGAAATTCGTGCCGCTCGGGTTTGAGCTCGATTGCGTCGCGCAATGCGGCGATCAGTTCGGCATCGCTGGCGCCGCCGCGCAGCATGGGGCGCAGCTCCAGTTTTTCTTCCTGTCCCAGGCACAGGTAAAGCGTGCCATCAACCGACAGCCGCACCCGGTTGCAGGTGGCGCAGAAGTGCTGGCTGATCGGGGTGATGAAACCGATGTTGCCGCTGCCGTCCGGCAACTGCCAGTAGCGTGCCGGGCCGCCACCCATTTCCAGTGCTTGCGGCACCAGGCCGAAGTCGCCGACCAGACGCTCACGTACGCGGTCCAGCGGCAGGTAATGCGCGTTTCGGCCGGTGTCGCCCATGGGCATGGCTTCGATCAGGCGCAGCGTAAAGCCGCGCTCAAGGCAGAAGCGCACCATGGTGTCGATTTCGTCATCGTTCACGCCCTGCATCACCACCATGTTCAGCTTGATCGGTGCAAAACCGGCCGCCTGTGCCGCGTCCAGCCCGGCCAGCACGGCGGGCAGGCTGTCGCGCCCGCTGATGGTGGCCACACAATCGCGCTTGAGCGAATCGAGGCTGATGTTCAGTCGCTGCACACCGGCAGCGCGCAGGGCTTGTGCGTGCCGGTCCAGCTGGGTGGCATTGGTGGACAGCGACAGATCGGTGATGCCCGGCAGCTTCGATAGCCGCGCGGCCAGCTCGGGCAGGTTGCGGCGCAGCAGTGGTTCACCACCGGTCAGCCGTACCCGGCCGGTGCCCAGCTGGCCGAACAACCGCACCACGCGCTCGATCTCGTCAAAGGTCAACCAATGCGAGGGTTCTTCGAAATCCTTGAAGCCCTTGGGGATGCAGTAGCTGCAGCGCAGGTCGCAACGGTCGGTCACCGACAGCCGCAGATAGCTGATGCGGCGGTTGAAGCGATCAATGAGCGGGGGCAGGGCGGGGGCGTCCATGATCAGCGGCTGGCAAGTGGTGTTGCAGACAGGCCATGCAGCGCGCCGGCGTCGTTCACATTGGTGAACGCGGCGTCGAATTCGATTTCTGCCACGCCGGCTTGCCGCTGCCAATACTGCACGCGGCGTTCACCGTGGTCGAGCGCATGCTGCAGCAGTGGCAGGGTCTGGCGCGCCACCAGACAGACCAGCGGTTGCGGGCCGTCGGCATGGCGGGCGCGGATGACCGGTGCTTGCCCGCGTGCCTGCCAGAGTGTGGGCAGCAGTTTGGCCGGTAGCTGCGGCACATCGCAGGGCAGCACCAGCAGGTATTCGGCATCGGTGGCCAGCAGGCCGGCCTCGATGCCCGCCAGCGGGCCGCTGAAGCCGCCGCGCTGGTCGGTCAGCACCGGGTGGCCGCTGCTGCGGTAGGCATCGAGATTGCGGTTGGCCGACAGCCACAGCTTGCGGTAACTGCTTTGCGGCAACTGGGCACGTACGTGTTGCCACAGCGGCAGGCCGTCCAGCTCGATCAGCCCCTTGTCCTGCCCGCCCATGCGGCGGCCCTCGCCGCCGCACAATATCAATACATCGAGCTGCTTATTCATGGTTGGCCCAGCGCTGGCGCGCGTTGTTGTCGCCGGCCTTGGCTTCGACCCAGTGTTTGCCGCGCGTGCGTTCTTCGCACTTCCAGAATGGCGCATCGGTCTTGAGCGCATCAATCAGGAATTCGCAGGCGGTCAGTGCGGCCTGACGGTGGGCGCTGGCGGTCAGTACCAGCACGATGCGTTCGCCCGGCAGCAGGCGGCCAATGCGGTGTATCACGGTCACGCCGCTCAGTTGCCAGCGTTCGGCGGCCTGCTCGGCCAACGCTTGCAGCGATTTTTCGGTCATGCCGGGGTAGTGTTCCAGCGTCAGTGCCAGCAGGTCGTCGCCATCGGCGCGTACGCGGCCGACGAAGGCCGCACTGCCACCGATGTGCAGGTCGCCGTCGTGCAGCAGCGCTTCTTCCTGGCCCGGGTCGAAGTCTTCAGCCTGAACGACAATGCGTATGCTGGGTTCACGCTGCATCTCAGCCCCCCGTGACCGGCGGAAAAATGGCCACTTCGGCGCCGTCGTGCACGGGCGTATCGAGTTGGGCCATTTCCTGATCGACTGCCACGCGGAATACGCGCGGCCCGCCCAGCTCGTCGGCCCAGATGCCGCCACGCGCCACCAGCAGCGCGATCACGTCGGCCACCGTATAAGGCACGGCCGGGATGCCGAGCGGCTCCGCATCGCGGCCAAAGCGCTCGCGCAGGCGCGCAAAGTAGCGCAGGTGTAGCGTGCTCATGGCGGCGCTCCCGGTAGAATCAATCATGGTATTTTCCGCAACTCAGGCCGTGATGGCTATGGCTATGTGCTGATCGGCGATGCGCGGCGCAATGTGTTGTGCTGCCTCGCCCACGGCATCGCCCACCAGAATGATGGCCGGGCTGCCCATGCCGGCCTCTTGTGCCTTGGTCGCAAGACCCCCCAGATTTGTGACAAGGCGCTGCTCTTTTGTCGTGCTGGCCCATTGCACCACGGCGGCCGGCGTGTGTGCCGGCAGGTGGCGCAGCAGGGCCGTGGTCAGCGAGGCGATGCGGCTCATGCCCATGTAGATCACCAGCGTGGTGCCGGTGGCGGCCAGTGTGGCCCAGTCCGGCTCGCTGTCGTCCTGCGCGTGCGCGGTGACGAAGGTGACGCCACGGCAGTGCTCGCGGTGCGTGAGCGAAATGCCCAGGCTGGCCGCAGCAGCCAGGCCGGAACTGATGCCGTTGATGATGTCGACTTGCACGCCGGCTTGTTGCAGATAACCGATTTCCTCGCCGGCGCGGCCAAACAGCAGCACCTCGCCACCTTTCACGCGCACCACGTGCTTGCCGGCCAGCGCATAACGGCGCATCAGCCGCTGGATGAAATCCTGCGGGGTGGATTTGCAGCCACCGCGCTTGCCCACGCGGATCAATCGCGCCTGCTGTGCCAGCGTGACGATGTCGGGGTTGGCCAGATCGTCCAGCATCAGCACATCGGCGCTGGCCAGTGCGCGTACCGCTTTGAGTGTCAGCAGTTCCAGATCGCCGGGGCCGGCGCCGAGCAGGGTGACTTTGCCTGTGTTCATGGTCTTTGTTCCTGTTGGTTTGGCGCCGCAGATGAAAAGCAGCGGGGCAACGCCGTTTTGCATGCGGCGATCAAGGTGCGGCGAGTTGCGGTGCGTTTACGCACAACTGCTTCAGTTCGGGCACGCAGGAGCCGCAGACCGTGCCGCAGCCCAGTGTGGCCTTGATTTCATCCAGCCCAGCACCGCGCCCGGCCAGCTCGGTGATCTGCGATTCTTTCACCTGCTTGCAGTTGCAGATCACCCGGTCACGCGGGGCTGCCGGCTTGTTCGAGAACGCGGCCAGTCTTGGCCCCTGCCAGACTTCGCCTTCGAGCAGACGTGCCAACAGCGCGTCAGCACCTGCCACGTCGCCGGCGAAAGCCAGCCCGGCCAGCCGTGCCGGCGTGCCTTGCCAGGCCACGCGCTTGACCACGTTGCGGCGTGCATCGCGGTATTCGAGCACGTCGCTGCCCGGCTGCATGTCGAGTACGTCGAACACGCGAGCCAGCCAGTCGGCATTGGCGGTGGCGCACGCTACACGCAACACCAGCACGTCGCGCCCCTGCAGGCTGAGTGCGGCGTAATCGCATTCGGCCAGCAGCGGCTGCACGGCGGCGTGCAAGGCCAGTACATCGTCGCTGCGCCGGGCAAGCAGCGCGCGCCATGGCAGCTCGGCGCGCTCAACGCGTACTGCGGCATGCTTGAGTTCGGGCTGGAACGACTTGCCGTCGACCTTGCCCAGGCTGGCTTCATTGATGCCGCCGGAGTTGAGGAACTGGCCATTCCAGTGCATGGCGGCAAACACGCTACCGCTGGGTACGCTGTCGCTAATCGCCAGCGGCAGCACCAGCCCGCCGCGCTTGCTGCTGACCCGCATCAGCTCGCCGGCACGCAGGCCGCGCCGCTCGGCGTCGGTCGGGTGCATGGTGATGCCGGGTTCGGGCGTGTGTGCGAACAACTGCGGCACGCGGCCCGAGCGGCTCATGCCGTGCCACTGGTCGCGCAGGCGGCCGGTCAGCAGGTGAAAGGGGTAGCGCGCATTGGTTGGCTCAGCCACTGGTTTGTAGGGCGTCACGTGTAAGCGTGCGCGGCCATTGATGGTGGCAAACATGCCGTCGACATAGCGACGGGCCAGCCCCACTTGCATGCCGGCCGGCAGCGGCCATTGCTGCGGGCCGTTGCGTTCCAGCAGCGCGTAGTCGATGCCGCCGATGTCAAGATCGCGGCCCACGGTCAGCTGGCTGTGCGCATCAAAAATGCGGGCTGCATCGTCAAAGCCGAACAGCGACGGCTGCTCGGGGTGCAGCAGTGCCTCCATTCTGCGGCCGGCCTCGGCGGCAATCCACCAGTCGGGGCGGGCTTCGCCGGGCGCGGCAATGGCAGCGCGCACGCGTGAAATGCGCCGCTCCGAGTTGGTGACGGTGCCGTTCTTCTCGCCCCAGCTTGCAGCGGGCAGCAGGACGTCGGCAAAGGCGGCGGTGTCAGTATTGGTGTAGGCCTCTTGCAGCACGACGAACTCGGCGTGCTGCAGCGCCTCGCGCACCGGGCCAAGGTCGGGCATTGAATGAGCCGGGTTGGTACAGGCAATCCAGATGGCCTTGATCTTGCCCTCGCGCAGCGCGTCGAACATCGCCACCGCCGGCAGGCCGGGGCGCGGTGACAACCGTTCGGCCGGCACGCCCCAGTGTGCGGCAACCTCGGCGCGGTGCTGGTCATTGCTGATGTCGCGGTGCGCCGCCAGCATGGTGGCCATGCCGCCGACCTCGCGCCCGCCCATGGCATTGGGCTGTCCGGTGAGCGAAAACGGCCCCGCGCCCGGCTTGCCGACCTGGCCGGTGGCCAGGTGCAGGTTGATCAGTGCCAGATTCTTGTCGGTGCCGTGCGCGGACTGGTTCAGCCCCATGCAGTACAGCGACAGGCTGGCCGGGCTGCGGCCAAACCACTCGGCCGCAGTGATCAGATCGGCCTCTGCAATGCCGCACAGTTCTGCGGCCATCTTGGGCGTGTAGTCGCGCACCAGCTTTTTCAGCTCGGCAAAGCCCTCGGTGTGTGCCGCCAGATAGTCGCTATCGACCAGCCCTTCCCAGATCAGGTGGTGCAGCATGCCGTTGAACAGCGCAACGTCGGTGCCGGGCTGGATTTGCAGGTGCAGATCGGCCATGGCGGCGGTATCGGTGCGGCGGGGGTCGATCACGATCCAGCGCGTAGCCGGCCGCGTGGCCTTGGCTGCCTCAAGCCGGCGGAACAGCACCGGGTGCGCGTAGGCCATATTGCTGCCGGCAAACAGCACGCAATCGGCCAGCTCCAGGTCTTCGTAACAGGTGGGCGGGCCATCGGCGCCAAAGGCCATCTTGTAGGCCGTGACCGCGCTCGACATGCACAGCCGCGAGTTGGTATCGATGTTGTTGGTGCCGATCAAGCCCTTGGCTAGCAGATTGAAGAGATAGTAATCCTCGGTCAGCAGCTGGCCGGATACGTAGAACGCCACTGCGTCCGGCCCGTGGCGGCGGATGATGTCGGCAAAGCGCGCCGCCACGGTGTCGAGCGCGCTGTCCCAGTCCACGCGCTGGCGTGTGCTGTCGCGGGTCAGCCGCATTTCCGGATACAGTGCACGGTTGGTCAGGCTGGCGGCGGTGGCCGGCAGGGTCATGCCCTTGGTGCACAGCCGGCCGTAGTTGGCCGGGTGCGCCGGATCACCCTGCACGCCGGTGATGCGCGTGCCGTCGCTGGCGATCAGCACGCCACAGCCAACGCCGCAATAGCAACAGGTCGATGCGGTCTGCGTCATGGTCATCCCCTGATTCACAGTGCGAGGTAAACCTCGCCGTTTTCCACTTTCACCGGAAAGCGGCGCGCACAGCCCACGTCGGGCGCGCGGGCTTCGCCACTGGTGAGGTCGATGTTCCAGCTGTGCAGCGGGCAGGTCACCGTCTGGCCATGGACGATGCCCTGGCTGAGCGGGCCTGCCTTGTGCGGGCAGCGGTCGAGCAGGGCGAACACCTCGTCGTTGCCGGTGCGGAATACGGCGATGTTGCCGGCCTCGCGCTCCACTACCCGGCTGCCCAGCGGCGGAATGTCGGCCACCGTGCAGATGCGCAGCCAGTGTCCGGTCGTCAGCGGGGCGTTCATGCGGGTTCTCCGGCGGGGATGAGCTTGAGCGGGATGTATTCATGCTTCTGCGCACCGGCAATGCGTGCTGCCCACGGGTCGGGCAGCCCTTCGAGGGAATACAGCAGCCGTTCGTACAGCGCCTTGCGGTTGGCAGCATCGCTGACGACGCGCGCCTTGATGTAGTCGAGGCCGACGCGGGCTATGTAATGCACGGTGCGGTCGAGGTAGTAGGCTTCCTCGCGGTAGAGTTGCAGGAAGGCGCCGCTGTATTCCTTTACTTCGTCGGCCGTCTTGACCTTGGCGAGGAACTGCGCCACCTCGGTCTTGATGCCGCCGTTGCCACCGACATACAGCTCCCAGCCGCTGTCGACGGCGATCACGCCCACGTCCTTGATGCCGGCCTCGGCGCAGTTGCGCGGGCAACCCGATACCGCCAGCTTGACCTTGTGCGGCGACCACATATTGGCCAGCATGGTTTCGAGGTCTATGCCCATTTGCGTGCTGTTCTGCGTGCCGAAGCGGCAGAACTCGCTGCCCACGCAGGTTTTCACCGTGCGGATGGATTTGCCGTAGGCATGGCCGGAGTTCATGCCCAAGTCCTTCCACACGTTGACCAGGTCTTCCTTCTTTACCCCCAGCAGGTCGATGCGCTGGCCGCCGGTCACCTTGACCATGGGCACATGGTATTTGTCGGCCACGTCGGCAATGCGGCGCAGCTCGGCAGCATTGGTGACGCCGCCCTTCATTTGCGGGATGACCGAGAAGGTGCCGTCCTTCTGGATGTTGGCGTGCACGCGCTCGTTGACAAAGCGGCTTTGCGGATCGTCCACCGCCTCCTTGGGCCAGGTCGAGAGCAGGTAGTAGTTCACCGCCGGGCGGCAGGTAGCGCAGCCATTGGGTGTGCGCCATTCAAGGAAGTCGTACACCGCCTTGTGTGTGGTCAGATGCTGTTCGCGGATGGCCTTGCGCACTTCGCCGTGCGTGTGGTCGGTGCAGCCGCACACCGCCTTGGTCTTGGGCGTTTCCTGAAAGCTGGAGCCCAGCGTGTTCATCAAAATCTGCTCGACCAGCCCGGTGCACGAGCCGCACGAGCTGGCGGCCTTGGTGTGCTTCTTCACGTCATCGACGGTGAACAGCCCCTTGTCCTTGATGGCCTTGACAATATTGCCCTTGCACACGCCATTGCAGCCGCACACCTCGTCGCTGTCCTGCATCGCGGCGGCGCGGCTCTGGCCGGCCACACCGACGTCGCCGATGGCCGATTCGCCGAACATGATGTGATCGCGCAGATCGCCGATCTTGCGGCCCTCGCGCAACAGCTTGAAATACCACGCACCGTCGGTGGTGTCGCCATACAGGCAGGCACCCACCAGCTGGTCGTCCTTGATCACCAGCTTCTTGTAGACGCCGCCAGCCGGGTCGGACAGCACGATGTCCTCGGTGCCTTCGCCGCCCATGAAATCGCCGGCGCTGAACAGGTCAATGCCGGTGACCTTGAGCTTGGTGGACAGCACCGAGCCCTTGTACTGGCCGATGCCCAGCTGCGCCAGATGGTTGGCGCACACCTTGGCCTGCTCGAACAGCGGCGCCACCAGCCCGTAGGCCACGCCGCGATGGCTGACACACTCGCCCACGGCGTAGATGCGTGGATCGAAGGTCTGCAGCGCATCGCTGACCACGATGCCGCGATTGCAGTGCAGGCCGGCGCTCTCGGCCAAGGTGGCGTTGGGGCGGATGCCGACCGCCATCACCACCAGATCGGCCGGGATTTCCTCACCATCCTTGAAGCGCACCGCAACGACCTCACCAGCGGCATTGCCGACGATTTCGCTGGTCTGACGGCCCAGCAGAAAGCCCAGCCCGCGTTCTTCCAGCGACTGGCGCAGCAGGCTGCCCGCGGTGTCATCCAGCTGGCGGTCAAGCAGCCAGTCCCCCAGATGCACCACGCTGACGTTCATGCCGCGCAGCTTCAGGCCATTGGCGGCCTCCAGCCCCAGCAGGCCGCCACCGATCACGACCGCGCTGCGCTTGGTCTGCGCGGCGGCGATCATGGCCTCGGTGTCGTGGATGTCGCGATAGCTGATCACGCCGCGCAAGTCCTTGCCCGGCACCGGCAGGATGAAGGGCGTCGAGCCGGTGGCCAGCAGCAGGCGGTCATACGGGGCTTCACTGCCATCGTCGGCGACCACGACACGGCGTGCGCGGTCGATGCGGGTGACGGTCTTGCCGGTGTGCAGGGTGATGCCGTTGTCGGCATACCAGGCCAGCGGGTTGAGCACGATGTCCTTGAAATCCTGCTCGCCGGCCAGCACGGGCGACAGCAGGATGCGGTTGTAGTTGGGGTGCGGCTCGCTGCCGAACACGGTGATGTCGTACATGTCCGGTGCCAGCGCCAGCAGCTCTTCCACGGTGCGGATGCCGGCCATGCCGTTGCCGACGACGACGAGTTTCAGTTTTTTCATGGTGGTGCTCCTGCTCAGACCCGGGCCGACGCGACGGCCCAGCCGTTGCGCCATTTCTGTTTCACGTTGGCCAGGCTGGCCCAGCCGGCCACGGCCAGCGCGGCAAACAGCCACAGGCCGCCGGCGTAGTCGCCGCTGTGCTGCTTGATGGCCGCCAGGCTGGCGGCGAGTGCAAAGCCGCCGATGCCGCCGGCCATGCCGATCAGGCCGGTCATTACGCCGATTTCCTTGCCAAAGCGTTGTGGCACCAGCTGGAACACCGCGCCGTTGCCGGCGCCCAGGCAAAGCATGGCGCCGATGAACAGTGCCAGTTGCACGGCGGCCCCTGCCGGGTTGAGCGCGGCCAGTGCGATCAGTGCCGCAACGGTGGCGTAAACGCCCAGCAGCGAACGCGTGCCGCCGATGCGGTCGGCCAGCACGCCACCCAGCGGGCGCATCACCGAGCCGGCGAACACACAGGCCGCCGTGGCCCAGCCAGCCAGCTTGGGGTCGAAGTTGAATTGATCGTGGAAGTAGCCAGGCAGTGCGCTGGCAAAGCCCGAGAAGCCGCCGAAGGTCAGCGCATAGAAGAACATGAACCACCAGGCATCGGCATTGCCGAGCATGCGGCCGTAGTCGGCCAGCGTCTTGCGCCTGGCTTCGCCCGGTGCGTCCTTGGCGTTGCGCCAGTAAAAGGCCAGCACCAGTACCAGCGGCACGCAGACCAGGCCGAACACGTTTTGCCAGCCAAACCCGACCGCCAGGGCCGGTGCAAACAGCGCGGCTAGGACCGTGCCCGAGTTGCCGGCACCGGCAATGCCCATGGCCGTGCCCTGGTGTTGCGGCGGATACCAGCGCGATGCCAGCGGCAGCGCCACGGCGAACGACGCACCGGCCACGCCGAGGAACACGCCCAGTAGCAGCGCATGCTGCAGGTTGTGGATGCCCAGCTGCCAGGCGGCCAGCAGTGCGGCAATGACAATGAGCTGGCCAATCAGGCCGGCGCGTTTGGCGCCGATGCGGTCAGCCAGCATGCCCATGAACAAACGCAGTATGGCGCCGGCCAGGATGGGTGTGGCCACCATCAGGCCGCGTTGCTGCGTGTTCAGGCTGAGTGCCTGCGCCAGCTGGATCTGCAGCGGGCCAAGCAGATACCAGACCATGAAGCTCAGATCGAAATACAGGAACGCGGAAAGCAGGGTAGGGGTATGGCCTGCACGCCAGAACGAGCGATCCATGAGTAATCTCCAGTTGCCTATAGCCGGCCCGGATCGGGCAGGCGAAAAAAAACGGCGTCCGCTCGCAACCCGTTGGGGTTGGAGGGGACGCCGTTGTCCATTTGGATCGTCGCAAGCGGCTGGCGCGGGAGTCGGAGCGCGCTGCCGTATGGATGACCCGTGCAGCTCAGCCTGCATTGGCTGACCTGTCGGTTTTTAACGCCTGCACGCCGTTGCGCAGGATGCTCTAACTAGAGCAAGTGGCGTGCCAGCGCGTAAATTTTGTTAAGTTATTGAAAATAAAGGATTTGTTTGTTTGGTGGTGTGCGCCGTTGTTGCACCGCAGCAGTGCGTGCTGCACCAGCGCAGCGCACGGCTAGGTAGTACTACTTAGCTTTGTGGCCTGCAGCATGGGCATCGTGCTGGATGGGAAAACTGCGGGCATAGGCATGCAGATTGCTGCCATCCCAGCGTCGGCCGTCGATCAGCACGCTGCTGCGTGTGTCGCTGTCGGCGGTGGCAATGTCCAGTGCTGCGGCAGCTTGCCGGTAAAGCGCGGTCTGGTTGATTTCGGCCGCGAGGTGACCATCCAGCACGCTGGATGCGGCCATGCCCCAGCGCACGTACTGGGTCAGGAACCAGTTGCCGTCCGATAGATAGGGGTGGTTGACCTCGCCATCGGCAAAAAAGCGCAGTGGCAGCGCATGGGCGCTGGTGCGGCCGTAGTCACCCAGCATGCGCGGGGCGATCAGGTTGCTGGCGCGGCCGATATAGCCGGGCCCGGACAGCCAGCCGGCCATTTCGCGCCGGTGTTCGGGCGCATCCAGCCAGCGGCAGGCTTCCAGTATGGTCATGGTCAATGCGCGGGCGGTATTCGGGTAGAGCGCCACCAGATCGCGCCGGCAGGCCAGTACTTTTTCCGGGTGATCCGGCCAGATTTCACCGCTGGTAACGGCGGTACGGCCGATGTTTTCGGCTTCAGCCACCGCATGCCAGGGCTCGCCGGCGCAAAAGCCGTCGAGCTGCTCCAGCGCCATGGCATCGCTCATCTGCGGTGGTGGAATCACCACGCTGCGCACGTCGCGCAGCGGGTCCAGCCCTTCGGCGGCCAGCCAGTAATACAGCCACATCGCATGCGTGCCGGTGGGGAAGGTTTGCGCGAATACCGGCTGGTGGGTTTGCGCCGCCAGTTGCGTGCGCAACGAGCGGCCTTGCCGCAAGCCTTCGCTCAAGCGGTTGGAGAGCGTGATGGCCTGGCCGTTGCGGTTCAAAGTCATCAACACCGCCATGTCGGCCTGCGGGCCGCCGATGCCGAGCTGCACACCGTAGACCAGACCGTACAGCGCCTGCGCGGCATCCAGTTCGCCAGACAGCAGCTTGTCGCGCACGGCAGCCCACGAGGGCTGGCGCACCAGCTCGATATTCAGGCCATGACGCCGGCCCAGCCCGAGGATTTTGGCCGCCACCAGCGGCGCGCAGTCGGTGAGCGGTACGAAGCCCAGCCGGACATTGGGTTTTTCCGGCGCGTCGCTGCCGTTGATGTTGGCGTGCGGGTAGGGGGGCGACATGCGTGTGGTCTCCATCAGCCGAGCAGATCGGCCATTGCGATCAGCTGGCGGGCCACATCGGCCAGCTTCTGGCCTTGTTTCATGGCCAGACTGCGCAGGGTTTCAAAGGCTTCGGCCTCGCTCATGCCGCGCTTGTCCATCAGGATGCCCTTGGCACGGTCGATCAGCTTGCGGTCGGCCAGTTGTTGTTCGACGTCGGCCAGTCGCTGGCGCAGCCGTGTTTCCTCGGCAAAGCGTGCCAGTGCCACGTCTATGATGGGGGAGAGCTTGTCCGGCGCGAGGCCATCGACCATATAGGTGGTGACACCGGCGCCGACGGCGGCGCGGATCAGCTGTTGATCGGCATCGTGGCTGAACATCACCACCGGGCGCGGCGCGGCGCCGTTCATCACGGCCAGTTGTTCCAGCGTATCGCGCGATGGCGATTCGGTATCGATGATCACCACATCGGGCCGCTGGCGCTCCACGCTGGCCAGCAGTGCTACCGGGCTGGCGACATCGCCGAGCACCTCGTAGCCGTGCTGCGAGAGCGCATCGCGCAACTCGCCTATCGGCTTTTCGGTATCGGTAACAAGCAGGATGCGCAGCATGATGAAGCAGGAAACAATCGAATCGACAGTGGTATGAGCAAAACGCATGCCCGGTATCACCAGTGGCATGGGGGTGCCGCAAACTACTGAAAACAAAGCATGTTTGTATGTAGGGCATCCACCTCATGCGGGGGCTGCATTGAATGTGCGCCCTTTTTTGGGGCATGATCGGCCAGCCATGCGCCTGCCACGTCGGTACGCTGGCCGTCGTCATCACTCAGGAGTTCACCATGCTGTACACCGGAAGCTGTCACTGTGGGCAAACCCGCTATGAGATCGAGGGCGAGCTGGGCCATGTCATCGAGTGCAACTGCAGCTACTGCCGCCGCAAGGGGCCGCTGATGTGGTTCGTGCCGCGCGACGCGCTGAAACTGCATACGCCCGAAGATGCGCTGGCCACCTACCGCTTCAACCGCCACGTGATCGCACATCACTTCTGTCCGAACTGTGGCTGTGCGCCGTTCGGCATGGGCACCGATCCTTCCGGCAATGCCATGGTGGCTGTCAATGTGCGTTGCCTGGATGACATTGACTTTGCCGCGCTGGAAGTCATGCAGTACGACGGACTGCATCGCAACTAGCGCTGCTGGCCGCGTTGCACCGGCTCCGGTAGCGGCCGCCTCCTGGCGGTTGTTCGCGATCCGGCCCTTGCCTGATCGTGTAGGGGTAATCTCCGATTAAGCCTTGAATCAGCTTGCTGCTAGCATTGCGCATCACGCACTGGAATACTCGCATGAGCAAATCCTTGCTGCTGGCGGCTTGGGCCGCATTGCTGGCGCTGCCTGCCTGGGCGGGCCAGGCGGTGGTGACTGGCCACGGTGGCGCCGTCGCAACCATTTCCGGCCCGGCCAGCCAGGCCGCGATGGACATCCTCAATCGCGGTGGCAATGCCGTGGACGCTGCCGTTGCCGCTGCTGCTACGCTGGGCGTGACCGATCCGTTCAGCTGCGGGATCGGTGGTGGCGGCTTCATGCTGATTTACTCGGCGCGTGATCGCAAGGTTATTACCATCGATCACCGCGAAACCGCACCCGCCTCGTTCACGCCCACTGCGCTGCAGCGTGACGGCCACCCCTTGCCGCTGGCCGAAGCCATTGCCAGCGGGCGCTCGGTCGGTGTGCCCGGCACTGTGCGCGGCTGGCACGAGGCACTGGCGCGCTATGGCAGCATGAGCATGCAGCAGGTGCTGCAACCGGCGGTTGCAGTGGCCGAGCAGGGCTTCGAGATCGATGCGAATTTCCACCGCATCAATGTGCTTAACGAGGGCAAGTTCCGTCGCTTCCCGGCCACGGCCAGCCTGTATCTGAAAGATGGCAGAGCGCTGCCGCTGGGCAGCTGGTTCCGCAACCCCGAACTGGCGCAAACCTACCGGCAGATCGGCACGGGCGGCGTACGCGCGTTTTACGAGGGCGAGCTGGCGCAGCGCATCGTCGATGCGGTCAACATGCCGGCCGTGCGGCCCGGTGTCACGGTATTGCCGGGCCGGATGACGCTGGCCGACCTGCAGGACTATGAGGCCCGCCTGCGCCAGCCGGTACATTCGACCTATCGCGGCTATGACATCTACGGCATGGGCCTGCCATCCAGCGGCGGCATTGCCATCGCCGAAGCCCTGAACGTGCTGGAAAACTACGATCTGGCCAGAATGCCGCCGCCACAGGTGCAGCATCTCTATCTGCAGGCATCGCGGCTGGCCTTTGCCGACCGCAATGCCTATGTGGCCGATGGCGAATTCGTCGACGTGCCCAAAGCGGGTTTGCTGTCCAAGGATTACGCGCGCCAACGCGCCGCCGGCATCGATTTGCGCGCCGACCATGGCCGGGTGGGGCAGGGCGACCCCTACGCATTCCAGCAGAATCTGGCCGTGCCGCTGCGGCCAGCTGCCGCAGGCCGGGAAGAACCGGTTCATACCACCCACCTGACGGTGACCGACCGCGCGGGCAATATTGTCAGCTACACCTTCACCATCGAGGACTGGGGTGGCAGTGGCATGGTGGTGCCCGGCAGCGGCTTCCTGCTCAACAACGAGCTGACCGATTTCGATTTCAGCGGCCCGCACCCCAATGTGCCCGAGGCCGGCAAACGGCCGCGCTCCAGCATGAGCCCGACGCTGGTGTTCCGTGACGGCAGGCCGGTGCTGTCCATTGGCTCGCCCGGTGGGGCCAGCATCATCACCACGGTGCTGCAGGTGCTGGTGGCGCATCTGGATCAGGGCATGACCCTGGCGAGTGCGCTGGCTGCGCCACGTCTGAGCCAGCGCAATGCCGACACGACCGAGGTGGAGTCGCTGCTGCAATTCGTTGGCAGTCCGCAGGCATTGGCGCTGGAATCCTATGGTTATCGCTGGCGTGAAACCGACGAAATCGGCGCGGCCAACGGTTTGCGCTTCAATGACGATGGCAGTGTGACCGCAGTGAGCGAACCGCTGCGCCATGGCGGGGGGAGCGCGCTGGTGCAGGAGCGTTAGCGCTTAAAACGACGAAGCATCGCAGCTTCACCTTCAAAACAGGTTGACGCATTTGGCTTGGCTGGTTAGGGGTAACGCAGGCTCTCGTTGGTTTTCCATGCGCTATTCGGTAACACGCAGCGCCCGTGCAGCCCCCACCGGCAGCCGCTGCGCCAGCCTGAGCATGGCGGCAATCTGGCGCGCGGTGCGGCGCAGGTTGCCGGCTGCGTCGGCCAGCGCCTGTTCCAGCGTGCAGGGTTGCGGCACGATGCCGAATGCCGCATCGAAGCCGGCCGCTGCATCGCCCGCCATGCTGCCGGCAATCGCGATCACCGGCTTGCCGTGACGGCGGGCGCACGCGGCCACGCCGGCCGGTGCCTTGCCACGACTGGTCTGGCCATCCAGCCTGCCCTCGCCGGTGATGACCAGATCGGCAGCCTGTATGGCCTGTTCCAGCTTGACCAGCTCGCCGATCAGCGCAATCCCCGGCCGCAACGATGCACCCAGGACGCCCATCAGCGCAGCGCCCAGGCCGCCCGCCGCACCGGCACCCGGCAGCAGGGCCACGTCGCGGCCCAGATCGCGTTGCAGGATGTGTGCGAAGTGCTGCAGGTGGTGTTCCAGTTGCGCCACCATGGCGGGCGTGGCACCTTTTTGCGGGCCATAAACCGTGGCAGCGCCGGCCGGGCCGCATAAGGGGTTGTCTACATCGGCGGCAATCTCGATGGTGCAGGCGGCAAGGCGCGCGTCCAGCTGGGCGGTCTCGATCCGGTCCAGCCGACCCAGTGCACCGCCGCCAGCGGGCAGTGCCTGTCCGTTGGCATCCAGCAGCCGGGCGCCCAGTACCTGCAGCATGCCCGCGCCACCATCGACGGTGGCGCTGCCGCCCAGACCGATGATCAGGCGGCGTGCGCCGGCATCCAGCGCGGCAAGAATCAGCTCGCCGGTGCCGTGGCTGCCGGTCAGCAGCGGGTTGCGTTGTGCCGTGGGGACATGTGCCAGGCCACTGGCCGCCGCCATTTCGATCACGGCGGTGTGGCCATCGCCGCACAGGCCGAAGCTGGCGTTCACCAGCTCGCCCAGCGGGCCGGTGGCGGCGATGGTGTGCTTGTGCCCGTGCGTGGCGGCCATCACGACATCCACCGTGCCTTCGCCGCCATCCGCAATGGGCAGGCAGTGGTAATGCGCATCGGGCAGTACGTCGGCAAAGCCGGCGGCGATCAGGCCGGCCGCATCGATGGCTGTCAGGCTTTCCTTGAACGAGTCCGGCGCAATCAGGATGCGCATGGCAGGGCTCCGGGCGGTCTTTCATGCCTGCTCCACGGGGGTGAAGCAGGGATCAGCGGACCCTAGCGCAGCAGCTCGGCGATGCGGAATTCTTCGAGCGGTGGGTAGCGTTTCAGCGTGCGGGCCGTTTGCATGTTTACCACCAGCGAAAAGCGCTGCAGGGTTTCCATGGGAATGGCCGCCGGTGTCTTTCGTTTTAGCAGGATTTGTTCGGCCTTGTAGCCGGCAAACGCGCCCGCGTTGTAATAGTTGCCCACCAGCCCCATCAGCGCGCCGTTCTTGCGGATCGGGGCCTCGGTGGCCGAGATCACCGGTACGCCCGCGGCGGTGGCAGGCGCGACGATGGCATCAGCCTGCTGGATCAGCGATGAGTCGGATGGCAGATAGAGCGTATCGATCTTGCCC
This sequence comes from Andreprevotia lacus DSM 23236, assembly GCF_900176275.1. Taxonomy (GTDB): domain Bacteria; phylum Pseudomonadota; class Gammaproteobacteria; order Burkholderiales; family Chitinibacteraceae; genus Andreprevotia; species Andreprevotia lacus. The sequence continues at coordinate 101,927 of NZ_FWXD01000007.1, read as the reverse complement.
AGCAGCACCTGCTGCACCGCTGTGGTGACCGCTTCGGTGGTCGGCTTGCCCGTGGCATCCACTTCGACCGGTACCGGCACCAGCGTATAGCCGAAGCGGGCCGCGTTGTCCTGCAGGTCGCGCACGGCCAGCTGCGAATTGGGTTCCTGCGGGTTGTACACCACGCCCAGCCGGTTGATCTTGCCCAGCTGGTTTGCCGCCTTGAGTTGGTCGGCCATTGGCACCAGGTGCGATACGCCGGTGAAATTGCGGCTGGATGTTTGCAGTGTGCGCGTGAGTTTGGAGCCCACCGGATCGGCCACGATGTTGAATACCACCGGCACCTTGCCCAGGTATCTGGCCGGATCGGCATCGTATTTGCCTACTGCGGCCAGGGTCATGCTGGTGCCGAAGGTGTAGATCAGGTCGGGCTTGAGTTGCCTGGCTTCGGCGATCAGCGCAGGAATCTTTTCCTTGTCCTCGGCCGCATCGCGCACGATGAACTGCACCGGCATGCGGGCTTTCAGGTAATCCATGAAGCCACGTTCCGCATCGGTGCTACCACGATAAAGCAGCATCAGCACCTTGTAGGGCGGGTGGTCGGCGGCGTTTGCCAGCAAGGGTGACAGCAGGCAAGTGGCCAGCAGCAGGGTCTTCATCATCTTCATGCCGGCACCGCCCCGGGTTTCTGTGCATCGAAGCGGAAGAACAGCAGCATGAACAGGGTTGTCGTAATCAAGGTGAGGATGCCGACGCCATAGAAGGCACCCTTGAAGCCATAACTGGCGATCAGCGCGCCGGCAATCAGCGGGCCGAGCACATTGCCCAGCCGCTCCATCAGCCGGAAGATGCCGGTGGTGGTGGCCTGGCCCATTTCCTGCACGGCATCCTTGCAATAGTCCCCCACCAGCGCCAGCTGCGGCGATACGCCGACCGCGTGGGCCATGCCCAGGCAGGTAATGCTGATCAGCACGCCCAGCGGGCTGTCATTCAGATAGGTGGCGAACATGCCCAGCGCAGCGGCATAACCACCGGCAATCACGAACCAGCGGCGGTGGCCCAGTGCATCGGCCAGCCGCGCAATCTGTGGCGACAGGATGATGATGGCCAGACCGTAGGCCATCATCATGCGGCCGGTGCCCGATTGCGAGGCGCCCACCGATTTAAGGTACAGCGGCACCGAGTAATACAGGAAGCCGGTCAGCGCGATCTTGGACGGAATCGCGGTGAGGAAGGTGATGGCGGCAAACTGCTTGTGGCGCAGCAGGGTACCGAAATCGGCCAGCTTGAGTGCCTTGCGCGGTGCACCGCCGCCGCTCTTGCGGCGTATCACGCGGGCGACAAAGATCGCTGCCGCTGCCGATAGCAGGGCCGACAGCATGAAGGTTGGCCGGTCACCCAGCCGGTCGACCAGAATGCCGCCAATGGCGGCACCGGCCAGCGAGCCAGCGAAGAAGGTGGACAGGAACAGCGCCATGCCGCGTGTGCGCTGATCGGCCGGCGTGTTGTTGGCGATGTAGCTCTGTGCAGTAACGAAGACCGTGCCGTAGCCGATGGCGGTGATCGAGCGCCACAACAACAGATCGAAAAAGGTCTGGGATGCGGCCGTCAGCAGCAGACCGACGGTGGTAATGGCCGCGCCGACGCCGAATGCGCGACGATAGCCTACGCGGTCGCACCACTGGCCGGCCCACGGCATGGCCAGCGCCCACACCAGCATGAAGACCGAGATCGGCAGGCTGCTCGCCAGCTGGCGCGACAGCCCCAGCGCCGGGTCGTAGAACTGGCCGGCAAAGACCGGGAAGAACGACAGCGAGAGCGAGTCGGAGAACACCAGCAGGAAGAAGGGCCAGCGGATGTAATCCAGGGCCGAGACAAACAGGATGTGCTTGTCGTCCTTGTTGGTCAGGAAGCGCAGGCCGTAGGTCGGTGCGATCTTGCCCTGGTTGCGCGCCGTGCTGCGCAACTGGTGGTAGCGGTGGTTGATGATCTTGACCACGTGGTTGAGGTGGCGGTTGAGCTTGCCCACGCCGCCCAGATAATCGCGCGGCAGCTGCCAGGTGAAGTCGCCCTCGCGCACCTTGGCGAGGAAGTCATGCAGCAAGGTAACCGGTGTGCCAACGGTTAGGGTCAGCAGCAGGCGTAACAGTTCCAGCGCTACCAGCCCGGCCACCACCAGCACCGTGCCCAGATCGAGCATCACGTCATTGAGTTGCTGCTGTGCCACGTCGGCCTTCTGGCCCAGATGCAGCCAGCCGATCTGCTCGCCATGCGCGCGGATGGGAATGGCGGTATTCAGATAGGCGCCCACCTGTTCGCTGGTTAGCCCCTGCGTCCAGTGGGCCAGCCGGTCTTCCAGCTCGCCCTGGTTGCTCAGCGTCTTGGCGCGGCTGTTGTACAGCGCCTGGCCCCAGGTATTGGTGATGATGAGGTAGCTGACCTTGGGATTGTCGGTGCGCACGTCGTCGAGGAAGTCATCCACACCCTGCAGCTCGGCAAACGGCACACCATAGTCGAGCGCCTTGTCCAGCACGCGCAATACCGAGGCGCCGATTTCGCGGTCGCCTGCCGCCATCTGCGGCGTCAGGCCGGCTTCGAAATCGCGCAATGCAAACAGCGACACCACCGCCGCTGCGGCCACCAAGAGCGCTACCGATAGCGCAATCAATTTCAATTGCAGGCTTTTCATGACTGTTGTTCTTGTTTTGCAGTGTGAAGCAACTGGGCCGATTCACGGCTGCTGCGGATGAATTGCGGGATATCCTGCGCCAGCTCTTCGCCCAGCGCCTTGAATTCCGGCAGGGCTGGCGGGTCGTCGTCCAGCGCGTGGTCGAGCGCTTTGGCGGCCACATCCAGCTCGCGGCTCATGCGCCGCGTCAACACCCATACCCCCAACGGGGCCAGCATGAACACGGCCAGGCTGACCAGGCCCCACAGCCGCAGCAGGTGCAGCCGCATCTGGTTGGTGGCGGCGTCAATCTGCGCGCGCGGGTAGCCGATGATCAGTGCCCCGACCACAACGCCAAAACTGTTGCGATAGGGCAGCCCGAGGTAATACAGCGTGTCATCCTGCTTTTGCCAGTCGGCCTGGGCGGGGGCACTGGCCGGATTGGCGCTCCAGTCCTGACCGGCAGGCAGGGAACCGTTACTCACCAGCTGCCTGCCCCCTTCATCGACCACGGCCATGAACTGCACGCCGGCCGATTCCTTGCGCAATTGCTGCAGCAAGCCTTCCAGCCGGGCATTGGCGGCCGGATCAAGGCCGACATTGAGGCCGGATTCGATGGCCTGGCGCACATCCTTGCCCAGCACCTGATAGCGCCCCAGTTGCAGCTGGCGGTAGCTTTTCTGGTAGTTGAAAAAGTTCAGGAAGGTGATCAGACCGACGGACAGGCAGATCACCAGGGCAATCGGCAGGCCGAGTTGCAACCAGAGTGGCCAGTGTCGGGGCAGGGCGCGGGAGAGCATTCAGTTTCCGTTCAATAACGTCGGTATTTATATTGCGGCAGCTATGGTTTTGAGATTGCTGGACTTTTTCTGTTTTCAGTCTAGAGCTAATAGGGTTGCTGTCGACGGTCGAAATATTAGAAATATCTAATCGACTTGTTTGTTAGCGCGATGTCATTTTACTCTGCCAGCATTAAAGCATGGCAAAACTGTGCGTGGCGCGGTTTTGTCTATTGTGGCATCCACACCTGAAGTTGATTGAATCTGGAGATCCGGTAATGGCAAATGAGAGCAGGCAGCATACGCTGGACCGCGTCCGCGCCCCGCGTGTGCAGATCACGTACGACGTTGAAGTCGGCGATGCGATCGAAAAAAAGGAACTGCCCTTTGTGATGGGCGTATTGGGCGATTTCACCGGCCACCCGGTTGAACCGCTGCCGAAACTGAAGGATCGCAAGTTCGTCAATATCGACCGCGACAACTTCAACGAAGTGCTCAAGGGCACCAAGCCGCATCTGGCTTATCGTGTTGATAACACCATGGCAAACGACGACAGCCAGTTGTCGGTCGACCTGAGCTTCAAGACCATCGCCGACTTCGAGCCGGCGCAAGTGGCCGCGCAAGTCGAGCCGCTGAAGAAGCTGCTTGAGATCCGCGCCAAGCTGTCGGACCTGAAGAACAAGATGTACAGCAACGAGCGCCTGGGCGAAGTGCTGCAGGAAATCCTGGACGACACCACCAAGCTGCAGGCACTGGGCAAGGAAACCGGCTACAGCGCAGAGGAGGCCAAGTAAATGAGCGAAGCACAACAAGCCGCTGGCGCGGAAGGCGCACAAGCCGCCGAAGGCAGCCTGCTCGACAGCATCATCGACGAAACCCGTGTTGCCCGCTCGGACACCGAGAAAGAGCGCGCCAAGGACCTGATCAGCGGCTTCGTCAACGAAGTCCTGTCCGGCACCGTGACCGTTTCCAAGGATCTGATCGCCAGCATCGAAAAGCGCATCGCTGAAATCGATGGCGTGCTGTCCAAGCAGCTGTCGGCCATCATGCACAACGATGAATTCCAGAAGCTGGAAGCTTCGTGGCGCGGCCTGCACTACCTCGTGCATCAGAGCGAAACCGGCACCGGCCTGAAGATCAACCTGCTGAACGCCTCCAAGAAAGACCTGATCAAGGATTTCAAGGGCGCTGCAGAGTTTGACCAGTCCGCGCTGTTCAAGAAGATTTACGAAGAAGAATACGGCACCTTCGGTGGCGCCCCGTTTGCCGCACTGGTCGGCGACTACGAGTTCGGCAACCACCCGGAAGACATGTACCTGCTGGAAGAAGTGTCGCACGTGGCTGCTGCCGCGCACGCACCGTTCTTCTCGGCGGCCAACGCCGGCATGTTCGGCCTCGACAGCCTGACCGAGCTGTCCAAGCCGCGTGATCTGGCCAAGGGCTTCGATACCGTCGAATACGCCAAGTGGAAGTCGTTCCGCAATTCGGAAGACTCGCGCTATGTCGGCCTGACCCTGCCGCACGTGCTGGGCCGCCTGCCGTATGGCTCGGCCACCGTGCCGGTCGAAGCGTTCAACTTCGAAGAAGATGTCAGCGGCAAGGAACACGACAAATACCTGTGGGTGAACGCGTCCTACGCGCTCGGCACCCGCCTGACCAATGCCTATGCCAAGTACGGCTGGTGTGCCGCCATCCGTGGCGTGGAAGGCGGTGGTCTGGTTGAAGGCCTGCCGACGCATACCTTCACCACCGATGATGGCGAAGTGGCCCTCAAGTGCCCGACCGAGCTGGCAATCACCGATCGCCGCGAGAAAGAGCTGGCCGATCTGGGCTTCATCCCGCTGGTGCACTGCAAGGGTACCGACTACGCCGCGTTCTTCTCCACCCAGTCGGTGCAGAAGGCCAAGGAGTACGATACCGATGCAGCCAACGCCAATGCTCGCCTGTCCAACCAGTTGCAGTACATCATGGCGACATCGCGCTTTGCGCACTACCTGAAGTCCATGGTGCGTGACAAGGTCGGCAGCTTCATGACCCGTGGCGAGTGCGAGCAGTTCCTGGGCCGCTGGATCAACAACTACGTGGTGGGTTCGGATGACGCTGGCCAGGAAATCAAGGCCAAGTACCCGCTGCGCGAAGCACGCGTGGATGTGAGCGAAATCCCGGGCAAGCCGGGCTTCTACAAGGCTGTGGCCTACCTGAAGCCGCACTTCCAGCTTGAAGGCCTGACCGCCAGCCTGCGTCTGGTGGCGGATCTGCCGCCGCCGGCCAAGTAAGACCTGTTCGACCAGTATGGACATGTGGCGGCCCGGTGCCGCTGCATGGCCGAATCAGTTAATACCCCCTTCATTTGGAGCACATCAGCATGGCTTATGATTCCTACCTCAAGATCGGTGATGTCAAAGGCGAAAGCACCGACGACGCACACAAGGACTGGATCGAGCTGTACTCGTTCAGCCTTGGCATCAGCAACCCGGTGACCGTGGGTTCGGCCACTGGCGGCCTGACCGCCGGCAAGGCCTCGTTCTCGTCGTTCAGCGTGATGAAGAAGTACGACAAGGCTTCGGTGAAGCTCGCTTCCGCTTCCGCTGCCGGCAAGCACTTCGACAAGTGTGAAGTAGAACTGTGTCTGACCACTGGCGCCAAACACACCTACATCAAGTACGTGTTTGAAGACTGCATGATCGAAAGCATCCAGTGGAGCGGCAGCTCGGGTGGCGATGACCGTCCGACCGAAAGCCTGTCCATTGCCTATGGCAAGGTCACCTGGGAATACACCCCGATCAAGCACGACGGCACGACCGACAGCAAGATCGGTCCGGAAGGCTGGAACGTCACCACCAACGTCAAGGTTTAATACCTCCGGCGTGGACGGATACGGGCCGCAGATGCGGCCCGTATTGTTCCCGCACTATCCGATATGCAAAGCCGCCCGCAAACCATCCGCATTACGCCCTCGCTGCTGGATCGTCTGTTCGACGATGCGCCGGATGAGGTGATCGACGATCAGCCGACTTTCCGCCAGGGGCTGGAACAGCTGAAGCAGTCGGTTGCGCGCGATCTGGAGGGCTTGCTGAATACGCGTGCCGATTCGGTCTCCGATCTGGCGGCCTACCCGGAACTGTCGCGCTCGGTGGTGGCCTATGGCCTGCCGGATTTTTCGGCGCTGAGTGCTGCCAGTGAAACTGACCGTGCACGCATCCGTGCCGAGATCAGCTCGGTGATTGCGCGGTTTGAATCACGCCTGATTCAGGTGCAGGTGCATCTGGTGCCACGTGATGGCGAGCTCAACCAGTTCAGCTTTCATATCGAAGCGCTGCTGCGGGTTGACCCGGTGCCGGAGCCAGTGGTGTTCGATGCTGTGCTGGAAGTGGCGACGCAGCTTTACAAGATAGAGTGATCGTGCGCATCAGAACTGGATGCACGCGCAATGACAACAACAAGTACTGACAATTGGCCCGACTATGCGACGTTATATCTACCTTCCCGTTTATACCGCTGAAATGCGTGATTTTGCCGCGCCCATTGCGCGCTACATGACCAAAACCTATGGCGGCGTGTGTACGACGCTGAGTAATGCATTCGAATCGGGCTGGGGTAAAGGGTTGACGCGAAAACTGGGTGGCGGTTGCCTGAGCGGTCTGGGTGCCACCGATATCCTGTACGTGGTGTGTCACGGTGCTGGCGAGGCCGGGTCTTATTCGATTGGTGCCACACGCACCGGTGGCGGGATGAAGGCCTACCGCATGCCCGATCTGGCAGCCAATCTGGAAGCCGAAGGGCTGTCCAAGGCATTCAAGCATCTGCACATGATGACCTGTGGCAGCGGCCTGATGAACAAGAGCGTGATCCTTGGCCAATACACCTCGAATGAGCGCGTCGGCCGTGATCCGTCGCTGGGCGCTGGCCGTACCGCTCCCAATTCGATTGCTCGCCAGCTGTGTGATGCCATGAAGGAACGCGGCTATGCCGGCATCGAAGTCACCGGTTACCTGGGCGACATCTCGGTGGGCCATCCTGACAGCGTCAGCATCGACTTGAGCGGCACGCCCTATCGCAATGCCGCCGATCCGCAATTCGTCGGTCTGGACTGGTGTGTGGTGGCGCGCTGAGCGCTAGCACCGGGCAAGGTTCATGCAAAACGAACTGCTTCCCTACTACAACCGCGAGCTGGCGTCGCTGCGCCAGCTCGGGCGCGAGTTTGCCAGCCAGTTTCCCAAAGTGGCTGGCCGCCTGCTGCTGGAAGAGGGCGTTTCCGAAGATCCGCATGTAGAACGGCTGATTGAATCGTTCGCCTTTCTGACCGCGCGCATCCATCACAAGCTGGATGATGAATTCCCCGAGATTACCGATGCCTTGCTCGGGGTGCTGTACCCGCATTACCTGCGGCCGATTCCGTCGATGTCGGTCGCGCAGTTCACCATCGACCCGACCAAGATGAATCTGTCCAGCAAGCTGGCGATTCCGCGCCACAGCCAGTTGCTGTCGCGCCGGGTCAATGACATGCCGTGCCGCTTCCGCACCGCCTACCCGGTCGAGCTGTGGCCGGTGACGGTGGCCGATGCGCGTTTCGAGCCCATCCAGCGTGCCGACTTCGCACTGCGCCGCGAGGACGCCGCTGCCATCGTGCGCATCCGCATCCAGGCGCATCCGGGTCAGTTCCTCAACGACATGGGCATCGACAAACTGCGCTTCTTCCTGCAGGGCGAATCGCCGGTCATGCACGCGCTGTATGAGTTGCTGTTCAACAATGTGCACAAGACCACCATCTATGCCGGTGGCAACGAGGTCCGGCTGCCTGCCGACGCCATCCGCCCGGTGGGGTTCGAGGAAGATGAAGGCTTGCTCGACTACGACAAGCGCTCGTCCATCGCCTATCGCTTGTTGCAGGAATACTTTGTCTTTCCCGACAAGTTCATGTTTTTCGACGTGGTGGGTCTTGCTGCGGCACCGTTGCCGCCCGCCTGCCGCGACATGGAAATCGCCATCTACATCAGCGAGTTCGAGCGTGCCGAACGCTTGGCCAAGCTCGCCGATACCATCAATGCCGATACCTTCCGGCTGGGCTGCGCGCCCATCGTCAACCTGTTCCGGCAGAGTGCCGAACCGCTGCAGATTACGCACCTGAAAACCGAATACCAGGTGATACCGGATATCCGCCGCCCCTGGGGTATGGAGGTGTATTCGGTGAATTCGGTACGCAAGCTGGTGCAGGGCGAGGGCAGGGCAGAGATCGTTGAATACCAGCCGTTTTTCGGCCTGCATCACGCCAACGAGGCTGACGCGCAGCAAACCTTCTGGCTGGCCACGCGCCGGCCCGGCGCGCGCGCCGATGACCCGGGCAGCGATGTCTATCTGTCGCTGGTCGATCTGGATTTCGATCCCAATCTGCCGGCCACCGAAGCACTCAGTATCGAAATCAGCTGCACCAATCGCGAGCTGCCCGGCCTGTTGCCGTTTGGCGGCGAGCAGGGTGACTTCGAAATCGAGGGCGGCTCGCCGGTGTCGCGCATTCACTGCCTGCGCAAGCCCACTGCCACGCAGCGCCCGGCCATGGGCCGCTCGGCCATGTGGCGGCTGATTTCGCATCTCAGCCTCAACCAGCTGTCGATTGCCGATGGCGAGAGCGAAAGCACCGAGGCCTTCCGCGAGTTGCTGGGCCTGTACAACTTTGCCAACTCGGCGGCAACGCGCAAGCAGATCATGGGCATACGCAAGGTCAGCAGCAAGCCCACCATGGCCAAGATTGCCAGCGGCCATCAGGCTGCCTTCGTGCGGGGCATCGCGGTTGAGCTGGAGCTGGACGAAGAGCAGTTTGAAGGCGCAGGCGTGTATCTGCTGTCCTGCGTGCTGGAGCGCTTTCTCGGCCTGTATGGCTCGATCAACAGCTTTACGCGGCTGACGGTGAAAACCCAGCAACGCGAGAAGCCCATGCGCACCTGGCCGCCGCGTGCGGGCAAGGCGGTGCTGGCATGAGCACGGCAGGCATGCAGCACACCGGCGTGCTGGGTGATCTGTATGCACGCCCGTATGCCTATGATTTCTTCCAGGCGGTGCGGCTGCTGCGCGCGGCGCAAATGCAGCAGGGCGCAGTCGGTGACGATCCGGTGCGCTTTCGCACCTTGCTGTCGCTGGAAACTCCCGCGTCGGCCATCTATACGCTGACCCAGCCGGATGCCTTCCGCCCGCCGGTGATGACCATCACCTTCATGGGCCTGACCGGCCCGTCGGGTGCGCTGCCGGTTCGTTATACCGAAATGCTGCTGGAGCGGCGCTACCGCCACCGCGATCAGACCGCGCACAACTTCTTCGACCTGTTCAGCCACCGGCTGACCACGCTGTTTTATCAGGCGTGGCAAAAGCACCACATATTCGTCGATTACGAGCGCGGCGGGCGCGAGGGCTTTCAGCGCCAGGTGCTGTCGCTGGTGGGCCTGGGCACCCCCGGCCTGCAGCGGCGGCTCTCCGACGACGGGGTCGATGACCAGCTGTTTGCCTATTACGCCGGCCGTTTTGCCGAGCGTGCGCATACCGTCGAAGGCTTGCAGTCCATCCTGTCCGACCAGTTTGACGTAAAGGTGGTGATCGAGCAGTTTCGCGGCCAATGGCTGCGGCTGGACGACAATGACTGCACGCAGCTGGGCCAGCTCAATTGCACCCTCGGCGAACACCCGATGCTGGGCAAGCAGATCTGGGATTGCCAAACCAAATTCCGCATCTGCGTCGGCCCGCTCAAGCGCCGCCGTTTTGACGATTTTCTGCCGACCGGCAAGGCCTATCGGGCGCTGGTGCGCATGGTGAAATTCTGCGTCGGGCAAGCACTGGAGTTTGATGTCCAGCTGGTGCTGGACAAGCGTGAAACGCCACCCTGCATCCTGGGCGAGCTGGGCCGCAACAGCGCCCGGCTGGGCTGGACTACCTGGCTGGATAGGCCAAAAACCGCCATCAACGATGCCAGCGACGTGGTGCTGCCAGAGCATGCGCAGCGGCTGGCGGCAGCAGCATGATGCAACACGCGCGCCGTATCGTAACGGCTGGTGCTTTTGTACACACTGATAGGGAGTAGCTGTCGCAATGCCTTTTTTCGGACTTGGGCTGCATTTTCTGGTGGCCATCTACTTTGCGGTGCACGCGGTACGCACCGGCCAGCAAACCTACTGGCTGTTCATCCTGTTCAGCTTTCCCTTGCTGGGGAGCGTGGTCTATTTCGTTTCCATCTATCTGCCGGCGTCCAGGCTGGAGCGTGGCACCAAGCGCGTGCTGAGTGCTGCGGTCAAGGTGCTCGACCCGACGCGCGAACTGCGCGAAGCCACCGCCGCATTTGATTACACGCCGACTGCGCAAAACCAGATTCGTCTGGCGCAAGCACTGCTCAACGCCGGCGATGCCAAACAGGCCGCCATCAACTACGAGGCCTGCCTGAAAGGCCCGTTTGCCGCCGACCCGGAAATCCGCCTCGGTGCCGCACGTGCTTTTGTCGAATGCGGCAACTTTGCCCAGGCCGTCACGCATTTGCGTGCAGTGCAAGCCAGCCATCCGGATTTCCGGGCCGAACAAGTCGCCTTGCTGCTGGCGCGTACGCTGCAGGGCGCGGGTGATACGGTTGGCGCCAAGGCGGCTTTCGAGCAGGCCGTGGCGCGCTTTGGCTCGTTCGAGGCACGCGCCGAATACGCGATCTGGGCCATCGAGACCGGCGAGCAGCAGCTTGCCCAGGCACTCAAGACCGAGATTGAGCGCGTGACGCGTCACTGGAATCGTCACAACCGAGAACTGAATGCGCCCATGCTCAAGCGGCTGGCGCTGGCTTTCAAACAGTAATGCGGCCCCGCCGGGCGCCGTTTTCCCCCACGTAAAATCACGCACAGGATAGTTCGCATGTCCACTGACCTGAAGTCCTTGATAGGCAAACTGAACCCCATCTGCCGTGGCGCCATGGAGTCGGCCGCCGGCCTCGCCATTTCGCGCGGGCACTACGAGGTGGATGTCGAACACCTGCTGATGAAGGTGCTGGAATCGGACAACACCGATCTGGCCAAGGTACTGCGCCACTACGGCATCGACCCGAGCCGTTTCGAGCGCGACCTGAACAATGCGCTGGATGGCTTCAAGAGCGGCAACACGCGCAACCCGGTGCTGGCGTCCAACCTGCCCAAGCTGTTCCAGAAGGCATGGCTGGTGGCGTCGGTCGATTTCAACGAAACGCGCGTGCGCAGCGGCCATCTCTTGCTGGCGCTGCTGAGCGACGACGATCTGGCGCAACTGGTCAAGCAATGGTCGAAAGACCTGGCCGGCGTGTCTGCCGATGACCTGAAGAAAAACCTGGATGCGATCACCGCCGATTCGCGCGAGGCCGCCACGGCCACCACCTTGGGCAGCGGCCCGGCTGCCAGCGGCGCACCTGCCGCCAGCAAGGGGGGCAAGACCCCGGCGCTGGATCAGTACACCGTCAACCTGACAGAGCGCGCGCGCCAGAACCAGATCGACCCGGTGCTGGGCCGCGACAGTGAAATCCGCCAGATGGTCGATATCCTGACCCGCCGCCGGCAGAACAACCCCATCCTGACCGGCGAGGCCGGCGTGGGCAAGACGGCGGTGGTGGAAGGGCTGGCGCTGCGCATTGCCGCCAGCGACGTGCCGCCCATCCTGCAGAATGTCGAACTGCACATGCTGGACCTGGGCTTGTTGCAAGCGGGTGCCAGCGTGAAGGGCGAATTCGAGAACCGCCTGAAATCGGTGATCGAGGAAACCAAGGCCAGCATCAAGCCCATCATCATGTTCATCGATGAGGCACATACGCTGATCGGGGCGGGCGGCCAGGCCGGCCAGAACGATGCGGCCAACCTGCTCAAGCCGGCGCTGGCGCGCGGCGAGCTGCGTACCATTGCGGCCACCACCTGGTCTGAATACAAGAAATACTTCGAGAAAGACCCGGCGCTCACCCGTCGCTTCCAGGTCGTCAAGGTGGACGAGCCCGACGAAGAAAAGGGCGTGATCATGCTGCGCGGCCTGCTGGAAAAAATGCAGGGCCACCACAAGGTGCGCGTGCTGGACGAGGCGCTGGTGTCGGCGGTCAAGCTGTCGCACCGCTACATCACCGGCCGTCAACTGCCGGACAAGGCAGTCAGCGTGCTCGATACCGCCTGCGCGCGCATTGCCATCGGCCAGTCGGCCACGCCGGCACAGGTGGAAGACACCCGTCGTCACATCGAGGGCATCGCCACCGAAATCCGCGTGCTGAACAAGGAAACCGCCAGCGGTGGCAGCCACGATAGCCGTCTGGCCGAGCTCACCGAAGCCAAACAACAGGCCGAGGATGAACTGGCCAAGCTGGAGGCGCGCTGGGCGGCCGAGCTGGAACTGGTGCAGAAAATCCGTGACGTGCAAGACCAGCTGGAAGCCGATGCCGAGGCGGCCGAGCCGGGCCAGAATCGCCCGGCACTGCTGGCCGAGCTGAATCGCCTGAACGACGAGCTGGCCGCGCTGCAAGGCAAGGACCCGCTGGTGCAGGTGTGTGTGGACGAAGCCACTGTTGGTGCGGTGATCTCGGCGTGGACCGGCATTCCGCTGGGCAAGATGGTGCAGGACGAGCTGGAAACCGTGCTCAAGCTCAAGGACACGCTGGCCGAACGGGTGATTGGTCAGGACCATGCGCTGGAAGCGATTGCCCAGCGTATCCGCATCTCGCGCGCTGGCCTGGAAGACCCGGGCAAGCCGATCGGCGTGTTCATGCTGGTGGGCACCAGTGGCGTCGGCAAGACCGAAACCGCGCTGGCGCTGGCCGACATCCTGTACGGCGGCGAGCGCAACCTGATCACCATCAACATGTCCGAATTCCAGGAAGCGCACACCGTCTCCAGCCTGAAGGGCTCGCCCCCGGGTTATGTGGGCTATGGCGAGGGCGGCATCCTCACCGAAGCGGTGCGTCGCAAGCCGTACAGTGTGGTGTTGCTGGATGAAGTCGAAAAGGCGCACCCGGACGTGCTGGAAATGTTCTTCCAGGTGTTCGACAAGGGCATGATGGACGATGCCGAAGGCCGCGAGATCAACTTCAAGAACTGCGTGATCCTGCTGACCTCGAACGCCGGCACCGACATCATCATGGATGCCTGCCGCAATGCTACGGTGATGCCGACGGAAGAATCGCTGCGCGATGCGCTGCGCGACGAGCTGAACCAGGTGTTCAAGCCGGCTTTCCTTGGCCGCATGCAGGTGGTGCCGTTCTATCCGGTCAAGGACGAAGTGCTCAAGCAGATCGTTCGCCTCAAGCTCAACAAGATCAAGAAGCGCGTCAAGATCAACCACAACGCCGCGTTTGCCTATGACGAAGCGCTGGTCGAGGCCATTGCCGCCCGCTGTACCGAAGTGGACAGCGGCGCGCGCAACATCGACAACATCGTCTCCGGCACGCTGCTGCCGGAGGTGGCCGGCGCGGTGCTGGCGCGCATGGCGGAAGGGCAGGCAGTCGAGCGTATCGACGTCACCATCGGTGGTGATGGCCAGTACGCATACACCGTCGCCTGACGCGAGTGGTATCAGCCCGGCAGCCGCAAGGCGGCCGGGTGGGATGTGTGGTTTTACGATAGCCTGTACGGATTGCGCGGCCGGGAATTTGCCCGGCCCGCTGGCTGACTCGGCGAGTGGATAGATATGACGGTTGATTCAGAACAACGCTTGCTGGCGTTGACCACCCCGTTGGGCGAGGATGTGCTGCTGGTCGATCACGTGGCCGGTGAAGAGCGCGTGTCCGGCCTGTATTCGTTTACGCTGGACGTGGTGTCGGAAACCGAAGACCTCGATTTCAGCAAGGTGGTCGGCAAGACTGCAACCCTGCGCATCAAGCTGCCCGATGACAGCAATCGCTACTGGCACGGCCATATCGGCCGCTTTGCGCAGGTGGGCAGCGAGGATGCACGCTATCGCTACCGTGCCGAGCTGCTGCCCTGGTTGTGGTTTCTGCAGCACACGGCCGACAGCCGGATTTTTCAGGATCTGTCGGTGCCGGACATTCTGGAAAAGGTGTTCAAGGGGCGCGGCTTCAACGATTTCCGCAAGTCACTGTCCAAAACCTACAATCCGCGCACCTATTGCGTGCAGTACCGCGAATCGGATTTCGATTTTGTCAGCCGGCTGATGGAAGAAGAAGGCATCTTCTATTACTTCGAGCATGCCGAGGACAAGCACACGCTGGTGCTGGCCGACGCCAGCTCGGCCATCGCCGCCTGCCCGGTCAAATCGAGCATTCCCTATCGCCCCAAGGCCGGTGCCAATGAGGGCGATGATATTTTCTCCTGGCTGCAGTCGCAGACGGTGGTGCCGGGCAAGGTCAGCCTGCGCGACTACAACTTTGAAACGCCCAGCACCGACCTGACCGCATCCAGCCCGACCGTGGCCAAAGTGGCCAAGCAGGACAGCCTGGAGCTGTACGACTACCCGGGTAACTATCTGCAGGCCAGCGGCGGTGAAAACTATGCGCAGGTCCGCATGCAGGAGTGGGAGGCGCGCCAGGTCCGCATTGATGGTGGCGGCGACTGCCGTACCCTGGCGCCAGGCTATTCATTCACGCTGAAAGAGCATTTCCGTACCGACTACGACGGCGATTATCTGCTGCTGTCGGTGCGCCATGACATCAGCAACAACCTGCCGTGGAAGGATGGCGACGGGCATTACGAAAACCGTTTTGTCTGCCAGCCCAAGGCCACCGTGTATCGGCCGCCGCGCATCACGCCGCAACCGGTCGTGCATGGCGCGCAGACCGCTGTGGTGGTCGGCCCGGCCGGCGAGGAAATCTATACCGACAAATATGGCCGTATCAAGGTGCAGTTCCCGTGGGACCGGCTGGGCAAGAACGATGACAAGAGTTCGTGCTGGGTGCGCGTGTCGCAGGGCTGGGCCGGGCTGAACTGGGGCGCGATGCATATTCCCCGCGTCGGTCAGGAAGTCATCGTCGATTTTCTGGAGGGCAGCCCGGATCAGCCCATCGTGACCGGCCGGGTGTATAACGGCGAGAAAATGCCGCCCTACGAGCTGCCGACCAACAAGACGCAAAGCGGCATCAAGAGCCGCAGCTCGGCCAGTGGCACCGCCGAGAATTTCAACGAGCTGCGCTTCGAGGACAAGAAGGGCTCGGAAGACGTCTATTTCCAGGCCGAGAAGGATTTTCACCGGCTGGTGAAGAACGATGATGACCTGCAGGTGCAGCACGATCAGACCATCACCATCAAGAACAACCGCACCGAAACCATCCAGGAAGGCAATGACACGCTGACGGTGGAAAAGGGCAATCACACCGCCGAGATCAAGGAAGGCAATGCCAGCTACACAGTGACCAAGGGCACCCGCACCGTGACGGTCGAGGGCAATGACACGCACGAGATCAAGACGGGTAACCGCACGGTGTCGGTGGATACCGGCAACGATGCGCTGACGGTAAAGAAGGGCAACCGCACCGTCGAGGTGTCGGTCGGCAATGACGAGCTGACCATCAAGGCTGGCAACCAGGTCACCAAGATCGACGCCGGCAAGGCCGAGATGGAGGCCATGCAGTCGATCGAACTCAAGGTAGGCGGCAGCAGCATCAAGATCGAGCCATCCGGCATCACCATCAGCAGTGCCAAGGTCACGGTGGATGGTTCGGGTGGCGTGACGGTGGCAGCCAGTGCGGGCGATGTGAGCGCCAGTGGCCTCAATGTCAGTTTGACCGGCCAGATTGGCGCAACGCTGAAGGGCAATGCCACTGCCGAACTGTCGGCATCCGGCCAGACGACCGTCAAGGGCGGTATCGTGATGATCAACTAAGGCCCGGATACTGTCATGAATACACCCGTCAATCCCTACGCAGCCCCCGCCAGCGACCTCAATACCGGTCTGGCGCCGTTGCAGTTTCCCGAGCTGGATTACAAGACGCTGCGCCGCTTGCGCAATGACTCGCTGCAAATCCGCTCGTTTGGTGCGCTGATGGTGCTGACCCTGGTGGTCAGCGGTGTGGTCAGCCTGTTGTTGCTTGGCGATGCCGTCGGTTGGTGGCGCTATTACCCGATCGTGCCGGTCATTGCCGCGCTGGCTGCCTATGCCTGCCTGTGGCGGCCTACCTGGGGGCGCTGGGTGCTGGCGGCAACGGCCGTGCTCGTATTGCCGGCCATCCCGATCGGTACGGCGGCCGGCATTCTTGGTCTGGTGTCATTGCGCAGCGCATCGAAGTTGTTTGGCGCCGATGCTTATCCCAACAGCGAGCTGGATAGCGAGTTCCGCTATCGCCGCAAACACAAGATCCGCGGGTAAATACCATGCCGCTCGACCTTGCCCAGCCCGCTGCGCACTTCGCACAACGCTTTGCCATCAGCGACGAAGGCAAGACCTTGCTGGGTGGCACGCTGAGCCAGACGCTGGCGCAATTGCAGGACAAACAGCTGTGGCCGGATGCGCTGCACCTGCTGGCCTATGCACTGAACAAGCGTGATGCAGTGGCGTGGGCCTGGGCTGCAGCTAATACGGTACCGGATCAGACCGATGCGGCGCGTGCGGGTCTGCAGCATGTGCAGCAGTGGCTGCAGGCGGGCGATGAAAGCCTGCGCCTGGGGCTGTGCGCCGAGGCGCAAGCCATCGGCATGGAGCAAGCCGCGGCCAGCGTGGCACTGGCCGCATTCTGGAGTGGTGGCAGCATGGTCGAAGCTGACCAGCCCGAGCTGCTGCCGGCCGACAGCCTGTGCCACCATGCTGCAGCCTGTGCGGTACAGCTGGCGGGCAGTGTGCAGCCGGAACAGGCGGCAGAGCGCTACAAATTATGGATCAAGCTGGCGGCCGAAATTGCTGCCGGTAAACGCGTGTACTGAAAGGAGCGCATACATGGGGGCCCCAGCTGCCAGAATCACCGACATGCATACCTGCCCGATGCAGACGCCGGGCGTGCCGCCGATTCCGCACGTGGGTGGCCCCATCGTCGGCCCCAGCGTGCCCACGGTGCTGATCGGCAAGCTGCCGGCTGCCGTGCTGGGCGACAGTTGCGTGTGCGTTGGCCCGCCCGACTCCATCGTCAAGGGCAGTTCCACGGTGCTGATCGGCGGCAAGCCGGCCGCCCGCATGGGCGATACCACGGCACATGGCGGCAGCATTGTACTGGGCCTGCCTACGGTGCTGATTGGCGGCTGAACCCGCCAGATCTGCAAATACGCTGACTTGTCTGCAACGAGTGCATTTCTTGTGAAATCAGTATGGAGGTCGGATCATGCCAGAGACGCAACTGTTTGAATCAAGTAATCAGTATTCCTCGTTGCAAACGCAGGGTGGCGGCAATGTGATTGCCAGGCAATTGGGGTGGTGTGCTGCTGCTTCGGCACTATGGTGTGCCTCCCGGATTCAGGGGGCGCCGATTGCGCAGTCCAAACCGGATATATTGCGAGCGGGTGTATTGCAAGTGCGGTATCGGTGGGATCCGGCCGGTGGCGGACAGGATGTCGTGAATCTGTTCAATGTACTGGAATGCACTGCAAACCAAGCCCAGCAAGGGGTGGGGCTGGAGCCGCTCTTGACGGCTCTGATTGCTGCGCCGGGTGTGTACCATATCAATAACGGGTTTCATGCCATGGCGGTGGATACCCGGACCACGCTCTATTTTTACGATATAGAAAGTGGTCTGTATCGTTACAGTGATGCCATAGAATGGAAAGCCGGCATACGGCGGCGTTATCAAGGGGCCAATCAGTGGGGGGCATTTGCAGTTACCTGAAACGCAGCCGCTGAGCCGGAGGATTTATTCCCGGCCATATTCATGTGCCGCGTACCGAATGCGGTCGTATGCCATGGTTTGAGTGACCGTTCGGCATGGTGTTCGGCGATTGCGTTGCCAATGCCAGCCTGCTGCTGGCTAAAGTCAGCAGGTCACTACCACGAAGAGGGGTATCACCATGTACAAGAACGCGGACGTATCCTGGGGCGGCTTTCAGCCGGTGGGCCAGACACTGGAAGAAGTGCATCAGGCCTTCAAGTACGGCAAGGCGGAAAAACGCCTGCTGCCGGCCGGCATGAAAATCTGTCGCCTGCACGGCTTCAGCCAGCTGGCGCCCGGCACGGTGGATAGCACGCTGCTGACCGCGTGGTGGTCGCCCTACGACGCCTATGACTGGGACGCCGGCATCCAGGAGCGCCGCAAGCTGGCCAGCCATTTCGGCGTCAGCACGCGCGAGTTGTCGCGCATCGTGATGGCGGTGAAGGAAGACTGGAACAGCCTGGCCTATCTGTGGGTGGCCACGCTGACCCAGCCCATCAACGTGTTTTTCGGCATCGTGGCCGGACAGGCGCGCAGCGGTGGCGGTACCATGCGCCGCGATGCCAGCGTGGAAAAGTCCGGCGGTACCTCACGGCTGGCCGGCAACAATGCCCAGTTTTACATTCCGAACCTGCTGTTCTCGGACATCCGTGATTCGCAGTTTCTTCCTCTTTGAACCGTACGCCTTAATCTGAATAGCCGCATGCCGATTCTTGACCTTGATGCACTGCTAGCCCCGATCAGCGATAGCGCGCCCTCCGGCGCCGATATTGCCTACGAACCCATCGTCGATGAAATCAAGGAGGCGCGCCGCGCCGACGATGATTATCTGTCGCAAGGGGACTGGAAAACCGACATCAAGGTGGCTGACTGGCCCAAGGCCAAGAAGCTGGCTGCCGAGGCACTGAGCACGCGCAGCAAGGATTTGCAGATCACCGCCTGGTTGATCGAGGCCGTAACCAACCTGCACGGCTTCGCTGGCGCGGCTGAGGGCTTTGCGCTGCTCGACGGCCTGTTGCAGCAGTTCTGGGATACGCTGCATCCTGAAAAGGATGGCGACGATGTCGAGCTGCGCATCGGCAGGCTGGTGTGGCTGGACAACAATCTGCCACAGACCCTGCGTCGCATTCCCATGACGGGCCCGGTGGGCGAGAGCAAGGGGCATGGCTGGTCGCGCTGGCAGGAGTCGCGCGATGTCGACAATCTGGCGCGCCAGAATGAAGACCTGTTCAAGCAGGCGCTCAAGGAAGGCAAAATCGGCTCCGAGCTGTGGGATGCCGCCGTCAGCCAGACGCCGGCAGCGTTCTATCAGCAACTGCAGATCGACAGCACGGCAGCACTTGATGCGGCCAAGGCGCTGGTCAAGACGGTGGATGACAAGTTCGGCTATGACGCGCCCAGCCTCGGGCAGATCGTAGAAGCACTGGCCAATGTGGTGAAGCTGGCCACCAAGCTGGCCGGGGACAAGGGCGTGCTGCCTGCCGCCGTGAGCGAAGCCCCGGCCGAAGAAACCGTAGCCGAAGTGGCTGAGGGCGCGGCTGCCGCACCCGTGGCCGCCGTGCAAAACGTGCGTGCCGGCCCGCCGACCACGCGCGAGGAAGCACTGCGCCGCCTGCATGAAATCGCCGAGTTTTATCGTGGCGCCGAGCCGCACAGCCCGGTGACCTATTTGCTGGAAAAAGCCACGCGCTGGGGCACCATGCGGCTGGATGAATGGATACGTGAAGTGGTGCGTGACGACAGCACCCGCCGCAACCTGAAAGAAATGCTCGGCTACAGCGAAGAATAAGATGCCGGGTATGCCGCTTTTGCCCATGACCACGGTATTATTACGCCCGCTAGCCATCGCCTTGCTGTGTGGTGCGCTGGCGCTGACGTCGGGCTGCTCCAGCATCAACAAGGCACTGGGCGGTAACAGTGCCAAGGATGCGCTGGCGCAAACCAGCTGGGATTACGGTGCCGGTGGCATCGTGGTCAAGGCCGATACCGATGCTGCGCTCAATCGTTACGACGGCGAAGCCCACACCCTGGTGCTGGCGGTGATCCAGACGGCCGAGGCCGCTGCGTTCTACCAGTTGCTGGATAACGCCGACCAACTGGGCAAGCTGCTGCAAGGCGACCGGCCCGGCGCGGGCATTCTGCAGGTCAGCCGCTATGCAATCGAGCCCAACCGGCAGGCGCGCATCGTGCTGGACCGCACGCAGGGCGCTAAGTTTGTCGGCATCGTGGCAGCGTATTACGGTGTTGCACCGGCCGGCACGGCGCGTTTGTTCAACCTGCCGGTCGAGGTCGAAAAGAGCGGCATCGTGGTCAAGGATTACAGCGCGCGCCCCGGCGTGGCCGAGTTACGGCTGAAACTGGGGCCGGAGGACATTGCCAATGCGGCAATTGCCGCCGTCGAGCCAGAACTGCCCAAGGATGGCGAGGAAGTGCGCCCCATGGTGTCAGGGGCGGTCAAGCTCAATGATTTGAGCAAGTATTGAGCGAGCGAGCCGCCTGATACACGGCGCAGTCATCTCGCCGTGGTAAGAGCAGTACCGGTATAACAAGAACGCGCCAAAGGCGGAGAAGCATGGAAATCAAGAAACCGATTTACTGGCATCAGGGTTTGTTCCTGCAGCCGCAGCATTTCCAGCTGACCGATCTGCACGCCCGTTTCCGGCTCAAGCCGTTTCTGGAAGTCGGCCTGCCTTATTTCTGGGGCATAGGCGAACTCAACGTAGCCGATTCTGCGCTGGCTACCGGCGTATTCGAAGTGATTGCCTCGCACGTGCTGTTCAAGGACGGCACTTATCTCGAATACCCCGGCAATGCCGTGCTCAAGCCGCGTTCGTTTGCTGCTGCGTGGAAAGACCCCAACAAGCCGTTCCCGGTGTATTTCGGCATCAAGAAGCTCAGCCTGTCCGAGCCCAATGTCACCGTGGTGCGCGATCTGCAGGATGGCGCCGACCTCAACACCCGTTGCGTGACCACGCACGAGGCCGAAGAATTCCGCGACATCCATTCCGATGGCCCGGTGGCCGAGGTCAAGAGCCTCAACTACGTCATTCGCATCCTGTGGGAAGACGAGCTGGAAAAGCTCACCGATTACGAAGTGATCCCGGTGGCAGTGCTGGAGCGCAATGGCGATGCCATTCGCCTGTCGCCGCGCTTCATTCCGCCCAGCTATACGCTGGGTGGCGCGCCGGCGCTGTTCAATCTGGTGAAGGAAATCCGCGACGACGTATCCGGCCGTGCCCACCAGCTTGAGCAGTACAAAAGCCCGCGCGAAATGCAGAAGGCCGAGTTCGACGCCAGCTATATGGTGTTCCTGCTGGCGCTGCGTACGCTCAACCGCTACACGCCGCTGCTGCACCACTATATCGAATCGCCGCAGGCGCACCCGTGGGATGTCTATGGTGTGCTGCGCCAGATGGTGGGCGAGCTGTCGTCGTTCTCCGAGCGCTGCAACATGCTGGGCGAGTTTGCCGACGGCACGCTGGCGCTGCCGCCGTACGAACACCACGATCTGGGCCACTGCCTGTTTGCCGCGCAAAGCCTGATCAGCCAGTTGCTGAACGAAATCTCGGTCGGCCCCGAGTTCCTTGTGTTCCTCGAGCCACGCGACGGTTATCTGGGCGCCGATCTGCCCAAGCAGTTCTTTGCCGGCCGCAACCGCTTCTATCTGGTGCTGCGCAGCGAATCCGAGCCGGATGCGCTGGTGGATTCCTTCCAGACCTCGGCCAAGCTGGCCGCCATTGACGACCTGCCGACGCTGGTGCGCCGTGCCTTGCCGGGCGTGGAACTCATGCACATGCCGGTGGCACCGCAAGGCTTGCCGCGCCGCGCATACTCGTTCTATTTCCGCGTCGAGACCGTGTCCGAATCGTGGGAGCAGGTCGAGAAGGACGGCAATATCGCGCTCGACTGGCCGGATGCCCCGGCCGACCTGAAGGCTGAACTGGTGGTGCTGCGCCGATGAGATTGTCCGACGCTTTCGTCAAGCCGCTGGCCTATACGCGGCTGTTCCTCAACGCGCCGGATGCCGATGAGGCAGCGTTCCGCCAGCGCATCGAGCAGCAATTGTCCGAGGCGCGCCTGGCCGCGACCGACAGTGGCGCCGAACGCAGCGATATCGAAAATGCCATGTTTGCCGCCGTCGCCTGGATCGACGAGACGGTGATGTGCTCGGAGTGGGAGGGGGCCGATTTGTGGCGCCGTCGGCCGCTGCAGAAAACCTATTTCAACACCACCAAGGCCGGTGTCGAGTTCTTCTCCCGGCTGGAAACGCTGCGTAACGAAGAGGTTGCCGTGCGCGAGGTGTTCTTCCTGTGCCTGTCGCTGGGCTTCAAGGGGCGTTATTCGGCCGACGGCGGCCGTTTCCTGCTGGATGAAATCAAGGCGCGCGAACTCAAGCTGCTGCTGGGCCGCGATGCGGCGCTGGAGAGCGACTTCGTGCTGTTCCCGGAAGCCTATGCACAGATCGTGGCGGCGCCGGCCAAAAAGCGCTGGCGGCTGACGCGTAGCACCCTGCTGTGGGGTGGCATACCGCTGTTGGTGCTGACCATCCTCTATACCGTGTTTGCCTTTGTGCTCAGCAACCAGGTCAACGATTTCCTCCGGCTGGTGCAATGAAAAAAGTCCTCGTCTTTCTTTTCTGGCTGGCGGTGCTCATCCTGCTCGCTGCGGCGTGCTGGGGTGTGGCGCTGTGGAATGACTGGCCGGCGTGGGGCGCGCTGTTCCTGTTCTTCGGCATCATTGGCCTGTGGTTCCTGGGCAAACTGATCTGGCGCCTGATTGGCGGCTGGCGCGAGCGCAGCCGCACGGCCACGCCGGTCGAGAAGCCCGAACCGGTGGTCAGCGCCGAATCGGCGCTCAAGGCCAAGTGGAAGGAAGCGATTGCGCTGCTGCGCCGCTCCAACTTGCGCCGGCTGGGTAACCCGCTTTATGTGCTGCCGTGGTACATGGTCATCGGCCGTTCCGGCTCGGGCAAGACCACCGCGCTGACGCGCGCGCGGCTGTCGTCGCCGCTGAAGAAGGTCAGCGCCACCGCGCAGGTGGAAACCACGCTCAATGTTGACTGGTGGTACTTCGACAAGGCCGTCGTGCTCGACACTGCCGGCCGCTACATCGCGCCGGAAGAGGTCGATGGCGACCGCAAGGAATGGGACAAGATGCTCGACTTCCTCGGCCATTACCGGTCGAAGGAAGGCTTGAACGGGCTGGTGCTCACCATCCAGGCCGACCGCTTGCTGGACCCGGAAGCCGACGCACTGGCCGAGGAAGGCCGCGTGATCCGCATGCGCATCGAGCAGTTGATCCGCCTGTTCGACAAGCGCTTCCCGGTCTATGTGCTGGTCACCAAGTGCGACCAGCTCTACGGCATGGAAACCTGGAGCCAGTTGCTGCCCGAGGGCATGCTCGACCAGGCCATGGGCTATGTCGGCACCGAGGCCATGCTGGGCAAGCTGGATGAAGCCGGCTTTGTCGATGCCGCGTTCGACCATGTCGGTGCGCGCCTCAAGCGGCTGCAGCTGGCCATCATGCAGCGGCTGGACAGTGCCGACCCGGGTCTGCTGCTGTTCCCGAGCGAGTTTGCGCGCCTGCAAGGCTCGCTCAAGACCTTTTTGCGCCATGCGCTGGGCGACAGCCCGTATCTGGAAGAACCCTTCCTGCGCGGCGTGTTCTTCAGCAGCGGCTTGCAGCAGGGCGGGGCGATGTCCTCCCTGCTCAAGGATATTGCGCCGCGCGAACCCGAGCATGCGCCGGCCTACAAGGGCATGTTCCTGCATGACCTGTTTGATCGCGTGCTGCCGGCCGACCGCTATCTGCTGCGCCCGGCCGCACTGGTCAACCACTGGCGGCGCGCCACGCGCCACCTGGGGCTGACCACCTGGCTGCTGTTCAATGTGGCGGTGCTGAGCTATCTGGTGTTCTCGTTTGCCCACAGCACCAATACCTTGAGCCAGATGCGCGATATGTATCCGGAAAAGCTGGTGCTGACCGGGCAGCTCAAGCACGACGTGGAGTCGCTGGAGAAATTCCGTGGCTTTGCCTACTGGCTGGAGCAGCGCGATGCGCGCTTTGCCTCCCGCTATCTGGCCTTCGACGGCAAGGTGGTCGAGGTCGAGGGCAAGATCAAGGCCAACTACGTCGCCAAGTTCCGCAAATACATCCTGCCGGGGTTGGATGAGGCATTCAGCAACAAGGTGAATGCGCTGGTGCGCATGGGGCAGTCCGAACAGCTGGCCGACTATATCCAGACGCTGGTACGCCGTATCAATCTGGTGCAGGCGCGTCTGAACGACGCCAACCACGAAGACCTGCGCAAGATGCCGGCACTGTCGGGCAGCGTATTGTTCGAGATGGACCCGAACATGTCGCCCGAGGCTGCCAGCCACTTCAACGACATGTATGTGGCCTTGCTGGCCTGGCAGCCGAATGATTTGTTCCGCCAGCAACGGTTGGCGGCGCTGCGCAATGACCTGAACCAGATTGCACTCAACAGCGATGATCTGCAGTGGATTGTGGACTGGACCGATGCACAGTCCGATCTGAAGAAGGTGCAGCTGGCCGACTTCTGGCGCGGCACGCGCAAGGTGGCAGGCAGCCCGGAGATTTCGCCCGCGTTCACGCGTGACGGCAAGGCCCGCATTGACGCCTTCATGGCCGAAGTGCGCAAGAGCGCGCCCAACCCGGCCACGTTCGACGAGAAGCTGGCCCATTTCAACCAGTGGTACGAGCAGGAAAAGCTGCGTGCCTGGCGCGACTTTGCGTGGAACTTCCCGCAGGGCGAAGACCTGCTCAATGGCGAGAACGAATGGCGCGGCGCCGTGGTGCGCCTGACCGGCAACGAGAGCGCCTACAACCAGTTGATGAACCGGTTGGTGAGCGAGTTCAAGGATGCCGATGCGACCAAGCTGCCGTCGTGGCTGCAGCTCAACCTGCGGCTGTTCTCGGTGCGCAACCGCTCCACCCAGCAGGCGGCCATCAAGGCGCCGGGTGCGATCAACGACATCGGCGGCAAGCTGCTCAAGAGCATAGGCTCGGGTGGTTCGGTGGGCAACGCCAAGGCCGAGCTGGATGCGCAGTTCGCCGCGATGAACGTGTATCAGGGCTATAGCGCGGCGCTGGCCAAGGCCGTGAACGACAGCACGGTTGCTGCAGCCAAGGCCACGCAGACTGCGGCCGACTTCCACAGCTTCGACAACGATCCTGCCGTGAAGTCCAGCCTGCAGGATGCCTATGCCAAGCTGGCCGAGCTGCGCCGCACGCTGGGCGGCGCACAGGCTGAGGATCAGGTGGCTTGGGGCTTGCTGGCTGGCCCGTTGCAACTGGCGGTGCGCTATGCCGATACGCAGGCATCGTGCGTGTTGCAAAAGGAGTGGGAGTCCAAGGTCATGTGGCCGATGCAGTCGGCAGCCGGCATGCCGGAAATGCTCGACCAGCTCTATGGCGACAACGGCACCGTATGGGCCTTCCTGAATGGCCCGGCCAAGCCCTTCGTCCGTCGTGGCTCGGAAGCGTATGACTCAGTGCAGACACTGGGTCAGTCCGTGCCGTTCAATGCCGACTTCCTGCCCTTCATCAATGGCGCAGTGGGCCAGCAGGTGGGGCAGAAGGTGGCCAAGCAGCAGCAGGTGAATGCCGACAAGCGCGCCGAGCTGGATATACAGCAGCAAAAGCAGGCGCTGCAGGAACAGGAAAAGCAGGCCGAGGCCCGCGCGGCCGATCTGAAGAAGACGGCAGACAACTTGCGCCTGGGCGCTTACCCGATCAAGGTAACGGGCCTGCCGACCGGCGTGAACGATGGCGCCAAGGCCAATGTGATCGGCACGCTGCTGACCGTGCAGTGTGCCAGTGCGCCGTTCAACCTCAACAACCTGAACTTCTCGGTGTCCGAGGCGTTCTACTGGTCGCAGCAGACCTGCGGCGATACCACGCTGAAGATCCGCCTGCCGTCGTTCACCATCACGCGCAAATACAGCGGGCCGCAGGGCTTCGTCGCCTTCCTGCAGGAGTTCCAGAACGGTGCGCGCGTGTTTGATGCCAGTGAATTCCCCACCGACAAGGCGCGGCTGGATGCGGTCAACGTCAGGCAGATCACCGTGCGCTACCAGTTCAGCGGTGAAGAACTGGCGCTGAAGAACGTGCGCCAGCTGGCCACGGTGGAAGAAGAAGCCGCCAAGGCATTGCAGCAGAAGCAAGAGGCAAAGGCGGCACTCAACACGCTGGATCAGCAGGCTTTCCAGAGCAAGATGCAGGGCTTGTCGCCGAATGCCGCGCCGCTGTCGGTGCAGCTGCCGGGCCGCATCGGCCAGTGCTGGAACCCGGATGCCAAGCTGCGCACACCGGAAAAACCACCCCGCAAGGTGATCGACGAACTGGTGAACGCCGCGCTGGCCTCGGCCCCGGTGGCCAAGCCAGTGCCGACGCCAGCACCGGTGGTGGCACCCACACCCGTGCCACAGCGCAGCGGCCATCTGGTGACTGGCCCGGTGCCGGATCAACTGGTCGCCTTGAAGGCTGCCTATGCCGGCGCAGAGCGCTGGCTGCCGGGTGATGGCCGCTTCACGTTGCAAATCTGGCTGGCTGACAGCCAGGGCGCGGCCGAAACGGCGCTCAAGCGCTTGGGGGCCGAGCTGGGCGCCGACAAGCTGATCGCCTATCCCACGGTGGCCTATGGCAAATCGGTGATCGCCATCGCCTATGGCGACCTGGCCAATGGCAGTGATGCGGCCAAGGCACGCAGCAGCCTCTCCAGCACGCTGCTATCACATGGACCGATGACGCGCACCAGCCACGGCATCCGTGCCGAGCTGGTGCAGCAAAAGCTTTATCAGTAATTACCTGCCACCGTCAGCCCGGATGCTGGCGGTGGCAGGGCTTACCCTTCCGGACCCCACAGGAGGCCGTGGCATGCCACAAGCCGAAGCGGAAATCGCCGAACTGGAAATACAGTTGCGCGACGCCATGCTGCATAGCGACGTGGCTACTCTGGATCGCCTGATCGCGCCGGAGTTGATGTTTACCGATCACTTCGGCCGCGTGCTCGGTAAAGCCGATGATCTGGCGCTGCACTGCAACGGCACGCTGCGCTTCAGCCAGCTGGTGCCGAGCGAGCAGCAGATCATGCTGCGCGGCGACGCGGCGCTGGTGACAGTGCGCATGCATACCGTTGGCAGCTTTGCCGATGCACCGTTCGACAGCGATCTGCGCTACACCCGCATCTGGCATCGCGGGCCGGCGGGCTGGCAACTGGTGGGCGGGCATATCAGCGCCATCCAGCAGCTGCCGGGCTGATTGTCATTTCGGCTTCAATGCCAGACCACCACTTTCACCCCCAAGCCGCCTTGCCATGACCACGACGACCTCGCAATAGCGGGGAGACAAACGTGTGCGGTGGGATGAACGCTTGGCGTGCTTGCTGGCTTGCGGCCGGGTTGGTTGCAAATGGCTTTCGCTTGGCTTGACCAAAAGCTGTTTATTGACTGTGATAAGTAGCAGGCAAGCTGTCGCGGAGTAAACGGTGAAAGCAACGAGCCGTTCCATTGTAAGCGCAGTGGGCATCATCACCATCGATGAAATGGGCTTGATCCGCTCGTTTGACGCGGTATCCGAACGCATATTCGGTTATCGGCAGGACGAGGTGGCAGGCTGCAACGTATCGATGCTGATGCCGCAGCCCTATCATGACGAACATGATGGCTATCTGGCTCGTTACCGGGGCGAGGGGGCGCCACGCATCATTGGCCGCGGGCGAGAGGTGGTCGGGCGGCACAAGAATGGCGATGATTTTCCGGTCTGGCTGGCCGTGAACGAGGTACGGCTGGGTAACGAGCGCGTGTTCGTGGGTTCCATCGTCGAGCTGACCGAGCAAAAGAGCATCGAGTCCGATCTGGCACAAAGCCAGGAAACCACGCGGGCCATTCTGGATACCGCGATCAATCCCATCATCACCATTGATGCACGCGGCCTCATCTGTTCGTTCAATCCAGCGGCGGAAAAGCTGTTCGGCTACCGCAGCGATGAGGTGCTGGGGCAGAACATCAAGATCATGATGCCGCAGCCCTACCATGCCGAGCACGATGGTTATTTGTCGCGCTACCTGAGCGAGGGCAATCCGCACGTGATCGGCAAGGGGCGCGAGGTGGTGGGGCGCAAGAAGGATGGCACCACTTTTCCCATGCATCTGTCGGTCGGTCGCATGGACATTGCCGGCGAGCCGCGTTTCGTCGGCATCATCGTCGATATCAGCGAGCGCAAGGCGGGTGAGCTGGAACTGGCGCGCAGCCTGGAAACGACGCGTGCCATCCTGGCCACGGCCATCAACCCCATCATCACCATCGATGCCGTCGGCCAGGTCAGCTCGTTCAACCCGGCGGCCGAGACGTTGTTCGGCTATGCGCGCGAAGAGGTGCTGGGGCAGAACGTCAAGCTCATCATGCCCGAGCCATATCGCGCCGAGCATGATGGCTATCTGGCGCGCTATCTGCGCGAGGGGCATCCGCACGTGATCGGCAAGGGGCGCGAGGTAGTGGGACGCAGGAAGGATGGCGCCACCTTCCCCATGCACCTGTCGGTCGGGCGCATGGAGGTGGGCGGCGAGCCGATGTTCGTCGGCATCATCGTCGACATCAGCGAGCGCAAGGCGGCCGAGGCCGAGTTGCTGCAGCATCGCGACCGGCTGGCCGACATGGTGGCCAGCGCGACTTCCGAGCTGCAGCATGCCAAGGAGGATGCCGAGGCGGGCGCGCGGGCCAAATCCGCCTTCCTGGCCAATATGAGCCATGAAATCCGCACGCCGATGAATGCCATCATCGGCTTTGCCGAAGTGGTGCTGCAGGATCAGGCGCTGAGCGAGGCCACGCGCAGCCATGTGCGCACCATCCTGCGTTCGTCGCGCTCGCTGCTGGGCATCATCAATGACGTACTCGATATCTCCAAGCTGGAAAGCGGCAAGTTCATGCTGGAGACTATTCCGTTTCACCTGCCCAATGTGCTGCGCGACGTGATGCACACCATCGATCACCAACTGGCTGAAAAGGGCCTGAGCTTTGACTGCCGGATTGCAGACGAGGTACCGGTGCGCGTGGTCGGAGACCCGACCCGGCTGCGGCAGATTCTGCTCAATCTGCTGGGCAATGCGATCAAGTTCACCGAGCAGGGGGGCGTGGTGCTGAGCGTGCAGCAGGGCGGGCAGGCCGACCTGCTGCAGTTCTCGATCTGCGATACCGGCATCGGCATGTCCGAGCAGCAACTGGCCAAGGTGTTCGATGCCTTTTCGCAGGCAGATGCCAGCACCACGCGCACCTTTGGCGGCACCGGGCTGGGCACCACCATCAGCAAGCAGCTGGTCGAACAGATGAACGGGCACATCTGGGCCGAAAGCGTCTGGAAGCAGGGCTCCACCTTTCATTTCAGCGCCGAGCTTCCACCGGCCGACCCGCAGCAGCGCTGCTTCAACGAGGACGAAATGCAGGCGGGCGAGGACTATGTATCGCCGCGCCTGTTCAATGTGCTGCTGGCCGAGGACCTGGAAACCAATGCCTCGCTGGCCATATTGCGCCTGACGCAACAGGGGCACCGGGTCGACTGGGTCAAGAATGGTCGTGAAGCGGTGCAGGCGGTGCAGCGCGGTGGCTACGATCTGGTGCTGATGGATGTGATGATGCCGGAAATGGACGGGCTGGAGGCCACGCGGCGCATCCGGGCGCATGAAACAAACGGCGGGCGGCCAGCCATTCCCATCGTGGCACTGACGGCCAGCGTGCTGCGCGAGGACAATCTGCGCTGCATGGCCGCCGGTGTGAGCGCCGTGGAAGGCAAACCCATCGACTTCAATACGCTGTTTCGCACCATGGAGGAAGTCGTGGCGGCCGGGCGCGGCATGAATGCGGGGCACCAGGCGCTGCAGCAGGCACCCCAAGAGGCCAGCACGACGGTGCAGCTTGACGCGCTGCAGGGGGTGGCCAATATCGGCAAGGCGCTGTCGATGTGGAAGAACCCGCATGTTTACCTGCAGACGCTGCAGCTCTTTGCCGAGCAAGAGTCCGATTGTGTCGCCAGATTGCGGGACATGCTGTTGCAGCAACCGGCTGATCTGGCCGGCGTGCATGCGCTGCTGCATGCGCTCAAGGGTGTCAGCGGCAACCTGCATCTTTCCCGCGTGTTCGAAATCGTGGTGCGCCTGGATGCGCAATCCAAGCTGCCCTCCAAGACCGGCGCGCTGCCCGTCGAGCTTGATCTGGTCGACGAGCTGGAGGTTGCCATGCTGCAGGCCCTGAGTGCCATCGGCTACTCTACCGAGCGGGAATTCTCACAGCCGAGCCAGACCGGGTTTGATGCCGCCAAGGTCAGACAGCTGTTGCAGCAACTGGAGCAGGAGCTGGAACAGCTCAACCCTGATCTGGTCGAGCCGCTGCTGCAGGACCTGACCGGCTACCTGCCGCCCGAGCATCTGGCCCCGCTGTGGAAAACCGTGCAGGTTTTCGACTTCGACGCCGCCCGTGCGCAGCTGCTGGTGCTGACCGAGCAGCTGGGATTGAGATCATGAAGAAAATCCTCATCGTCGATGATGAACCCAACAATCTGCAATTGCTGCGGCAGGTGCTGCGCAGCCATTACCAGCTATTTTTTGCCACTGACGGCCCCAGGGCATTGGCGGCGGCAGAGAAACATCTGCCCGACCTGATCCTGCTCGACATCATGATGCCGGGCATGGATGGCTACGAGGTCTGCGAACGCCTCAAGCAAATGGCAGCTACCGCCCACATCCCGGTGATCTTCATTACCGCGATGTGCGAATACGAGGATGAAGCGCGCGGTTTCGATGTCGGCGGGGTGGATTACATCCAGAAGCCGATTTCCAGCCCGGTCGTGCTGCGCCGGGTGCAAACGCACCTGTCGCTGGTGCGCGCCCGCACGCTGGAAGACAGCCAGCGCGAAACCATCTACATGATGGGCCTCGCCGGCCATTACAACGATAACGATACCGGCCTGCACATCTGGCGCATGGCCGCCTACAGCAGCCACCTGGCACGGCTGCTGGGCTGGGAGGATGAAGCGGTCGAGCGCATGGAGCTGGCGGCGCCCATGCACGATACCGGCAAGATCGGCATCCCGGACAATATCCTCAAGGCGCCGCGCCAGCTGGACGAGCACGAGTGGGACATCATGAAGACCCACGCACAGATCGGCTATCTGATCCTCAGCCGGGGGCAGTCTGCGCTGTTCAGGCTGGCGGCGGAGATCGCGCTGACCCACCATGAGCGCTGGGACGGCAGCGGTTACCCGCAGGGGCTGGCTGGCGAGGCGATACCTGTGTCCGGCCGCATCGTTGCACTGGCCGATGTGTTCGATGCCTTGACCACCAGACGCCCCTACAAGCAGGCATGGACGGTGCAGGAAGCCGTGGATGAAATCATGCTGGGGGCTGGCACGCACTTCGACCCGCATCTGGTCGAGCTGTTTCGCAGCCATCTGGATGACTTTGTTCGCATCAAGGACAGCTGGGAGGCGAAGGAGAGTCTTGAACTCACGCCGGTCACGCTGCAGCAGGCGGCCTGACCCGGCCAGTTGTCCTGCGCCGGACAGCCATGCCGCCCTTCGGTCGGCAATGGTTTGATTATAGAACAATCGTTCTATATCATCACAGGGTGATCCCCAGTACTGGCCACCCATGTTGCCCGATGCCGTTACCGATCTGCAGAGCGTATTGCGCCACCCCGCCATCTGGCGCGGTGGTGCGTTGGTGCGTGCCGACGGCCAGGGCTTGCCTAGCGGCTATCCGGCGCTGGATGCTGCCTTGCCCGGTGGCGGCTGGCCGCAGGGCGGCATGACCGAGCTGGTGCTGGCGCAGCCGGGCAGCGGTGAGCTCAGCCTGCTGCAACCGGCGCTGCGGCAGCTGAGCGCGCGCCGGCATGTATTGCTGATTGCCCCGCCGCAGATTCCCTATGCGCCGGCCTGGCTGGCCGCTGGGGTGGTCTTGACCCGGCTGGTGTGGGTGCGCCCACGCAGCCGTGATGAAGCCCTGTGGGCGATGGAGCAGGGCCTGCGCGATCCGGCCTGCGGCGGCGTGCTGGGCTGGCTGGCTGGCGCCATCGACGACCGGGCCTGCCGGCGTTTGCAACTGGCCGCGCAGACCGGCAGCGCCTGCGGTTTTCTGCTACGGCAGGCCCGCTCTGCCGCGCAAGTCAGCTCGCCTCTGGCGCTGCGGCTGGCCGTCAGCCCGGCGCCCGACGGCATCGACGTGCGCATTCTGAAACGGCGCGGGCCGCCGCTGCCCCATGCCATCCGTCTAACCCCTTTGCAGGCCGACCATGCTCTGGCTCGCACTGTACCTGCCCGATCTGCCGCTGGCCGTCTGCCCGCCCGCCGCCACGCCGCCTAGGCCGGTGCTGGTGGTGGAATCCACCGGGCGCTTCGATCAGGTGGTGCATGCCGATGCGCTGGCGTCGTCGCTGGGCTTGCGTGCCGGCCTCAAGCTGTCAGCCGCGCTGGCACTGGCCAATCAGCTCACCGTACACCGCCGCCAGCCGGCGGCAGAGGCCGCGCTGCTGGCCAGCCTGGCCGCATGGGCGCAGCAATTCACCCCCACCGTGGCGCTGGCGCCGCCTGCCACCTTGTTGCTGGAGGTTGGCGGTTGCCTGCGTTATTTCGGCGGGCTGTCATCGTTACTGGAGCAGGTGAGGGCGGGACTGGCTGAATTGGGTCATGCTGTGCGCATGGGCTGCGCGCCCACGCCGCTGGCGGCGCAATGGGCCGCCTGGCTGGGCCTGCCGCCGGTGATGACGGCAGGGGATTTACCCGCCGTGCTGGCCGCCATGTCGATCCGCGTATTGCAGCCCGACCGCAAGCAGGCCGACGGTCTGTCGCAACTGGGCATCAATACCCTGGCGCAGTTGCAGCGCCTGCCGCGTGGCGGGCTGAACAAGCGTTTTGGCCCGGCGCTGCTGCTGCAGCTGGATCGGGCGCTGGGCAAGGTGGCCGATCCGCGCGAGCCCTTTGTGGCGCCTGACCGGTTCGAGCGCTGCATCGATCTGGATTACCCCTTCGAGCAGCTCGATGTATTCCTGTTACTGGCCGACCGTCTGCTGGCCGAGCTGGCAGCCTTTTTGTCCGGGCGCGGGCTGGGCGTGCAAGCGGTGCTGCTGCGCTGCAAGCACGAAGGCTTGCCGGCCAGCGTGTTGCCGGTGGGTTTTGGCGTGCCGCTGCGGCGCGCGGCCGAGATGCAGGCGGTGCTGGCCGAACGTGCTGCGCGCTTCAGCCTGCCGGCGCCGGTACTGGCCGTCACCCTGCTGGCCGATGTCTTGCACCCGCTCGACGGTCAACCGCTGTCGTTGTTCGGGCCGGGCGGCGATGCCGACGGAGGCGATGCCTCGCTGCTGCTGGCCCGGCTGGCTGCCCGGCTGGGCGATGACGCGGTGTGCGGTCTCGTCGCCGTGGATGAGCACAGGCCGGAGCTGGCGTGGCAGGCCGTCCAACCGGGGGCGGCCGGCACCGCACAGGCACGGGGCGAGCGCCCCGGCTGGTTGCTGCCCCAGCCACTGCCGCTGTCGATACGCGATGAGCAACCGTGGTATGGCGAGGCATTGGCCTGCATCGGCCAGCCCGAGCGCATCGAGTCGGGCTGGTGGGATGGCGAGGCAGTGGTGCGCGATTACTTTCAGGCTCGTGGTGCCAGCGGCCGCCGTTACTGGATTTACCGTGACCGGGTCAGCCACGGCTGGTATCTGCACGGCATGTTCGGGTGAGGCATGGACGGCATAGCCATCTCCGCCCAGGCAGCGTTACCCACGCCGGTCGTGCCGCCCGATTATGCCGAGCTGCATTGCCTGAGCAATTTCTCGTTCCAGCGTGGTGCATCGCATGCCGAGGAGCTGGTTGAGCGCGCGCACCAATTGGGCTACCGCGCGTTAGCGATCACCGATGAATGCTCGCTCGCCGGCATGGTGCGTGCGCACCGGGCGGCCAAGGAGCTGGGGTTGCATCTGATTGTTGGCGCGGAGTTCACGCTGGATGACGGCTTGAGGCTCGTGCTGCTGGCGCCGGAGCGGCAAGCCTATGGCGATCTGGCCGAGCTGATCACGCGCGGTCGGCGCAATGCCGACAAGGGCAGCTACCGGCTGGGCCGCAGCGATGTGGCCGATTTTGCCGGGCAATTGCTGGCGATCTGGCTGCCGCCCGATCAACCCGACGTGGCCGATGGTCTGTGGCTGGCCCGCCACTTCGCTGGCCGTTGTTGGATTGCTGCCGAACTGCTGCTGGGGCCGGATGATGCCGGCCGGCTGCGCCAGTTGCAGTGGCTGGCGGGCGAGTGCGGGTTGCCGCTGCTGGCCGCTGGCGATGTGCATATGCATCAGCGTGACCGCCAGCCGCTGCAGGATGTACTGACCGCCGTGCGCCTGGGCAAGCCGGTGGCGCAATGCGGCACGGCGCTGTTTGGCAACAGCGAGCGTCATTTGCGCACGCGCCAGCGCCTGGCCACGCTGTACCCGATCGAACTGCTGGCCGAAACCGTGCGCGTGGCCGAGCGCTGCACCTTCTCGCTGGATGAGCTGCGCTACGAATACCCGGATGAGTTCGTGCCGCCACAGCTCACGCCGATTGCCTACCTGAGCCAGCTCACCGAAGCCGGCCTGCGCGAACGCTACCCCGATGGCACGCCGCCCAAGGTGCGCGAGCAAGTGGACAAGGAGCTGGCGCTGATTGCCGAAAAGGGTTACGAGGCCTACTTCCTCACTGTTGAGGATATTGTGCGCTACGCCCGCAGCCAAGGCATTCTGTGCCAGGGGCGTGGTTCGGCCGCCAATTCGGCGGTCTGCTATGCACTGGGCATTACTGCCGTTGACCCGGCCATCAGCAATTTGCTGTTCGAGCGCTTTGTTTCCAGCGAGCGTGATGAGCCGCCCGATATCGACGTCGATTTCGAGCACGACCGGCGCGAAGAAGTCATCCAGTACGTCTACCGCAAGTACGGCCGTGACCGTGCCGCGCTGGCCGCTACCGTCATTACCTACCGCACCAAGTCGGCATTGCGTGATGTGGGGCGGGCACTCGGGCTGTCGGAGGACCAGCTTGACCGGCTGACCCGCTCGCTGGCGTGGTGGGATAACAAGGACGAACTGGCGCAGCGCATGCTGGAGGCCGGGCTGGAGCCGGACAGCCGGCCGGTGCGGCAACTGCTGTCGCTGGTTGGCACCTTGCGGCGTTTTCCGCGTCATCTGTCGCAGCATGTGGGCGGATTGGTAATCTCGCGCGGGTCGCTGCAGCGGCTGGTGCCGATCGAGAATGCCGCCATGGCCGAGCGCACGGTGATCGAGTGGGACAAGGACGATCTCGATACCGTCGGCCTGCTCAAGGTCGATGTGCTGGCGCTGGGCATGCTGTCGGCGCTGCGCCGCACCATGGCACTGGTCTCGGCCCTGCGCCAGCGACCGCTGACCCTGCATACCGTGCCAAGCGAAGACCCGGCTGTGTACGAGATGCTCAGCCGTGCCGACAGCGTGGGCGTGTTCCAGGTGGAGTCTCGCGCACAGATGAGCATGCTGCCGCGCCTCAAGCCGCGTTGCTTCTACGATCTGGTGATCGAAGTTGCCATCGTGCGCCCCGGCCCGATCCAGGGCGGCATGGTGCACCCGTATCTGCGCCGCAAGCAGGGGCTGGAGCCGGTTGAGTACCCGCACGACGATGTGCGCGCCGTGCTGGAGCGCACGCTGGGGGTGCCGCTGTTTCAGGAACAGGTGATGCAACTGGCCGTGGTGGCAGGGGGCTTCACCGCTGGCGAGGCCGACCAGCTGCGGCGCTCGATGGCCGCATGGCGGCGCACCGGTCGCATCGACATTTATCGCGACAAACTCATCAGCGGCATGCTGGAACGAAAATACCCGCTCGAATTCGCTGAACGCATTTTCAAGCAGATCGAAGGCTTTGCCGAATATGGCTTCCCCGAATCGCACGCGGCCAGTTTTGCCAAGCTGGTGTATGTATCGGCCTGGCTCAAGCGGCACGAGCCGGCGGCCTTTTTGTGCGGGCTGCTCAATTCGCTGCCCATGGGGTTTTATTCCGCCTCGCAACTGATCCAGGACGCGCGTCGCCACGGCATCGAGGTGCGGCCGGTGGATGTGCAATGCAGCGAGTGGGATTGCACGCTGGAAGACAACGGCCAGCCGCAGCCGGCGGTGCGGCTGGGCTTCAATCTGGTCAAGGGCATGGCCGAGGCGGCCGGGCGGCAAATTGCCCGGCAGCGGCCTGCCACGGGCTATGCCAGCGTGGCGCAGTTGCAGCAGTTGGCGCAGCTGGACCCGCGCATGCTTACTGCGCTGACCGAGGCCGACGCACTGGCCACGCTGGCCGGCCACCGCCGCCAGGCGTGGTGGCGGGTCAGCGGGCTGGATACGCAGGCCGATCTGGCCCGTGCCGCAGCACCGGCAGAGGTCGATCAACCGGCACTGCCGCCAGTCACGCTGGGCCAGGACGTCGTATTCGACTACCGCGCGCTGGGGCTGAGCTTGCGTGCGCATCCGCTCAGCCTGTTGCGCACGCAACTGGCTGCCGAGCGCTTGCTCACCGCTGCCGACATCGCACGCGCCCCCAATGGCCGCATCGTGCGCGTGGCCGGCCTGGTCGTCGGCCGCCAGCGCCCCGGCACCGCTACTGGTGTGGTGTTTGTCACGCTGGAAGATGAAACCGGCAACACCAATGTGATCGTCTGGAATGATCTGGTTGAACGCCAGCGGCGCGAACTGCTAGGGTCGCAGCTACTGGCGGTTTACGGCATCGTGCAGCGCGAGGGCAGGGTGGTGAACGTGCTGGCCAAGCGGCTGGTGGACAAGACGGCGCTGCTGGGCGAGCTGCAGGTGCGCAGCCGGGATTTTCATTAAGCTTGTTTCAGATCACTGTTGCGCCGCGCTCCAGCAGCAAGGCACGCAGCACCGAGCGGTGGCAATGCGCCTCATCCTCGCAATAGCAGCCGACCGAGAAATTGCTCTGCTGCGACAGCGCAGCCAGCAAATCCAGCGTGCGGGCGCGTGCAGGGTCGGCCATTTCGCCGCGATAGCTTTTGACGAAGCGCGCCCAGTCGGCCGGTGTCTGTGCGGTCTGACCCTGCTTCATGGTCTCGGCGCTGGGTGCCAGCTCGGGGTACCACACGTCATACCAGTTCTGCGCGGCGAATTCGGCCTTGGGTACGCCGCGTGGTGGCCGGCGCACGGTACCGATGCGCAGGCCTTCGTCGCTGGCGCGCGCGCTGCCGAGACGGACGATGCGGATGGGCATTAACGGTGCTCCAGAAGGTGATTGCCGCAAGACTTGGCAAAAGACGCAGTGAACTGAGAAGGCGTTTCACGCAATGAACGCCAGCGCCGTTTCTCCACCTTGCGCACATTGGTGACGTCTTTCAGGGTAAGCAGGTAATCCATCATATGTAACAGCTCGCGATCGGCTTCATCGCCTGTCCACTCAGGAATGCGGATCAGGTTGCCGTAATGGCGGCAGAGTTTTTGCGGCGTGTCGTCAATGACCAGGATGCGTTCAAGCGGGAAGCCAAACTTGCGTACTTTACGTAAGTCCTTGATGAAATAATCCTCGCGAAACTCAGGGTCATAAGCGCGTACGCAACGGTTGCGGGCATACACGAACAGCAATTGATCCGGCACCGGAAACAACGCGGTCACGACTTCCGCTGCATACGGGGCGGTGGATGAGGTCCAGATTGCAACGGTGAAATGGCGCTGGCAGAAGGCCAGGAAATCGGCCACGCCAGGACGGCGGTAGACGTGGTAACTGGCCACACGAAAGTCGCAAGGGCGATCCAGTGCTGCATGGCTGGCATGAATCAGTGTTTCGTCGAGATCAAGGATGAGCAATTGCTGCTGTGGGGCTGTTTCCATGGCAAGGGTTCCACTGGAGCCGGGCAGGCCGTCTTGCAAACTGTGCCACAGCTTCACCCCGTCGGCACTATTGCTGCGTTACATACCATGGAGCCGCACTAGTGTGTACTGGCGACCATGACGGAGCGCTGTTTGTACCCGCAACATGACGCATTGCCGGAGCAAAGCCCCGCAAAGCCCGCTAGACTGCGCGGCATGCATGCCGAGCTTTCCGATGAATCCTTGATGCAGCGTTACCAACATGGTGATGTGGCTGCATTTGGCGAGTTGTATCGCCGGCACAGTCACGGCCTGTATCGCTTCATCGCGTGGCAGTCGCCACGTGCCGACTGGGTGGATGAGGTGGCGCAGGATAGCTGGGCCAGCTTGCACAAGGCGGCAGAGCG
Organism: Andreprevotia lacus DSM 23236; assembly: GCF_900176275.1. Lineage (GTDB taxonomy): Bacteria > Pseudomonadota > Gammaproteobacteria > Burkholderiales > Chitinibacteraceae > Andreprevotia > Andreprevotia lacus. Next base: position 63,483 of record NZ_FWXD01000007.1, on the reverse strand, counting down.
TTACGAGGTGCAGGCCAGCTTTCGCACCTATCTGTACCAGATCGCCCGCAACCGGCTGATTGACCTGCTGCGCCAGCACCAGTCGCTCTTGGCCAGCGAGCTGGGCGGTGCCGAAGACAGCCCGCATGCCGCGCTGGAGCGCTTGGGCGAGGCCAGTGCCGATACGCCGGAAACCGCGCTGGCTGAAAAGCAGCGCGCGGCGCAGCTGCAGGCGGCCATTGGCACCTTGCCGGCCGAGCAGCGCGAGGCGCTGGTGCTGCAGCAGTTCAGCGGCATGTCGCTGGAGGAGATTGCCGTGTTGACCGGTGCGGCGCAGGAAACCGTCAAAAGCCGCTTGCGCTATGCCATGCAGAAACTGCGCGCAGCGCTGACGTATGAGGGGGAGCAGGCATGAGCCAGCCCGGTGACGACGACCGCGACTTCGCCGCTTTTTTGGCCGGTGATGACGAATTGAGCGCCATGCTGCAGCAGTTGCCGCAGCCTGCGCCGTCGGCTGCGCTCGATCAGGCCATACTCGCCCAGGCTGCTGCCGCGGTGGCCGGCAAGGCGGCCAACGACAACGCTGCGGTGCAGGCTGCCAATGACGAGCAGGCTGGCGGTGTGCAACCCTACCGCCGTTCACGCTGGGCTGCGCCACTGGGTGTGGCGGCATCGCTGCTGCTGACGGTGGGTGTGGCATGGCACTGGATGGGGGGCAAGCCCGAAGCGCCGGTCATTCTGGCGCAAGAGCCGGTGGCCGAAGCGCAAGCACCGGTGCCGGCTGCCGCGCCAGCAGCACCGGCCGCAGCAGATGCGCTCAAGGAGAGCGCTACCGGCGGCAATGCGGCAGCCCCACAACCGGTGCGCAAACAGCAAGAGGCCGCACGGCAAGCACCGCAGCTCGCCCGGGCACCAGCGCCTAAAACCGGGCCCGAATCCTCGGGTGGCCATGATGTGGCACGCAAGGTGCAGCAGGCCGAAGCCGACAAGCATGACAAAACCGAGGTCGCTGCTGCCGCAGTTGAACCGCCCGTGCAGCTGGCGGCGCCTGTCGCCCCGGCGGCAGAGCAGCAAGCGGTTGGCGAACTGAAGGCGCGCCGGGATGCTGCGCCAGCGCCCGTGCTGGCCGACCGCGCCGCAGCTGGCGCCAATAGCATCCATACCGAACCGGCCAAAGCGGCTGCCGCACCGCCCGCCGAAGCACGATTGCGCGCGCTGAGCACTACGGCCAAGCCCGCAGCCAGACAGGCATCAGCCGCCGAGGTGCCGACGGCTGAGGAATGGCTGAAGCAGATCGATGCCTTGCTGCACGACAATCAGCCGCAAAAGGCGCGTGAGGAGTGGCAGCGCTTCAAGCAGCACTACCCGGATTACCCGGTGGACGAGGCGCAGCGCAAGCGGCTGGATGCGTTGCCGCAATAGCTGTGCGTAGCGCAGGTGGGGCGTGATGCGCCCCACATTTTTTCGCCCAGCCTGACCCTGTTGCCACTGCTGCCCCGTTGCATGAGCACGCACCCAACGCAGGAGCTGTCATGCAAACCCGTTCCCTTACCCTGATTGTCTTGTGCTGGCTGTTCGCCAGCCTGTCAGCACTGGCGGCCACGCCGGCCCGTCGTGTCGTCATGCCCGAGCCGCCGCCACAGCAACTCATCCTGCGCCCCAGCAGCCCGGCCACGCCGCTGTTGCTGGAGTCGGCCGCCGTCAAGGTGGACGTCGTCGGCACGCAGGCCACCACCACGCTCAATCTGGTGTTCTACAACCCCAACCCGCGCCAGCTGGAGGCCGAGCTGCAATTCCCGTTGCTGCCGCAGCAGCAGGTCAGTGGCTTTGCGCTCGATATCAATGGCGCGTTGCGCCCGGCAGTGCCGGTTGAAAAGGCCAAGGGCCGGCAGGTGTTCGAGGAGATCGAGCGCCGCCGCGTTGATCCAGCGCTGCTGGAGAAAACCGTCGGCAACCAGTTCCGCTTGCGTGTCTACCCGGTGCCGGCACTGGGCCGGCGCACGGTGCAGCTGACCATTGCCGAGGTGCTGAACACCAGCAACGGTCAGCTGCAATACCGCTTGCCGCTGGATGTGTTCAAGTCGGTGACCATCTTCCGCCTGCAGGCCAGCGTGGCCGGCAGGAAGGTGGCGCCGCAGGTGCTGGGCAGCCTGAGTACGATCAAGTTCAGCCGCAACGAGGCGGGCTACAACGCCGAGCTGGAGCAAAGCAACTTTGCCCCGCACGGTCAGTTGCAACTGGCCTGGCCGGCCGCCACGCAGCCGCAGGTGTACACCGGCGCCCATGATGGCGAGCGCTTCTTCATGGCCGAAGTACCGGTAAAGGCCACAAGCACGCCACGCAGCCTGCCGCGCGTGGTGGGCCTGCTGTGGGATAGCTCAGGTTCGGGGCAGGGTCGTGCCCAGGCCGCCGAGCTGGCGCTGCTGGATCGTTACTTCAAGGCCATGGGCAATGGTGAGGTAAGGCTGATCCGCCTGCGTGACCGGGCCGAAGCTGTCAAATCGTTCCGCATCAGCGGGGGCGATTGGGACGAACTGCGCCAGGCGCTCAAAACCACGCAATATGACGGTGCTACTGCGCTGGGCGGCTGGCAGCCGCAGGCTGACGTGGGCGAATACCTGTTGTTTTCCGACGGCATTGCCAACTATGGCAGCGAGCGCTTCCCGCAACTGGCGGCCAATCAGCGCCTGTATGCGGTCAACAGCAGCAACGGCGCCGATACTGTGCGCCTGCAGGCACTGGCTGGCGGCGCGCGCGGCCGCTTGATCCAGTTGTTCGATCAGGCCGGTGTGGCGCAGGCAAGCCGGCAATTGCTGGATGATGCGCCGCATATCGTCGCACTGAGTGCCGACAATGCCACGCAGCTGGTGGCGCAATCGCCGTATGCCGAGGGCGGTGTGCTGCGCGTGGCCGGCGTGCTGGCCGCACAGGACGACGTGTTGCGCATCCGGCTGGAGCAGGGCGGCCAGCGTAACGAGATCAAGCTGCCCATACACGCAGCACGCAACGACAGCAGCATTGCCGCGCAGGCATGGGCGCAATACCGCATTGCCGCGCTGGAGGCCGAGCCGGAGCTGTATCGCGGCGAGTTGCGCCGGCTGGGCCAGCGCTTTGCCATCCCCAGCGCCGAAACCTCGCTGATCGTGCTGGAAACCATGGACGACTACGTGCGCTATGACATCCAGCCGCCCGCCAGCGAGCGTGCGCTGTTCCAGCAACGCAAGGCCGAGCAGGCCGGCTGGTTGCGCCAGCAGCAACACCAGCATCTGGATGCGGTGGTGCGTGAGTTCGAGCAGAAAGTCGCATGGTGGGAGAAAGACTATCCCAAGGGCACACCGCCCAAGCCCAAGCCGGTGCCGGCACCGGCTGCCTCGGCCGAGGGGGGCGCCAATCGCCAGGAAGCGCTGGGCATGGTTGCGGACAGGGCTGCACGCGCAGCCGCTGCACCGGCAGCACCCGCTCCGGCTGCCAAGGCCATGACTGCCCAGGCTGAAGCCCGCCGCGATGCCAAGGAGAGCGACGCTGCAGTAGCACCCAGCATCGGCATTGCCATCAAGCGCTGGACGTCCGACGCGCCGTATATGACCCGCCTGCGCGCTGCCCGCCCGGAAACGCTGTACGCGCAATATCTGGACGAAAAGCCCGGCTATGCCAACAGCAGCGGTTTCTATCTTGATGTGGCCGATCTGTTGTTCGAGCGTGGCCAGCGTGATCTGGCGCTGCGCGTGCTGTCCAATCTGGCGGAAATGCAACTGGAGAACCGCCACGTACTGCGCGTGCTGGCCTATCGGCTGAGCCAGGCCAAGGCGCCGGAGCTGGCGGTGCCGATTCTGGAGCAGGTGCAGTCCATGGCCGAGGAAGAACCGCAATCGTTCCGCGATCTGGGTCTCGCTTATGCCGCGGTCGGGCGCGAGCAGGATGCAATTGACCAGCTCAACGAGGTGGTGCTGCGCAACTGGGACGGGCGTTTTGCCGAGATCGAACTGGTGGCGCTGGCCGAGCTGAATGCCATCGTGGCTACCAGCAAGCAAAAGCTGGACACCAGCCGGGTTGACCCGCGCCTGCTGAAGAACCTGCCGCTGGACCTGCGCGTGGTGCTGAGCTGGGATGCCGACAACAGCGATATGGACCTGTGGGTGACCGACCCGAACGGCGAGCGTTGCTACTACGGCCACCGCTTTACCTATCAGGGTGGCCGGCTGTCGCGTGACTTTACCGGGGGCTACGGGCCGGAGGAGTTCTCGCTGCGCCGTGCCAAGCCGGGCAAGTACAAGATCGAGGCCAACTACTACGGTGACCGCCAGCAGAGCGTGGCCGGTGCAACTACCATGCAGCTGAAACTGATCACCGGCTTTGGCAAGGCCGGCACGCAAGAGCAGCTGGTGATGTTGCGGCTGAAAGAGCGGCAGGAAACGGTGTTCGTGGGCGAGTTTGAAGTGCTGCCCAATGGCGACAGCAAGCCCGTAAAGAAGTGAGGCAAGGCCAGCCCTGAGGCTGGCCTATTCGCAAACGGCCCCGATCGGGGCCGTTTGCATTACTGCTCGGTCAGCACGGAGGAACTGGTGCCGCCCGACAGCTTGAGCCCCCCACTTGATCTGCTTGTTGGCAATCACCAGCAGCAAGGGGCTGCCGTAGTGCAGTACCGCGTTGCCACCGATCCACCAGGTGTTGGCCAGTGAATAGTGACCCTGCGCCAGAGAAACCGGTACATCAACGCAGCCAGCATTGGCTTGCAGCATCAGCGTGAGGCCGAGGAAGAACTTGAGTTCGGACGGGGCGCTTTTGTTGCCGCTATCCGGCGCGTATTCATGCAGCCCGCCGCCGGTGATGTTCTTGAGCTGGCTGGCAACGACCTCGCAACCCTTGCGGTCAGCGCCGATGGAAATCGCCCTCCCGTCGCCATCGCGGCCGATGGTGGGCGGCTGGGGATTGGCCTCTCCGCTGGTAATGACGAAGGAATTGGCAATGTAATTGACCGCTACGATGGTCGGGTTAGTGGCGGTGACTTCATTGCAGCAGACGGGCCTGAATTTTTCCTTTGTTGTGTAAATAAAATGTCAATATTTTTTAAGATTTATTGGTTGTTTATATCTAAATACTGACTTTATGTTTTCTTTGGTGTGGTGCCCTGTCTCGGGGGTGAGTTGCATGAATCGTCACCCGACCAGCGGCAGTCGGCGCGCGCAAAGCGGCGGGCTGTGCCATTGTGCAGACAGGCAGGACGTAAAATCGAGATCACCATGACTGCTTCCGACGAGCCGGACTGGCTACAGCCCGACTCCACGCCCCAGCCGGGCGAGAGCCACGGCATGCCGTGGAAAATCCTGATCGCCGACGATGAGCCAGATATTCATACCGTTACCCGGCTGGCGTTGGGGCGTCTCACTTTCAAGCAACGGCCGATCCGCTTGCTGAGTGCCTACTCGGCGGCCCAGGCTTTCGATGTACTCAGTAACGAGCCGGACGTTGCACTGATCTTTCTCGATGTGGTCATGGAAAGCGAAGATGCGGGATTGATCCTTGCGCAGCGGATCCGCACCGAATTGCGCAATCCGTTTGTACGTATCGTGCTGCGTACCGGTCAACCCGGGGTTGCCAAAGAGCAGCGGGTTATCGTTGAGTACGACATCAATGATTACAAGGAAAAAACTGAGCTCACCACGCAAAAGCTGATTACCGCCACAATCGCGTCGCTACGTGCATATGAAGCGATATGGCAGGTCGAGCGTGGCAGACAGGGCTTGTCATGCATTCTGCGCGATGCGGTCAACCTGCACCGTTATCGCTCGCGCAGGGAGTTGGCCGTCGGGGTACTTGATGAGATCAGCAGAGTGCTGGGTACCGATATTGATGGCGTCTGGTGTACGCGCGATATCCTGTGCAGCCCGGACATGCCGCTGCACGTGGATGCGGCAACCGGAGCCATGCTTGGCAGCGTTGAAACCGACATCGCACCTGCGACGCCTGCATTCGAGTTGCTGTGGGGGGCATTCTCGAGGCGCGGGCACCGCCTTGCAGGGCCAGACTACGTACTCTATCTGCATTCGAATGGGCAGCAGGAATGCGCTGTATATTTTACCGCGCATCGCCCATTGCTCGACGTGGAAATTGAACTGCTGGCCGTGCTGGCGACGCAAGTGACCGCCGCGCTCGACAATGCCTGGCTTTACACCAATCTGGTGCGCGAAAATTCCGAGCGCAAACAAGCCGAAGCCGCACTGCGCAAGCATGCCGAAGAGGTCTTTGATCTATACAACAATGCGCCCTGCGGCTACCACTCGCTTGATGCTGACGGATGCATTGTTGACATGAACCAGACCGAGCTGGGTTGGCTTGGATATCGAAGGAATGAGGTGGTGGATCGATTGGCGCTGGCCGACTTGCTTGACGAGGCGGATCGCCCCTGCCTGCTTGCCAACTTGCAACAGTTGCAGCAGGGGCAAAGCAGTGTGGAGGCCGAATACCGCTTTCATCGCAAGGATGGCAGCATTTTTCCGGTACAGGTCACCACCAGTGCCGTGCGCGGGGCGGATGGCACATTTCAGAAAACGCGCTCAACGGTGTATGACATCACCGAGCGTAAACGGATTGACGAGGAGCTGGACCGCTATCGCAATCATCTGGAAATCCTGGTCGAGCAACGCACCAGTGAATTGAAGCTGCGCACCCAAGAACTGGAGCACGCGCATAATCAGCTGCTTCAGTCAGAAAAAATGGCATCCATCGGTCAACTGGCTGCCGGTGTGGCCCACGAAATCAACAATCCCATCAGCTATGTGATTTCGAACATGGGCACACTGGCATCTTACATCGGCGACTTGTTGCGGCTGATCGGCGAATACGAAGCGATGGAGCCGGGGTTGGTCAGCCATCCGTCCTTGCAGCTATTGCGCGCTCAAATCGAACTGGATTACCTGCGTGAAGATGCGCCTGCCTTGCTGGGTGAATCAAATGAGGGCCTGCGGCGCGTGAAGAAGATCGTGCAGGACCTCAAGGAGTTTTCGCACGTGGGCGACACTGATTGGCAGCTGGCCGATTTGCACCACTGCCTCGACAGCACGCTCAATATCGCATCGCACGAACTCAAGTACAAGGCGACGGTCGTCAAGGAGTATGGAAATCTGCCCGAGGTCGAGTGCTTGCCGCTCGAACTGAATCAGGTCTTCATGAACATACTGGTCAATGCCGGGCAGGCAATCAGCGAGCAGGGCTGCATCAACATACGCACCATGTGCATGAATGGCGAGGCGAGGGTAGAAATTGCCGACAATGGCAGCGGCATGACGTCTGACGTGCTCAAGCGGATTTTCGATCCGTTTTTCACTACCAAATCGGTTGGTGTGGGTACCGGATTGGGGCTGTCCTTGTCTTATGGCATTGTGCAGAAACATCATGGGCGCATCGAAGTGAACAGTGCACCGGGCCAAGGCACCACGTTCACGGTCTGTTTGCCGTTGCGGCAAATTCACGGTAATCCGGACTCCGACTTACAATGAAGCAGAGGGGGCACGATGGCCGTTGGCCGTCGCCCTTTTTGACGGCGGAGAATGGCATGAACGGCAAGTTTGTTGCTTTGCATATCGAGCATCGCGAGGGCATCCCGGACTATCTGCTCCTCAAGCAGCGATTGTCATCAGCCATCATGGCCGGGTTCTGGCGGCCTGAAGAGGTGTTGCCGTCGGTTGAATTGCTGGCCGATTACAGCGGGGTTGATATTGACCAAGCCCGACTGGCCTTGGTCAGCCTGACTCGTGATGGGCAGGTTGCAAATCAAGATGGGGCGTACCGGATTACGCCCAAGATCGACCAGCCACTCGACAAGCTGACCAATTTGAGCACCATGCTCCGGCAGCGTGGGTTCGAGGCCGGTTCTCGCTGGCTGGCGCGGCGCATGGCGACACCGAACGATGAGGAAATCCTCTGGCTGGACGTACCGGTGACCAAGCAGGTCGCCAAACTTGACCGGTTGCGATTGGCTGGTACCGCAGTCGTGGCCCTTGAAATGACCTCATTGCCCGACTCCATCGTACCGGATCCGCAGTTGGTGGACGATTCACTGTATGAGTACCTGCGCACCAAGGATATTGCGGTGGCTACGGCGACCCAGCATATCGAGGCAATGGTGGTCAGCGACATGATGTCCAAGATCACCGGGTTCACGCCCGGCAGCCCGATCCTGCATCTGACCCGGGTTGGGTATGAGTTGCGTGGTCAGCCCATCGAGCTCACGCATTCATACTTTCGCAGTGACTATTATCGGCTCGTGGTCGAACTCAAGCGCTGAATCGGCCATCAGTGCTTGCCTGCTGACTGGTGGCGAGAGGCTGATCGGGCCTCAGCGTTGCTCAAAATCCTCACCCCACCACATGAACTCCGGTTTTTGCGCTGGGCTTTGCTCACCGGCTTAGCCACGAATGACGGCCGAGGAGGTATGGCAGGCGCTCAGAGCAGCACCGAGCCATCCGGGCCCCAGCGGACTTTGGTGATGCCGGGCATTTCAGCTTCCAGTCTGCGCAATTCATCTTCCTGGCGCGTGGACTGCTCGCGCATGGTGCGCAATTCATCAGCCATGCGCTGGTTCTCCAGCAGAAGGTGCTGATAACGCAGCGCCCCGGCTATGGTCGAGCGCAACTCGAAGTCATTCCAGGGCTTGGGCAAGAAACGATAAATTTCCACTTCGTTGATCGCTGCGATCAAACCCTGCAGGTCGGTCATGCCGGACAGGATGATGCGTATGCAGTCGGGCTGCAGATAGCGAAAATCGGTCAGGAAAGCCACACCGCTCATTTCGGGCATCCGGTAGTCGGACAGTACCAGATCGAAGTGTTCATGCTCACTGGCCTGCAGTGCTTCTTGTGGCGAGGTGAACAGGTGTATCTGATAGTCGGGCGCATCGCCAAAATCGTCACGGGCCAGCAGCACGCGGCGCAAGGCGGAGAGAATGTTGGGTTCGTCATCAACGAGGAGCAAGGTGGCCATCTCATTTCACCTGAATGAAGATTTTCAGCGCTGTGCCGTCCGTTTCTTCGAAATGCCGGATCTGCCCGATCAGCCGCTGATCCAGCATGTAATCTTTGGCCAGCAGCATTACACCGGCGGCGATCAGATCGCGTGCCAGCACCATACCCGCCTCCAGTTCGCGGCTGCGCACCTCGCGTTCGCGCGGGTTGACGACTTCGGCCGTGCCGACGATGGCCAGGAAGGCATCAAGCACATCGGGGTCATAGCGCTTGTTGCGGCCGGATTCGATGTTGTGGATCGCTTCGGTGCGCGACATGGGCTTACCGGTGATCATGCCGGCTTGCATGTTCTCGTAGTCGTTGGCCAGCCCCAGAATACGCGCGCCCATGGGTATCTGCATGCCTGCCAGCCGGTCGGGGAAGCCCAAACCGTCGAAGCGTTCGTGCTGGTTGCGGATCAGGCGGGCCGGGTTCTGCAGTTGCTCCAGCGCCATCAGCGCAGCTTGCCCCTTGATCGGGTATTTGCCATAGGTATTGCGCTCTTCCAGGGTCTGCTGTGCGAACGGCTTGCCCAACAGCGTGTCAGGCAAACCGATCTTGCCGATGCCGTGCAGCAACCCGGCAATGAAGATATCCTGCCTGTCGTTTTCGGGCAGTTCGAGTCGCGTGGCGATCTGCCGCGCCAGATCGGCGATGCCGCGCGACAAGCCGGCCAGCTTGCCGGCGCGCATTTCGATCAGCGATGAAAACACCCGGATCAGCGTGATGAAGGTCTTTTTCAGTTTGTCATGTGCGTTGGTGGCGTCCTGCATCGCCATTTCCAGTTCGGCGGTGCGCGCACGTACCTTGTCCTCCAGAGAGCTGTTCAGTCGCTTCAACTCGGCGTTCTGGCGCAGGACCACGCCATCCAGCCTGGCCTTTTCTCGTTCCAGCCGCTTCACTGACAATGCTTCGCGCACGACGGTCAGCACTTCGTCGTCCTCCCAGGGCTTGGCGATATAGCGGCTGATATTGGCCTGGTTGATGGCCTGTATTGTCGATTGCATGTCGGCATAGCCGGTGAGCAGGATGCGCACCACGTCGGGCCACCGTGCTCGTACCTCGGTGAGGAAATCGGCGCCACTCATGCCGGGCATGCGCATATCGGAAATCACCAGGTCGATATGTTCCTGCTCCAGTTGCTGCAAGGCCGCGGCCCCACCTTCGGCAACCAGCACGCGATAGCCCGCGCCGCGAAACAGCCGTCGCAAAGCAGCAAGGATATTGCTCTCATCATCAACACACAGCACGGTAAATGGCGCTGTGTCATCGTCGCCAGCCAGCAGGGCATCAAGGTCGAGATCGGTCACGTTGGGAACTCCGGCATAAGGTCGATGCGTTCCCCCGACCGGATCGGCTGCAGTATGGGCAGCCAGATATCAAACGTGGTGCCTTTGCCAGGTGTGCTGTTCACTGCTATCCGGCCGTGGTGCTTTTGCACGATGCCATAGGAGAGTGACAGTCCCAAGCCTGTGCCCTGACCCACTGGCTTGGTGGTGAAAAACGGGTCAAAAATGCGATTGAGCAATTCCGCCGGGATGCCCTTGCCAGTATCAATGAAGCTGATGCAAACCTGACCATCGTCGTGGCGGGTCCGTATGGTAATGCAGCCATGATGCTCGATGGCATGGCCGGCATTGACCAGCATGTTCAGAAAAACCTGGTTGAGTTGCGAGATCACGCATTCGACCTCGGGCAACGGGTCGTATTCCTTGATGATGCTGGCTTTGTATTTGAGCTCGTTGTTGACGATGTTGAGCGTGCTGTCGATTGCTGCATGGAGATCGGCCATGCCCCATTCCTGTGTGGAATCTACGCGAGAGAAATCCTTCAGATCCTGCACGATGCGCTTGACCCTCGAGATGCCTTCTTTCGATTCGCTCAGCAAGGCGTCGATGTCGGTGCGCATGAACTCGTAATCGATTGCCCGGCGTGCTTTTGCGATGCGATCATGCAGCGGCGCATGATCGAGGGCGGTTAGGCCGCGCTCGTATTCGTCAACCAGCCCGATCAGATCGGTCAGATACCGTTCAAGCGCGCCCAGGTTGGAGTTGACATAACCGATCGGGTTGTTGATCTCGTGCGCGATCCCGGCAGCCAGCTGGCCGATGGAGGCCATTTTTTCCGATTGCAGCAACTGGTGCTGCACATCACGTAGCTGCTCGTTGAGTGCCAGCAGTTCGGTGTTGCGCTTTTCGAGTGCAATCGCGTTCTGCTGTGCGTCGGTAACGTCACGTTCGGTGATGATGATCCCACGTTCCTCGCCTATCCAGGCGCTGGCGGTCAGGGCAAAGTGGCGTTCTCCCTGTCGTGAAGCTTCGCTGTACCGCATCTCGTGGCTGTTGATGGCTCCGGCCAGAATGTCCTGCAAACGATCTGCCAGCGCGTGATAGAGCGGATGACTCAGACTGCGCAGATAGTCTATGAAGTTGTCGCCGGCAACGGCGGCATGCAAGGTCTGGTCCACTGCGGCTTGTCCGGCAAAATTATCCCACGGCAGGTTCGTTTGCAGCAGCAGCCCCTTGCCGGACAGCAGCAATATTTCTTCAGTTAGCGAGGCCAGCATGCTTTGTACCAAGGCGTGCTGATGGCGTAGATCGGCCTCGACTTGCTCGCGTACATCAACGTCCATTGCAAGCACCGCATTCATGCGGCTCAATTCCTCTGTGCGGCGATGCACTTCGGATTCCAGCGATTCCTCACGCTGCTTGATGCTGGTAATGTCGGTGCTGATCTCGAAGTAGCTGCGTTCCCCTGTGCCTTTATTGGCCATGGGCACCAGCAGCGATTGCAGCCAGAAGTCGCTGCCGTCCTTGGCATGCCCGTGGAATTCGAAGCGGATGGCCTCAACAAAATGCAGTGTTTGCAGCCGCTGGTCAAAGTCGTTTGGCACAAAATCGAGCTGGTGACGCGAGCTACCCAGCAGTTCTTGTTGCGCATAGCCGGTAAGCCGGCAAAACGGTTCGCTGGCATACAGGTAGCGGCCATCGGCCCGCGTGATGGTGACCAGGGCATGCTGATGCAGTGCCTGACGCTGGGCGTCCATTTCCCGCATCAGCATTTCCAGTTGTTGAGAGAGCAACTGCTGATAGGTCGTGTCGGTGGCAATAATGGTCAGCCCTGTCAGCTGGTGCCGGGCATCAAAGTGAGGCATGCGATGCAGCCGCAGCGTTCGCTCCATCTGATCGTGGTTGATCAGGGTAATTTCCTCGCTGCTCGTACCATGGCTGATCGCACGCAGATCGCCGATTTCCAGCAAATCTGCCATGCGGCGCGGCAGCATGTCGCGATCAAGCCGGCCATGGCAATCGCCCTCGGTCAATCCCAGGAAGCGCTGCCACTCGGGATTGGCCCAGACATAACGAAGCGTGCCGTCCTTGTGCCATATGGCAAAGGGCAGCGCGCACAGCACATCCTCGGACAGTTGCATGCCTGACATCATCCGATGTCCATATCGTAGAGCAGCAGGTAGTACGCGAGTTCGGGCGGCTGAGGTGGCTGCAGCCAGTATTGTCCGAGTTGTGGATGATGGCCCTGTGTCGTCGCTGCCAGTCGCTGCCAGTCATTGACCAGCAGGCTACCTGGGGGCAGGTTGCCGGCGCGTGCATTGCTGGTCTCGACATGGCCCTGGGCATCAAGCTTGACAGCCGCCAGAGGCAGGTATTGCCAGCGTGCAATCAGTTCAGTGCGCTCGCGCAGCAGATCCGTACTGGCCTGATCGAAACGCTGAGTCATGATCTCGTTCAGCCGGGCCATTTCTTCGCCAGCCAACTGCAGTGCGGCATTCAGGCTGCGATTGGTCTCGTCCAGCTCGTAATGTTCAAAGGCAGCACGTACTTGTGCCCGCAGCTGATCATCCTCCCAAGGCTTGAACAGGAATTTCCAGGCGGCGCCCTCATTGATGGCATCGGCCAGTGATTGCACTTCACTGAAGCCGGACAGCATGATGCGTATCGAGTGTGGGCGGATCTGGCGCGCGTGGGCAAGAAACTCCGACCCGGTCATATAGGGCATGCGCTGGTCGGAAATCACCACGGCAATCGGCCAATCGCGTACCAGGTCCAGCCCCTGGGCACCGCTGTCGGCCGTATGTATGGTATAGCCATCACGGCGCAGCGCCCGTTTCAGCGCCGACAGTACGTTTGCCTCATCGTCGACAAGGAGCAAGTGCCGTTCCATGATTGAACTCGAACATTTCCGCTAGGTTCAATATAGATGCTGAGTAACCCGGGTGTTACCTTGTTGTTTTCTTTTTTTACTTTCTGTTTTCGGTAAGAGAGCAGGTTGCAATGCTCAGTTCAGCCGCTGTCCATCACGATTGGCCTGATCCTGCCGGTGTTCGCGCACGAAGTACCACACCAGCAACAGCACCGCGCTGAGCACGCCCAGCGTGATGATCAGCTTGGCAAACACCGCCGGTGCAAAAAGGGCAAACCACAGCTGCAGCAAACCCAGCGCGATGCCGCACAGCAAGCCCAGCAGGCCGAGCGTCAGGCAGGTTTTCATGCTTGCTCCGGCTTGACGGTGACGGCGGTGCCATAGCACAGCACCTCGGTTACGCCGGGCATGATTTCGGTTGCGTCATAGCGCATGCCCACAATGGCATTGGCGCCGTTGTTGCGGGCGTGCCGGCACATCAGCTCGTAGGCATCCAGCCGCGCCTGCTCACACAGATTGGCATAGATGGTGATGTTGCCGCCCAGCAGCGTTTGCAGCCCGCCGAAGAACGAGCCGACGATGGAACGCGAGCGTACGACGATGCCGCGCACCACACCCACGTTGGTAACGATACGGTAACCCGGCAACTCAAGCGCCGTGGTGATCATGCGTGCTTCCATATGCCTCCCTGCGGGCGGAATGCCCGATATCAGCATAGCCACCCCAGCGCCACATGCGGTACCGTATGACAAATTGCCAAAGTCGTTTTTCAGTGTGAATAGTATAAACGGTATACACTGTTTTTGTTTTCAGACTCGGGAGCGCTACCATGACCAAAACCAGCAAACCGGCAGCTACTGCCAAACCCGCAGCAACCGCAGCTACCCCCGCAGCAGCCAAGCCGGCTGTGGCCAAGCCAGCTGTGGCCAAGCCAGCTGCCGCCAAAGCGGTCGCCAGCACTCCGGCAGCCAAACCTGCCGTAAAGCCGGCCGCCGCCAAGCCCGCAAGCGGCAAACCGGTTGCCGCAAAACCCGCAGCCAGCAAGCCGGCTGCAGTGAAGGCAGCACCAGCTGCTGCGCCCAAGCCGGCAGCGGCCAAACCGGCGGCAACGCCCAAGCCTGTGGCGGCAAAGCCAGCCCCGGCCAAGCCTGCCAGCGTCGCTGCAGAAAAACCGGCCAAGGCACCCAAGCAGGCCAAACCGCTGGCCGTGGCCGACAAGGCCGCCGCAACCGCCGCAGCTGACAACGGCAAGAAAAAGAAGAAGGCCAAAGTGGTACGCGACAGCTTCACCATGCCCGAGTCGGACTACGACAAGATCGACGCGCTGAAGAAGCGCGCGCTGACGCAAGGCCTGGGCATCAAGAAGAGCGAGCTGCTGCGTGCCGGCCTGCATGCGCTGCAGGCGCTGCCCGATGCCGCGTTCAAGACGCTGCTGGGTCAGATCGAAACCATCAAGACCGGTCGCCCGGCGGCCGAGCCGGAAAGCGACAAGCCGGCCAAGACCAAAAAGCCGGCCTGATTCATCGCGGTATGCATGCAGCAAGCAAAAAGGCCCGCAAGCGCGGGCCTTTTTGCTGTCTGGTCGCCGAGATCAGCAGCCCAGATTGGTGCCTGCAGTAACGCCCAGCAGGTTGGTGAAGGTGATGTAAAAGTTCACCCGGTTGTTCATTTCCTGATTACCCAAGGTGCCGCCTGCCTGGTTGCACTCGATGCCGCCGTTGATGGCGCGGATGGTCTCGCCAAAGCCGGCGCCGCTGATCATGGCATCGTGGGGGGTACGTGCAGTCTGGCCGCGTTGGGTCATCCAGTACCAGATGGCGGTTTTCCAGGCGATGGCCGAATCGGTGGCGACCAGATCCGGGTTGTTGAGCAGATCAATGCCCAGCGCCGCGCCGGCTGCCGAGTAGTTGTAGTCCCAGCTTAACTGCATCGGGCCACGGCCGTAGTACTGCTTGCCGCCGCAATTGCCCGACGAGCAGTACAGCGGCCAGTTGTTGGTGTTGATCTCGCGGATGTACTGCAGCGCGCCGGTTTCCTGATCGACGTTGGCGAGGAAGGCAGCAGCCTCCTGCTTGGATACCGTGGTGCCACCGGTGTTGGCAAAGGCCGGGTAAGCGCTCAGTGCGGTAACCAGACCCTGGTAGGTGTAGAACGGATTGCGGTTGGGGAACATCTGATTGAAGGTGGCTTCGGACACGATGAAGCTGCCCCCGCCGGTGCCCGGTGTCGGGGTCGGGCTGGTGCCGCCACTGCAGGTGGTCGGTTGCCAGTACCAGGTGCTGATGGTCGGGTCGGTGCCATCGCTGCCGTTGCTGCCGGTATTGACCAGCTTGTAATAGCTGCCGTTGTAGTTCACCACGGTGCCCAGGCTGTAGTTCACGCCGCGTGTCCACACGGTGGCGCTGCAGCCGGACGGTGTCGGGGTCGGTGCCGGTGTGGGCTTGGGGGTCGGAGCAGGGGTCGGTACCGGTGTCGGGCTGGTGCCGCCGCTGCAGGTGGTCGGCTGCCAGTACCAGGTGCTGATGGTCGGATCGGTGCCATCGCTGCCATTGCTGCCGGTATTGACCAGTTTGTAATAGCTGCCGTTGTAGTTCACCACGGTGCCCAGGCTATAGTTCACGCCGCGCGTCCAGGTGGTGCTGCTGCAGCTGCCGCCGGACGGGCTCGGCGCCGGGGTTGCTGCCGGTGCCGGGGTCGGAGCGGGGGACGAGGTGCCGCCGGTAGCCGCCCACAGTGTCGGAGTGGAGGCCGGGTTCCAGTTGGTGCCGACATAGGCAGTGTGGGTAACCAGTGCCTTGTAGTCCTTGCCGTTATAGGTAACGACGGTGCCGGCGGTATAGGTCACGCCTTCCTGCCAGGCCGGGGCGGCAATCGCATACAGGCTTGCACCCAGCACGGCGCACAGCAGGCCGTTGCGGGCCAGTTTCATGGTCCGATTCATGTTGTCTCACTCCATCTTTATGTTTTGTCTTAACCGGACAGAAGCACCGTGCCCGATTGCGCTCGGCCGCCTGTACATTGGCGACGACGTCGGCCCATTTGTCTGGATCCAGCATGCGCGCGCCCATGTTCGTTTTTCAGGCGGCACAAAGTCAAACGATTTATGAAAGCGCTATCATTTTCAAAATGACGAAATCGGCCGCAGGGCAATGCCCATGCCGCTTGCATCGTTTTCACCAATCAGGAAGAAATCGACAGGCGGTTGTTTTGCTCAGACAAACGGATTTGTCCGAAAAAAGTCGTTTATCAACAAACGCCGTGCAGCAAGCCCTATTGCTCGTCTTGGGGCTGCAGCGGGCTATGCCGCCAGGCGTGCCGCGTCGGCACCGTACGAAGCTGATGTCTCAAGGCTGTTGATTGCCCCCGAACACTTGCAGCACCGATGCCGAAGTAAGCAGATGCCTCATCCGGTCGATTGGAGCAGCCGTTTTTGCAGCACCTTCCAGCTGCTCGGATCATCCCAGCCCTGCTCAAGCCAGAAGCGGTTACCTGTCTCGTTGTCGCTATAAACGAAGAGATTGCAGCGCGGTATGCCGGCCTGCTGCAACGCGGCCAGACAGGTTTCCACCAGCTGCCTGCCCAGGCCCCGGCGGCGCCACGCCGGATCGACTGCCAGATGGTGCAGCGAGCCGGCACGCCCGTTGTGGCCGCACAGCACGGCACCGATGATGCGGCCATCGACACATGCAATCTGACTCAGCCCCGGGTTGCGTTGCAGGAACGCGGCCATGGCGGCCGGTGTATCGGATTCATTCAGCGTGATGCCGGCCATGCCTTGCCAGAATGCGATCGCAGGCAGACAGTCATCAACCGTGAAGGGGCGTATCTGCATGTGCTAATCGAACTGGCGCTGCTTGCGGAATGCCCACCAGCCGGCCAGCCAGGTAAAGCTGGCCACCAGCGCTACCAATACCCAGAACCCGTGCGGGTGTTGCGAGAGCGGGATGCCACCGACGTTCATGCCGAAGAAACCGGCGACGATGTTGATCGGCAAGGCCAGCACCGTCACCATGGTCAGTGTGAACAGCGTGCGGTTGGTCTGCTCGTTGAGCTGGGCGGCCAGCTCTTCCTGCAAGAGCTTGATACGCTCGACCAGGCTGCTCAGGTCATTGAGCACCAGCGAGAATTCTTCGGTCGATTCGCGCAGCGCCTGGATATCGGCCTCCTGGACCCAGGCCGGCGGGTGATTGAGCAGGCGGAACAGCGAGCCCGGCTCGGGCGCCAGCAGCCGCTGCAAGCGCACCAGCGTGCGGCGCATGGCGGCCAGCTCGGTCCGGTTGTCGTGGATGCGGTGCGCCAGCAGGCGGTCTTCGATGTTGTCCACCTTGCTGCTGGTATCGCGCACGATGCGCAGCAGCACATCCGCCTGATCCTGCAGCAGGTGCACCAGCAGGGCCAGCGGTGTCTGAAAACGGGTGCCGCGCTTGACGGCTGCGCGCAGTTGATCGACCGAGCGCAGCGGCTTGGTGCGTGCGGTGATCAGCACACGCTGGTTGGCGCAGCCCCACAGGCTGGCCACGTCTGACGAGGCCATGCCAAAGCTGAAGGCCACATCATTGACCACGGCCAGCAGCACGTTGTTGGTTTGCTCGATGCGGGTCGAGCTTGATCCTTCGCGCAGCGCTTCGAAGAACTCGTCCGGCAAGGCCAGCTGCGCGCGCAACCAGGGTTCGCAAGCCACATGCGCCAGATTGACGTGCAGCCAGATGAATTCATCTGCATTTGCAGGCTGTTGCAGCCATTCTATGGCTTGCTGCGAGTCGATCTCGCTGCCGGCTTCGCCTGCGGCAAAACGAAAGCCCGCAATCAGGCCGACCTGATCGGTACCGTAGCTGGACGACGCGTAGGGGTGGGACATGGCAATCTCGCTGGAGCGATGGAGGGGCAGCAAGCAACGCGCATGATAGCGCCGAACCGCAGGGCGGGCGATGCCTGCATTGCGCAACGCAGCAAGACCCGCATGCCGGAGGTGCGCGCGGGCAGAAAAAAGCCCGGCGCATGCGCGCCGGGCTGTGGGTGGGGCAGGGCGATCAGAAGCTGATATTGATCTGGCCTGTGCCGGTGCCACTGTTGACGGTGGTGGTGCCGCCTCCGCTGGCATTGCTCTTGGCGCAGGTGGCCGCCAGAACCGCCGTCGACGAACTGATGGTGCAACTGGTCGTGGTCGACGAGGTGTTCTTGGCGTTGTAGCTACCCACCAGGCACGAGCCCGTGCCGGTTTGCACCGTGATGCTACAGCTGTAGTTACCGTTGCTGATCACGTTCACCTGCAAGTTGACCGAGTACGGTGCCGGCGTCGGTGTCGGCGTGGTTGCCGGTGTGGGGGTGGACGTCGGCGTGCCTGTCGGCACTGCAGTCGGTGTCGGTGTTGCGCCCGGTATCGGCGTGGCAGTCGGGGCTGGTGTGCTCGTCGGCGCCGGTGTTACGGTCGGCACCGGCGTACTTGACCCACTGCTTTGCCGGATATCGATGAACTGGCCGCTGACCGCGTCGGTAAACGGCCCGATATTGCTGCTGAAGGAACCCAGGTGACTGCCGTTGCCATCCTCAATCTGGCATGCACCGGTCACCGAGGTGATGGTGCTGCTCTTTAACGCCACACAATAGAAGGCGCTGTTCAGCAGCCCATAGCCGGACAGATTGTCCGGGCTGCAGCGGTTGAGTGTCTGGCTGGAACTGATGGTCAGCGAACAAATACCGTGATTGGTCAGATCGGTCGGTGTCCATTGCATGGTGCCGCTGACAAAATAGGCTTCCGACCAGCCGGCTGCGCCATCCGGAGTGGCCAGGTTATAAGCGTCGGTGTGGGTGGTCGTGGCCATATAGTATTTGTTGCCGAACTTCACCACCACACCCTGCTTCCACCACTGGCCGGTGCTCCAGTTCAGCAGGGTGGCCATCGGGCTGCCGTTGCTGGTAGTCGGGGTCAGCAGGGTGAGCTGGTTGCCGAGGATGCTGTTGGCCACATAGGTGGTCAGGCTCACGGTCTGCGTGATGCCGAACTTGTCCTTCCACGAGGTATCGACCTTGACCGCCTTGTAAAAAGTGGCCAGCGAGCCGGTTGCATCGGTCACCGTGATCGCGCGCGTGTATTGCGTGTTGTTGATGGCCTGTGGCGAGTTGCTGGCCAGGCTGGCCAGATCGGCAAAGTTGGTGCGGCGCAGTTCATCGATTTTCTGCTGCGACAGCATTTGCGCCGTGGTGCGCTCCTTGCTCGAATACCCATACTTCATCATGGTGACGAGGAAGGTGCCGATGGCCAGTATGCCGACCGTCATGACGGCCATGGCGATCATGCCTTCGATCAGGCTGAAGCCCCGTTGTTGCTGAGGTGGCCGCTGAAAGCCGGGAATGAGTGGATGTGCCATGATCGGTTACTCCGCGTGTAGGCTAGAAGTCTTTCCACGACCCTGCGGTCTTGGTGAACTGGCCCTTGATGTTGCTGGCGTTGCTGACGATGTTGGGGTCGTAGATCACCGTCATGTTGCCGGTGGACTTGTTGAAGGCGCCGTCATCCATGATTGAGCCGTTGACCGTCACATTGCCGCTGATGTCACTGGCCCCCCACACGAACAGCAGGCCGTTGATGGTGGTGTTGCCGCGCATGGTCAGCGAGCCGTTGACGATGATGATGACTGGCGAACTGGCGGTGCCATACACGCCACCCTGCAGGTCGATGGCGCCGGTCAGCCAGTAGATCTTGCCGGCGGTGACGGTGCCGTCACTGTCATTGGGCAGGGACGTGCCATCCTTGACTGCCCACACGTCGTTGGGCGTGCGGCCGAACATTTGCTGGAAGTACGGGTAGCTGTTGCCGCTGTTGTCCGGCATGGTTGCCGGGGCAACCGAGCTCATATAGCCCAGGTTGGCATCGAAGGCGTCCGATGCGCCAAAAGTACCGTTGCCGTTGTTGGCGGTGCAGCTGCTGCCGTTCAGGTTGTTGGTGCTGCCGACCGAACTACCTGCACGAATGGCGTACCCGGTGCCACTGGTGTTCTGCACGCAGCCGGAGCCATTCAGGTTGATCGGGCCGGTGGTGGAAATGGCATCGCTGGGCGAAGCCGGGAAAAACTTGGCCAGTGCAATCTGTGTCGTCACCTGCTGCCGGGTGCAGCCGCTGCTCAGGCAGCCAGAGAAACCACCGGTGCTGGCAATGGTGATCGGGCCGTTGGTATTGGTCCGGGTCAGTGTGGCCGTGTATTGCAGGGCAGCGTCGCTGAGTGAGGTAGCCGCAACCACATAGGCATTGCCTGCATCGGCGCTGCTGTTCTGGCAGGCAGTCCCGCTGCTGCTTTTCACATAACCGCTGCTGCACAGGTAAGTCATGCTGGCCGGATTATTGGTCTTGTCGGCATTGAGCTGGGCAATGATCGCGTCGACGCCGGCTTCTGCCGCATTGAATGATCGCGCGGCACGCACATAGGCAACCGACGCGACGGAGTCGGAGATGGTGACGTTGCTGATGAAGAACATCACGATGGTCATGATCAGCAGCGAGACCATGGCCCCAAGCAGCGTGGCTGCACCGGATTGCTGTCGTGCTCTGAGCATGTCCGTTCTCCTACGCACAGGTCGGCGCTGAAGTGACACCGCGCTTTACTTCATCATTGCGCACCTTGATGGTGGCCTGGTAAGTCTGCGTGATGGTCGGTTTTTTCTTCAGACGCCCGGAAAGGCTGATCTGGTACTCACGCACGCACAGCACGCTGTTGCCGCTGACCGTGCGGTGCACGGTGTAGCTCAAACCGTCTTCCGTCGCGCTGGCAGTCGTTGCCGCGGTGTCTTCCGGCCACATGCGCGTGATGGTCAGACTGGTGATCTCCACGACGTTGCTGTCGGTCAATGCCGACCAGGCTGTCGTGTTGTTGCAATCCCAGGGTGTGCCTGCTGTTCGTGCATATACAGCGTTGCCGGTGAAGGCAAAGCCATACTGCTCGTCGTCGGCGGGTGGCAGGGATGGCACGGGAGTATCGCGGTTGTAGCTGAACAACACACAGCTGGCGGTGTTGGTGATCGTAGAATATGGATTGCTGTTGCTGCTGTTGAGCAGACTGGCTGCGTTGGCCCAATAGCCGGAGCGACCGATGTCGCGCGTCATGATGTCGAGTACCTGACGCAGCGTTGCATTGAGCTTGTGGCGGTCAGACTCTACGCCGGCGGAGCGCAGGTTATTGACGGTGGCCAGGCTGATCGAATACAGCACGGCGGAGCTGACCAGAGCGCCGACAAGGAACTCCATCAGGGTAAAACCACCCATATGCTTGCGTTTCAGCATGCCTTGTACCCCATGTCGTCGCGGCCGGGAGAGCACATGCTGACAGTACCGATGGCAGACAGATTCATCTGCAGCGTGTAGCCCCGGCTGGAAGCCAATTGCATGCTTGCCGCACCTGTGGTCACCAGCCCGCGGACCGCATCAAGCTTGCTGCCGTTGATGGTGCTGCTGCTGGCGGTGACCGACTTGAAATCGGTGCCGCTGCTGAGTACGGTTTTCAGCTCGCAGCTGCCGCTGGTGGTGCAATCGCAGCTGGCGTTCGCGCTGAAGCCATAGCACCAGGTACTGCCGCTGCTGCTGAAACTCGTGTAAATGGTGCTGCTGCGGTTGCGCGACAGCGATTTGGCCCAGTTGAAGTCCCCTGTCACGGTCTCGGCTGCGGCCCGCAAGCGCTGGCGGTCGATGAAGTTGGCGTAAGAGGGTAATGCAATTGCCAGCAGGATACCGAGCAGGGTGAGGACGATTGCCAATTCGACCAGGGTAAACCCTTGATCATGCCATTTGCGCATCAATGACAATCCCCCGGAAAATTAGAAGATGGTGATGCATGGCCAAGCGAGCCGCTTTAATCCCTGCATACTGCTATTCAATACACATTGCAGAAAACCACAAGCAAAGTCGGAATGGACGGCGGTAATTGAGGTGTTAAATGGTTAAATCGACCGCCGGGCGGTAATTGTCACAAGTTTGACCAAGTAGCATGAGTCGTGTTTCTTTCTTTCTCTGAAATCAAACCAATGGTTGCAGCGGATCCTTCTGGTTGCGTGCTTCCGCTTTGGAGCGGCAACGAACCTGATGGCGAGAGGAAGGGAAGCTGATGCGGAGGGAGAAGAAGATGGATTTCCGTGTCAGGCATCGCTTGGTTGAGCGGGGTTCAGTATTTTCCTGACACGAAAATCAAAGCTATTCTTTCTGGGTGGTAAGTACAATCCAGAATGGAAATGGGTGTGTTTTGAGTGCCTTTTATTTGCTGATATCCAGGCAGTATTGCCAATGCCGGTTTGCCAGAGTGAGTAATTAATGAGCCATAAATGAAAATAAACATCATTTAGATGTGCAAGGCCGTTCGATTGAGCTGGCTGTGGCTGCCGTTCCGGGCAGACCGAGTTACCCATGTTTGCCAACATGGTGTTGGCAGCGCGCTTGGCCCGTATTGCTTGCTATCGCGAGGGAGCCACTTGGCTTGCTGCAACAGCCCGGAGCTTGCAGGTCGGCCGCTTGGGGCGTAACTGCCTTGGGCAAGAAAATGTGAGTGGGCCGCCGTGGCATGGGCGGTGAGACCTGCCTGGCCCGTAAAGGTGCCGATGGCCGTGCCGGGCAGCAGGAGCAGCACAATGCACAGCTGCTATCCCTGCCTGCCGCTCATGACCTTCTGTAGCGAGGGAGGAAACGAGCGCGACCTCCTTCAGGCTTGCTCTCTGGCAGACTATTCCACAAGGCAGCTGCCACGATCAGGAAACCACCGATCCACGCCATGGGTGACAGGTGTTCACCCAGCCATGCGGTTGCAAAAATTGCGCCAAAGACCGGTTCGGACCCCATCAACAGTGCTACCCGGGTGGGGTTGCTGCGCTGCACCGCGTAGTTTTGCGCAAAGAAGGCGAAGATGGTGCACATCACCACCAGATACAGCGTACTCCACCAGAATACCGGGTTGACGGGCACGTGCAGCGTTTGCGATGGCAAGAGCAGCAGTGCCAGCATGCCTGCACCCAGACAAACCATGATGCTCTGGCAGAACGTGAGCCACAGTGCGGGCAGCGGTTGCTTCGCGGTAACGCGCTTGGTGCTACAGACCATGAAGGCGCGCAGCACGGCAGCGGCCAGCATCAGCAGGTCGCCCACGCCAAACCGGGCAAGCCCGGCATAACCGGTCAGCAACCAGGCGCCAAACAATGAGACACAGGCCGCGATGATTTCTGGCCGGCTGGGGCGGTTGCGCAGCAGTGCCCATTCCACCAGCGGCGTGAATACCACGCACAGGCTGATCAGGAATGCAGCATTACTGGCCGTGGTATGCGCCACACCATAGGTTTCACACAGGAAAATGGCCAGCAGGATCAAGCCCAGACCGAGTGCCGGCAGCGCTGTCCTGCGGTTCAGCAGTGCCGGTGTTTTATACAGTGCGGGCAGCAGCAGTATTGCAGTCAACCCGAAGCGGATCGCCAGAAAACCGAGTACGGGGTAAAAGGCAATGGCCGTCTTGGCCACGCCATAACTGGTGCCCCAGACAATGGCGACCAGCAACAGCATGGCCTCGGCAATCCAGACGGGGGTATGAGTGCGCTTGGTCATGATTGTTGCTCCAGCGATGAATAGCGAGTGAAGGCCACCACGAGTACATCGCGATAGGCTTCCTGCAGAGGGTCTTTGCATTGCAGCGGTGAAACCGAGTGCATGGTGCTTGTATCGTCGGCCACCAGCAGCTCCATGGGCTCATTCAGCGTGGTGAGAAAGCGCGGCACGCCCTCGTTGTCGGTGACGACGGTGGTGGCGCCCTCGACATTCAGGCGGCGCACCATCATGGTCACGATGTAGTCGACGCCATCACGGTGCAGGCCTTCCGGCGTTGGCAAGCCGGGTTGCTCTTGCCAGGTTCTGATGCGATACGGGTGCAGGCGGATGTTCCAACCACCTTGTCCGGGATGGATCGCGTCGAAAACGCTTGCCAATGAACGCAGCAGGCAGTGCAGGAATGGGTGCTCGACAAAGCGCTCCTCGATTGGGTCGAAATGCCGCGCCTTGCCACCGTTGAGCGTGTTGATATAGCGCGGCTGCTCATATGGGCCGTGTGGAAGCAGGGTGAGTGCTGCGTCGGGACCATCCAGATTGATGGCGCCGTAGCGGCGGAAGCGGTAGGTGCCGCCGTCACCCATATAGTTATCAAGTGTCAAGCCACCCCAGCAGTCGCTGAATTGCCGCCAGCTGGCTGGTTCAATCGCACAATCGAGGCGGATCTGCTGCCCCGGAACATGGCAGTAGCCGGACTGCAGCAAATCACTGCCGATGCGTTCCAGCATTGCGGCCGAAAAACGAGGCGCCAAGGCGCGGGTATCTGGTTCAAGCACGGTGGCTGGCATGCTCAAGTCCTCAAGGTAATGGTGTTCAGCCGTTCGCGGCCGTGGATTTCCAGGTGGCGGCTGGCTGCTGCGGTGGCCGTTTCGCGCTCCCATGCGTCGCGATCCGTCAGATAGATGGGCCGCGTGGCGCGGATGCCGCACAGGTCTGCCGCACCTTGGCGCAGCTTGAATTCCACGACGCCATCGACCCGCTCGGTGGTTTGGGCAATGAATCCTTCAACGGCCTTGCGCAGCGTGCCGTACCAGCGTCCCTCTACGGCTTCACGTATCCATAGTTGCTCTTGCGAGAGTTTCTCGCGCAACAGTTCGGCATCAAGCGTGGCGGTTTCCAGGTGCCGATAAGCTTCCAGCAGCAGGCTGGCAGCTGGTGCTTCACGCACCTCAAGCACCTTTTGACCTCCGGCAAGATGCTCCAGCCCGCTGAAGCGGCCGATGCCGAACGCGCCGGCATGGCGGTTAAGGCGTTCGATCAGCGTGACCAGTGGTAGCGCCTGGCCATTGAGCGCCACGGGCCGGCCTGCCTTGAATTCGATCGACAGCTGTGGGTCCGGCAGGCCGCTTGCTGGTGTTTGGGTCCAGTCGAACAGTAGCTCGGGCACCCAGAATGCTTCCGGGTTGTCGAGCGAGCCTGATTCAAACTCGCGGCACCACAGATTGGCATCGCCGCTGATGCCGCGCGCCTGGAAATGGGTCAGCCCCTGTGCGGCCAGTATCGCGATCTTCTCGGCGCGCGAAATGGCCGAATATTCGTAGGGGGAGCCGAAATAGCCGGTGTAGCCCAGTTGGGTGATGGCGCCATTCAGGCGTCGCAAGCTGTTTTGTGACTGATTCGCGGTATGCACGATGGCATCGCAGCCCAGCTGCCGTGCTTTTTCCACTGCGTAATGCGCCATGACAGGGCGCGACAGCGATGAGCTCACCGGATAGATGCCAAGGTAACGTGCCTGTGCCTGTATGGCTGGCAGTATCGCCTTCTCGGCAAACATTTCGCGCCCGTCGACAATGTGCAGCGAGGCGCCGAAATGTGCGGCGATGCGCGCCAGATCATCATGATTGACGCCATCTCCCACATCGACGGTAAGTGCGGTAACCCGGCAGCCGGCCTGGGCCAGCGTGTGCAGTACGTGCGAGCTGTCCAGCCCGCCGCTGAACATGGTCAGAATGTGGCGGCAGTTGCCCGCTACCAGCTCAAGATCTTGCAGACTGCGGATTTGCTTCGATTTTGGCATGCGTTGTCTTCCTTCCCTGTATTTCTCAAAACAACAGCCACATTCTGCTAATGTTCCCGGGGTGTGATAATCCGTTCCAATGGTCAAACACTTGTGCCGTGAGGGAATAAATATGCCGACGGAACTATTGCTGGCCGAGATGGTGGTTTTTGCCCGGGTGGCCGAGCTGGGGGGCTTTTCTGCTGCGGCACGGCAACTGGGGCAGACGCCATCCGCCGTCAGCCGGCAGGTGGCGCGGCTGGAGAAGGCCTTGGGGGTGCAATTGATGGTGCGCACCACGCGCCAGTTGCGCATGACCGAAGCCGGCCGCACCGCTTATGCCCATTGCCTGACTTTGATGACCGCCGGGCAGGAGGTGATGTCAGTCAGCCATCGCTTTGCAACCGTGCCGCAAGGCAAGATCTCCATGAGCACGCCAAAGGCCTTTGGCCGCATTGTGTTGCAACCGCTGCTGATGGATTTCATGCGGCGCTATCCGGAAATTGATGTGCAATTGCTGGTGACCGATCGGCTGGTTGACCCTTATGTGGAAGATGTCGACTTGATCATCCGCGTGACTGATCAACCGCCGCAAGGCATGGTCGGGCGCTCGCTTGCCCCGGTAAAACAGGTGCTGTGTGCCTCGCCGACCTATCTGGACCGGCACGGACGTCCTGCACACCCCGATGAGCTGGCAAACCACAGCTGCCTGTATCTGGGTGAACGCGCAGACGACAAGCAATGGGTATTCGTGAAAGGGGAGGAGCGCCGCACAGTCAAGGTGAATGGCCGCTTTGGCTGCAATCACAGTGAAATGCGCTTGGCTGCTGCGCTGAAGGGGCTGGGCATTGCCTGCCTGCCGGATTTTACCCCGCGTGAATTGCTGGGCCCCGATCAACTGGAAACCGTGCTGCCCGACTGGTCCCTGCTCAGCTCATGGCAAGGGGCAGCGTGGTTGCTGTACCCATCCAACCGCTATCTGGCTGCCCGCCACCGGGCACTGGTGGAGTTTCTGGTTGGCGAGCTGGGCAAGCCGCAATAGCAGGGATATCGGCACAGCCCCCTAATGCATCTGGCGTGGATTACTTGAACATGGCTGCATTGGCTTCGAGCGTAGCCAGCGCGCATTGTTCGTCGAGCTGACCTGCAGGTGCACCGCCTATCCCGATGGCGCCGATAACCTCGTTGCCGATTTTCAGCGGAAGGCCGCCACCCAGCAGCAGAAAGCCCGGGATGTCGGTGAGATTGGCGGCTCCCGGGTTTTTCTGGGCGTTTTCCATCATGGCCTGGGTAGGGGCCTTGGCCGAGGCCGATGTGTAGGCCTTGGCGTGACTGGCGGCAATCGTGTGCGGGCCGGCATTGTCGGCCCTGGCGAATGCTTTCAGGTTGCCGGCGCGGTCCACAATGCTGACCGAGACATTCCAGCCCTTGGCCTGGCATTGCGCAACGGCATCGGCAGCAAGTTTCTGGGCATCTGCAAGGGAGATGTTTTTTTCCAGCAGCGGTGCGCCTTGGGCAAGGCCTGCAATGCAGGCCAGCAAAACAGCAGATGCAGCACGGTTCATGGCATTCCATCCTTGCAGAGCAGTCATGGAGTCACTGTAGCCGATGCCGGCGTTTTGCCCCTGCACATGTGCATTACGCCTTGCGGACGAATTCCGATTTGAGTTGCATGGCGCCGATGCCATCGATCTTGCAGTCGATGTCGTGGTCGCCATCAACCAGCCGGATGTTCTTGACCTTGGTGCCGACCTTCACCACCAGCGATGAGCCTTTGACCTTCAGATCCTTGATCACGGTGATGCTGTCGCCGTCATTGAGCACATTGCCGTTGGCGTCGCGTACGACACGGGCGGCTTCTGCCTGCTCGGTTTCAGCCTGGCGGGGCCATTCGTGGGCGCATTCGGGGCAGATGTAGTGTTCGCCATCCTCATAGGTGTAGCTGGATTGGCATTGCGGGCAGTGTGGTAAGGTGCTCATGGTGTCCTTTGCGGGTGGTGAAGCATGGGGTAGGTAATGGGTTGCACTGGTGATCAGGCAAAATCTATCGCCATGGATGTGCATTGAATTATAATTTTCTTAACACATCACCTCTGTGCTTCCGATGGAAAACAAAACTGCCCGCCTTACCGTGCTGATCGATCCGGCCAAGAAAAAAGCCTTTGAGGATCTGTGCGCCTCGCAAGACCTCACGCCTTCGCAGGTGGTCAGGCAGTTGATCCGTGGCTATCTGGCCGAGCACGGCGTGAGCTACGCCACCCAGGCAGCCGGCCGGTCGAGCCAGCCGCAAGACTGAGGCGAGTGCCGGCTCAGGCATCGTCATTCTCTTGTCCGGCAGGTGCTGCATGCCGGACGTGCCGTGCCAGATACTGCCTGCTGGCCTCCAGCCACGCGTGAGCATGCACGGGTAGTGGTGCGACCTGCGCCGCGCACAGCGCCAGCGCTGCCTCGAAATCCGCCACGCAGTATTCCTGGCCGATCTGGTCGAGCACGCCTGCACGTTGCAACTTGGACTGTACGCGCGTGTTGGCACCGCTCAGGATCACGCGCACGCCGCGCTTGTGCAGCGCGTGTATTGCTTCCTCCAGCGCCTGCAGGCCGGTGATGTCGATGAAGGGCACCCATTTCAGCCGCAGGATCAGCACGCGCGGGTCGGCGTGGATGCTGGCCAGCGCGCGTTCGAAGTTTTCTACCGCACCAAAGAAAAACGGCCCCTCTACCGCATAGACCTGCACGCCCGGCGGCAGCGCGGGCAGCCCAAGCCGGGTCAGCTCCTGCGCCAGCTCCGGTTCGCCCTGCTGCGCCACTTCCACGCTGGCAGCCATGCGGCGCAGGAATTGCAGAATGGCAAGGATGACGCCGATATTCACGGCTACTACCAGATCGGCAAACACGGTCAGGGTGAAGGTCACCAGCAGCACTGCCACATCGGCGCGCGGTGCGCGGCGCATCATCTGCGCAAAGTGTGGCAGCTCGCTCATGTTCCATGCCACCACAAACAGGATGGCCGCCAGCGCGGCCAGCGGGATGTGCACTGCCAGCGGTGCCAGCACCAGCAGGATGGCGATCAGGGTCAGCGCATGCACGATGCCGGCCAGTGGCGAGCTGCCGCCATTACGGATATTGGTGGCTGTGCGCGCAATCGCCCCAGTGGCGGCAAAGCCACCGAACAGGGGCGTCAGCAGATTGGCAATGCCCTGGCCGATCAGCTCCTGATTGGCATCATGACGCGTGCCGGCCATGCCGTCGGCCACCACCGCAGACAACAGTGATTCGATGGCGCCCAGCATGGCGATGGTGAAGGCCGGCCCGATCAGGGTGATGACGGCGGACAAGCTGATTTCCGGCAGGGTCAGCGGTGGCAGGCCACGTGGTATGCCGCCAAATGCGCTGCCTATGGTGGCCACGCCATGGAATTCAAACACGGCCTGCAGTGTGGTGGCTGCCAGCAAGGCCAGCAGCGGCCCCGGCACGCGTTGCAGCAGCCGCACGCGCGGTGCCAGCAGGGTGATCAGCAGCGCCAGCAGCGCTACGCCCGTGGTGGCGGGGTGCCAATGCGGCAAGGCCTGCAGCAACTGCCATAGCTTCTCGTGGAAATGGGCACCGCTGACTGCAGGCAGGCCGAAGAAATCCTTCCATTGCCCCACCCAGATGATGACGGCTATGCCGCTGGTAAAGCCGACGACGACCGGGTCGGGAATGAACTTGATCACGGTGCCCAGCCGCGCCAGCCCGAACAGCAGCAGCATGGCGCCGGCCATCAGGGTCGCCAGTTGCAGCCCGGCCATGCCATAGCGCGCGGTGATGCCGGACAGGATGACGATAAAGGCGCCGGTCGGCCCGGCAATCTGCAGCCGGCTGCCGCCACACAGCGACACCACCAGCCCGGCCACGATGGCGGTATACAGCCCTTGCTCGGGCTTGGCGCCGCTGGCGATTGCAAATGCCATGGCCAGCGGCAAGGCCACCACGCCGACGATGATGCCGGCCACCAGATTGCGCAGCCAGTGCTGCCGGCCCAACAGGCCGGCACGGTGAGCTTCAAGCATGGCGATCATGGCATTCCTCGCGGCACCATCTGATGCCTGTCTTCATTAAACACATTTAATGATAATACAATGCTAACAATTTGAGCATATGGCGAGTGTGCCAGCGGGCAGATGCACAGCGTCGGCTTCGGTAAAAATGAGGGGAAATCGGGATGGGAGAGCGGGGTTGCATGGCCGCCGGCAAGGCGGGCAGGACGTTGTGCATCATTGGCTGTGCGATGGATGCGGTCAGGCACGAATCCCTGCTGCGACTGAGTGCAGCGACGGGCCTGCATATGCAGGTCACCGCGCAAACCGATGAAAACCTGGAGCTGTGCGTTGCGGGGCCGGATGCGGGCATCGAATCGTTCGCGCAGGACATCCTTGATGGCGCCCTGGGGCGCAAGCCGGTTGCCGTGACCCTGCAAAACGGCCCAATGCGCATCTATCTGCGCCGTGCGCCGGACAGCGTGTGATGCAGGACGGCCGCCAGACCATGCATGACCTCAAGACGCTGGACATCCTCAGCAAGACGGCGGCGCGGCATGCCGCTGCCGACGGGCCGTTCTGCGTCGATGTCGATGACTACCTGTCGCTGCACTTCGATCATCAAGGCATCCAGAGCATGATGAAGAAGTCCGATCCCTTGCAGCTGGTGCTGCCCTACACGGAGGCCATGCTCGCCTTCGCACTGTTTTGTCCGCAGCCGGCCGACATCCTGATTGTCGGGCTGGGAGGCGGCTCGCTGCCGAAATTCTGCGCCGCGCATTTTCCGCAGGCACGGATCACCACGCTGGAAATCGACGCGCGCGTGATCGCCCTGCGCCAGCGCTTCGGCATTCCCGACGACAGCGCACGCTTCCGGGTGATTCATGCCGATGCCGCGCAGTATCTGGCTTCGCGACGCCAGATTGCCGACGTGATATTGCTGGATGGTTATGACCGGAAGGGCATACCGGCAGCCCTCAGCTCGCAGTTCTTTTATGACGGCTGCCATCTCGCCTTGCGCCAGCAAGGTGTGCTGGTCAGCAACTTCACCTCGCCGCGCCATGCCGGCACCTGCATGAACCGCTTGCGCACAGCCTTCGACCAGCATGTTTACCGTGCGCTGGCCAAGGGCGGGAACAATTTGCTGGCGTTAGCGGTGAAAGATCCGTTCAAGATGGATTGGGCGGCTATGGAAGTGCAGGTCGCTGAGTTCAAGCGGCGTACAGGGGTGGGTCTGCTGGTTTACCTGATGCAAATGCGGGAGTACGCACAGTCAAGATCATTCAGGTGATGCTGCCATTTTCGTTCATTCGCTTTGCGCCGCGCGTCGCCTCCTGGATCAGCGCTGAGCAGGGGGCAGCGCCTCGCCCTCAATGCTAAATTCATGGATTCGGCGCCGAAGGAAAAAGCGGAAGTCAGACTTCCTGACCTGTAACATGCCTCCGCAGCCTGGATGCATGAAGCCCGTAGGCATGCTGCCCTCAGGTGTTTCTTCGTACAGCCCGAAGTGAAAGGGCGCAGTCTGTGTTGAACCACATGTCAGGCAGCGCGGGGTGGATTGGCGCTGCTGCATGGCGGCCACGAGCCGGCGCAAATCAGTTATTTCCGCTTCCATGTGCTCTTCGGACCACAAAATGAAATGGTCCTCCGGCCAAATGATTACGGGTTTCAGGCGAAACAATCGTTGCACCCAGGTGCGTTGCCGATAGGCCGCCTCGCGCGCTGCGGCTCTTTCGCTGCGTTGTTTGGCGTATTTGGCAACCAAGGCCTTCAGGTCGGCAGGCGTTGGCAATTCTTCTGCCGCGGTCACGCTGGCACAGGCTTGGCACCAAGCAAGCCTAACTCTGACCCGAATGTGGTGGGCGCCGACTTGATATACGCGCCGAATTTGCATCGACAGTGAGGAACCGCGGAAATCGCATTGGGTGCAGGTGAAATCTTCGGCTGGTCGGGACATGGCTCGCATCGGAGTGTTATGTGCGGACGGTTTGCAACGGGATCATGGCACATAGGCGCAACGGGTTTATAGCGCGGATGGTAACCGGGCGATATGGGGCTTGAATTGGAGTTTGGACTACCCCGACTACCGTAGGCATGCCGGCCCCATGATTGGCCTGAAGCTTCATAGTCAACCGTGTTGTTTGCCGTTTTTATGGTGATGTAAACAGAGTACGCGGTCCCCCCGATCCAGCGTCGTCCCTTGCGAATGTTGCTGGTGCCCCATCCTTCTCGCTAAAGCCCTCGTGGCTTTACATATTTGTAAGATTTTATATAGTATATTTTTGTGTTGTATTTTAATTTTTTTCTTAAAAATTTCATAATTTGTAAGTTTTTGCTTGTATAATCAGCTTGATTTTGCCATCGTGGGGCATACACCCCGAGGGTGTACGCCCTGCTCAAGCTGGCTTGTTCTTTGATTTGTTTGCGTTTTGTAAAGAGATTTTGTTAGCGGCTCTAACCAAACAGCATTGAGACCTGACACCGAATTTCATGTGCCCCCGAATTTTATGTTAGCGCTCACATCGAGCAGCGGCTGCTGCAGCGCAGGCGTTTCTGGCTGCCTTGAACAAGGCCGCACCATTCCGGATCCACACGGTGCTAAGCGACAACGGCAGCGAGTTCACGGATCGACTGTTCAACAAGCAGAAGCAGGCCAGTGGCGAGCATGAATTCGACCGGCTGTGCGCCGCGCTTGGCATCGAGCATCGCCTGACCAAACCGCGCCACCCACAAACAAACGGGATGGTGGAGCGCTTCAACGGCCGGATCGGCGAGGTACTGGCCACGCATCGCTTCGACTCGGCCGAGGATTTGGCACAGACGCTGACGCGCTACGTCTGGCTCTACAACCAGCATCTCCCCCAGTTGGCCCTGCAACACCGGACACCACTTCAAGCGATGAAGGATTGGCAGAAGCAAAAGCCCGAACTATTTAAGAAGCGTGTAACCAATCGAGCGGGACTGGACACGTAATGTGTATCCAGGCGGCGTTCAAAGCGTATGCGCAGCTTTCCAAAGCCAGCAAACCAGGCATGGGTGCGCTCCACAACCCACCGATGCTGCCCAAGGCGTTCTCCGCTATCCACGCCGCGTCGGGCGATACGCGCCAGAATGCCGCGCTTGCGCAAATAGGCCCGACAACGCCGGTAGTCATACATTTCTGTAGCGATGCTTGGAAAGGTGCGAAAATCACATGGAATTGGGTTTTTTCCAAGAGTGGTGTTAGTGAAGAAGACGAGGCTGAATGTTTTGCAAAATATGAGCGTGAATTGGACGAGTGCCAGGCTTACTCACGTGCCCATGGCTATCGGTGGCTCCAAGCGTGCCAAAGCAATGCATTTAAGCGCTATCAAGCTTGTCGAGGCTACTAGGAAAATCGTTGATGACAAAAGCCAAAAGAGACTTAATTATTCATTTTGATGAAGAAAATGAAACAATTGTTTGCTACTCCACGGAAGAGCGTAATATCGAAAAAATTCGAGCAAGGGAGTTTCCTCTCGAAGTGCCTCTTTCTATGTATGTTGAGGCAGGCGCAGACGATGCAGAGCGAATGATGGGAGCCGGTATCTTTGCACTTCTGGAACTTCATGGTGGCCTAAAGCTAGGTATGCGCGACTACAAGGGTGAATCCAGAGAAGCTAAGGTAGCAGATTTCGCGAAAATTGAATTTAAGGCCCAACATGGCGATGCTGAGTGCCAATTTATGTTGGCAATGGATTTATTTTCAAGAGGGGTCCGTACTCGCAGTGCAAGTGACATCGAGTTAGCTGAGGTTTGGCTTGAAAAATCAGCGGAAGGAAATTTTCTCGAGGCGATAGAATATTTGCATGGTGATTGGGCTATGGATAAAGATTCTGCATTGCGTGGCATTTCAGGTGATTAAGCGGTTCTTATTAAATGTAAACAATAAAGATATGCAGCGTATGGCCCAAGTCGATCGTATTTACACCGAGTGCAAGAGGCTGCGAAAATCCGCGAAAATCCGGGGTCAGATACCGTCTTGAACGTCAAGCTTGGGCATTGCCATTTGTGCATCGAATGGCATGCCTGAGCGCACCACCCCGAAGATCAGATGCGCGAGCTTGCGCATGGCCGCGCCAACCACTGCCTTGGGCGCCAAGCCGTTGGCGCGCAGTCGTTCGCCGAAGGCCTGCAAGGCAGAGTTGTGGCGCCGTGCCACCAGTGCCGGCATGTATAGCGCGGTGCGCGCGCTGCGGTGGCCGGTGCGGCTGAGCATGGTCCGGCCTCTCACCGAACTGCCCGATTGCCGTTGCCGGGGCGAGACGCCCAGCCAGGCGGCCAGTGCCTTGGCAGATTCGAAGCGGCGCACGTCGCCCACATAGGCCAGCATCTTGGCGGCAGTGGTATTGCCAATGCCGGGAATGCTGGTCATCAGTGCCGCGTCACGTTTCAGGCCGCGGTGATGATCCAGATGATCATCGATGTCTTGCGCGATGCGGGCGATCTCTTGCGCCAGCCAGTCCAGATGATGCTGGATCGAATCGACCAGCGCCGCTTGCTGCATGGCCAAGGCAGCTTCCTGGCGGTTCTTTTCTTGCTGCTGAATGTCTTTGAGCGCCTGCAGCCGATCCACCCAAGCGCGCAAGGTGCGGTATTCCGCGGGCGGTGGCGTCCAGCATTCGGGCTGCATGACACTGCAAAAGCGCGCCAGCAGCGCGGCATCGACCGCATCGGTCTTGTTCCGGCTCAGCTCGCTTTGCGCAAAGCCCTTGATGCGTGCGGGATTGACGATACTGACCGGCCAGCCCCGATCGACCAGTGCGGTCGCAACCGTTTCTGAATAGGGGCCGGTGGCCTCCATGCACAGACGGCTGTTGGCCGGCGTGGCATCGCGGTCCAGCAACCATTGCTGCAACTGCAGGTGACCCTCGCGCGTATTGGCCACCACCTTGGACTTGTACTTGCCGTTGACCAGCAAAGCCAGATCCAGCTTGAGTTTGGCAACATCAATACCGATAAAACAGCGCAGCTCGTTCATCGTTCTTGGCCTTCCTCGTATGCGAGCTTGGTGCGAGCGTGTTCCGCTTGGCGCTGGCTCAGGTTACCGTTCGGACTGAATGAACGAGAAACGGGCAGGTGCGCTTATCTGACCCACAGGCTTGTTGAGGACTCAAGGGCTTAAAGCCTTGCCAGCATCATCCTGCCCGGCCTGCTCTGGCACCATGGTAGCTGTGTCGGGGCTGGCAGGATCAAGATACGAGGTCTTGCAATCCAACATTTAATTCGACACTAACAGCAACCGTGCCAACGACGCCTGCATGGTCAACACCTACAACAACGCTGGCCGCCTGATCCTGCTGCAACGTGGGGCTGCCATTACTCGGTACAGCTACAACGCCCTCGGCCAACGGCTGCAAAAGACCAATGGCAACGGCACCCTGCGCTACGTCTATGACCAGGCTGGCCACCTGCTGGGCGAGTACCAGGCCAACGGCACAGCCATTCAGGAAACCATCCGGCTGGGTGACACGCCGATTGCGGTGATCAAACCCAGTGCCGATCCGCAAAACCCGGCCACCTACTACGTCTGGGCCGACCACCTCGGCGCACCGCGCCAGATTACCGACGCAGCCAACAACAATCTGGTATGGCGTTGGGACAGCGAAGCGTTTGGCGACACCCTGCCGAACCAGGACCCGAGCAACAGCGGCAGCACCTTTGCCTACAACCTGCGCTTCCCGGGGCAGTACTATGATCAGGAGAGCGGGCACTTCTATAGCTATTTCCGGGATTATGATCCGGCGACGGGGCGGTATGTCCAGAGTGATCCGATTGGGTTGGATGGGGGGAGTTTTTCGACGTATGGCTATGTGAACGGCAATCCCGTGATGTTCACCGATTCGCTGGGTTTAGCCCCGAACCAAGCATGTGTAGCGGCTTGGACGGTCGGCGGTGCCGCTTGTACGCTGGTTGCACCAGGCGTTGGGACGGTTGGATGTGGTGAGGCTGGTGCCGCATCAGGAAGTACGGCAGGCGGGGCAGCGGGAGCTGCTGCTGGTGGATATCTAGGACATAAAATCGGCCAACTCGTTTGCAGCAGCAGCGATACTCCACGCGAAGAATGCAAGAAGGAATGTGTCGCGCAATATGAGCGTGATGCGACGGAGTGCTCCGTTGCGCATATGTTCTGGAGTAAAAAGGTTATCAAGTATGCATGAACCGCGCTGGGGAGTACCTTGCTCAGTGCATGAAGTAGTGCGATGGGAAATAAATGATGAAAGTACCGCGCTTGGAAATCTACTTAGATCAAGAAGCAAGCCTTTGTATTTCAAAAGTTGAGAAGCAAAATGCGGAGTCTCGCCTGATTGTTGATGTGCCGCTCGATGAGCTAAAAGCCCTTGGCCCAGAGGATGCGGCCCATCGAATTGGCGGAACTGTCCTGAATATCCTGGGACTCTGGCATAAGCAGGCGTTTGGAAGCTGGGAGGTTCCGGCAGTCGGCGAGAATCATTCAGATGACGATAGCTATAGCTCGGCTTTGAGGCTGATCGACCGGGCGCTTTCGACCAAGACAACGGAGCATAACGCCTCTATTGAATATTTACTGCAACAAGCAGCAACAGAGAGCGAGGATGCCCGTAAGTATCTGGAAGATGCCTGGCCGCTACTACGAGATCAGCTAGGGGCAACATAGAAAAACCCGGGGTCAAATCTTGCAATGCAACATTTGATTCGACGCGAGCGGCGATCGCATCAACGACGCCGGCATGGTCAACACCTACAACAATGCCGGCCGCCTGATCCAGCTGCAACGTGGCGCTGCCATCACCCAGTACAGCTACAACGCCCTCGGCCAACGGCTGCAAAAGACCAATGGCAACGGCACGCTGCGTTACGTCTACGACCAGGCCGGCCATTTGCTGGGCGAATACCAAGCCAACGGCACGGCCATCCAGGAAACCATCTGGCTGGGCGACATGCCGATTGCCGTAATCAAACCGAGCGCCGACCCGCAAAACCCGGCCACCTACTACGTCTGGGCCGACCACCTCGGCACGCCGCGCCAGATCACCGCCGCAGCCAACAACCAGCTGGTATGGCGCTGGGACAGCGAAGCGTTTGGCGACACCCTGCCGAACCAGGACCCGAGCAACAGCGGTACGACCTTTGTCTACAACCTGCGCTTCCCCGGCCAGTACTATGATCAGGAGAGCGGGCACTTCTACAACTACTTCCAGGATTATGATCCGGCGACGGGGCGGTATGTTGAGAGTGATCCGATTGGGTTGGATGGATGGAGTTTTTCGACTTATGGGTATGTGGGAGGTAGTTGTCTAGTTGTCTAGTCCCGGACGATAGATCGCGCGTTTATGAAATAAGTCAGGTCGCTCACGCGCCCAATCCTTCATCGCCTGAAGCGGTGTGCGATGCTGTAGCGCCAACTGCGGCAGATGCTGGTTGCACAACCAGACATAGCGCGTCAATGTCTGCGCCAGATCCTCGCCTGACTCAAAGCGATGTGTCGCCAGCACTTCGCTGATTCGGCCATTGAAACGCTCTACCGCTGCCAGCTTCTGGGGCTTAAATTATCATCTGAGATGCGACAGTTAGGCTTCATGCTAATGACTATCTGTTTCCTTTTCCTGAGTATGGCGGAACAACGATTGGCAACGATATTTATTTGACGCCAGATATATAAAAAACCAATATGTTTCTGATATGAAATTGATTGGTCACGAAGCAAGGCATTCGTATCAAAGCGTCACTCACTGGAGGAGGCCTGCCATTTGTTGCTTTGATTGGTGCAGAGATAATTGCTCACGGATACGACAATTGAATTCTTGAGAAGGACGCTTACGCCTTTGGTCGAAAGATCATGGCAGATATGAAGCAAAAATACCCTAATGGAGTATGCGAATGAAAAAATTAGTCCTCCTCTCCTTTGTATTTTTAGTGGCGTGTGATGCCCTTACTAAAGTGAGCGGTGTCGTTCTGGATAGGTTTGAAAAACCCTTGCCAGGGGTGAAGGTTTGGCTGATTTATAACAATGGAATAGAGGCAGAAGGGATAACGGATAGTGCAGGCCACTTTAGATTGCAAACATTTCATGGGCCGAAAAGTGCTGTGATATTTTTAGCAACAAAAGAAGGAAAATCTTTCTATTTGCAGGAGGTTGGAGGAGCTGGCACCGATGTGCAGTTAAAAGTGGTATTGCGGGATCAGCAACAATCTGTCTTGCAATTGCCATAAGCTGATCTGCGGAAGTGAGTCTGAGGTCAAGTCCTGCAATGCGACATTTGATTCGACACTAACAGGCTGGTGAGAAACTCCCGGCCACCGCTGGATGTGGGAAAAACGGGCAAGCTTGGGCGAAACTGCTTAAAATTTAAGCCGATCTCGCTCGATTTTTAAGCAAAAAAGCCAGATTCCATGGTTTTTCTTATTCTCGGTGGGAGTTCAAAGAGTTTCTCGCAGCCTGCTAATGGCACCGTGAACAGGCCGCAGCGTGAGGCCGGGATTTGCCTACTGAAGCTGGGTCGGTCCAGGGGGCTCTGCTGAGTGCGCTCGTGTCGATACACAGGCGAAGCCAGCCGTTCAGATCAGGGTTGATGACCAGTACGAGCGCAGCGCATCTGGTGGTTGAAAGAACAATGCTTGGGCATTGGTCTGATGCGTATCTGCAATGATCCGCGTGAGCTGCTGCAACACGGCATGCGTACCCCCGTGAGCCACAATCAGTACGGGCCCGGGCTGGGTGAGCGCTTCATGAATGGCTGCCTGCGTGCGTTGCTGAAACCCGGCGTGGGATTCCATGCCGGCGTCGGTATGGCCGCCACGCCACCTTTGTAGCCACCGACCGGGCATGCTGCCCTCGAACGGCCCCAGATGCGCTTCCTGCAGATCTTGAACCGTGTTGATGCTCAGTCCCAGCCCTTGCGCGATGATGTCCGCGGTTTCCCGTGCACGCAGCAAAGGGCTGCTGCATATCGTCCGGATGCCACAGTCGTGCAGGCGCAACGCGGCATCGCGGGCCTGTTGCCGGCCTCTTGTGTTAAGGGGAATATCCTGCCGGCCCTGAGCCCGGTATGCCGCATTCCAGTCTGTTTCGCCATGGCGCAGGAAATAAAAGGGAACCGGGGTGAGCATGACCGGATCGGCCTGTGCGCCAGAGCCATCTGCAACCGTGCGTTCCGTGATTGTGGCAACGCCGGTGATGTCAGCATGGCGCGTATCGTTCCTGCTGCCAGCGGTCGGAGGCTCAGCCACCCCGCAGCAGCCTGAAACTCTGATCCGGCTGGGGGCGGCTGCCCGGGCTCCAGCATATGGCGCGGCGGTAGCTGCCCAGCAACGCATCTTCGTTCAACGCTTGCTCGTCGACGGCAATGTGCTGCTCGGCAAACGGGGCGACGTACAGCGCATCGACCGGGCAATACGCTTCGCACATGAAGCAGGTCTGGCAATCCTGCTGGCGCGCGATCACCGGGTTGTCGCCGGGCACCGCATCGAACACATTGGTGGGGCAGACCCGCACGCACAGGTCGCAATTGATGCAGCGCTCGGCACTGACCAGCTCGATCATGCCGCCACCTCTGCCTGAAGGGCAGGCACGTGCCATGGGGCACGGTGATTGCGCGTCCATACCCTGTCCAGCCCGCCGCTGTGGATGTAATGCTGCTGGGCCGGATCTTCGCCGGCGTGGTCCAGCCGCTTGTGCATGCCGCGTGTTTCAGTGCGTGCGAGCGCGCTACGGTACATCCACCGCGCGGTGGCGAGCATGGCAGTGGCTTCGCGGGCGCGCAGCTGTTCTGCTGCGTTGGTGGCCGGGGTACTTTGCCGCACGCTGCGCCAGTAGCCGTCCAGCCGTGCCAGCGATGCATCCAGCCCTTCGCCGCTGCGGAACAGGTTTTTGGAGTACGGTTGCACCTCCTGCTGCACCGCCTGGATCAGCGCACGGCTGTCCAGTTGCTGGCTGCCGGACTGGGTGGCGCCGCCGGCAGCGATGGCGCTGCGTGCGTGTGACTGCCGGCCCTGTTGCAGCGCAAAGGCTGCTGCAGCTTCGCCAGCCCAGTAACCCGATGAAGTGGCCCATGCCGCATTGTGGCTACCGCCGCCGGTAAACGCGCCGCAGATCAGCTCGCGCGTGGCGGCGTCGCCGGCAGCATACAGGCCACGCACCGTGGTGGCGCAGCCTTCGTCAACCAGGCGCAGGCCGCCTGTGCCGCGCACCGTGCCTTCCAGCCGCAGGGTGACCGGGAATTGCCGGGTAAATGGGTCGATGCCGATGCGGTCGAATGGCAGGAAGAAATTGGGCTGGGCGCTGCGCGCGTACTGGCGATCGGCATCTGTCGCCAGATCGAGCAGTGCATACACTTGCGTGCCGCCCTCCAGATGGCGGGCAATGATGCTGCGCCCGTGCTTGGAGCCCGCGCCGTCGATCAGGCTGCCATCTTCGTAGCGGAAGGTGGCCCAGCGATAGAACGCCGATTTGGTGACGGACGAAAACGCCGGTGACAAACCATAGGCATTGGAGAACTCCATGCCGGACAGCTCGGCGCCGCTTTCGGCCGCCAGCAGATAGCCATCGCCGGTCAGCACGTTGCAGCCCAGCGCGTTGGACAAAAAGGCGCAGCCGCCAGTAGCCAGCACTACCGCACCGGCCCGCACCTGCCAGCGCTCGTCACCCTGGCGGCTGACGCCCTCGGCGCCGACCACGCTGCCTTCATCATCCAGCAAGAGCTGCAGCGCCGGGCTTTGGTCCAGGATGCTGACGCCTGCCTGCTTGACCACCTTGCGCATCAGCTTCATGTATTCCGGCCCCTGCAGCGAGGTGCGGCGCTGCCGGCCCTGATCGTCCAGCGGGAAGGGGTAACCCCATTGCGCCACCTGCTCCAGGTTGGCATAAGTCTGGTCAAGCACGCGGGTGCCCCAGCCCCGGTCGGCCAGATAGCCGCCCAGTGCCTCGCGGCTGGCCAATGCAGCCTCGCGCGCCTCGGCCTCGGGCGGTACATACCACACGCCGGTGCCCGACGGGGCGGTAGCGCCAGAGGTCCCCACATAGCCCTTGTCGGCCAAGACCACGCGGG
Organism: Andreprevotia lacus DSM 23236; assembly: GCF_900176275.1. Classification (GTDB taxonomy): domain Bacteria; phylum Pseudomonadota; class Gammaproteobacteria; order Burkholderiales; family Chitinibacteraceae; genus Andreprevotia; species Andreprevotia lacus. The sequence continues at coordinate 22,723 of NZ_FWXD01000007.1, read as the reverse complement.
CGCCGCTGCGCGCCGCTCGCCACGCAGCCCAGCAGCCGGCCGGGCCGCCGCCAATCACCAGCACATCGGTGTGCAGGGTACGCAAATCGGTGTGTGCGTTCGTCGCCATGCAGCTTCTCCTGTCGGGGCATCGCCGTTACGGAACAAGCCTGGGGCTGCCTGGGCGGTGCCGGTGTACAGGGTGTATCAGCACAAGCCGTGCCACCGGCCGGTGCGGCGCAAAGCCTGCTTGCGCGTGGCGCGTGCGAGTGCGCATGCTGGTTTTGCTGCAGCATGGCGCGCAGTTTGTTGCGATGGCGACATCGCCGCCGGCTGTCAGCCGGCAATGTGCCGACGGCGTCAGTCCACCGGATTGGCCGTCAGCAGTGGCAACGCCAGCTCGTGCAGATAGCTCCAGGGATAGATGCCGCGCTCATGCCCGTCGCTGAAATGCAGCTGTAGCGCGTAATGCCCCAGCGGCGTGGCATGGGCCAGCTGCAGTTGATCGGGAATGGGCAGCGGTTGGCCGCGCAGGCTGGCGGCGCGGCAATCGGCACAGCGGCAGGCCGCCCGCAGCCGGGCCGCGTTGAGTGTGGCCGTGCCGTCGGGCCATGCCAGCGTCAGGCCGGCCGGGTGCAGGTCGAGCTGTTGCGGCGTCATGCTGATGCCAGCTTGCCGAGCGCCAGCCGTGCTGCCTTGCGCACCTCGGGGTCGGGGTCGTCGGTGGCGATGGACAGCGCGGGCAGGGCCGACGGATCGCCGATTTCGCCCAGTGCAATCGCGGCTTCCTTGCGCAGGTTGCCGGCCTGATGGGCAAGGCTGCCGATCAGCGCTGGCAGCGCTTGGCGCTCATGCAGCAGCCCCAGTGCGCGCGCCGCGCGGATGCGCACCTGCCAGATGTCCTGCTCCAGCGTGGAGATCAATGCTTCACCCGCTGCTTGCAGGCGCAGCTTGCCCAAGGTGGCAGCCGCCTCTTCGCGTACCGGCCAGTGTTCATCGCCCAGCGCAGCCAGCAGTGCAGGCAGCACGGCGGGATGCTGGCCGAAGCCGACCGCGCCGCTGGCAGCCCGGCGCACTTCGGCATCGGGGTCGTGTTGCGCCAGATCGGCCAGCGCGGGCAGCGCATCATCTGCTTTCAGCCAGCCAAGCACGCCTACGCCTTCGCGGCGCACGCCAGCCTGTGGGTGTTTCAGCGCGGCCAATCCGGCGTCGTGTGCAGCCGGCAGGCGTAGCTCGCGCAATGCGCGCAGTGCGGCGGTGCGCGCAAAGGCGTTGTCGTGCACAGCCCAATCCAGCAGTACTGTGCCGCAATCGGCCGATTTGAGTTCGGACAGGCTTTGCGCTGCGGCATCGCGCACTGCGCCATCGCTGTCGAGCAGTCTTGCTGCCAGTGCTGCCGTAGCGGCGATGTCGTCAGCGCCAGCCAGCAACCGGGCCGCTTCGGCACGCACGCCGGCATCGGCGTCGTCCAGCGCGTGCACTAGTGCCGGCAGCAGCTCGGGGTCGGCTTCGTCGGCCAGCTCCAGCAGCGCTACGCGCCGGATGGCTGCATCGGCAGCATGCAGCCGTGGGGCAATGGCAAGGTAGTCAGGGTGATCGTGCAGGGCAGCGAGAAGGGCAGTCATGGGGGGCTTAGATGGCAAATTGGAGTTCATGGGGGCGCACTGCACCCAGTGGCGACAAGCGCGGCAATGGCGCCGCGTCGGCATCGTGATGCAGCAGCGCCAGCAAATGGCGCTTGAGCGTGTTGAAATCGGCGCTGGTGGACAGGCTGGCGTCGCGCGGGCGTGCAAACGGCAGGCGGATGTCCTCGATGATGCGGCCGGGGCGAGGGCTCATTACCACGATACGGTCGGCGAGGAACAAGGCCTCGTCGATATCATGAGTGACGAAGACCACGGTGGTGCCAAAACGATCCCAGACATCGAGCAGCAATTGCTGCATCTTCAGCCGGGTGAGCGCATCGAGCGCGCCGAAGGGTTCGTCCATCAGCAGCACGCGTGGCTGGCCGAGCAGCACGCGGGCGATTTCCACGCGCTGCTGCATGCCGCCCGATAGCTGCGCCGGATAGCGTGTTTCAAAACCACCAAGGCCGACCAGCTCCAGCAGCGCGCGTGCCGCTGCATGGCGTGCCGCGCGTGGCTGCCCTCGCATTTTCAGGCCGAAGGCCACGTTGTCGATCACGCTGCGCCATGGCAGCAATGTGTGGTGCTGGAATACCAGTCCACGTTCGGGCGAAGGGCCATTGATGGCAGCCCCATCAAGCAGGATACGACCCTGCGCGGGCTGCAAGTGCCCGGCCAGTGCGCCGAGCAAGGTCGATTTGCCGCAGCCCGACGGGCCAAGCAGGCAGACAAACTCGCCCGGGGCGATGTCGAGATCAACCTCTTGAACGGCGGTGAAGGCATCCGCACCGCTGCCGACTCGGATGGACACGCTGGACAGCGCCACCCGGCCGGTCTGCGCCTGCAGCGCGTGCAAGGGCGCGTTCATGCGCCACCCCGCTGCCATGGCATGGCCCGGCGTCCGGCAAACCGGATCAACGCGCTGCTGCCCATGCCCAGCAGGCCGATCAACAGCATGCCGACGACGATATTGGCGTAGTTCTGCAAGGTATAACTCTCCCAGGTGTAATAGCCGATGCCGAACTGGCCGGAGATCATTTCCGCAGTCACCAGGCAAAACCAGCACGTGCCCATGCCGATGGCCAGGCCGGTGATGATGGCCGGCGCAGCGCCGGGTACGATGACCTCGCCAAACAGCTGCCAGCGCCGTGCACCCAGGCTGCGCGCCGAGGCGATCAGGCGTTCGTCCACGCTGTCCACACCATGGATGGTGGCCAGCAGGATGGGAAAAAGCGCACCGATGAAGGTGATGAAAATCATGCTGACTTCCGACGACGGGAACACCAGTACCGACAGCGGTATCCACGCCACTGCCGGAATGGGCCGCAATACCTCTAGCGGTGGCAGCAGCGTGCTGCGTGCCCAGCGTGCGCGGCCCACCAGCAGCCCCAGCCCGATGCCGAGCAAGGCGGCGGCGGCAAAGCCGGCAAACACCCGCACCAGGCTATGGCCGAGGTGGAACAGCAGCTTGGGCGATTGCAGCAAGTCCCAGCCGGCGCGCAGCACCTCGACGGGTGAGGGCACGTTGGCGAATGTCACCACGCCCAGATGCAGCCGGCTGGCAGCCAGTGCCTGCCACAGCAGCACGCTGACCAGCAGCGAGGCCGCGGGCAGCAGCCAGGCAGACGGGGTAAATCGGCGGTCTGTCATGGCTGACCTCAGTTGCTGGCGAACTTGGCCTGCGGCTGGATGCCGGCGTAATCGACCACCTTGGCGTTGTTGCCCTTGGCCCAGGCGGTGGCGGCATCGCGCAGCAGGAAGGCAGCAAGCTGGCCCTTGCCGTCTTGCGCAAACCACGCCTGACGCGCCAGCAGCTTGATGCCGCTGTTGTAGTCCTGTGCGTAGATCACGCGAATCTTCTTGCCGCCGGTCTCGATGCGGCGCGCGTCGTCGACAGCTGATTCAAGCGTGGCGTAGTTGCGCACTTTGGCTTCGCCCTCGATCCACACCTGGCCCAGCCGGCGCGCATCGCTGATGGGCTTGCCGGTGAGGATGTCCTTGGCCTTGAGTGGCAGCTTGTCGTAGTTCTTCAGCTGCGCGTCGTAATCCAGGCCGGATTGCTTGAAGGCCTGCCGGATATAGCGGTCATCGACAAAGCTGGCCACGTCCAGATCGGCATCGGTGCGCTTGAGGAAACGCAGCGTCTCGATCGAGGTCTTCACCGCCTGGCGGTACTCGGGCTTCCAGCTGAAGTCGCGGGTTTGCAGGCCGAGCGGGCCGTGGAACAGATAGGCGACTTCGGCTTCGATGCCGGTGGTTTTCTCGATCAGGTCGCTGTATTTCTCCGGGTCACTGGCAAACAGGCGATCGGCCTCGATGGCGGCGCGCAGGAAGGCGACCACGATCTCAGGGTATTTCTTCGCATAGTCGGCATTCACCAGCGAGCCATGGAAGGTGGGTGTGCTGGCTTGCGAGCCATCGAAGATCTTGCGGGCAAAGCCGCGATAGGGAAACAGCTCGGCAAACGGCACGAAATCGGCATGCGCATCAATCTTGCCCGCCTGCAGCGCCGGGCCGGCGACTTCCGGTGCCTGCGTGGTGATGGTCACGTCCTTCTCGGGGTCGATGCCGTTGTTCTTGAGCGCGCGCAGCAGCATGCCGTGTGCGGTTGACGCGAACGGTACCGAGATGGTCTTGCCCTTGAGCTCGGCAATCGAGTGGATGGGCGAATCCTTGGGCACCACGATGCCGTTGCCGCTGCCCTGCGTGCTGCCGGACAGCACGGTGATGAACAGGCTCTTCTTGCCGGCCTTGTCGAACGCCGCGCCGTTGAGCGAGCCGGGGAAGTCGGCCATCGAACCGATATCCAGTTTGTCCGCCACCATTTCGTTGGTCAGCGGTGCGCCGGAGGTGAAGTTCTTCCACTGGATGTCGTACTGCACATCCTTGTATTTGCCGTCGTGCGGCAGGTATTTGTCCAGCAGCTTCAGCTCGCGGATCAGCACGCCGCCGGTGGCGCAGTTGATGGTGGTGTCCTGCGTGCCGATGGCGATGCGGATGGTTTCGGCCTGCGCGAGGCCGGCGGTGAACAGCGCGAGCGCAATGGCGCCCAGTTGCAGCTTGTTGGTCATGGCGTGGTTCCAGTGAGGGAGGTCGTTATCGTTGGGTGAGGGCGGTCATCAGCGAAGGAGATAGGGAATGTCGACCTGCACGGCGCCGGTCGGGCAATCCTTTTCGCACGGCATGCAGTACCAGCATTCGTCGAAGGCCATATAGGCCTTGCCCTTGCTCAGGTCGATGGCGAGTACGTCGAGCGGGCAGACATCGACGCAGACGGTGCAGCCCTTGTCGGCAATGCACTTTTCTTCATCGATGCGCACCGGCACGCTGCTGCGTTGCTCGGCAATGGAAAAGACGGGAAAGCTCATGCTGGGGTCAGCTCCTTGTTGATGCGCAGCGCGGCATAGGCGCGGTGATCGTTCTGGTTCATGTCCACCACATACGGCTCGATGGCACGCTTGAAGCAAGCCATGTCGCCGGCGGCGTTCTTGTGCAATTGCACGTGCACGCGCCATTCGGCGTCGTTGCGCTCGGGGTAATCGACGCGGGCGTGATACAGCCCCCAGCGGCTTTCGGTGCGATAAAGCGAGGCACGCGCGGCCATTTCGGCGCAGTCACGGATGGCGTGTACTTCCATCGCGCGCATCAGCTCGTGCGGGTTGCGTGCATGCAGGCGGTCGAGGTCTTCGCGGATGGCCTCGAAGCGCTCCAGGCCGATCTGCATCTTGCGGGTGACCTTGGGCGGTTGCAGGTAGTCGTTCACCATGCGGCGCAGCTTGTATTCCACCTGGTTGGGCGGCAGGCCGGCCTCGCGCAGCAGCGGCGCCCACACGCGCTGGCGTTCTGCCTCGATCTGGCTGGCCGCTACTTGCGCATGCGCATGGCTACCGGCATGCCGCGCGGCCGATTCGCCGGCAAAGCGCCCGTAAACGAAGGCACCCAGCATGTAGTTGTGCGGCACGCAGGCCATGTCGCCGGCCGAATACAGCCCCGGCACCGTGGTGGCAGCGTGTTCGTCCACCCACACGCCCGAGGCCGAATGGCCGCTGCACAGGCCGATTTCCGAGATGTGCATTTCCACCATGCGTTCGCGGTAATCGGTGCCGCGCCCGGCGTGGAAGCGGCCACGGCTGGGGCGTTCGTTGGTGTGCAGAATGGTCTCGATGGTGCTGATGGTTTCCTCGGCCAGATGGTCGAGCTTGAGGAACACCGGGCCATTGCCGCCCTGCAGCTCGTTGTAGAATTCCTGCATCATCTGGCCGGACCAGTAATCGCACTCGATGAAGCGCTCGCCACGGCTGTTGGTGGTAAAGCCGCCGAACGGGCCGGTGACATAGGCGCAGGCCGGGCCGTTGTAGTCCTTGATCAGCGGGTTGATCTGGAAGCATTCGATCCCGGACAGCTCGGCCCCGGCGTGGTAGGCCATGCTGTAGCCGTCCCCTGCATTGGTCGGGTTTTCGTAGGTGCCGAACAGATAGCCCGATGCCGGCAAACCCAGCCGCCCGGCCGCGCCGCACGCCAGCACCACCGCCTTGGCACGCACGATATGGAAATCACCGGTGCGGCAGTCAAAGGCGAAGGTGCCGGCAATGCGGCCATCTTCGCCAACGATCAGCCGAGTGGCCACCAACCGGTTGGTGATGTCGATGCGGTTTTTCTTGAGCTGGCGGTACAGCACCTTCTTGATGTCGTGGCCTTCCGGCATCGGCAGCACATAGGTGCCCAGGTGGTGCACCTTGCGCATGGCGTAGTCGCCGGTTTCGTCCTTCTCGAACTTCACGCCCCAGCGGTCCAGCTCCTCGATCATCGCGTAGCTGTTCTGCGCATAGGCCAGCACCGTTTTCTGGTTGACGATGCCATCGTTGGCAGCGGTGATTTCGCGCACGTATTGCTCGGGCGTGGCAAAGCCCGGCACCACGGCATTGTTGAGGCCGTCCATGCCCATGGAGATGGCGCCGCTGCGCTTGACGTTGGCTTTCTCCAGCAGCAGCACCTTGAGGTCGGGGTTGGCCTGCTTGGCCTTGACGGCGGCCATCGGCCCGGCAGTGCCACCGCCGATCACCAACACATCGACCTCGCGTTCTATCGTATTCATCGTTTTGCTCTCTCAGGCCTGGCGGTCAACGCGCAGGCGGAACTGGAAGTTGTCGGAACGGCAGTACAGGTATTCGAAATCGAGTGGCGTACCGTTGCGGTCGTGCGTCAGCCGCTCGATGCGCAGCAGCGGCGCGCCCGTGGGCAGCGCAAGGTGGCTGGCCAGATCGGTATCGGCCAGTTGCGCGTCAATGGCGAGATCGGCATGGCCCAGCGCAATGCCGTAGTCGTTTTCGAGGATTACGAACACGTCGCGCGTGGCGAGGTCTTCGCGCGCCAGTCGCTCGCCGATGTGGGAGGGCACCCAGGTGATATCCAGCGATACCGGCTCGCGGTTGAGCAGGCGCACCCGGCGCAGCTCGGTGACCGGCGTGCCGGGGGCGAGCTGCAGCCGCGCTGCCACCGTGGCATCGGCCGCTGTGGTGTGCACGCCCAGCAGGCGGTTGTAGATTTCGTGACCATGCTCGCGCATGGCCTCGGCAAAGCCCTGCAGCCGCGCCAGTTGCTGGAACGGCTTGGGCTTGGAGACATATGCCCCCTTGCCCGGCACCTTGAACAGCACGCCTTCCTTTTCCAGCTCGCCCAGCGCCTGGCGCACGGTAATGCGGCTGACGCTGTATTGCGTCATCAACGCGCTTTCGGACGGCAATTGCTCGTGCGGGCGATAGGCGCCGCTGTGGATGCGCTGGCGCAACTCGTCACGTATGCGTCCGTACAGCGGTTGGGCAGGGTGGGGATGTAAGTGCTGCATGCAGTGATGACCTGTTATGACAAGTCATGTAGTGCAATCGGCGTGCCAGCTCTCTGCGCAAACACTTTTATCTTTTCAGTTCATTGAATTAATTATGTTTTTAACGGATTTTGCTCGATTTTTCTGGCTTGCCATCTGGCGTTGTTGATGATCAAAAATCAACAATTGATCGTGCAGATTGTTGAAAAACAGACAGGGTGCCGATGTGGCCATGCGCGGTTGATGCATGTCATGTGGTCTGATGCTGGCCGGTCTGGCATGGGCACGCCCGATGTTGGTTTGGCCGCAACTTGTACGTGTTGCTGCGCATTCCTGCGCAAGTGGTGTGACCTTGTGCAGCAGCAATGCGGCTTGCGTAGCTGGAATGAAGCTTGCTGCCTGATGAGCACCTGCCATCACGCCGAATGCGCGCATGGCCTGTTGCAAACTCTCAAGGAGCATCCATGGCTGACTATCAACTGCAAGGCAAACGGGCCATCGTCACCGGTGGCAGCCGCGGCATCGGCAAGGCGATTGCGCTGGCACTGGCGCAGGAAGGCGTCGATGTGGTGATTGCCGCACGCGATCAGCAAGTGCTGGACGCCAGTGCGCAGGAAATCGCCGCCGCTACCGGCCGGCGCGTGCTGGGCATCAGCGCCGATACCACCAGCAAGCAGCAGGTGGATGCGTTGGTGGCGCGCACCGTCGAAGCTTTCGGTGGCGTCGACATCCTCGTCAACGCAGCGGCGCAGCCCGGCGGCATTTCCACCGCTACCGGCGTGGCCGAGGTGGTCGACGCCGATGCGCTGCTCGATCTGGATGTGAAAGTCATCGGCTATCTGCGCACTGCACGCGCCGTGGCGCCGTTTCTGGTCGAGCAGGGCTGGGGGCGCATCATCAATGTGGGTGGGCTGGCCATCCACAAGACCGGGCGGCCGATTGCCACGTTGCGCAATGTCGGCGTGGCGGCCGTCACCAAGAACCTGGCCGATGAACTGGGCCCCAAGGGCGTCAACGTGGTGGCGGTGCATCCGGGCGCTACGCGTACCGAACGCACTGACGAGGCAGCGGCCGAGCGCGCCGGCAAAGGCAACACCATAGGCCGCATCGTCGATGCCGCCGAGGTTGCCGCCGTGATTGCCTTCCTGGCGTCACCGCTGGCGGTCGCCATCAATGGCGATGCCATTGCCGTGGGCGGCGGCGCGCCCGGCACCATCCATTACTGATGCCATGAGCGATCCAGCCAGCGCCAGTGGTGGCTGCCTGTGCGGCGCGGTGCGTTATCGCTATCCGCTGCCGCTGGGGGCTGCCAACTACTGCCATTGCGTCGATTGTCGTCGCGTAACCGGCAGTGCGTTCAATATCGGCATCCGTCTGGAGCAAGCCTTGCTGCAGATCAGCGGTGTGCTGCGCTCATACAGTCACGCCGGTGGCAGCGGTCAGGCCGTTGAGCGGCTGTTTTGTGGCCAGTGCGGCTCGCCGCTGTTCACGCGCCATCCGGCACGCCCGGAGTCGGTATGGGTGCGTGCCGGCGGCCTGGATGACCCGGCGCTGGTGCAGCCAGGCTGGGCGTCCTGGGCCAGCCAACGCGTGGCATGGGCGGTGCCGCCAGAAGGTCTGACCGAATTTCCCCGCAACCGTATTTCCCACTTCTGACAGGATTTTCCGTGAGCATACCCACCACCCGTTTCGGCAATACCGGCTTGCAGGTTTCGCGCCTGGCGCTGGGTACCATGACCTTTGGCTTGCAGACCGATGAAGCCACCTCGCACCGCATCCTCGATAAGGCCGCCGATGCCGGCATCAACCTGATCGACACGGCCAACGTCTATCCCTTGGGCGGCTCGCTGGAGACCGTCGGCAAGACCGAGGAAATCATCGGCCGCTGGCTCAAGGGCAAGCGCAGCCGCTTTGTGATTGCCACCAAGGCGGTCGGCAAGACCGGCCCGCATGCGTGGGATCAGGGTGCATCGCGCAAGCATTTGCTGGATGCGGTCGATGCCTCGCTGCGCCGGCTGGGCACCGATTACATTGACCTGTACCAGCTGCACTCGGACGATGCCGCCACGCCGCTGGATGAAACCATCCAGGCACTGGACGACATCGCGCGCAGCGGCAAGGTGCGCTATGTCGGCGTGTCCAATTTCCTCGCCTACCGGCTGGCACGTGCGTTGGGCAAGCAGGATGCGCAGCAGCTGGCGCGTTTTGTCTCGGTACAGCCGCGCTACAGCCTGCTGTTCCGCGAGATCGAGCGCGAGCTGCTGCCACTGGCGCAGGAGGAAGGGCTGGCGGTGATCCCGTACAACCCGCTGGCGGGCGGCCTGCTCACCGGCAAGCACCGCGCCGGGGCGCCCACCGAAGGTACGCGCTTTACCCTGGGGTCGGCCGCCGGGCGCTATCAGGAGCGCTATTGGCACGAGCGCGAGTTCGAGACGGTGACCGCCTTGCAGGAAGCGAGTGCCGAGGCGGGCGTATCGCTCACCACCGCCGCGCTGGCCTGGGTGTTGGCCAACCCGCTGATCACCGCTCCGCTGATCGGCGCCAGCCGGCCCGAGCAGCTGGACGAGACACTGGCCGCCGCCAGCTACCAGCTTGATCCGGCGCTCAAGGCGCGCTTTGATGCGCTGACCGCCGAATACCGGCGTGGTGATGCCGCGCGCTGATCGGTAGCCGTACAGCAGCCTTGCTTAGCAAGCGCGACCCGGAACCCGGCCATGCCGGGTTTCATGCATTTCGGGCCAGCGATACGGCGCGGTCTGGCACGGAGTGCATGCCTGATATTGCCTGTCGTTTGTGCAGCAGCTTGCTGGCCGGAGTGAGCCGATTCCAGCAATTGGTGCGATGTCGGGCAGCAGGGCCCGCCTGTTGCCTGCGTGATCGCGGTGGAATGGCTTTTGCTCCGGATGATCTGATTTGGTCATCAGGAATACATCATGGGCAAGCGCAATACGCAACTCAGTCTGGGCGCCTTTTTACAGGCCACCGGTCATCACGTCGCCTCGTGGCGCCATCCGGACGCCGATGCCGATGCCGGCATCAACTTCGCGCACTACAAAGCCGTTACCCAACTGGCCGAGCGGGCCAAATTCGACGCCATCTTCCTTGCCGACGGCGTGGCGGTGCGTGACCGCGCTGCCAATCTGGAGGCGCTCAGCCGCAATGGCAAGCTGGCCACTTTCGAGCCACTCACCTTGTTCTCGGCGCTGGCGACGGTGACCGAGCGGATCGGCTTCATTGCAACGGCATCCACCAGTTACAACGAGCCGTACCATCTGGCGCGGCAGTTTGCTTCGCTGGACTGGTTGTCGGACGGACGTGCCGGCTGGAATGTGGTGACCTCGGGCACCGAGGCAGAGGCGCTCAACTTCAACCGGGAACACCATTTCGAGCATGCCACGCGTTATGAGCGCGCCGATGAATTCGTCGATGTCGTCACCGGCCTGTGGGATAGCTGGGAAGACGATGCCTTTGGCATCGACAAGGAAAGCGGCGTGTTCTTCGATCAGGACAAGCTGCATGTGCTCAACCATGTCGGCACGCATTTTTCGGTGAAAGGACCGCTGAACGTGGCGCGACCGCCGCAGGGGCACCCGGTCATCGTGCAGGCTGGCGCCAGTGAGCCGGGCAAGGAGCTGGCCGCCCGCACCGCCGAGGTGATCTTCACCGCGTGGCAGACGCTGGAAGAGGCACAGGCGTTTTACGCCGATGTAAAAGGCCGGCTGGCACGCTATGGCCGCAGCCCGGAGCAGCTCAAGGTCATGCCCGGCATCTTTCCGGTGATTGGCCGCACACAGCAGGAGGCAGAAGAGAAATACCAGCTGCTGCAGTCACTGATTCACCCCAGTGTCGGGCTGGCCCTGTTGGGCGGTCTGTATGGGGGCAAGGACCTGTCCGGCCACCCGCTCGATGCGCCGCCGCCCCCATTCCCGGACGATACCAATGGCAGCAAGAGCCGGCTCAAGCTGGTGCGTGATCTGGCCGAGCGGGAGGGGCTGACGCTGCGCCAGCTTTACGAGCGCATTGCCGGGGCACGTGGTCACTGGACCGTGGTCGGCACGCCGGAACATATCGCAGACCAGCTGCAGCTGTGGTTCGAGTCCCATGCTGCCGATGGCTTCAATGTGATGCCACCCTGGCTGCCGGGTGGGCTGGAGGAGTTCGTCGAACACGTGGTGCCCATCCTGCAGCAGCGCGGTTTGTTCCGCACCGAATACACCGGCCGCACCTTGCGCGAGCACCTCGGTCTGGCCCGGCCCGGTAATCGGCATGCGCTGTCTGTCGACCAGGCCTCCGCCACGCTGCAAACCGCCTGATTCATTGTTCAATCGCACAGCCCGGCAAACGGGCTGCCAGGAGCTCTCATGTCTGATTTGCAATACCGCCAGTTGGGCCAATCCGGCCTGCGCGTTTCCCTCGTGGGCCTCGGCACCAACAATTTTGGCGGTCGCATTGATCGCGATGCCTCGCGCCCGGTTATTCACAAGGCGCTGGATCTGGGTATCAATTTCTTCGATACGGCCGATGTCTACGGCAACAAGGGCGGCTCGGAATCCATATTGGGCGAGGTGCTCGGCAGCCGCCGCAAGGATGTGATCCTGGCCACCAAGTTCGGTTCTCCGTTCGATGAGGCTGCGGGCTTGAAGGGCGCGTCGCGCCGCTACGTGTTTGACGCTGTCGATGCCAGCCTGCAGCGTTTGCGTACCGACTGGATCGACCTGTATCAGGTGCACCGTCCGGACCCGCTCACGCCGATCGAGGAAACCGTGCGTGCACTGCAAGACCTGGTGCGTTCCGGCAAGGTGCGCTATGTCGGCCTGTCCAATTTTGCGCCCTGGCAACTGGTCGAGGCGCAGTGGGTAGCGCGTGAACTGGGCGCGTCTGCCTTCATTTCCAGCCAGGACGAATACAGCCTGCTCAACCGGCAGGCCGAGACCGAGCGCATCCCGGTGCTGCAGCAGTATGGCTTGGGCTTGCTGCCGTTCTTCCCGCTGGCTGGTGGCTTTTTGTCGGGCAAGTACCGGCCCGGCGAGGCATTACCGCAGGGCGCGCGTCTGACTGCCGCATCCCCGCTGGCCGAGCGCACGCTGACCGAGCGCAATTACCGCGTGGCTGGCGAGCTGGCTGACTTTGCTGCCACGCGCGGGCATACCCTGCTGGAGCTGGCGTTCAGCTGGCTGGCGGCGCAGCCGGTGGTCTCCAGTGTGATTGCCGGCGCTACCCGCCCCGAGCAGCTGGAGCAGAATGCGCGCGCCGTGGCATGGCAGCTGGATAACGAAGCGTTGGCGCAGATCGATCGTATCACCCGCCAGCAGTAGGCCCGGCCGGGTTCAGGCAGCAACACGAACAGCCCGCTTCCGGCGGGCTGTTTGTTTTCAACAAAGCCTGATCAGGCTTTGCTCAGCTCACGGTCGATGGCTTCCACCAGCCGGCTGTCATCGGCAACGATGTCCGGCGAGAAGCGGTCTACTACCTTGCCGTCGCGGCCGATCAGGAATTTCTCGAAATTCCACAGCACGTCCTGCTCGTGCTCGGGCGCCAGGCCGCGTTCGCTCAGCTTGGCGCGGAAGGCATCGGTATCGCGTGCCTTGGGCTGGGCACTGGTGAGCGCTGCGTACAGCGGATGCTGGTCATCGCCGGCCACCGACAGCTTGCTGAACAGCGGAAAGGTCACGTCGTATTCGGTGCTGCAGAAGCTGGCGATCTCGGCATCGCTGCCCGGCTCCTGTTGCTTGAAGTTGTTGGCCGGGAAGCCGAGCACCGCAAAGCCCTCGGCCTGCTTGCTGCGATAGAGCTGTTCCAGCCCGGCGTATTGCTTGGTCAGCCCGCATTTGGAGGCGACGTTGACCACCAGCAGCACCTTGCCCTGGTAGTCGGCCAGAGTGGCGGCGCTGCCGTCGATGCGGGTGAGGGGAATCTGTTGCAGGGTCTGACTCATTGCGTGGTCCTTGATGGGTTGAAAGGGCGTTGGTGTGGAGCAAATCCCGTTCCACGGCGAGTGGCCCGGATGGGACTGCAGGGCGAGGGTTGTTGCTGCTGGAATCGCTGCAGATTGCATGAACAAGCGTTGCAATCGATGCAACTTTGCAGAAAAAACCAACAGGATCAGCGCTTTGCAGCATGGCATGCTTTCTGCATACAACATGGTTGCCACCGGTGTAAGCCAAGCATGCTTGCCCGGACTTCCTTGTGACGTTGTTTTCAGGAGTTCGCCATGACCGCCCGTTTACCGCACAACCGTGTTTCCCGTTCCGCCGATATCAAATCCGGGCTCGACTTCCCGGTGATCGATACCGATGTCCACACCAATGACTACACCCCGGCCATCGAAGACTACGTGGCCCACTACGGGGGCAGCAAGCTGGTGGATGAATTTCGCCGTGCCAATGCCGAGCGCAGTCGCAGCGATGGCGAAGGGCACGACTGGTATCAGCAAACACCCGAGCAGCGCCAACATCACCGCAGCCGCCGCAACCCGTGGTGGGCACGCGTTACCGCCAACACGCTGGATGTGGCCACCTACCACCTGCCCGAGCTGCTGTATGAGCGCCAGGACGAGCAGGGCTCGGATTATTCCATCCTGTTTCCCAACAACGTGCTGTCGCCGCTGGCCGCCAAGGATGACGAAGCGCGCCGTGTACTGCAGCGCGCGGTGAACCACTACCATGCCGACCTGTACCGCAAGTACAGCGACCGCCTGACCCCGGTGGCAGGCATTCCGCTGCATACCCCGCAGGAAGGGATCGAGGAGCTGGAGTTCGCCGTCAACACCTTGGGCCTGAAGGTGATCAATATCGCCGGCGGGGTGCGCCGGCCGATCAGGGCCATCCAGGAGCAGTTCTCGCCCGAGGACTTCAAGAACATTGCCAAGTACGCGTCGTATGTCGATTTCTACGGCCTCGACAGCGAGCACGATTACGACCCGTTCTGGGCCAAGGCGGTCGAGCTGGGCGTGCCCATCACCACGCACTACGGCAGCCAGGGCTGGGTGGGGCGCAATTCGATCAGCAACTATATGTTCAACCACATCGGCCACTTTGCCGATGCGTCTGAGGCCTTCGCCAAGGCGCTGTTCTTTGGTGGTGTCACGCGCCGCTTTCCCAAGCTGCGTTTCGGCTTGCTGGAGGGCGGGGCAGACTGGGGTGCACGCGTGTTCACCCATCTGGTGGATCGTTGGGAGAAACGTGGCCCGGAAGGGCTGAAAAACTACGATCCGGCTGCGCTCGATACCGAGCTGCTGGTGCGCCTGTTCGAGCAATACGGCACCGATCTGGTCAAGCCACGCTCGCTCGACCCGCAAACACTGGTGGCCGATACGCTGGGCAAGCGCTACACCGCTGACGCCATCCAGCCCACGCCGGAGCAGCAGAACGACTTTGCCGCTGCCGGCATTGAAAGCGCCGAGGACATCAAGTCGCGCTGGGTGGACAACTTCTTCTTCGGCTCGGAGGCAGACGACCGCACCGTGGCGCATGCCTTCAACGACAAGGCCAACCCGCTGGGCGTGAAGATCAACGCCATCTATTCGTCCGACGTCGGCCACTGGGACGTGCCGGACCTGACCGAAGCCTTGGCGGAAAGCTGGGATCTGGTCGAGCAGCAGGTGATCAGCGAGGCCGATTTCAAGTCGCTGGTGTTCAGCAACCCCTACAAGCTTTACACCGAGGCCAATGCCGATTTCTTCAAGGGTACTGCCGTGGAGCGCAAGCTCGCCAAGGGTGCCTGATTGCCGTGCCATGGCCCGGTCATCCTGGCTGGGCCGATTCTTTGAAACTGAGTTACGAGGAAACAAGCCATGTCTACCGTTACGACTGATTCCGGCATTACCGTTACCCAACTGGCTGGCCATATCGGTGCCGAGATCGGCAATGTCGATCTTGCCGGCCCGCTCAGCGATGCCGTCATCAACGATATCCGCCAGGCGCTGCTGAAGTGGAAAGTGGTGTTCTTCCGCAACCAGCAGATCGACCACGCGCAGCAGGTGGCCTTCACCAGCCGTTTCGGCGAGGTGACCTATGCCCATCCGCACGAAGACGAGCCGATCGAAGGCCATCCGCAAATCCTGCCCATCGACCGCAGCCGCTACGAGCGCCGCAACGGCCTGCGCCGTTCCAGCTATGAAAGCCGCTGGCATACTGATGTCACTGCTGCCGTCAACCCGCCGGCCGGCTCCATCCTGCGTGCGGTGGATGTGCCGTCGTTCGGTGGCGACACCCAGTGGGCCAATCTGGTTGCTGCGTACGAAGGTTTGTCGGCGCCGCTGCGCGCCCTGGCCGATACCTTGAAGGCCGAGCATCGTTTTGCTGCCAACACCCGTATCCCGGCCGGCAGCAAGCTGGCCAAGCGCTTTGCCGATAACCCGCTGGTGGCCGTACACCCGGTAGTGCGTGTACACCCGGAAACCGGCGAGCGGGCGCTGTTCGTCAACCCGGGCTTTACCTCGCACATCGTCGATGTATCACCGGCCGAAAGCGAGAAGCTGCTGGAGCTGTTCTTCGAGCAAGTGACCAAGCCGGCCTACACCGTGCGCTTTCACTGGAACAATGGCGATATCGCATTTTGGGACAATCGCGCTACCGCGCACCTGGCCCCGCAGGACCTCGATCATATCGAGGTCGAGCGCGTGCTTTATCGCACCACCATCACCGGCGATGTGCCGGTGGGCGTTGATGGCTTCCGCTCGCAATTGATTGAGGGCGAGTTCTTTGGCAATGCGGTGCCGACTGCATTGCAACAGGCACGCCAGGTGGTGGCAGACGCACAGCCGGCTTGATGCGACGCAAGTCAAAAAAAACCGCACCAATTACCCGGTGCGGTTTTTTTGATCGCCCAGTGGGCAAGGCTGGGTCAGGCGCTCACCGGCGCTTCAGCAAGGCTGACACCCACGCTGATTTCCGGCAAATGGCGCAGCGTGTTGTGGATCTTGCAGGCATGCGCTGCGCGCTGCAGCCGGTCACGCTCGACCTCGCTCAAGGCACCGCTGACCTGCACCTCGACGCGGATACGTGCGATGCGCGATGGCGCAGTCTCCTCATCGCCTGCAACATGCACCCGTACCTCTTCCAGCGCGGTGATGCCGTGCTGGCGCGCGTAGGCCCAGACAGTGCCGGCAGTGCAGGCCCCCAGCGCACCCAGCAGTAATTCTCCGGCGCGGAATGCATCATCGGCGTCGCTGCCGTCGGCAGCACGGCCGGCTTCTGCGACTGCATTGCGGCTGCGTATCTGCTGGCGACCGTTGGCGGCGCGACTGATATCGACATGGATGGTGTGGCTCATGAGTAAATTCCCGGAAGAACTCAGGTGGCTGAAGCCTGCACGGCGCCATGCGCTGGCAGACGGATGAAAATGGCGGCGCCGACCAGCGTGATCAGGCCGATGCACAGATAGGTGGTATGGAACGCCGGCAGCAGGCTGATGCCAGGCAGGCTGCCACTAGTACCGACAAAGGCCGCCAGCAAGGCGCCGGCTACGGCCACGCCCAGGCTGCGTGACAGCTGCATCACCACCGACAGCATGCTGTTGCCGGCGGCGGCGTGTTGATCGGGCAGCTCGTACAACGTGACGGTATTCATGAAGGTGAACTGCAGCGAATTGATGGCGCCGAACAAGGTCAGCATTGCCAGCAAGACGGGTAAGGGCGTGTGCAGATCAATCAGCTGGAAACTGCCGAGGATGGCGCCCAGCAGCACGGTATTGAGCACCAGCAGGCGGCGAAAGCCCAGCCAGTCCACCAGCGGTTTGACGACGGGTTTGACGCAGAGCGCAGCGGCAGCGCTGGGTATCATGGCCAGCCCGGCCTGGGTCGGGCTGTAGCCCAGCACGATCTGCAGCAGTAGCGGGGTAAGGAAGGGCATGCAGCCGCCGCCCAGCCGCGCCACCAGATTGCCCAGGATGCCCACGCTGAACGAGCGGGTTTCAAGCAGTTGCAGGCTGAACAGCGGCCGAGTGGTGCGCCCCGCATGCAGCCAGTAACCGATCAGGCTGACAAGGCCGATTGCTGCCAGCATGGCACAGACTTGGGTGCCCAGCTTCAGATGGCCCAGACCTTCAAGGGCGAATGACACCAGCACCATGGCATTGCCGAACAGGATGAAGCCGACCCAGTCGAAGCGCCCGCCGTCCGGGCGACGCAGCTCGGGCACGTGGCGTTGTATGGCCAGCCAGCCCAGTATGCCTACCGGCAGGTTGATCAGGAAAATCCAGTGCCACGAGGCAAGCTCTACCAGCCAGCCACCCAGTGTCGGGCCGAGCAAGGGGCCAACCAGACCCGGCATGGTGACAAAGCTCATGGCCTGCACCAGGTCCCTGCGCGGCCAGGTGCGCAGCAGCACCAGCCTGCCCACCGGCAGCATCCATGCACCGCCCACACCCTGCAGTACTCGGGCCAGCACCAGTTGCGTCAGCGTTTGTGCCTCGGCACAGCACAGCGAGCCGAGGGTGAACAGGATCATTGCTGATGCAAGGGTGGTGCGCGTGCCATAGCGATCCGCCACCCAGCCGGATGCCGGAATCAGCAATGCCACGGTCAGCATGTAGGAAATCAGCACCGGTTGCATGTGCAGCGGGCTGGTGCCCAGGCTGCGTGCCATGGCAGGCAGCGCGGTGTTGAGGATGGTCATGTCGAGCGACTGCATGAAAAACGCAATCGCGACCACCCAGAGCAATATCGGGTTTTTACCGGAGTCAGAAGGCATCGATTCTCGCAGCACCGGCCGCAACAGGGCGGCCGGTACAGGGTGGATCAGGCTGCCAGCTTGGCAGTCAGGCGGCCCAGTGCGGCCAGCTGGGTGCTGAGTGCCTGCAGTTGTTTCTCGTCCACCAGCTTGCCTTCGGCCGAGAACGATTGCGCGGCATTGGGCACGGCCACGTGTTGTGGCAGCACGAAGGCACCCAGCGAGGTCAGGATCTCCCGCGTGTGGCGCAGCGCGCGTTGCCCGGCCAGGCTGCCCGGCGAGGTGGACAGCAGCAGCGCGGTCTTGCCGGCATACGGTTCGTACTGGCTGCTTTGCGCATCCTTGCGCGATACCCAGTCGAGCACGTTTTTCAGCAGTGGCGTGATCGAACCGTTGTATTCCGGGTTGGCGATGACGAAACCATCGTATTCGGAGAACAACTGGCGCAGCGCCCGGGCGCTTGCCGGCAGACCTTGTGCTTCCAGATCGCCGTCGTACAGCGGCAGCGGGAAATCGGCCAGATTGAGCACGCGATAGGTCTGGCCCTGGCGGTCCAGTTCTTCGGCGGCGGCGGCGGCCAGCTTGGTGTGGAAAGAAGCGCGGCGGATGCTGCCGGATAAAACGAGCAAACTCATGGATGCCTCATTGCAGGTTGGGGTGAAACGAACTCATGCCGCAGCCGCTGTGGATTGCGGCACATGATGGTTATGCGGCCGTTGCAGGCCCAGGTGCTCGCGCAGCGTGTTGCCCCGGTATTCGGTGCGGAACAGGCCACGTTCCTGCAGGATGGGCACCACCAGGCTGGTGAAGTCATCCAGTCCACCCGGCAGCGTGGGGGGCATCACGTTGAAGCCATCGGCCGCGCCCGATTCAAACCATTGCTGGATCTGGTCGGCAATCTGCACCGCTGAGCCGACGATCTGCCAGTGGCCGCGTGCGCCGGCAATGCTCAGGTAAAGCTGGCGGATGGTGAGGTTTTCGCGCCGCGCCTTGTCGATGAGCAGGGCCTGGCGGCTCTTGCCGCCGTTGCTTGCCGGCAGATCGGGCAAGGGGCCGTCGAGCGGGTAACCACTCAGGTCGAAACCACCCAGCATGCCCGACAGCAAGGACAGGCCCACTACCGGGTCGATCAGGTCTTGCAGCGCCTGGAATTTGTCGCGCGCCTCGGCCTCGGTGCGGCCGACCACCGGGAAAATACCGGGCAGGATTTTCAGCGTATCGGGGATGCGGCCATACTTGGCCAGCCGGCCTTTTACGTCGCGGTAAAACGCTTGCGCGTCGGCCAGTGTTTGCTGCGCAGTAAAGATCACCTCGGCGGTGCGGGCGGCCAATTCCTTGCCCGGCTCACTGGAGCCTGCCTGTACCAGCACCGGGTAGCCTTGCGGTGGCCGCGCGACATTGAGGGGGCCTTTCACCGAGAAATGCTTGCCCCGGTGATGGAGCGTATGCAGCTTGTGCTCATCGAAGAACACGCCGCTTTGCTTGTCACGCAGGAAGGCATTGTCCTCCCAGCTGTCCCACAGGCCCTTTACCACGTCGATGAATTCCTCGGCGCGGTCGTAACGGTCGGCATGCTGTACGTGCTGGGCCAGACCGAAATTCTGCGCCTCGTGCTGGTTGGCCGAGGTCACCAGATTCCAGCCCGCGCGCCCGTTAGAGAGCCAGTCCAGCGAGGCAAACTTGCGCGCCAGATGATAGGGCTCGTTATAGGTGGTGGTGACGGTGGCAATCAGGCCGATATGCTCGGTCACTGCAGACAGCGCCGACAACAGGGTGATGGGCTCGAAATGCGCTGCACGGGCACTGCGCGCCAGCGAGGTCAGACCGTCCTCGCCGCTACCGCCCCAGACGGCCGCGCTGTCGGCCAGGAACACCGCATCGAAGCGAGCTGCTTCGGCGGTTTGTGCAATCTGTGCGTAGTGGCGAAAGCTGTGGCCGCCATCGGCTTGTGCATCGGGATGACGCCATGCGGCCACGTGATGGCCGGTAGACGGGATGAAGGCATTCAGACTGAGTTGACGCTGGCTCATGATGGGCCTCGTTACCGGGAAGATGCGTCACTCATGCAGAAAGCGTGCCACCGCGCTGGCCCGCATCGGCACTGGCGCAAAGGCAGCGGCTTGCTGGAATCGGCGCAACGATGGCGACGGATTGCACCGATTCCAGCAGAGATACGAGAGGCTATCTCAATAGGGCCGGCTGCCTGCCAGGCTCACGCGCTTGAGCACCCGGCGCTCGGTTTCCGGGAAGGCCGTGCGTGAATGCAGGGTGGCCTGGTTGTCCCAGTACACGATGTCGCCCACGCTCCAGCGGTGCTCGTAGCGGAACTGCGGCAGCAGCAGATGCGCGCGCAGCTCGGCGATCAGCGCTTCACCTTCGTCGGCATCCACGCCGACCAGCTCGACTTCGCCGTGCGTGGCGAGGAACAGCAGCTTCTTGCCTGATGACGGGTGATTGCGCACCAACGGGTGCGGAAAGCCCGGGCCCAGCGGTTCGGCTTCGGGCCGGCGGTATTGCGGGCGGCTCTGCCCTTTGGCGCGCAGGAAGGGGTTGTAGGTAATCAGCTGCAAACCGTCGATGCGGGCCTTGAGCGCCGGGGACAACGCTTCGTAGGCGGCACTGATGTTGTACCAGCTTGTATCGCCGCCGCTGCCGGGTACTTCCAGGGCATACAGCAGCGAGCCGCTCGATGGCAGCGGTGTCCACTGGTGGTCGATGTGCGGGAACAGCTCACCGTTGCCGGTATAGCCGCCTTCCACGTTGGCTACCGGCACCACATCGGGCGGGATGCCGTCATTGCTGGCCGAGGCCAGCACCGGTACATCTTCGGGCGGACGGAATACCGAGCCGAAATAGGTTGAAAAGGCGAGGAAGGCATCGTCGCCCAGCGCTTGCTGCTTGAAGATCAGGATGTGGTGGTCATCCAGCGCCTGCTTGAGCCGGCGCACCAGTGCCGCGCTGAGTGGACGGTTGGCATCAAGGCCGGTCACAACGGCGCCCAGCGCCTCGCCGGTGGGGGTGATGCTGACGCCGCTACCGTCCTGCGGCTGGAATGCCTGCTGCGCCGCGTGCTGCAGCGCAAGTGACAGCGGTGTGGTCAATGGATAGCTCATGCGTGCTCCTGGGGTTGCGTGAGAAAGAGCGGCGAGTCAGGGTTGCCGCCGGTAGGGGAGTGCAGGTGGCGTTCAGTAGCCCGCGTGCTTGTCGACCAGATTCAGCAGCGTCTGACCGGTGCGGAAGCGCTGCAGGTTTTCCGCCACCAGTTCGGCCAGCCGCTGGCCGTAGTACGGCGTGCCGCCCGAGGTGTGCGAAGTGATGAAGACATTGGGGTGGCGCCACAGTGGCGAATCGGCGGGCAGTGGCTCGGGCGTGGTCACGTCCAGCCCGAGGCCGGCCAGCGCACCGCGATCCAGCGCGGCCAGCAGCGCAGCCTGATCCGCCAACTCGCCGCGGCCGACGTTGTAGAAATAGGCCCCGGGCTTGATGGCGGCGATGCGCGCTGCGTCGAACAAGCCGTGCGTAGCCGGTGTCAGCGGCAGGGTGACGGCGACGTGATCGGCTTGCGCCAGTGCGTCATCCAGTTGCTCGATGCGGTAGACGCGCTCGACCCCCACGGGCAGTGCGTGGCTGCCGTTGCGGCGTACGCCCAGCACGCGCAGGCCCAAGGCATGCGCACGCAAGGCCAATGCCTCACCGATGGCACCCAGGCCGACAATGACCAGCGTCTGGCCGGCCAGCTCGAATGTGCCGGCCAGCGGTGGTGGCGTCCATTGCGCCTGTTGCTGCGCGCGCCACAGCAGCGGGAACTGCCGCGCAAACGCCAGCATCAGCCCGAGCAGATGCTCGGCGATATTGGTGCCATGCACGCCGCTGCTGTTGGTCACCAGCAGCGGGCTGGCGATCAGCTTGGGTGTCAGCAGCCGATCCACCCCTGCGCCGACGGTGTGTATCCAGGCCAGCTCGCCGGCCGCCTCCAGCAGCGCGTCGATGGGGCCGCCCAGCCGCCCCAGCAATACGCCTTGCGCGCCTTGCAGCGCTGCTGGCAATTGTTCCGGCTCGGCAAGGGCGATTTCCACACCGGGTGCAGCACTGCGCAGCCGCAGCAGCGCACTTTCTTCCAGCGGGTGGGCAACGACAAAACGACGCAGTTCGGGCACGGCCTGTGTTCCATGGCAGCTGAATTGGTGTGCTGTCATGCAGGAAACATGCCTGCGCCTGCAAGACAGGTGCGGCGCTTGCCTGCGGGCACTTCAGGTCATGGATCTTTACCGCCGCGCTTGCTTTTGTGCAGCAAGGCCGACGTTTTGTTGCGATTGCAGCAGCGGCTTGTCTTTTTATATCCAATAAATATAAAGATTTTTATTGGCATGCATTCTGCTTATATGTGGCCGGGCCGGAGCAACCGGCCACAACGACAGCACCCGGTTGGCTAATGCCGGGGCAAGACAAACAGGGAGCACATGCATGCAAGCAAGCAAACGCTGGCTGGGCGCGGGGCTGATCGCGCTGGCCGGCAGCGCCGGGGCAGCAGCCCCCAGCACCGAAGACCTGCAAAAGCAGATCCAGGCACTGCAACAGGCGGTGGACGCCCTCAAGCAACAACTGCAGACCCAGGCGGATGACGC